>LVZN01000034.1 GCA_001695645.1 Erysipelotrichaceae bacterium MTC7 | reverse complement strand
TTAATTTTAAAGGGGTTCGAAAATAGACACACTTAATTTTATAGCTTAGCCACAGCCACACGATATTTTAGAGCGCCTTAAAAAAGGAATAAAAAGCGAGATTATTTTCTCGCTTTTTTATAGTCGTAAAATGGTAACTACATGTTGTATATATGGTATAATATGAAAGGAAAAAAGGATGGCTTATGGACGGAATACTCGTAATTAATAAACCAACAAACATGACAAGTCATGATGTTGTGAATATCGCAAGAAGAAAACTTAAAACAAAGAAAATTGGACACACAGGAACCCTTGATCCAAATGCGACAGGAGTTCTTTTGTTGTTGGTTGGTAAAGCAACCAAAATTTTACCTTTCTTGGAAGATACTGATAAAGAATACATCGCAACATTACAGCTTGGAACAAAGACTTTAAGTGATGATATCTGGGGAGAGGTGTTGGAAACAAAACCAATTACACCCATTGAAGATTTTCCAGCACTTTTAGCCAAGTTTCAAGGAACCATCACACAAACTCCACCTATCATCTCTAGTATCAAGGTGAATGGTAAGAAATTATACGAATACGCAATGGCGGGTGAAAGTGTTGAAATTCCAACCAGACAAGTGGATATTTATGAAATCGAGTGCCTTGATGCAGCTGCTTTAAAATTTCGCGTGCATTGTGGAAGTGGGACATACGTTCGTTCATTATGCGTTGATATTGCTGCTGCAAGCTCAAATCTTGGTTGCATGTCTTCACTTGTTCGTAGCAAAGTTGGTCGTTTCGAACTTTCGCAAGCACAAGATTTAGACAGTCTTTCTTTGGACACTTTAACGTTGTATCCTATAAAAGAATTGTTATCGCATATGGAAATGGTTGCCTATGAACCTATTGATGATGTCTATCATGGTAAAAAAATAAAGATTGACAGTGATGCAAAACAGATATGTATCACACATGATGGAGAATGTATAGCGATTTACAAAAAGATAAATGATGATTTATACGGTAGTGAAAGAGGTCTATGGTAATGAAGATTTTTGATATATATGCAAACAAGACATATCAAATGAAAAACAAAACAGTTGCCTGTATTGGATTTTTTGATGGAGTGCATTTAGGTCACCAACATTTGATTAAAGAAACGGTTCAACTCGCAAAAGAAAAAGGTCTTACACCAGCGTGTATTACCTTATCACGTGAACCGTTACAAGTACTGTATCCAGAACGTGATATTAAAACCATTATGGATATTTCACAACGATTGCACACCATTGCATCCTATGGGATTAAACAATGTTACTTGTTGCATTTTGATGAAAACATGGCCAATGTACCTGCGTTAGATTTTATTACGATGTTGCAATCCTTAAATATAGAAACGATTGTTGCTGGGGAAGACTTTCGCTATGGTAAAGGTAATTCTGGTGATGTATTGCTGCTTGAAAAACATATGCCAACAAAGATCATTCCACTCGTTGAATTGCATGGTTCAAAGATTTCATCGACAAGTATTATTGTGGCTTTAGAAAAAGGGGAAGTGGAATACGTTGCTTCTTGCATGAATCGTTATTATACAATCGATGGTTTTGTAATTCACGGTAATAAAGTTGGTAGTCGAGAACTTGGCTTTCCTACTGCAAACATCGAATATGATCCCTTTGTGGTCTTGCCACGTGTTGGTGTGTACATCGGTCGTGTGATATACAACAATAAGACCTATCGTGCAATGATTAACATTGGGCACAACCCAACGATAAACCGTCGTGATTTTTTATCATTAGAAGCGCACATCCTTGACTTTGATGAGGAAATTTACGGAAAAAGACTCGCTGTTGAGTTTTCTAAGTATTTACGTTATGAAAAAAAGTTTAACAGTAAGGAGGAATTGATTGAACAATTAACTAAAGATGTTCAATCTGTAAAAGAATACACCTATGAAATTAGAAATGTTTGATATAATTGATCGCTCCATTAATCTATTTCAAGAAAATCTTGATGAATATGAAATCATCACAAAAAAAATAAAACATACATTGATCAGTGTATTAGACCCGGAAATACAAACGGGGATTTCAACGCGAATTAAAAGTGAAATGTCCCTGCGAGAGAAAATTATCCGCAATCGTTATTACTTAACCTATGAAACACCGCGTGAAATCATTGGAAATATGCATGATTTAATTGGTTTGAAAATCGATGTTCGTTTTATTGAAGATGAGGGTAAGGCGTACCAACAACTTAAAGAATACTTTACAGAGCAACTTGAAGATGGCTTTTATTCCAATGAACATCATCCAAATTTAGCTCTTGAAATGGGAAGTGTTCAACCCCAAAAACAAAAAAACGGATATACGATATACCGCATTGATGGATATTATTTAAACGGTACGCATAAAGTCCGTTTTGAATTACAAATCAAAAGTCTGGTTAACTCATTTTGGTCGGATATTGAACATAAACTGGTATATAAAAATCATACCTTCCGTGTAGCGGACGGTTTAATCAAGGATATGTTAAGTTCCATTAAAGCAAATTTGGTGATTATAGATCGACAATTACATATTATTTACGATTCTTTGGATAACGAAAGTGAAGTCTCAAATAAAATGTTATCGCGCTATTCATTTGAAGAATTGATTAGTAAAGCGATTAACGATTTATGCTTACAAAAACTACAAAACTCTATCGGGTTTGGTGTAGATATTCGTGGGACAAGTACCATTTTGGGGCACTACATCTTTGAAAAAGACTTAATGGATTACAGCAATAAAGATCAGATTTTATCTTTGCTTGGAATTTTTAAACGTATCCAAGATGACGAAATGGATTTTGAAAACCACATCGAAGTGCACGCACCAAAACGCGCGAAAGATGCTTTTAGTAACGCTATGTCTGCATTCTTTATAGATGTGATGAATAAGGACTTTGAATGGTATGTGTTCTTTAAAATCCTCTTTGCGATTGAACCAGGTAACAACGACGAAGATTTCCGCTTGTTTATTGGCGTTTATCATAAGTCGATGATTGAAGCAAATTGTTATGATGATTACTTTAAAAGTTGTTCACAGAGTGATGTAACTTTAATTGTACGTGATATGGAATTGATGCTTGCACAAGCGTTGATTCAAATGGAAACCATTGAAATTGTACACAACGAACGCATTCACGAGATTCAAATTGCATACAATAGTTTTTTGAACAGTGTGGATAAACGAATCATTAACTATGTTGATTTCGCAGCAAATAAAGAGATGTATCAAAGTGAGATTACACATAGTATTGCACAACTATTTTCGTAGTTGTGTGCTATAATATTTAAGTGAGGTGATAAGTATGGCTCAAGAATATATTGCAATGAATACAAAAGAAAAAGGGTTGGTTGCTTTAAGTACAGAGGTTTTCTCTAGTATTGCTGCTGTTTGTGTTGAGGAAGACCAAGCGGTCGAATTGGCAGATAAAAAAGCGTTTAAAAATGCGATTCAATCTAAAGTTGTAAATGATCGTTTACACATCATCGTAAACGTAAAGGTGAAATACAATTCAAATGTACCTGATGTTGCTAGTAACTTACAACGTAAGATTTATGAAAACATTAAACATATGTGTGATATTGAACCGGAAGAAATTGATATCCGCGTAATCGGATTCGATTTTAAAGAATAGTAGAACTATTCTTTTTTTTACTATCTAGCCAGTAAGGTTATGTGTGTTGCAGGAATCGAGGGATTATAATGGATAAAAAATACATGTTTTTTGATTTGGATGGAACATTAACAACGGGAGTGAAGTATGGAAATGAAATTCCACAGCTTACTTTAGAAACGATTCAAGCGTTAAAAGATGCTGGACATTTTCTGTGTTTAGCTACAGGTCGTCCCTATTTTCACGCCAAAGAAATGGCTGAAAAAACTGGAATTGATCATATGATCTGCAATGGTGGGTATACTGCTAGTTTAGCAGGTGAGAGAATTTTCCATCAAGGGATGGACCAAAAAGAAGTTGGGCATCTGATTGCAGAATGCGAGGCGAATCATGTTCCGTATGCGATTTCGGTTGCAGGTGATGATGCCTTTGTGACCAATAGTTTAGAACTGAAGAAAACTGCTGATGATTTTAATTTTTGGGGGAAGATCACCATCAATCCATATTTTACAGGCACCGCGTACGAGAGTATTACGCGTATGCTAGTAGATGAATCATATTTGGACCATAACGATGGTGTCACTTATGAAAACATCATTCTAATGCGTTATTATGCACCATTCATGATTGTTGAACCTGATGATAAAATTGGAGGTATTCATCAACTGATGGATTATCTGAAAGCACCGAAGGAAGATGTTGTTTGTTTTGGTGATGGCAGCAATGATATGTCTATGATCCAAGGGGCTGCAATTGGTATTGCAATGGGAAATGCGATTGACCAACTGAAGGCAGTTGCGGACTATGTCACAACCGATAGCGACAAGGATGGAATCTTACACGCATGTAAACATTTTGGTTGGTTATAAACAAACAAACGGGCGAAAGACAAACGGATTCGTGTCAATGGGAATGAATCTGATTTGTGTCAAAGAAAGAATGGAATATCTATTCTTTTTTTTCGGCCACTATGATATAATTCACTAGCATTTTATGTTAGAATAAGAAGTGAAATTAAGGAGTATTTTATGAATCGTCACGAAACTAGAGAAGTCGCAATGACTAGCTTATATCAAAGTTTTTTATTACATAAAGACATCAAACGTGTACTTGTCGATAACGATAAGATTGGAAATGAAATTCCACCGTTTTTATATACAATTACGATTGATGCAATGAAAAATTTACCAGTCTACAAAGAAAGAATCAACAAGGTACTAAACGGTAGCTGGAACTTTGATCGTTTGGGGTACATTGAACAGGCAATCTTACTAATCGCTGCTACAGAGTTGGATTTTGAAACTGCACAGCGTCAAATTATCATTGATGAAGCTATTGAATTGTCTAAGAAATACTGTGATGATGATGCATATAAACTTATCAATGGAGTATTGGATCGCCTATGAGTCAAGTTGTAGAGTTAAAAAAACTCGCTGCATATGTGAAACGCGCAATTGATGGGGATCCAAAATTGCGCTCTTTGTATGTAAAAGGAGAAATATCTAACTTTACACACCACCGTAGTGGACATATGTATTTTTCATTGAAAGATGGAAATGTGTCAATGAGTTGTGTGATGTTTGCATCGCATACCAGAAATGTGAAATTTCAAGTGCGTGAAGGAATGCAAGTGATTGTGCTTTGTAGTGTTAGTATGTATGAGGCACGCGGAAGTGTGCAACTGTATGTAACCAATATGCAAAGTGATGGTGAAGGAGATTTATACCTTCGTTTGGAACAATTAAAAGCACAATTGCATAAAGAAGGGTTGTTTAACCAAGAGCATAAAAAACAAATTCCGACGTACCCAATGGATATTGCAATCATTAGTGCAAAAACAGGAGCAGCGATTCAAGATGTATTTAGCATCATTGAACGACGTTGGCCAAGTGCAAAAGTTACCTTATATCCAAGCTTGGTTCAAGGAGAGAGTGCAGCCAAACATATCATTCAAAATTTAAAAATGGCGGATCAAAACCATCATGAAGTGATATTACTTGTACGTGGTGGAGGGTCCATTGAAGATCTTTGGTGCTTTAATGATGAAGCGCTTGCACGCGAAATCTATGCACTAACAACACCAATCATTACCGGGGTGGGTCATGAGACGGATACAACGCTTGTTGATTATGTAAGTGATTTACGCGCACCAACACCAAGTGCTGCAGCGGAAATTGTTACACCTGATATTCGCGAAGTGGAAATGCGTTTGCAAGAAATGAAAGCGCGTTCGATTCGTAAGGTGGAACAATTGTTGCTCGATAGTCGTAGTGAACTGATCTACTATCAAGAAAAACCGTTGTTAGCAAAAAAAGATGCACTGACAAAAGAGGATACCATGCATTTAAAACTGATCGTGGAACGGTTAGGGAAAAGCAAGGTATATTATGAACGTAACGCAAGTACACTTGCTCGTACAAAAGAATTGTTGCTAGCAAGTTTTAAACAATACAGTCAAAAACAAAGACAAGATTACGAAAAGAAAGTAGCATTATTAGATGCTTACAGTCCTTTAAAAATATTAAATCGCGGATATGCAGTGACTTTTGACCAACAAGAACACGTCATTAAAAGTGTACAAGATGTAAACGTTGGTGACATGATTCAAGTACGTTTACAAGATGGTCAGATCAAAGCAAAAGTTGAGGGAGAAACAGATGGAAAACAAAATGACATTTAGAGAGAGAATGAATCGTTTGGATACGGTTGTTAATCAATTGGAACGCAATGAGGTGGAACTTGAAGATGCAATTGATTTATTAAAAGAAGCATTAACGATTGTGAAAAGTTGTGATGAGCAACTTCAAGGGTTTGAAGCACAAGTTGCCCAGTTGATTGGTGACGAAGGTGAGGCAGAGCATGAATAGTTTTGATATCACTCCATACTTACAAGAGGCACTTGATTACGCACCAGATGGAATCGTAAAAGAAGCAGCCTATTACTCTTTGCTTAATGGCGGAAAGCATGTACGTAGTAAAATCTTATTTGCTACCTTGGATGCCTACCATATGCCTTTAAACAAAGGCATAGAAGCAGCTATCGCAATTGAAATGATTCATACGTATTCATTGATTCACGATGATTTACCAAGCATGGATAACGACACATTGCGTCGAGGAAAACCAACATGTCATGTGAAGTATGGTGAAGATATTGCCATTCTTGCAGGTGACACTTTGCTTACAGAAGCATTCCGTTATGTTGCGAAAAGTTGTGAGCGCGGCAACACAAAGTTAGTCGTTGAACAATTTGTGGATGCTGCTGGAATCAAAGGGATGATCTATGGTCAACAACTCGATATTTCGAATGAAAATAAATCGATTGACATTGATGAGTTAAAAGAAATTAATCACTACAAAACAGCAAAATTAATTACATTACCAATGATCATTGGAAGTATTATTGCGGATAAGTATAGCGGTGATAAAGAATGTTGGGAACAAATTGGTTATAAACTTGGACTCGCTTTCCAAATTCAAGACGATATTTTGGATGTGACAGCCTCAACTGATGTGTTAGGCAAAGATACAAATAGTGATGAACGTAACCAAAAAACAACATATGTAAGTTTGTTGGGACTAGAAAAAAGTAAGGAAATCGTTGAAACTTTGTTAAATGATATAGAGGGTCTACTTGACACGTTAATCATTGATAAACGTGCAATGATGGAATTGATTGAAGAATTAAGAAACCGAAAAAATTAGGAGTTTAAATGAATATACTAGATATACACAACCCAGAGGATATTAAGGGATTATCATTACCAGAATTAGAAAAACTTGCGAACGAGATTCGTAGTTTTTTGGTCGATTCCATATCCCAAACAGGAGGTCACTTATCTAGTAACTTAGGAATTGTGGAATTAACCTTAGCGATGCATTATGTATTTTCTTCACCTAACGATAAGTTTATTTATGATGTTGGACATCAATCGTACATTCATAAGATTTTGACTGGACGTGCAAAAGAATTTGCGCATTTGCGTCAATATAAAGGAATTTCAGGGTTTCAAAAACGTAAAGAAAGCGAACATGATCCTTGGGAAGCAGGGCACTCTTCAACGGCGTTAAGCGCAGCTTTAGGGTTTGCTGTTGCACGTGATTTAAACAAGCAAAACTATCAAGTACTTCCCGTGGTTGGAGATGGTAGTTTAGCTAGTGGGATGTCCTTTGAAGCGTTAAATGAAATTGGTAGCGAAAAGCGAAAAATGGTGATTGTGTTTAACGACAACAATATGTCAATTTCAAAGAACGTTGGTGCCATGTCGCAAACTTTTACAAAACTGCGTTCAAGCAAACGTTACACTGGCTTCAAACAAGGGTTGCAAGAATTTTTAAGCAGCAATTCTGCTGGCCAAAACGTGCTTGAAAGCTTACGTGATTTAAAAAATAACATCAAGCATACAGTTGTTGATGCCTCATTTTTTGATGATTTTGGTTTGGATTACATTGGACCTATCGATGGTCACAACTTACACGAATTGATTCGTGTATTTGAAGTTGTGAAAAATCATGAAGGACCCATTGTAGTGCATGTAATTACTCAAAAAGGTAAAGGGTATAAACCTGCTGAAATGGATGCTACTGGTGCTTGGCATGGAGTTGGTAAATTTGATGTACAAACCGGAACTATGGTGAATACGAAACCATTGGATCACAAAGACTGGAGTTCAATCATGTCAGATGGATTGCTTCGTCTTGCCAAAGAAAATGAAGATATAATTGCATTAACTCCAGCGATGATGGCGGGTTCAAAGCTTCAAACTTTCTATGAACAATATCCAGAACGCTTTTTTGATTGTGGTATTGCAGAAGAACATGCCGTTGCCTTTGCTGCCGCATTAGCTGCAGCTGGTAAACGTCCATTTATCTCCATTTATTCTTCTTTCCTACAACGCGCATACGATCAAGTCAATCATGATATTGCTAGAATGGATTTACCAGTCGTAGTAAGTGTAGATCGTGCCGGTTTGGTTGGAGAAGATGGCGAAACACATCACGGAGTTTTCGATATTTCGATGTTTAGAAGTGTGCCAAACCTTGTTTTAAGTCAACCAAAAGATGCAAAAGAGGCTCATGATTTACTATACAGTGCATTTTTGCAACAAAAACCTTGGTTGATTCGAATCCCTCGAGGGACTACACCAGATAACCCAGATGCGTTTTCGAAAATTGAAGTAGGAACTTGGAGCGTATGGCAAGCAAGTGCATCTGTTGATGCTTATCTTTTGACGTATGGACCAGATGTTGATCACTGTATTCAAAAAGCTAAATTAGAAAAACTTAACATTGCAGTTGTTAATGCGCGGTTCTTTAAACCGATGGATACTGCATTGTTGCAACAAATATTTACTGAAGGTAAACCGGTTGTCATTTATGAAACAGATATGAAAGCCGGTGGTTTATCAAGTGCCATACTAGAATATGCAAATGATCATCATGTACATCCTACAATTACACGTTTAGGAATCGATGATCACTTCGTGTGTCATGGAAATACACAAGTATTACGTCAACAAGAATCTATTGACCTTGATCAGTGTTTCATCCAATTAAAAAAGGTACTTACATGCGACTAGATCAATACCTTGCAACCTACAAAGAAGTGAAATCGCGTGCACTTGCACAAGATTTAATCAAAGAAGGGTATGTGCAAGTGAATGGTAAAATTATACGAAAGCCAGCCTTTGCTGTTGATGAGCAGGATATCATTGAAGTACATAAGCGCGAACATGAGTTTGCAAGTCGTGGTGGTTTAAAACTATTTCATGCCATTGCAAAGCACAACGTCAACATCAAAGATAAAGTTGTGATGGACATCGGTGCCTCAACTGGTGGCTTTAGCGATGTTTGTTTACAACAAGGTGCATGCCATGTATACGCGGTTGACGTAGGGGTGAATCAACTTGCAGACGAACTAAAAAACAACCCAAAGGTAAGCAATCTTGAAAACTGTGACATTCGTGATTTGGATCCAAGTTGTATTACACAACCAATTGATTTTATTTGCATCGATGTTTCTTTTATTTCGCTAAAGAAAATCTTTACGGCGGTTAAACAATACTGTACGCCACAAACAGAACTGTTGGTGCTTGTAAAACCGCAGTTTGAAGTTGGTAAAAACTTTGTGAATAAACAAGGTGTTGTAAAAGATAAAAACGTACACAAACGTTTATTACAAGATTATCTGGAATATTTCCAAAGTCTTGACTTTGGTGTCCGAGCAATCGATAAAGCGGCAATTCAAGGTCGTTCGGGTAATCAAGAATATATTTTCTATATGAAATATCAAGGTGCTGGAAAATCAATCTATGTACCTGACGTGTTGAAGGGAGAATGAGATGATTCTAAGTTTATATGTCAAAAATTTCGTGTTAATTGATGAACTAACTTTGGATTTTCAAAACGGCTTTTCTGCATTTAGTGGAGAAACTGGTGCTGGTAAATCGCTTTTTATTGACGCCATTTCCATCTTGTGTGGAGCGAAAGTATCTCCTAGTTTTATCCAAAAAGGTGCAAATAAGGCAACACTTGAAATGTGTGTTGAAGTGCATGAAAACCATCCATCTCTTCAAAAACTAGAAGAAGCTGAAATTGATATCGAAGATCATACGTTTATTATTACAAAGACATTCACTATGGAAGGAAAAAGCAGCACAAAGATTAATTCACGCAATGTGACTGCAGCTTTTTTGCGCGATGTAATGAGTGATGTGATTGATATTCACTCCCAACACGATTCACAATACTTACTCAATCCAAAATCACATCTTGCTTTGCTAGATCATTTTGTTAACGATGATGTTTTATTGATGGATGTTAATCATGCCTATGGTGCATATAAACAAAAGCAACACGAACTAGATGCTTTACTTGAAAAGGAACTTAATCAAGATGACCTTGATTTCTTTCGTTTTCAATTGGCTGAAATTGACAGTCTAGATGCAACAGAGAATGAAATAGCAGAATTGGAAGCTTATCAAAAAGATATGATGGCTTTTGAACGCATTTCTAAAGCGTTGAACGAAGCAATGCAAGCAATCGATACATCGAGTTATGAAAATCTTTATGAGGCAACAAAGGCTCTAGATGAGCTTGAACAAGAGTCTTTAGTGAAGATTAAAGAAGAGATGTTAAATGCATATTACTTAATTGATGAACAAAGAGAAGCTTTACATAGTTATGCAGATTCGCTTGAATATGATGAAGAAAAATTAAACCAGGTGCAGGAGCGCTTATTTCAAATACAAAAGATTGTTCGTAAACACGGACATACTTTTGCTGATGTGGTAGCAAAACAAGAAGAACTTGAAAACAAAATAGAACTGTTTAACGATCGTGATGCAGCGATTGCACAAAAACAACAAGAAATTGATCAACTCTATCAAATCTTTCAAACGCAAGCAAGTAAGTTAAGTAGGCTACGTAAAAAACGCGCAAAAGAATTAGAGATAGAAATCCAAAAACAATTGGTGGATTTATACTTACCAAATGCCAAGTTTGAAATTGCGTTTAGTCAACAAGATAGCGCACAAGGTATGGATCGTGTTGAATTTTACATTTCGATGAACAAAGGGGAAAGTCTACGACCACTTACTAAAGTAATCTCTGGTGGGGAACTTTCACGTTTAATGCTTGGATTAAAGGTAATCTTTACCAAACTTCAACAAATTGAAACCATTATTTTCGATGAGATTGATACTGGAGTATCAGGTAAAGTTGCGTATGCGATTGGCAATAAAATGAAAGAACTTGGGAAACACACACAAGTGTTCTCCATAACGCATTTAGCACCTGTAGCAGCACATGCAGATGCGCACTATTTGGTGAAAAAAGAAGAAGTGAAGGAACATACAAGAACGATAATTGTGCCACTTGATTATGAAGAAAGAGTTCGTGAACTTGCAATGATTTCAACAAACTCATTATCTGATAAAGCACTTGATGCAGCAAAAGAACTGTTGGATTCGTGTGAGGAACAACATGGCTAAAGTCATTTTTCATATCGACTTAAATGCTTATTTTGCAAATGCAGAAGTGATACGTAACAGCTCTTTAGAAGGACAACCCATTGTTGTTGGTGGTTTAAGTAAACGCAGTGTTGTTTGTACAGCAAGCTATGAAGCTCGCGCATATGGTGTCCATTCTGCGATGCCTTTACATGAAGCTTTACGTTTATGTCCAGATCTTATTGTGGTACAAGGAGATCATGACTACTATAAAGAACTGTCAAAGAAATTCTTTGCATTTATTAAAACCTATACACCGTTCGTTGAAATTGCAAGTATCGATGAATGTTATGCAGATATGAGTGAGGTCATAAAAAACTATGAACGACCACTTGATCTAGCTTGGGAAATCCAACAGCGATTAAAAGATGAGTTGCGACTTAAGTGTTCCATCGGTATTGGACCAACAAAGTTTTTAGCAAAGATGGCAAGTGATCGTTATAAACCCCTTGGAATCTATGTGATTCGCAAACAAGAATTGGATAAGAAATTGTGGCCACTTCCCATTGGCGATATGATGGGGATTGGAAAGAAAACAGCACCGATACTGATTCAACATGGAATTGAGACGATTGGGGATTTAGTGAAGGATGAAAACTACGCAATTGTGCGACCGATTTTAGGTAAACACACCTTACAAATGATTCAAAAAGCGAAAGGCATAAGCAGCGATCGTATAGAGTTTTCTAACACGGTACAATCCATTTCGCAATCCACAACGTTTGTTAGTGATATTGAAGAATATAACGAACTTGTTGGCATTTTGCGTAAACTGGCTTTGTCGCTTGCAAAACGTGCCAAGCAAAAAGCGATGTCCGGAAAGCTTATTTCACTCTCTATCCGATACTTTGATTTTCGCAACGTTGTTCGTTCTATCACGGTTGAAGAATACATGCAAGATGCAGATAGGATATTTGAAATTGCCTTATCATTATTTGATGAAAACTATGAAGACATACCCATCCGTCACTTAGGGATTGGTTTAGGAAGTTTAAAATCTGACCAGGAACGAGTGGATCAACTAAGTTTATTTAATTATGAAAGCAAGTACAAAAAGTTGGATATCCTTGATGAACTTAACAAAGATATTTTAGGCAGTAAACTTGTATATGCATCAAGTCTACTCGATGAAAAGAAAGAGAAATAGCAAGGCTACACAGTATAAAGGTGTAGCCTTTTAGTTGAGTTCGCGTCATATCTTTGCGATAATTACGCTAAAGAATTGGAGGTACATTATGAATAAAGGGATTATAATCTATAAATCCAAGTACGGTGCAACCAAACAATATGCCACTTGGTTAGCAGAAATGACTGGATTTGACTTAGCTGAAATACATAAAACAAGCTTTAACAAAGTGAAAACATATGATACGATTGTCTTATGTGGTGGTGTTTATGCTTCCTCAATTGCAGGATTATCATTTTTAAAGAAACATATGAAATATTTGAACGATAAAAAAGTAACGATTTTGGCAGTCGGTGCAACACCGTATGATGAACATGTCATCACTGCAGTCAAAGAACATAATTTAAAACATGAACTAAACGATATACCATTGTTTTATGCACATGGTATATTTGATGAAAGCAAAATGTCGTTTCGTGATCGAACATTAATTAAAATGCTTAAAAAATCATTGATGAAAAAAGATCCTAGTTCTTATACATCATTAGAAAAGACAATTATGTCAACAGATCAGGAGCAGGCCAAAGATATCCAAAAAGAATATTTGGAACCATTGATCTCATATCTTTCAAAGTAGGTCACAGTATCTACTTTTTTTATTGTTTGCTATAATATGTGTATGAAACTTCATGAAGCCATTGAAAATTACATCCACTACATTAGTGTGATTGATCAGAAAGCATTAACCACGATAACAAACTACAAAAATGACTTAACACAATATGAAACGTATATGACAAGTCGAAATTTTTGTGATGTCGAAGCAATTGCATATAAGGAAATTGAAGCATTCATCCAAGAACAAGCGTTGTCGAAAAAAACAAACTCCATCAATCGGATGATTGTCTCCATTCGTAATTTTCATTTCTATGTTACCTATAATTTTCCATCGATAGCAAATCCTGCGATGCATGTAAAGTTAAGTAAAAAAGCAAACAAACTCCCATCATTTTTAAATGAAAGTGATCTAGATATGTTTATCGGTTCTTTTGATGATAAAAAAGATGTGGATTTATATCAGCATGCAATAATTGAAGTCATGTATGGTTGTGGATTACGTGTTAGTGAAGTCTGCAATTTGCAAATGAATCAATTGCACTTGCAACAAGGCATTATTAAAGCCATAGGGAAGGGAAATAAAGAACGATTGATTCCAATTAACCAACATGCAATTGATTGCTTACAGCTGTATTTTGATGGTCCTCGTGTACTTTGGAATACAAAAAAACTGCAGTATGTTTTTATCAATCAAAGAGGGAATCGACTTACAAGACAATACGTGCATACGATGATTAAAAAAAAGTTAACTGAACTAGACCTGCAGGATGCAATTTCAGCACACTCGTTTCGACATAGCTTTGCGACACACTTGCTAAACGGTGGTGCAGACTTACGCAGTGTTCAAGAACTACTTGGGCATAGTGATATTTCAACGACGCAAATATACACGCATATTCAAAGTGATCGACTGAAACAAGAATATTTACATGCAATGAACAAAAAGAAGAGATAGTTGCACTAAGGTAACTTTACTTCTTTTTTTGTTTTATAAACTTAAATGACATTATAATGTTGAATATATAAACGTTTCATGTTAATGTTTATATATAGAGGTGAAAATGTATGAAAACAATTGAAGATTTAAGCTTGGAAACGTTGAAATGTGGTTATGTGCAAAACAAAGATACATATGTATGTAATTATTGTGACAAAACATATGAAATTGGACACATATATTCTTTTGCAGACGATTTATTAGATGCAAAAGCTGCTGTAAAACGGCATATTTGCGATGTACATGGTAGTCCTTTACATGAATTATTTAAACTTGATAAGAAGCAAACAATGTTAAGTGATGTTCAAAAACGAATGCTTTCATACTTTGCGGATAACAAAAGTGATAAAGAAATCTCTGAAATGACACATACATCATTATCAACGGTCCGACAACAACGTTATCAATTAAAGGAAAAAGCAAAGCAAGCCAAGGTATTTTTAGCAATGTACGAGCTCTCAGAGCAATCGAGTTCCTTTGAAGCGTACATTCCTATACATCAAAGCGCGACAATGGTCGATGATCGATATCTAATGACGCTACAAGAAGAACAAGAGTTCATTGATCGATATTTTAGTAGTACAAATCCATTGCAACTAAAAATGCTACCAGCAAAGCAAAAAGCAAAGTTAGCAATATTACGTATGATAGCTAAACAATTTGATGAGAATCAAAAATATACAGAAATGGAAGTTAATGAAATACTGAAAGCAATCTACGATGATTTTGTTACGATACGTAGGTATATGATTGAATATGGATTTTTAAAGCGTACGGATGACGGTACACGATACTGGAAACCCGAAACTGTAGAGTCATAGTAAATTCATATATCTAAATATTACATAATACACATTATGCGAAGTACTATATCCATAAATACGCATAAATAGACAGTTAACCCCCACTATTTGTTCATAGTGAGGGTTTTTGATATTTCTGTTTTGTTGTTTGTTTCTTTGTCTCTCTTTGTTCTTTTCTTGCGTTGATATAGATTTCAATGACAGTTATGGTTAAAAGTAATCCCAAGAACTCTAAAGCTAGATTCATACAGAAGTCCTGTATGTTAAAATTTGGATTTTCAAATACCCCAATTGCAAAAGTTACTGAGAAAACAATAACGATCACGAGATATGAAATCACTAATTTTTTATCCTTTCATTGCTAGTTTTAACTTTTTGATTGCCCAGGTGTAATGTGCGCAAGTTGCAGAAATACAATAACTTGCAATATTGCTTGTTCCAACCCAAGGATATTTTGCTTTGGTAAATAAGATATCTTCTGATAATGATGCAATAACATCCATCACCGTCTTATGTGATTGCCTTAATAATGTTTTGGCTTCCTCTAAGCTTGTTTGTTGGTGTTTTTCCCAAAACATGACATTCATATCACCGTACGAACTCCATTTGTAAGGAGCCGGTAAAAAGGGTGTCTGTTCCCCATCATCTAAGTTGCGTTTTAACCAGTGTAGTAACAATTGTTGCCATTCATAAAGATGAATCAATACATCTCTTAAATTTTTATCACGTGCCCAATGGGCTTCTTTTTTACCTGTGATATCATACGTGAAGTTGGCTTCTTGTTGCTGTGGCGTCATTTGCTTAATCATGTCTTCCAACTTATCGAATTGGGTTGTTGCTTGTTCAAGTAATTCTAATTTTGTTTTTGGTCTAGCCATATGTGTATTCCCCTATATTTGTTACTTCCATCATATCATAACTTGAAACCGAAAAAAAAGAAGCACAATGGCTTCTTCTTATACGACATTACTTAACTGCTTCTTTTAATGCTTTTGAAGCTTTGAATTTAGGTGCTTTTGATGCAGCGATTGTTAATTTTTCACCAGTTGCAGGGTTTACACCTTGACGTGCAGCTCTTTCAACTACTTCAAATTTTCCGAATCCAGAAATATCAACTTTACCACCTTCAGCAACTGTTTTTGTGATTTCAGCGAATACTGTTTCAACAGCTGTAGTTGCATCTTTCTTAGTAATTCCAATTGTTTCTGCTAATGTTTCAGCTAATGCTTTCTTGTTTAATGTTTCCATATCTTATACCTCCGAACATCTAGGTTAATTATATGCTATATAAAAACACAAGACAAGGCAAACACATGTCGAAAATGCAAAAAAACACGATAAATACTTACTTTTTGCCAATTATTTTCAAAATTACGTGTCCTGCAAGCATAATTCCAGCAATATTTGGCATAAATGCGACACTGCCAGGCACATTTCGCTTTGCGATATTGGGGTTATCTTCCCAAGGAATTGTCGGTTTTATCGGCTGTTCTGTTGACCAAAGAACCTCGACTTTGCGGATGTTTCTTACCTTTAATTCCCTGCGTAAAACCTTTGCCACAGGGTCATATGTCGTTTTTGCTATATCTCCAATTTGCAATTTGGTTGGATCAAGTTTGTTGCCTGTTCCCATTGAACAAATAATGGGGATGTTTCGCTTTTTTGCGAGCTCGATTAAAAGGATTTTAGCGACCATGGTATCAATGCAGTCGATGATATAATTCACGCGATCTAGGTTGATTTGCTGAATGGTGTCTTGTAACACAAAGACTTCATAAGTGTGTACGATTACATCAGGATTGATATCCAATAGTCGTGCTTTCATCGTCTCGACTTTACTTTGACCAAGTGTGGAATGTAAAGCAACTAGTTGACGATTCAGATTGCTAAGTGAAATGGTATCGTTATCGATGATACTGACTTCTTTTACACCAGAGCGAACCAGTGTTTCAATACAGTGTCCACCAACTCCCCCAACGCCAAAAACAGCCACATGGCTGTTTTGTAGGGTTTTGATTCCATTTTCAGTTAATAGCATTTCGCTTCTGATAAATTGATTTTCCATAGGCTTATTCTGATTTAAGTTCTCGTAACATTAAATCCTTGGCACTTTGTTTAGGTTCTTTTTTCTCGTAAAGAACTTTGAATACTTCTTCAATGATTGGCATGTCGATATTCTTGGCTTTTGCAAGTTCATGTACAACTTTAGCTGTACGCACACCCTCTACGGTTTTCTTGTTAGTATCCCAGTAGATTTGTGCATCGTTTGCTTTACCAATTTCATATCCAGCTTGGAAGTTACGTGAGTGTTTACTTGTAGCAGTCACAATTAAATCACCAATTCCGGTAAGTCCCATAAAGGTTTCTTTTTTACCGCCGTAAGCTGTACCAAAGCGCATGACTTCTGCGATTCCTCTAGTAATTAGAGCAGCACGTGTGTTGTCTCCATAACCAAGTCCGGCTAAAATTCCACTAGCGACGGCAATTGCGTTTTTCAGTGCGACACCAAGTTCCGCTCCGACTTCATCATTTCCCGTATATACACGGAAATAATCGTTTGAGAATACACGTTGAATGGTTTTTGCATCTGTTTGATTTTGCGAAACAGCAGTAATTGTCGTTAATAAACGTTCTACGACTTCTTCTGCATGGCTTGGACCAATGAGTGATACGACGCTGCTTAGTTTATCCGCAGGTACGGTCGAGCGAATTACATCACTCATTCGTGCATTGGTGTCTGGATGAAAACCTTTCGATGTATTAACAAAAATCGCTTTACGATCCAAGTATGGTGTAACTTGTTCACACACGGCTTGAATGGCGATTGTTGGTACACTTAATAAGACAATATCACTTCCAGTGACGGTTGCTATATCTGTTGTTGCTTTGATTGCAGGGTTCAATTGAACTCCTGGAAAAAATGTCGAGTTGACATGATGTATTGCAATATCACTGATTTGCGCTTCATCAATTCCCCATATTGTGACATCGACGTTGTTGTCGGCTAACACTTGCGCTAGCCCAGTTCCCCACGAACCACTTCCAATAATTGTTACTTTCATAATTCCTCCATGAATGTTCTCATGCTATCCACAAGATGTTATCTTGCACGTGCATTGATATGGATGGTTGTTCCTGTAAAGTTAAACGCATCCCGTAAACGGTTCTCCAAGAATCTTTTGTATGAAAAGTGTAATAATTCCGGGTTATTTACAAATAATACAAAGGTTGGTGGACTTACACTTACCTGACTTGCATAATAGATACGCAAACGTAATCCATTGTGCGTCGGTGGTGGTGTAACCAGTTGCGCATCCAAGATGACCTCATTAACGACATTGGTCGGTAGACGAAGTGTTGAATAATCATGTACTTCATCAATCAATGGAATTAAGGTTTGAATACGACTTTTGTTTAATGCACTAACAAAAGCGATTGGTGCATAATCTAAATACTTGAACTCTTCACGGATTTTTTCCGTAACCTTGTTCATGGTTTTTTCATCTTTATCGACCGTATCCCACTTGTTGTAAACAATGATGACACCCTTCCCTGCTTCATGTGCATATCCGGCAACGTGTTTATCTTGTTCACGAATACCAGCCTCACCATCAAGTACGACAAGGACAACATCACTGCGTTCAATGGCAGCCATCGCACGTAAAATCGAATACTTTTCAATGTTTTCATAGATTTTACCACGTTTACGAATTCCCGCAGTGTCAATTACGACATAGTCTTTTCCATTCACTTTAAATGGCGTATCGACAGCGTCACGAGTGGTTCCTTCAATATCAGAAACAATGACTCTCTCTTGATTTAAAATGGCATTGACCAAACTTGATTTCCCAACATTTGGACGACCGATGATACAAAACTTTGTCATTTCATCGTAGTCTTTACGTTCTACGTTTTCAAAGGATTCAATAATGCGATCTAACACATCACCAATCCCAATTCCATGCACACCACTGACAGCGATGGGATCCCCCATACCTAATGCATAAAACTCATAAATGTTCGCTTGTAGTTGCGTATCATCAATTTTATTTACTGCTAGGATGACTGGTTTTTTTGTTTTCCTTAATAAGGAAGCGATGTATTCGTCATCTTTTGTGACACCATCGACTCCACTTACGACAAATACAATCGAATCGGCTTCTTCTAAGGCGATATCAACTTGCATTTGGATTTCTTCTTTAAACGGCTGGTTATCCAGTTGGATTCCACCAGTATCAATAATCCGAAATTCTTTGGTTAACCATTCTGCTTTTGCATACACACGGTCTCTTGTGACTCCTGGTGTATCTTCAACGATGGATTTACGTTCCCCGATCATTCGGTTAAAGATGGTTGATTTTCCAACATTTGGACGTCCAACAATTGCTGTTATTCCACTAATCATCTTGTTTCTCTTTCTTTTGAATAATTGATAATACCTTATTTACAACTTGTTCAATGTTTAGTAATGAGGTGTCAATTTCTATAGCATCACTTGCTTTTTTAAGCGGTGATGTCTCACGATTCATATCTTGATAGTCTCGTTGTTCAATATCGCTTGCGATACTTTCATATGAGATATCAACTCCTTGTTGCTTGTATTCTTCATATCGACGTTTGGCTCTTGCTTCAACTGATGCAACCATGAAGATTTTTACTTCGGCATCTGGTAAAACAACAGTTCCAATATCGCGACCATCTAGAATAAAGCCTTTAGCTTTGGCCATTTCTCTTTGTTTTGCGACCATTTTTTCACGTACAAGTAATATTTTAGCAATGCTGCTTGTGCGCATGCTAATTTCATTGGTACGGATACTTTTCGAAACATCTTCATCATTGATAAATACATTTCCATCTTTATCAAATGAGACTTCCATATGGTTTAACATATCCTCTAAACCCTGTAAATCCGTTAGTTCAATGTGGTTGCGTAAACTTTGGTAGGCACAACAGCGATACATCGCTCCTGTGTCAATGTGTACATAACCCAACTGTTTGGCCAACAGTTTTGCGATTGTGCTTTTTCCGGCAGCGCTAGGTCCATCAATCGCTATGTTAATCATAATAAAACTCCTCTCTTACATTTGAATGTTCATTAACCAGTATACAACGGTAACAACGACTGCTAAGAGCAATACAATTAATACAGCAATGATAATATTCAAAAGACGGTTGTTTTTATCCACTCCGTCATTTAATGTGTGAATTTCTTCTTCTTGTTCATGCAATTTTGTTTTTAATTGAAGGGTTTGATCAAGCAATTCATTGTAATTTGATGTATCTTGATCATCTTCATCAATAACGTCCTGTGTCGTTTCTTGATGCCCCTCTTCTTCCATTTTTGGCATTACAACGGTTTGTTCAATGATCGGTTCAGCAGTGGTTGGTTGTTCACTTTCAACCACAGGTTCAGCGATTGGTTCAACTGCTTCTTGGTGAATCAAATCTTGAACTTGTCGTGCAATTTCTTGCGTCATTGACATACGGTCCACTTCGTCCATATGCATATTCACTTCAGGTACGTCATTACTTGTATAAACATTGGCATTTTCGACAACACCACTTGCTTCATGAATTGGTGTTTGCACCTCTTCTTGATCAAGGTATGATGCGCGTTTTTGGCGTTGTTTACTTGATAGTTGTTGTAAGATATCAAGTCGTGTATCTTCGTTTTCACGAACCCCTTTTTTCATATTGTAATCACGAACTTCTTGCAAGAAATCATCTAAGTATTCATTTTTGAATTCTCCAGTTGTTTCTGTATGATCATAGTTCGATGTACGTTTTTGATGTGTTGGTGTTTTCACTTCATCATCTTGTTTATGCAACTGTTGCAACGCTTGTTGTACAGCTTGTTCATCATCTTGGGTTTGATTTAAGGTTTGACGTAGTGCCTCGTATTTTTTTACTCTTGAATTTTCACTCATATCCAAATCCTCCATACTTTCCTATTATACCAAAATACAAAATCCATGCATACCGATATTCAATAAAAAAGCTCCATTCGGAGCAATTTATTATGATTTATGCACGTCCAGCATATTTTCCATCAGATGTTGATACAAGAATGATTTCATCTTGGTCAATAAATAATGGAACACGGATGCTGTATCCTGTTTCAAGCACTGCATTTTTTTGTGCATTTGTTGCTGTATCACCTTTTACTGCAGGTTCACTTTCTACAATTTTTAAGGCAACTTTATCTGGTAACACAACTCCAAGAATTTCACTTTCAAACATTGTAATGACAACGTTATCGTTTTCTTTTAAGAAGTTGATTTCCCATTCCACATTGCTCTTAGGCAATTCTACTTGTTCATAACTTTCGTTATCCATTAAGATTAGGTTTTCACCATCATCATAAAGGTATTGCATTTCTCTTTTATCGATATGTGCAGGTTCTACTTTATCAGAAGAGTTAAATGATAGCTCTGTAATAGCTCCTGTACGTAAGTTGCGGACTTTTGCTTTAATCGTTGTTGCACTACGTGCTGTTTTGTTATGAGAGTAGTCAAGTACGACAAAGATATTTCCATCTTGTTGGAATGTAATTCCTGGTTTTAGTTCGTTTGATTGTAACATAAGTTCTCCTTTTTCCTTATCTATTGTAAACTTTTTTTCAGTTTTTTCAAATATTAACGACGTTTTTTTAACTTCGATACGAATTTTTTCTTTCCTGGTTGTCCAGGCATTGCTGGCATTCCACCTTGTGCCATGTTTTGCATAGCAGCTATATCTGGTGCTTGTCCTTTACCAGCCATCCGTGCCATCGTTGTCATCATTTTCTTCGATTTTTCAAATTGCGACAACAATTTGTTAACATCAGCTACGCTATGACCACTACCATTCGCAATTCTTCGTTTTCTTGATGAACGGATTTGATCAGGGTTTGCTCGTTCAAATGTTGTCATCGATTGAATCATCGCTTTGGTGTGTTTCATTTGGTCATCGGCTTTCATTTCATCAATGTTTTCCATCATTTGTCCCATTCCAGGCACAAGTTTCATGATTTTTCCAATGGAACCCATTTTATTCAATTGTTCAAGTTGGATTAACATATCGTTTAAATCGAACTTTCCTTCCATTAAGCGCTTTGAACTTTCTTCAGCAGCGTCCATATCCATTTTTTCTTCTGCTTGTTCTAGTAGGGTTAATAAATCCCCCATCCCTAGAATTCGTTCCGCCATACGATCTGGGTGGAAAATGTCTAAATCTTCAATTTTTTCTCCAGTACCAACAAATTTAACGGGAACATGTGTAATAGCGCGAACCGATAAGATTCCCCCACCACGTGCATCACCATCTAATTTTGTAAGAACCAATCCAGTGACATCAAGTTTGTCATTGAAACTTTCTGCAACATTCACGATATCCTGTCCAGTCATGGCATCGACTGTTAATAAGATATCACTCGGTTTTACCGCTTTTTTGATTTTCTCAAGTTCTTTCATCAATTCTTCATCAACATGAAGACGACCAGCTGTATCAAATAGTACGGTATCATAACCATTCATTTTGGCATAAGCAAGTGCATTTTTAGCAGTTGTCAAAGCATCTACGGCAACTCCTTCGGAATATACTTCGACTCCAATTTGTTGACCTAGGGTTTCCAATTGCTCAATTGCTGCTGGACGAATGACATCACAAGCTGCAAGCAAAACTTTACGATCTTGTTTTTTGACCATCAAGTTTGCAATTTTCGCTGAAGCAGTCGTTTTCCCTGTTCCTTGTAAACCAACCATCATGATGGTTGTGATGCCTTCTTCTTTATAATTGATTTCAGCAGTTGTTGTACCTAGTAAATTCGTTAATTCATCACGTACAATCTTTAATACCATTTGGGCTGGATCAAGTGCATCGTATACTTTTTGGCCAATTGCCTGTTCTTTAATTGTTTCAATAAAGTCTTTTACAACACGGTAGTTAACATCTGCTTCAAGTAGCGACATGCGCACTTCTTTAAGCATTTCATCCATGTTCTTTTCGGTAAGTTTTCCCTTACCACTAATATTTTTAAACGCACGATTTAAGCGTTTGGTTAGTGAATCAAACATAGTATCATACCTTTCTTTTTTACCATATCATATTATAACAAATTATCATGCTATTGAGAATGTTTTCTTTTGAGTTCCATTTTACGATTGTCTAACATCTTTTCAATGGAAGCATATGGTATATCTTTTGTAAAAGGTAGTTGTATACTTCCCTTTGCAGTTTTAAAGGATGGTTCAAGTGCTTGAAAATCGATAACGCCTGAAGGTGTTGGATACAAACCAATGTGATGTTTTAATAAGGCAAAGTGAACCACGTTTTCATACCAATAAAATGTAGGCATCCCATAGCGAATGCGCTCCTCTGCTTCAGGAAAGATCTTTTTAATCAGATGATAGATGTTCCATAACCGCTCTTGTGCTGCTTCTGGTGCATCTTTGATGTATGTTTCAATTTCGCTTTGCTTCATAAAGTTACCTCACTGTTCCTTAAGTATAACGCATATTTTTGGTTTGAATATGAAAATGACTAAAAAGATGAAGACGGTTGTCCAACATAAAAACCTACAGCTGACAAGTTGTCATATTGTAGGTTTTACTTTATCTATAGAATTGGATGTTTGGTATACGTTACCAACCTCTTGGGGTAAATACATATTGTTCAATAAAGTGGGCAAACCCTTCTTCATCGCATGTTTTTTCAGTAATCATGTCTGCAATTGCCTTGGTATCATCACTACCATTCAACAAACATACGCCTAGACCACTTGCTTCTAACATATCGTTATCATTTGACATGTCGCCAAAAGCCATGACATCTTGCACCGCGATGTCATTGTGTTTGCAGTATTCTTTCATCGCAAATGCTTTTGATACATTACGATTTGCAAATTCGAGCATCGTTGTTTGCGTCTTGAACGCTTTGTAATGGTTGGATTCGTGTTGCTTAACATAGGCCTCTATTTCTGGCATCTTATCTTCAGCAATCCGAAACATCAGTTTTGCATTTTTTTCTTTATAAAATTCACGTGTATCATCGACGAGAATAATTTTCTTACCAACTTTATTGGCGGAGTATTGGACCATTTCATCCATGCGAGTTGCTAAAAAACGACCACCATCCAAATACATGTATGGATTTAAGTCAAAGGGTTCCATCAGTTCAAGAATCTCTTTGATCCATGCAGTTTCTAGCAAATAATAGGAATCTAAACGCTTGTGGTTTCCATCCCAGAGTTGACAACCATTTAAACCCAACAACAAAGTTGTTTCTTCTTGTAAACCCCAACGTTTTACTTGTGCTTCAATTTCGTCTAAAGGACGACCTGAAGCAAGTCCGAAGTGGATGCCATGTGCATGCAATTTACGAATAACTTCTTTTGTGTATGGTTGCATTTCATGTGTATGCGCTGATACCAGTGTATTATCAATATCGCAAATCACCAACTGTAAATTTTCCATCATATAAGATACTCCTTTTTCGTCTCTATTACTTTAATTATAAACTCTATAGTTACTATAGAGTCCACAAAAAAAAGACATTGGAATGTCTTAATTTGTTTGCTTTTGGTACATAGTTATGACAAATTCAAGATCTAAGGTTAAAGAAGCAAGTTCTTCTAGTTTTTTAATCGCCTCTTTGCTGGTTTTGTGATAATACGGTGTCATCATAAACAAGGCTTGTAAATCATCCTTTGGACATGTAATGGTATCTTTGACATACGTACGTTGGACCACTTGCAAGTTTTGATGTGTACTTTCTGTATTTGGATACACTTGTTCATAAAGTTCTTCTTTCAGTTGTAATAGATGGTTAGCTCCAGGTTCCACGGTAACAATATATCCATCATCTTTGATGATGCGTGTATATTCTTCGTACGAGAACGGTGCAAATACATTTACTAAAAGATTGGCACTTTGCTTCTTGATTGGCATGTGAAAAATACTACTAAGGATATACGTAACACGATTGCTTCGTTTGGCTGCATACTTTAAGGCACGCTTGCTAAGATCGATTCCATAAACAGATGTATCAGGCAAGGCACTTGCCAGTGCGTTGGTGTAGTAACCTTCCCCACAACCAGCATCAACAATAATCGAAGGTTGCACAACTTGAATCATCTCAATTAACTTATCTTGTAAACAAGAATAGTATCCCTTGCTTAAAAAAAGCCTTCTGGCTTGGACCATTGCCAGTTCATCACCAGAAGTTTTTGCGCTTTTTAAATAGAGGTTTACATACCCTTCTTTTGCAATATCATACACATGATGGTTTTTGCAAATGTAGCGGTGTTCTTGTTTGTGTAAGTCTTTTTGACAAACAGGACAAACTAACATTAAAATAAATCCTCGTCATTTTGGAATACTTGATCGTAGTATATATTTTCAGCTTCGGTATTTGCGACTGCAGTATCAAGTTCACTTTGCCAATCAAAGTGAGTTTCCATTTTTTCTACTTTAGCCAAATTCGGTTTTGTTGTTGGTTTCTTTGGTGTAAAGATGGTACAACAATCTTCAAATGGCTGAATGGAAATTTCATATGTATCAATTTTCTGTGCGATATCGATAATTTCTAGTTTATCGTGACAAACAATTGGACGTAATACCGGTATATCAACCACTTTACCAATGACATTCATAGACTCCAACGTTTGACTAGCAACTTGTCCCAAACTTTCTCCATTAACGATAGCTAAACAATTTTGTTTCTCTGCGATTTGTTGAGCCATACGATACATCATACGACGCATCACGGTAATGGCATAACTTTCATAACAATGTTTATATATTGCCAATTGCATTTGTGTAAATGGTACGACATGAAGACGAATATGACCTTGATATAAAGCAAGCTTACTTGCGAGTGCTTTCACTTTGTTTAAGGCCTGCACACTTGTGTATGGCGGTGATGCGTAGTGAATGCATTCAATTGCGACACCACGTTTCATCATTTCATAACAAGCAACTGGTGAATCAATTCCTCCAGATAACATAACAAGTGCTTTACCGCTACTACCTACAGGATATCCACCTGCACCTTTGATTTTATCGCTCATTACATAGGTATAGAATTCACGAACTTCAACTTGAATGCGTAAATCTGGTTTTTTTACGTTAACTTTAAGTTCTGTGTTTTGTAAGATCTTAGTTGCACACGCGCGATTGATTTCATCACTTGAATATAAAAATGGTTTGTGATGACGACGCGTATCCATTTTAAAGGTATGAATCTCACTGCTTGCTTGACTAGCAACAGCATATGCAGCTTCCACAATGGCATCCAATTCACTTGGAACTTTTTTTGCGAGTGAGAAACTAGAAATACCGAATACGCATTGCAAACGTTTGCTAACGGCTTTATAGTCTTCTCCATTCAACAAAATGTACATGCGGTCATGACCTTTTTCGTATGCTAAATGTTCAAACTCACGTAGTGATTTTTTTACATTCATCATCAGTTGACGAATGAAGTCTTTTTTATTCTTTCCTTTGGTTGATAATTCCCCAAATCGAATGAGGATATGGTTGTATTCATTAGGTGCTGTATGCATATAAAATCTCCTTTAGATTCTCTAATAAGATAGACACTTCCTGCTTTGTTGTCAAGTGCGAAAGTGAGATTCTAACAGCACTTAAGGCATGTTTTTCATCATACGACATCGCTAAGAGTGTATGAGATGGACTCTTGGTCCGTGTTGAACAAGCACTTTGGCTTGAAATGTAAATGCCGCGTTCATTCAAGGCATTCATTAAAATCTCTGAATTCATCGTCTTGCATGAAAAGTTGATAATGTAAGGACTACATGCACAATTGGAATTGAGTTCAATTTGTTCCATTTGTTTTAGTGCATCATAGATTTGATCACGCAACAAAGTTACATGTTGTAAACTTGCTTGCTGTTCTTGCATGATCAAACGAATGGTCTTTGCAGCAACAATACAGGCTGGAGCATCAAGTGTGCCTCCGCGTAATCCTTGCTCTTGTGCCCCACCGTGTACGATAGGTACAAGTTCGATATTTTTCTTCTTGATCAAAATTCCACAACCTTTAACCCCATACAATTTATGCGTTGTAAAGGTAAATAAGTCGATATCACGTAAAGGTAAGTCATGTTTACCAACCAGTTGTACGCCATCAGACATCATGCATATACGTGAGTTTGCTTTAACATATGCTGCAATTTCTTCGATTGGTTGGATACTTCCCACCTCATTGTTAACGGCCATGATGGAAATCATGATCGTATCTTTACGCATGGCTTGTTTGACTTGATTTAGCGAAATGCACCCTTCTTTGTTGGGTTGTAAGTAGGTAACTTCAAAACCAAACAATTGTTCCAACTGTTCAAATGCGTGTAACACTGAAGAATGTTCCATCATTGTTGTAATCAAGTGTTTTCCTTTATGCTGGTTTTGCAAAGCGTATCCCGTGATTGCAAGCGAATTGGCTTCACTTGCTCCTGACATAAAAAACACTTCCTCAGTTTTCACTTGGAATGTTTCGGCGATCTTTTTGCGACTAGCTTCAACATAATCATGAACCTGTAATGCAGGTTCATACACACTCTCAGAATTATAAAAGTAGTTTTGGACACACATTTGATAGGTATCCAAAACTTCTTTTCTGATTGGTGTTGTCGAAGCGTAATCTAAATAGATATTAGATTTGGATGGCTTCATTGATGTCGACACCTTTCTTAACTAAATTTTCATAAACTCCAGGATGTAGTTTCTCAATAATGCTCATCGCAATCTTTAACGATTTTGTGTATTGTCCATTGTTGAAACAAAGTTCAGCTCTTGTTAGTTCACTGTCAACCTCTGCATATTCACTACGGTATTTATTACCAAATAGAATTGCATTTTCGACCATAATTGCCATGCCTACAAGATTGTTTACAGAGTTGTATAGCGTGTAGATATAATCAATACTTTCTTCAATCTTTGCATTTAAAGCGTCTACGTTTAATGGTGTGACATGTAATAAAGCTTTGATTTCTTCAATGTGTTTGTTTGCAATAATCAAATCATCATCGTATTTCTCACTTACGTTTGGTAAGTGGTTTTTATCAATCTTAATGCGAATCTCGTTCACAATTAATTGTAATTTTATCATTTGTTCTTTAGCACGTTCTTCATCACTGCACGCAGATTCCAAACGTTGCAGCATTTCTTTACATTCTATTTCTAGTTTTTGAACCATCGTATCCAATTCTTCATACGATAAGAATAACGTTGAGAATGGCACACTGTTTTCACTAATCACTTTTTCTAAACGGAAACGTTGTTCGTTTAAATCGTCCAACATCGTTTCGTCTTTTTCTAAACGTGCAGTCCAGTTGTCAAAACCAAAACGAACATTCACGCGATCGTATAGTTCACGGATGGTTTCGAAGCGTTTGTTTAAATCTTTTACACGTTCAAATAGTGGGTTCACCTTTTCATGAATTTGGACATAGGCATCATTTTCTTTATCGATATCTTCTTTGACAGAAACGATACGTACTTCTAAATCATCGATATCTTTTTCTATTGTTGGTAAATCAACATCACCTAATTTTGCCTGTGTTTCACTTAACAATTCACGAATCACTTCCAAGCGTTTATCGATATCCAAGTGGTCCAGATAGACCCCTTTGGCTTTGCTTGAACTGTATAAGTAAGCCAACTCATCAGTTGCAGCACTTAAAGTCCCTTTGATTTGTTGGTAGTAATCCGGTAACACATGTAGTGCATGTTCAAGATTTTCTACTTCCACTTGAATTTCCATTTGCTTATCTGCAGCTTTATCAAACTCACTCGCAAACATCCACTCCTCAAAAACGGAGAACATTTCCTCAATGTTTTTGATTGACGTATCTAAATTTTCAACACTTGTATGATAGTCGTTTCTGTGTTCCATCAATTCTCTTTTTAACACGCGGAAACGTTCTTTTAACGTGTTGATATTTTCACGTTGTGTATTTTCTTGTTCGAGTACTTTTTCAAGTTTTGCATCCAAATTAGAAACAAGCTTGTTGGTATTTGCCACCACTGGTTCAAGTTGATTAATCGTTTGGTTTGCTTTCTTGATTTTCTTTGAAAAGATAAAGTCATCGATTTCTGCAAGTAAGACACTGTATTCTTTAAGCCCTTCTTGCGTTTTTTCATATGCTTCTTGAAAAGCGGTAACATCATCTTTTAGGCTCGTATTCACCTTACTTAATGAAACTGCTTTGTTTAGTTTGAATGATAGTGGAATCCCCTTTAACTCGGTAAAGCGAAGTTCCAAAGCTTCAAAATCCTTTTTTGCTCGCTTCAAACGAATCGAACGAGCGATTAACAAAATAATAATGAACGCAATCAAAATAATTGCGACGATTAATATCCCCATAATCGACACATTTTGTTTAAAAAAATTAATGAAATTTTCCATATCAACACCTCTGCAAATATTGTACCATAATCTAGGTGATAAAAAACATCAAAATAATCGTAAATCGCCTGTATTTGTCAATTGTATTTGACATTTGCTTTGCATTTTGATAAAGTTAACAGGCATCATTAATAGCAGCATGCAAAGTTTTATAAATCGGCGTTTGGATCGCGTAAGCGAGATAGGAGTAATTCGGCTGCCTTACTTGAACGAAACTACATAACTCCAGACACTCTTATAAAGTAATTTGTACTGTTATTGTTTTGCATTTGTAAAGCAATATAGGAGGAAACATTAATGGCTAGAATTACAAAACCTGTTTTTAAAACAGCAAGACGTCTTAGTTTCTCAATTTTAGAAAGTGGAAAAGAATTTTCTAAAGGAAAACAACGTCAATACGCACCAGGACAACACGGTCCTACAAAAAGAATTAAGTTAACAAACTACGGTTTACAGTTACGTGAAAAACAACGTTTACGTTACATGTACCAAATGAACGAACGTCAATTCTTCAACACGTACAAACGTGCGATTAAAATGAAAGGTGTTACAGGTGAAAACTTCTTATTCTTATTAGAAGCTAGACTTGATAACGTAGTTTACCGTATGGGATTTGCACCTACTCGTAGAGCAGCTCGTCAATTGGTAAACCACGGACACTTCTTAGTAGATGGTAAAAAAGTTGATATTCCATCATACCAAGTAAAACCTGGACAAGTAGTTGAAGTTAAAGAAAAATCGAAAAACTTACAACTGATCAACGATTCATTAGAAGCAGTATACAAGGCACCTGCATTCGTAGACGTTGATAAAAATGCAAAAAAAGGTACATACGTTCGCACACCTGAAAGAAACGAATTAAACGCTGAAATTAACGAACTATTAGTTGTAGAATTCTACAACCGTCAGTTATAATACAATCAAAAAAGACACAATTACGTGTCTTTTTTTTACGTCTCATCTAAGTCTAAGAATTGTACTTTTTCTGCGATGAATTCGTAATTGGTATAGGTCTTGTTTTCTTCGCTTGTATAAAAACTTGTTTGAATTCTACCCTTCACGCCAACAAGTGAGCCTGACTCACATACATCGATCACATCTTCGGCAATCCCTCGCCATAAAGTTACTTGAAAAATATCGTGATCGTATACGTTGTCGGCATTTTTAAAATTGCGTTTTACTTTCACAGAAGCTGTCGCGAATTTTATATTCGAGCTCGTTAAACGTAATTCGGGTTTTTCTACCATTCGACCTACCAGTACAAAATGATTCAACATAACACCTCTTTTCTTTGTCTTCACGTATATATAGGTAAAGTGTTTCGTGTTTCCTAAAAAGAAAGAAAGTATTAAAAAAAGAATGGCTATTTGCCATTCTTTGGTTGAATTTCAACTTCACATGTATTTTCTAAGTCAATGAATTGACTTGCTTTTTCAATGAGTGCTTTGTCTACTTGATTTACAAGTTCTAAACTTTCAAAGAAATCCACACCAGCAAAATAAGAACGCATGTAACCAACGCTAATCGCTTCAAAACTGTTTAATGAAGTTACGTTACTTCCATAAACACGACGTTTCATGTTTTCAAGTTCCACTTCATCAAACTCACAGATGTGTTGTAGTTCATTTTTTACCATATCATAAAACGCTTGAACTTTGTTTGTTTCAGTACTAAAAACAACGACTCCATAGTCTTTAGAAAATTCAACATCGTAGGAGAATGCATCATTGATAATCTCTTGGTCCAACCATTCTTGATATTTTGGAGCAAGTGGTGAAAATGCCACATCAAGACCAAAAGTGATGGCCCATTCATATAGTTCCGCTTGTTTACTATCAATGATTCCAGGTGTTTTAAAAGCAATAACCGTTTTTGGCGTTGTGATATCCATCTCAATTTGTTTCTTTGCTGTATGCACCTTAATTGGTTCATCAACGTAGATTCGACTTGCTTGATATGGGCGTTCAAAGCTTTTCTTTGCTTGGTTTGCTTTGATGACTTCCATCAATTCTTTTGGATCATGTCCACTAACACCAACCAAGATCATACGACTGGGATGGTAGTTTAACTTGTAACATTCATACAAGGTATCTAAAGTGATTGCATTGACGCTATTAGCAGTTCCCCCAATGTCGTGTTTCATTGGATGAATATCAAACATTGATGAAAACAGTTCGCTATACAAGCGTGAATCTGGCATTTGGTTATACATTTCCAATTCTTGTATAATAATGCCTTTTTCTTTTTCTACAGATTCTTCTGTAATGGTTAATTCTTGAACGAAATCCAACAATAAGTTCAAAGGTTTGATTGGATTGTTTGTTGTTGAAAAATAATAGGCAGTTTCATCATAGGATGTAAAGGCATTGACGTTGGCTCCCATACTTGAGAACTCTTCCATAACATCCTTCCCTTCTTTTTCAAACATTTTATGTTCAAGAAAGTGTGCAACTCCCTCTGGATAACTGTGTACGTTTCCGTGTTCATCTTTTTGATCGTGGTCACGTCCACCAAAAGGTGTACCAAAAACGAAATTGCTTTTCTTAAATCCAGGTTTTTGCCATAAAACCACATGTAATCCGTTATCTAATGTTTCACTTATATACGTTTCTTTAAAGTGATGATTTGTTATTTTCTTCATTATTTGTCATCTCCTTTACGTAACACAAACGTTTCCACTAGTTCTACGTTTGCCATGATGCGCATAATGTCTTCTAAGGTTGTTTCGTTGATGTTTGCAATAATATCTTCAACCGTTGCATCGTTGGCTAAAATCATATTGCGGTAAGAAAAGTTTAAAATACCATGAAGATCATCCATTTGTGTATAAAGCGAGTTTGCTAACATATCTTTTACTACTTGGATGGTGTCATGATCAAAGTCTCCATTTTGAACACGTGTGAATTGTTCCTTAATTAAAGCGATTGTTTTTTCGATGTTTTCTTCATTTACACCAACGTTGACGCATAACGCACCATCGTAGGGTTGCAATCCAGAGTGAATGGAATATGCAAGAGAATGTTTCTCGCGAACTTCTCGAAATAATAAAGAAGATGGTGTTTGCCCAAAAATGGCATTTGCCACTGCAAGTTTCCAGTAATCTTCATCCACGTTGCTTACATGACTTTGATACACCATCGAGATGTATGCTTGTGAGATGTCGCGATACTCTTCTTGATATACATCGGTTTGTTTTGCTTCAAGCGTGTAAGACACGGCAGGTACTAATTCACCTGTATTGTTGAAGGCATCTTTGATTTGTGCGTTTACAATAGGATCAACATTACCAATGACAACAACTTCCATGTAGTCTTCGCGAACCATGGTTTGGATGGCGTTTAGTAAAGATGCTGGCGTGATTGCTTTTACCGCATCTTCAAAAAACAGGACTTGATTTTCTAAGGCAAAACCTTTCCCCGCATCATGAAGTGCCTTGCTTGCAGCGTATTGGCTTGGTTCATCAATCATTCGTGTTGTTTTACTTAACGTCATGCGGATGCTTTCATCAACATAGTTTTTTAGCAAGTTTCCATCACCATCTAACAATGGTTCAAATAAAAATGCTTTCATCATTTCGATGGCTTCCATCAATAAATCCTGTTTACCGTCAATGTATGATGGATCGATGATTCGTGCACGTAATTCAACAACTTGGCTATTTCCATAGGTCATATAATTACTTGATAGACTTGCCCCATACATGGCATTTAAACGATCCACAAGAATCGCTTTGGTTGGATATGGTTGACATACGTTAGTTAGGTAATCTGAAATCACCATCTTTTGGGCAACCGTTTCCTTTTTCATTGGTGAACGAAAACGCACACTAATGATAATATTTTTGAATTTTGTTTCGTTAATCACTTTTAAATTCATAACTTTTCTCCTTATTCGTCTGTTGCTGGTTTACGGTAGACCTCACGTGGTTTGGAACCATTGGCTGGTCCAATAACTCCTTGTTCTTCTAATAAATCAATCAAACGTGCAGCTCTAGAATATCCAATTGAAAATTTTCGTTGAATAAATGAAGTGCTCGCTTTTTGCGATTCGATAACAAATTGGTAAACTTCATCAAATAGTGGATCACTACTGATGGTGCTTGCCACTTGCCCATCGTGTTCTTCTAAGCGAATAAAGGCATCTTCATAGTTTGGTCCAGCTTGTGAACTACATGCATTTGCAATAGCTTCAACTTCATCATCTGAGACAAAGCATCCTTGCACACGTACAGGTGAGTTTTCACCTTGTGGAATGTATAGCATATCTCCTAGACCTAAGAGTTTTTCTGCTCCTTGTTGATCAAGGATGGTTCTTGAGTCAATAGCTGAACTAACTGCAAAGGCTATACGACTTGGAATGTTGGCTTTGATAACTCCGGTAATAACATCCACACTTGGACGTTGCGTTGCAACGATTAAATGAATCCCTGCAGCTCTGGCAAGTTGTGTAATTCTTTGAATGCTCGCTTCTACTTCTTTGGCTGCAACCAACATTAAATCAGCAAGTTCATCGATAATAACAACGATCCATGGAAGTGGTTTTGCACCAGTTTTCTTCACAAATTCATTGTATCCAGCAATGTTACGTACCCCTGCCTGTGAAAAGTAGTTGTAACGTTCTTCCATGATATTAACTACCACTTTAAGTGCACGGTTTGCACTATCTCCATCGGTAATTACAGGTCCAAGTAAATGCGGGATATTTGCATACATCGTAAATTCCACTTTCTTAGGATCAATAAGTAACATCTTTACTTCATCTGGTTTCGTACGCATTAAAAGTGAAGTAATGATACTGTTTACACAAACACTCTTTCCACTACCGGTTGCTCCGGCAATAAGTAAGTGAGGCATTTTATTCAATTCACCATAGACATTGTTTCCCATTAAGTCTTTCCCTAAGGTGAATAGCAATTTCTTATTGGCATTACTTTGCGGAATGGTACGAAGTAAATCGCGAATGTTAACCAATGTTTTTTCTTGGTTAGGAATTTCAATTCCAACGGTACTCTTACCAGGAATTGGGGCTTCGATTCGTATATCTTTAGCCGCCAAGCCCATTTTAATATCTTGTTGAAGGTTGCTAATTTTATTAACACGGACACCTTCTTCTACTTTTAATTCAAATTTTGTTACACTTGGTCCAATGTGTGTTGCAACCAGTTGAGTATTTACATCAAACTGCTTTAAGATGTACACCAATCGTTTTCCAGATTCGTTTGCAGCATTGACGTTGCTACTGTTTTTACCTTTGCGCTCTGGCACGTTTAACAAGTTGATGCTCGGTAGTTTATAACGCGAGTAATCCGTTGAAACAAGGCGTTCTGTAGGTTGCTCTGTGATATGTTCCTCTTGCACAAATGGTGTAGTGACTTCTGGTTCATGTACATCATCAGCTAGAATACCAACATTTGTTGGTTCACTTGTTTGATAAAGTAAATCGGCAAAGTCTTCTTCTGGTTCAACTTCTGGCTCTTCATAATCAAACAGTTTTGCTTCTTTGTCAGCAACTTTTTTAATCTTACGATTTTCTTTACGCACTTCGTGTTTTTCACCAATGCGTGTAAACCAAGCTTTGATCATTTCGCGATCTTTTTTGCGCAAAGCAACCAAGATGTAAATTAATGTCAATCCTGCTAATAGAATGTACGTTCCTGTTTTATCAAATAAAATCGTAGATAAGCTGTATAGTAATGCACCAACAATTCCTCCACCAGCATGGAAAGCACCACTTAAAATGTTTCCGGTATTATCCATATAGTACGTAAGAAATGCTTGCCCTTTAAAATCTACATCCATAAATGTCGTTAATAAGGTTTGAATGAGTAAAAAACCAATGATCAACATGATGACAAGTTTCTTGTTCATACCTTTGAATGTTTTTTTAATCATGTAGTACACACATAGAATTAAAAACAGGACAAAAATAGCTGGTGTACTTTCACCAACGACAAAGCGCAAGCCATGGTTGAGCATTTCCCCTACGAGACCGACACTTAGTAATCCAATGAGAGCTACTGTAATGAAAAGTAAACAGTAGACATAGAGAAGAACCTCACTTTCTAAAGCGCGGTCCTTCTTTTTATTTGTTCTTTTTGTTGTTTTCTTTTTTGCCATATGTCCCCACCTATATTTATACGTTTGTTGTTTCTAGAATCACAGGTAAGACCATTGGTCGTTTTCCAGTTTCTTTTACCAAGTACTTACTGATCTTATCTTTTGCTTCCGCACGACACTCCAAGTTGTCATAACGGTGGTCTTTCACTGCTTTTTCAATTGTTTTCTTCATGATGTTCATCACTTCTTTAATCAAGTAGTCTGCGTCTTTTAAGTAGACCAAACCTCTTGTTTGTACATCAATTCCACTGATGATTTTCTTCGTGCGGTTATCAAGAGTCACCCCAATAATCATAACTCCATCCGTTGATAACCATTCACGGTCTTTTAAGACAACCCCGGTTACATCCCAGTTTTCATCTCCATCGATCAGTTGATCTTCCAATTTGATAACATCATCAGTTGAAATTAACTTTTGATTTACAAAGGTTGCGATTTGTCCATTATCAAGCAAGATGATTTTATCATCTGCATAACCCATTGAACTTGCAAGGTTTGCATTGGCAATTAAGTGACGATACTCCCCTTTTACTGGAATGTAGTATTTTGGTTTAAATAAGAATAATGCCATCTTTAAATCTTCTTTAGATGGGTGCATACTTGCAGCATCTTTTGCTTTTAAGGAGTAAATGCGTCCACCTTCTTTATAGATTTCATTTTCCATGTTCACCGCTTCGTGTTCGGTTCCGTTCACCACTGGACTGGTAATAACAATTGTATCGTTCTTTTGCATTTCAACATACTTGTCTTCATTGGTAGCAATTGTTGAGATCTTTAAGAATAAACGCTTGCCTCGTCCAGTAACTAAGATAACGACATTCTTCATATCGTTTTTAAATTTATCACGTGGAATGATCATGTTTTTTGGAACTTTGTAATATCCAAGTTCATCCAAATACTTTAACGTTTTAATCATTTCTTTATCACGAATAAAGATTTTCTTTTTATATTTCATCGCCATATCAAGTATTTCGATGATGCGATATAAACTTTGACGGTAACAAGCAACAATCAAACGATCGTTTCCACTTTCTTCAAAGATTGGTTCTAGCTTTTCTTTGATTTGGTGATGTGGTGCAGTATGTCCTTCGTTTGCGGCACTTACTGATTCACTTAATAAAGCTAACACACCCTTGTTTCCAATTTCGCTTAGCACATTGACATCCATTCGATATTCATCACTTAAACTATTGTAGTCAACAATGAACTCACCAGAGAACACGATTGCTCCTTGGCTTGTCATAAAAGCAATACCAAAGTTGTCTGGTGTTGCATGTGTCATCGCAAATGTACGAATGGGAACGTCGTTTACTTTGAATGTACTTGAGCGGTCCACAACGTGTAACACGTATTCATTAATACCTGCCTCACGTAATAAATCATGCACAAACAACGATGTGAATTTTCCAGTGTAAATTGGAATGTTAATCTGTTTTAGTAAAAATGGTAATGCTCGCATGACATCATCATGTGCATGCGTAATAAAAATCCCGGCAATGCGTTCTTGATTTTCAATTAGATAATCAAAATCAGGAATGACGTATTCCACGCCTAGTAGAGCGCTGTCAGGAATCATAATTCCCGCCTCCACGATAAAGATTACGTCGTTAATCTCAACAACGGTCATGTTTTTTCCGTTCTCGTCAAGACCACCCAACGCAAATATTTTAATTGTATCCATATATTATAATCCTCTTTCTTTTTTATTATTTGGTATGTGAATTTCCTTAATCAAGTATATCATAATTTACTTATAAACACATTAGAATACCCATGAAAGTCCAATGAAACCGCTTTACTTTCCCAATTGATTTGCCAATGGCTATTTTTTCTTGTTGTATCCTTATATAACCATGTGTGAAACCTTTGCAAATCATTGAATATTCGTGAAGCTTTGTGTTAGAATGACACATATGGAAAAATGAGGGAACAATGCATATGACATATAAAATAGGCTTGGATATCGGGTCTACGACAATTAAAGCAGTCGTATTAAACGATACAAATGAAGTAGTATATAAGAGTTATGAACGCCACAAATCAAGAGTACGTGAAATGGCGTTAGAAAAGATTGAAGAACTTAAACCATTGATTAAAGATCACAAGTTTAAGATTTCTTTAACGGGAAGCGCAGGATTAGGGATTGCAAACAATGCAAACCTACCATTTGTTCAAGAGGTTTTTGCGACAACCAAAGCCGTTCGAAAATATCACAAAGACAGTGATGTAGTGATCGAACTTGGTGGTGAAGATGCAAAAATCATTTTTTTGAAAGGTGCTTTAGAAGAGCGAATGAATTCAACGTGTGCTGGTGGAACCGGTGCTTTCATTGACCAAATGGCAAGCTTGTTGAATGTTGATTTAGCCCAACTCGATACCCTCTCACAAAACTATACCAAACTATATCCGATTGCTTCACGTTGTGGAGTGTTTGCCAAAACGGATATTCAACCATTATTGAACCAAGGAGCACAAAAAGAAAACTTAGCCGCAAGTATTTTTCAAGCAGTTGTGGATCAAACGATTACAGGACTTGCGCAAGGTCGTAACATTGATGGCAATGTTCTATTCCTTGGTGGTCCTTTATCCTTTAATAAAGGATTGCGTGATCGTTTTATTGCGACATTAAAGATTGATGAAAGTCAAGCAACCTTACCAGAAATGGGTCCGTACTTTGTTGCTTTAGGAGCTGCTATCAGCGCTGAAGGCGAAACACAAGATTATACCTATGCACAATTGATGGATGCATTAAAACATGCAGCGAATGTAAAAGTAACTCATGAGGGCTTACCTCCCCTATTTGAAAATGACGAAGACTATCTTGCATTTAAAAATCGTCATGCCCTTGCTAAAGTAGAAGAAACGGATCTTGCAAGTTATCAAGGAAAGGCATACCTAGGAGTTGATGCTGGAAGTACAACAACGAAAATTGTGTTGTTAGATGAACAACATCGTATGCTATATTCCAACTATACATCCAACCAAGGAAATCCGGTGGATGTTGTGCGTGAACAATTGTTAAACATTTACGCGATCAATCCTAATATTCAAATTGCAGGTAGTGGTGTAACTGGTTATGGAGAAGAACTTGTACGACAAGCTTTCCACATGGACCAAGGTGAAGTAGAAACAATTTCTCACTACACAGCAGCAAAATTATTTGAACCAAACGTTGATTTTATTATCGATATTGGTGGACAAGACATGAAGTGTTTTAAAATTAAAGACAATCGCATCGATGAAATTATCCTTAATGAAGCATGTAGTTCTGGATGTGGTAGTTTCATTGAAACTTTTGCCAATTCACTTGGATACGACATCATTCAATTCTCACAAATGGGATTGATGGGACAACATCCCGTAGATTTAGGTAGTCGTTGTACCGTGTTTATGAACTCTTCGGTAAAACAAGCACAGAAAAATGGAGCAACGGTAGAAGATATTAGTGCTGGACTGGCAATTTCTGTTGTAAAAAATGCACTTTATAAAGTGATTCGAATCGCAGATCCAGAAGATTTAGGAAAAAACATCGTTGTCCAAGGTGGTACATTCTTAAATGATACGGTCCTTCGCAGTTTTGAAAAAGAATTGGACAAACCAGTGGTACGTCCACAAATTTCAGGTTTAATGGGTGCGTTTGGAATTGCCTTAATCGCCCAAGAAAAATCAACTGGGACAAGTACAATTTTAAACCGTGAAGAAGTTGAAAATTTCGAACATACATCACGTGTGGTGAATTGTAAATTGTGTGGAAATAATTGTAGTCTTACCATCAATACATTCGGTGATGGTAAACGGTTAATTGCAGGTAATAAATGTGAACGCCCAATCAAGGGTGAAGCAAACTTTGATATCCCTAACGTTTATGCTTTAAAAATGGCAAAGTTAGAATCTTATAAAGAAAAATCAAAACCAGGATCACGAGGTCGTTTAGGTTTACCAATGGTCTTAAATATGTACGAAAACTTACCATTCTGGCATACCTTCTTTACGGAATTAGGCTTTGAAGTTGTCTTAAGTGATCGTTCTAGTAAAGCGATTTACAATAAGGGACAACATACGATTCCATCGGATACAGCATGTTATCCTGCAAAACTTGTTCACGGTCATATCGTCAATTTATTAGAGAAGGATTTGGATGTGATTTTCTATCCAGCAATGACTTACAACTTTGATGAAGGGATTAGTGACAACTGTTTCAACTGCCCTGTGGTTGCCTATTATCCTGAAGTCATTAAGGCCAACATGGATCTTGATGTTCCCTTCCTTTACCCATATATATCCTTAAACGACAAAAAGGATTTCGTAAAGAAAATTACACGTTACTTTAAAAAACACGGATATGATATTTCAAAAAAGGAAATGATACACGCAAGTCAAAAAGCTTACGATGAGTACGAAGCTCATACAAATGAAATTGAAAAATATGCACGTGATGCACTGGCTTATGCGCAAAAAGAACATTTAAAAATCATTTGTTTAGCTGGTCGTCCTTACCATATCGACCCAGAAATTAACCATGGAATTGACCGCTTAATTACTTCATTAGGAGTTGCGGTTATTTCAGAGGATAGTGTCGCTAGAACCGTAGAGTTCGAAAAGTTCCACGTATTAAACCAATGGACCTATCATGCCCGTTTATACCAAGCAGCAAACTATATTGCAAATATTGATAATTGTGAGCTTGTGCAACTGGTTAGCTTTGGTTGTGGTCTTGACTCCATTACATCGGATGAGATTCATGAAATTCTTCATGAAAACGATAAAATGTATACACAACTTAAAATCGATGAAATCGATAACCTAGGAGCTGTTAAAATTCGAATTCGTTCCCTATTAGCAGCAATGGAAGAAAGAGAGGAAGCAAATGAGTAAAGTAGAACGCGTTGAATTTACCAAAGAAATGAAAAAAACGCATACCATTTTGATTCCTAATATGTTAAACATGCACTTTGAAATCATTGAGGAACTGCTTGTTTCTGAAGGTTATAAAGTGGAATTGTTAAAAACCAACCATCAAAACATCATCAATGAAGGTGTAAAAAACGTACACAATGATACGTGCTACCCTGCCTTGCTTGTGGTAGGACAAATGATCGATGCATTAAAAAGTGGAAATTATGACTTAGATAAAATTGCCTTGATCATTACACAAACGGGTGGTGGATGTCGTGCAAGTAATTACATACACCTACTTCGTAAAGCATTAAAGAACAATGGTATGGCCCATGTTCCCGTTATTTCAGTTAACTTTTACGGACTTGAAAAAAACAGTGGATTTACGTTCACTTATAAGTTTTTAATCAAAGCGGTATATGGAATCATTTATGGTGATTTATTGATGTGGATTTCCAACCAATGTAAACCATATGAACTTGAACCAGGTGCAACAGCAGCAATGGACAAAAAGTGGACCAAAAAAGTTGCAGATAGTTTACACTCAACAAAGTTCTTACACATTAAAGCGAACTACAAAGAAATCTTAGATGATTATGCAACGATTGCGCGCAGCAATGAGGATAAAGTCAAAGTTGGTATCGTTGGTGAAATATACATGAAGTATTCCCCACTTGGAAACAACAATTTGGAAGAATTCCTGTTAAAAGAAGGTGCAGAACCTGTTGTAACTGGATTGATGGACTTTATTGCTTATTGTTGTGAAAATATGATACTTGATTACAGTTTATATGGAATCAATAAAATGAATCGTAACTTTGCAAAAATCGTTATTAAATACATCATTCACTCACAACGTAAAATGATCAAAGCGATTAAGAAACATGGTGTTTTCCGTCCCATGTCAGACTTCAGTCAAATCAGTAACATCGCCTCTGATTACATCTCGAAAGGTGTAAAAATGGGAGAAGGATGGTTATTAACTAGTGAAATGTTGGAACTTATTGAATCTGATGTGAATAATATCGTTTGTTGCCAACCTTTTGGTTGTCTACCAAATCATATCGTCGCAAAAGGAATGATGCGAAAAATCAAAGATAATTACCCATACTCTAACATTGTGCCAATTGATTACGATCCAGGAGCTAGTTCCATTAACCAGGAAAACCGAATCAAATTGATGTTGAGTAATGCAAAACTAAACATGGAGGAGCAACATGAATCTGTTTGATGCCATCCTTGCCTTCTTTATGTATGCTTTTTTAGGATGGGTTTGTGAAACTATCTATGTCAGTGTTGGGAAAAGACACTTGGTGAAACGTGGATTTTTATACGGATGTATTTGCCCAATCTACGGATTTGGTGCACTTGCTGTTTTGTATATATTGGATCCATTTGTCGCCTATCCACCACTCATTTTCCTTTTGGGTGTTGTGGTAACAAGTATCTTAGAGTACGTAACTAGTTATGGGATGGAAAAAATCTTCCATCTTCGCTGGTGGGATTACTCTTCTTATAAGTTCAACTTGAATGGACGTATTTGTTTAAAAAACTCATTCTTGTTTGGAATCATGGGATTGGCACTTGTTTATGTGATTCACCCAGAAATACTTGCGCTTATTCAAGCGTTACCGGAAGTGACAAAATACGTATTGACTGGTTTATTGTTAGGAATCTTTATAACGGACTTAACATTCTCATTTGTACATGCATTGGATATCAACAAGGCACTAAAACGTGCAAATGCTTTGCGTGTTAAGGTTGGTACAGATGCAGAACACCTGGCTAAACAAGTCAATGAAAACATCCAATCGTTACGTACGGATATTACCGACAAAACCATTAAAGCAAGTCAACGATATGAAAAACGTATCGCTCACTTCAAAAAAGCATATCCAGATCTACGTTCTACACTTGAACGTAATCGACTTGAACCATTAGAAAAAGTAATTGATTCAATCAAAGATATACGTGTATCAAACAAAAAGAAAAGATGACATTGTCATCTTTTTTTATGCGATATTTGGTAAATCTTTTACAAACTCCAAGAACTTATCACTTGATGTGTTCCAGTTTGCTTTTTTTGCATCATCTCTACGGTCGATTAAGTGATCGTTGATTAAATATAAAGGAATCCCTAGTTTCATAATGGCACCATCTTCTTGTGCATCATTACCCACCATCATGACATCGTCCTTGTCTAAGTTATGTTTTTTTAGTACTTCATTAAAATAATCTGGGTTGGGTTTGCAGTAGTGGTAATCTTCAAATGTCGTTACTTCCAAAAACGCTGTAGTATCGACACCTGACCAACGAAGTCTTGATTCACTTGCAATTTTTGGAAACAGTGGATTGGTTGCTGCAATCATTTTATATCCCTTTTGTTTTAAGATTTCAATGGCATCGATAATGCTTTGGTTTTTGGTAACAACACGCTCAATGTTTTGAAAGTCTGTACCATAGAAGTCTTCGAATGTTTTTTCAACTTCGTTTACTTTAAGGTTGCTTACTTGCTCAAAGGTTTCCCAGAAAATAGCAGCATTGGTTTTACTTCCATCATTACTTGCCATCGCTTCGGTTCCAGCCCAAATGGCCTTGATTAAAACCTCAGGATCGTAATCTGTATTGGCAAAACGACGTTTCAATTGTCCAAAGTATTGTTTAATGAATTCATCTAAATCCATCGGTAATAACGTACCGTCTAAATCAAATAGTATTGTGTTCATGTGATCTCCTCTAATTGTTTAGTATTATTTAACCTTATTTTCCTTTCATAGTCAAAGCATATCAAAAAAGATGTAGTATTTAACATATTTTAAAGCGTTCTAAGCCTTCTAAAAAAACCGCTTATCCCCGACTCTATTCGTCATTTGTAATTCCTACTGTATCACTGGACGTTGTCTACAAGTGCAATAACAATCTACGTCAATAAAATAATCCCATTGAAATGCTAGGAATTATAGATTTAGCGCAAAATGTGTGATATAATTCATGTATGAAGATAAGTAAAAGAGGAGTTTATGCAGTTGAATGCTTGGTGTACTTGGCGAATGAGGAAAGAAGTATGTCCATTGCTGACATTGCGAATAAACGTAACTGTTCAGCAAAATTTCTAGAACATATCTTCCGTGATCTAAAGAGTGCTAACATCGTTGTTAGTAAACGTGGGAAAACCGGAGGATATACTTTGGCACGCCCTACGCAAGATATAACCTGTAAAGATATCGTATTAGCAGTTGAACAAAACGTTGAAATCGTCTATTGTGTGTCTGGATATTGCCCACAAGTCGATCAATGTATGACCAGTAATTTGTGGAAACGCACACAGGAACAACTGTATCGTTCGTTGGAGAAAATAACGATAAAAAGCTTGGTTGAATCGTATAGGGAGGGGTTTACTAATGAAATTAACTACCAAATCTAGATATGCGGTTCGTGTGTTAATTGGATGTGCAATTTTTGAGGATCAGGGTTTGATTACTGTCAAAAGTGCAAGTCGCCATTTACAACTGTCAGCAAAGTATATTGAAACAATTTTTATTGAATTAAAAAAAGCAAATTACATTACAAGTGTACGTGGACACAAAGGTGGATATAAACTATCCATTCGACCTGAGGACATCACGATTTATAGTGTCATTATGGCCATGGAACCTGTTGATGGACTTGCCCCACGTCGTGACAATCCAGATGCATTATCACGTTTTGTGTATCGTGAAGTTTGGTACCGAGCTGGTGCGGAACTAAAAATGTTTTTGAATGATGTAACAATTGCCGATTTAATCAAGGAAAAAGGTGGTATTGAAGCCATTCGTAAAACACAGTGGTATAAAGACTACTATGAAATAGACCCAAAAGAAAGAAGAAACCTAGGTTTATAGGTTTCTTCTTTTTTATTGTGGTAAGGGTTTGTAATTATTGACTTTCCAAAACTCAAAATCGTGACGCGTACGAAAATACGAACGGTCCACTTTGACTTGCGCTTTGCTTTTCTTTGGAATGGTTCCTTTGTAGATCCAATAGTTATCAGCATCTGGAAAATGCACTTCTTTAATGGCATCAACCGGAATGGTTTCATAGCATAAGACTTTGGATTGTACCGTGGTTGGATAACAAGCGTCCAATTCCATTTCTGCTCTACTTTTTTGATCATCAACTTCATCAAATAACGATAAAAACCCTTCTTGGCCGTAACGTAGTTCACTTCCCTTTAGTGGCGAATACGCACAAGCATTATAATTGATTTTACTTGCATCAATTTTCAAAATTACCCAAGGTAAATTGTGTTGGCGAAAGCGGATCGCGTTGAACTGCGTATAATCTGGAAACTCAATGGTTAAGGCAACCGCATCATGATATTTGCGGCTTCGCAAGTTAAATGCCGATTCAATATCGCGTTTTACAAGTTCAGTTCTTGGTATAAGTCCATAACGGAATATATTGAATAAATTTTCCGCGTTTGTAAAATGTATTAAGTGTTCAATCTTCTTCTCTTTTAGGATTTCTTTCATGGTATCTTCCCCTTTAGCTTCATAAGTAAATTATACTTGAAAACGCTTACAGATAATAGGCAGAAAAACTGAAAGTTTCACTATTTCTTACATTTACTTACATGCATTTTTCATAGAAAAAAACAGGTTCAATGGAACCTGTTATAATTTCTCTAGCATGTGATATTTGTAGAAATCTATCATATTATGGGCATTTAATAAAGGATTCATCACCTGGTTTAAAGGCTCTGCATATACTTCATCATAGTCCACTTCCCCATCCTCTATACACACATGAAAGGCCAGTGCTTCATGATTGTGGTTAAGTGTTGCATATACACTAGTATTGTTGCCACGGGCATCCAAACGTCGCCACTTGCCTTCATAATACACTGCGTTTAAGGCGTGAATGCAATATGAACGATCTGCATGTTCTGATAAACGTAAGCGTTGGTAACAAATTCCACAAGGAATTCGTTTTGCTCGAAGTAAAGCTGCCAATAAATTGGACTTGGATAAACATACACCTACGCCTTCAAGCAACACGTCGCTTGCTTTAATCGTAATTCGTTTATCTTGAATATCCCACGAATGCGCGATTTCATCACGAACAAATTCGAAACAACGTTTGATATAGTCTCGTGTATCAAGACTTTTTTCATAAATTTGATCCACCAACTTTTTGATGTTGGGATGTTTGTAATCAATAAAACTTGTACATGTTACATAAGCTTGTAAATTATCTTCCATTTGCTTCATAGGTTCCTCACTTGATGATTGATGATTCTCAATGGTACAACGTATGCGAATTATTTTTAATTTATGTAGTTTTTTATTTCTTTCTCCCATTGTAGCAAACTTATAAAGTTTTTAACATTTAAATAATCAAAAAATGAGGATAAAAAAACAAACGAAACCATCGTCTCGTTTGGATGTAAGTTTATTGTATTCTATTTTTGTCTACTTACAAAGTGATTAATCACTAAATATGCAAGAAATGCAAATAAAAGCCAGAGTTTGAAATTGTGGCTATCTGGTGTTGTCACACGTTTTGCATTCATGATCAAGGCTTCCAGTTCCCATAACATATGTATGCCCCCTTTTATCTTAGAATAAAATTATATTCTATAAACAGAATGCAGTATTGTAAATGTTATGAATGCTTAGGAAATTGTCATAAAACACCACCTACATGATGTTGGTGGTGTTAAGCCGTAATTTCGATTATATTTCCTTCAAATCCTTTAATACAACTTTCGTAATAACCATCACCTGTCGTGCGAGGTCCGCTGACAAGCTCATAACCCGCTTCTACAAGCCGTTTTGTAAGTGTATCGACTCCTTGTTTGCTTCCCACACAAAAAGCCAGGTGAACGTATCCAAAGTGCTCTTCACATACATTTGTTTTTGTCATGTTTGGTTTGTGCATAAGTTCCAATCTTGCACCATCTTGAAACGAAAGAAAATAAGATGAAAATCCAGTATTGGGATTGTGGTAAATCTCATTTGCGACTGCCTCAAAATACGTAATAAAAAATGCTTTTGCTTGTTCCAAGTTTTCTACATACATTGCTACATGTTCTAATTTCATAATGCCCCCTATATCGATGTCTTTATAATGTTAGCCACTCGTCCCACAAGACCATTTTCCAAGCGTACTTTAATTCCATGCGGATGATTTGGTGAATTTGTTAATAATGTTTTCACAATACCGCGTGTTTTTGTACCCGTTCTTTGGTCTTGTTTTAGAATAATATCTACTTTTAAACCAGGATAGATATTACTTCTTTTTGTATGTGGCATGTTTGGTATTTCCTCTCTTTTTCGCCGTTTGATTATACTTTTTACGACCTTGTGGTTTTGATTGGTCAACAGTAGTTTCTTTCTTTTTCTTTCCCTCTTTATTTTTAAAGTTTTTAGGATCCACACGTTTATGTTTTTTGCTTTTGTGTTTTTTTACAACGGTTTCTTCACGTTTGTCTTTTGGTACTTTTTTAGGCTTGGCTTTTTTCTTTTCTTTTTCCGTTTTATCAATCAGTGGATATGCCTCATTTTCAAGTACGTGAATTTTCTTTTTGATCAGTTTTTCAATATCTTTTAACAAAGGGATCTCCTGGTAGCTACAATACGAAATAGCTGTTCCACGATTTCCTGCTCGTCCAGTTCGTCCAATACGGTGAACATAACTCTCCGCTTGTTCGGGTAAATCGTAATTGATGACATATTTTAAGTCATGAATATCAATCCCTCGACTGGCAATATCTGTAGCAATCAAAGCATCAATTTCGTTATTTTTAAACATGGTTAAGGCAATTTGACGAGCATTTTGTGACTTGTTTCCATGAATTGCTTTTGCGCTAATGTCACGTTTAGCTAAGTCACGCATCAATTTATCTGAGCCACGTTTTGTACGTGTAAAAATTAGTACAGGTTCATGTTTGTGTTCCAACATAAATTCCTTTAACAAGTCAATCTTATGATTGCGATCAACATAATAGACACCTTGTTCAATCGTATCTACGGTTGAAGAAACAGGTGTTACGGATACTTTGGTTGGATTTTTTAATAAACGGTCCACAATACCGACAATTTCTTTAGGCATGGTCGCAGAAAATAACATCGTTTGTATATTTTTGGGAATGTATTTAATCACCTTATTGATGTCGTGAATAAATCCCATATCCAACATGCGATCCGCTTCATCTAAAATAAAGATTTCAATTATTGAAATATCGACAAAGCCTTGTTTGATTAAGTCGAGTAAGCGTCCAGGTGTTGCAACTAAAATGTCAACGCCAGCTTGCATTTGCTTTACTTGTTTGTTTTGATTTACCCCACCAAAGATAACGGCAGTTTTTAATGGTAAGTTTTTACCGTAGGTTGTAAAACTATCGTGTACTTGAATGGCCAACTCTCTAGTTGGTGTTAAAACAAGTGCTTTGATGCTTCTATTTTTTCGTTTACTTTGTGCCAATTGTTGAAGTGTAGGAATTGCAAATGCTGCCGTTTTTCCACTTCCCGTTTGTGCAAGTCCAAGAATATCATTTCCTTCAAGTGCTGCAGGTATGGTTTTTTCTTGAATCAAAGTTGGTTGTTTATAGCCTTGTTGTGTTAGTACGTTTTGGATGGGTGTACTGATACCTAATTGGTTAAATTCCATGGTTTACCTATTTCTTTCTTTTGTCTCACATAAACCAAGGTTCTGATTTATTGTTTGTGTCTATACAATAGACAGAGCCCATGGATAATACCATAGAATAGCGAAACTGTCCATGTATTTGTATGCTGAACCAGCAATACATGATTGCTCGAGCGTATTTACATTGGTTTTAAGTTCTGTTTTACACGATCAATAATCCACTGCAAGCGTTTGTTACGATCTTGTTCAGTTTTAGCATCCAAGTATGCACGTGTATAGGTTTTTCTAATGGAAGCTGACATTGCTTTGAAATTTTTGTAAGCTTCAGGCTCTACCTGCAACTGATTTTCCAATTCTTTGATTTCTTTTTCACTGATATCACTAGGTTTGCTTGCAGCTTGCCATAAACCATTTTCTTTTGCTTCTTCAATCTTTTGAATGCCTAGCTCTGTAACCAAACCTTTAGCAAGCAAGGCTTCGACCAACTGTTTATTTTTAAGCGACCATTTGCTTTGTTTTTTACGCAAAGCAAAATATTCAACATGGCTTGTATCATCAACTTTCTTCATATGTCCATCAATCCACCCAAAGCACAAGGCCTCTTCTAGTGCTTGATTGGCAGTTAATGTTTGCGTCTGCTTTCCTTTAATGAAGCGAATGTAAATTCCTTCGCTCGTATGTGCATGTTCTGCGAGCCATGTTCGAAATGCTTCTCTACTACTAAATGTGAATGGTTCCATTTGCATCCCCCTATTTTACATGTCCACTATTTTTTTAATGGTGTTTGCTGTACGAATTGTGATTTGCATGCGAAAAGGATCACTTGCTGTTTTCTTCCACCAGGTAGACTTCTGATGGTCTTTTTTCACAAATGACCAAAAAATAAAGTCTTTGTAGCAAGCAACTTTTTCCAATGCTTCATTTGGTAGTCCAATCCTTTGATAGAAATCCAAACTATCTACGCCTGGAAACAAACAAATCAAATTATCATAAATTGTTGCATCATCTGTATTCCACCATGTGGGTGCATGCATAAAAGCATCTTTTAATTTGCTTAAAGAAACAATCAGTACTGGAATGTGTAAATTAAAAGATTCAGTTATCTGTTTTTCGATTAACGATCGCATGGTTTCAATGCTAGTTGCGTCCGTAGAAAAGATGACATTTCCACTTTGCAGATGTGTGCAAACATCAACAAAGTTCAACTGTTCAAAGCATCGTTTTAATTCTTTCATCGGTATCTTGTTTTTTCCACCTACGTTAATTCCACGTAATAAAGCAATATATCGTTGCATACAAATCTCCAATCAATAAAGGTACAACATCAAGTTGTACCTTTATTATCGCTTAAAACTATAAATGTTTCAAAATAATCTGCTCTTATATTGGAAGAATATTATTGTAGTATGTTCATCAATGTAGTAATTTGATACGGATATTTTGATTGCTTTTCAATATTGTATATGGTAAATATGTCCATATTTCATTAAAAAAGATGCATCGTGCATCTCAATTTTCTAGAGTATTATCAGCAAGTTGAGGTTTGAGAAAACATATCTAAAAAAAGGCATAAAAAAATGCCTGCAGGAGTTTTCCCACAGGCTTTTATACGTTAATCATATTTTATAAAGGCATTAATCACTAGTAAAGGGTGGAGAATATTAGATGTTTACTAAATCAGCAAAGTAATTATTCTGTTATTAATTTCAACCAGTCCTTCATCCTTCATGTTTTTTAATTCACGAAATAAAGAAGGCCTTTGAACACCAAGATGGTCTGCAAGTTGTTTTTTACTTATGGGAAGATAGATTGTTTTAGAATTTTGAATATTGGCTTGAGCAGACAGGTAGTTTGTGAGATTTTCTCTTAAAGATTTTTGGGTGTATATTGCAATTTTTCTATTAAGACCTTGTGAGTTAGAAGATAAAATTTTTATAAACTCTATTGCAAAAAGCTGATCTTTCAACAATGTGTCTACAGCAGATTTGGGGATATATATCAGACTAGTTTCCTCTATACTATAAATATTTAAAGGATATTTGTTATTATCACCAAACAAAAGATTAGCCCCTACTACACCACCACTAGTAAATTCAAATACAGTTGTTTCTGAACCACGACTAGTTAAAGAGTAAGCAACAAGCTTGCCTGATAGAATTACATCTATTCCAGAACAAACTTCGTTTTGGTCATGAACAGTTTTACCCTTATTATAAATTCTATTTTGAAGATTATAGGTTCCAATTACATTTTTTAAAAGCAAAGTATCTACATTTCTAAAGAGTGATATATTCTTTAATATATTAATCATAAGTTCCCCTTTTTATTTTAATTATAATAAAAAGAAACATAGGTGTCTATTGTATTTAGTTTTATGATGGTAAGATTGAAATATGAAATTTAATTTTAAAATAATAAAGGAGAGATTTAGAATGATAGAAAAAACATTTAATTTATCAAAAGGCAATGAAAAAGCAGTAGAAAAAGTTATATTCGATGAAAATATACATTATCTACACATGGTTTTTAATGAGAATGAAGGTTTACCAGAGCATTATTCAAACTCCAATGTCTATATGACTGTTATAAGAGGAGTTCTATCTATAGCTTTAGATGAACAAGAAGCTCATGAATACAGCTACAATACCTTATTAAAGATTCCAGAGGGGACAAAAATGAATGTAAAAAATCTTCATAAAGAAACACTAGAAATCATTGTTGTAAAAGCACCAGCACCAAAAGCTTAAAAGGAGGGCGATAAAAGTGGATATATTTACAATTATTTTATGGTTAATTACTCTTGTTTTTCTTTTCGTTTCCTTTAAAAAGGATGGTGCTAAAACGAAAAAGGCTTTAAAAATGGCACTTAATATGGGAAAAGGTATGGCCATAAGCATTTTTTCTATTATTTTAGCAATAGGTCTAATCCTAACATTTTTACCCCCTACAGAAATTGCAAGCTTTGTAAGCAAGCAGTCTCTTTTTCTGGCAACTGTTGGTTCGGCTTTATTTGGAACAATTACCCTCGTTCCAGCATTTATAGCCTTTCCTTTGATAGGAAATTTAGTAGATGCAGGAGTAGGTATTGTCCCTTCAGTAGCTTTCTTGACTACTCTTACCATGGTTGGATTTGTTACATTTCCACTGGAAAAAAAGGAGTTTGGTACTAAATTCACCTTAGTTCGTAACGGCTTTAGCTTTGTTTTTGCAATAGTTATTGCACTTGTAATGGGGGTAATTATATGAACATAATTAAAAAAGCAAAAGATAATTTATTTTTTTTACTAGTTCTTCTTGTATACCTTTTAATAAGTAATTTTAGGCCAACAATGGCCTTTGAGTCAGTCAAAAATAGTGCTTATTATATAAAAGAAATGTTAATAATAATGCCTGTAATTTTTGTTTTAACAGCCCTTTTAGATTTATGGGTTCCTAAGGATAAGATAATGCAACTTTTAGGAAAGGAAGCAAAGGGAAAAGGGTTAGTTTTATCATTTATAATTGGTAGCATTTCAGCAGGTCCTATTTATGCTGCCTTCCCAATGTCAATAATGCTTCATAAAAAAGGAGCTTCTATAAGAAATATTGTAGTTATTTTAAGCTCTTGGGCTGTAATTAAGATACCAATGCTTTTAAGCGAGGCAAAATTCCTAGGTCCTAAGTTTATGATCATACGTTGGGTTCTAACTGTTTTAGCTATAATCATATTTTCTTGGATTGCTGATAAAATAATAAAAGATGAAGATATTCCGAATAAGGAAGAAGTAAAAGTTGGTATAGAAATTAATAAAAAGGCTTGTATTGGATGTAGCTTATGTGTTAAAACTTACCCTGAAGTATTTAAAATGGATGGGAAAAAAGCTTTTGTTAAGGATTATGATGAAGATACAGTAAATAAGGAAAAACTTAATGAAGCAGTAAAGGTTTGCCCAGTTAAGGCGATTGAAAGTGATTTATAGATTCATCAAACTAAAACCATGAATAAAGGCCATGCTGTCTAGATTTTAATCTAGACAGCATGGCCTTTATCATTTTGTAGTAAATAAATATTAATCATATTTTATAAAGGCATCAGTGAAGCCAGCTTTTTGACAGTAATTTCGTCAACTCGGTAGCCAAAAAGTAATAATGTCCACACAACCTTGTGTTTTTATGGTTTTAGATATGTTCTCACAATAAAAAATCCCGTGACTTTGAACCCAGTTGAATATGAGTTCAAAATCACGGAAATCCCTTTATATCATGCACTTTTACACTCTTATTTATCGCCCCTTGACATCAATACGACCGTCTCAACGTGGCTTGAGAGGATAGAATGAATGTCATTTGAGTGTGTCCGTTCTCGGGAACATATCCACTGCGTTTTTGGGGCTATCGGTAGACGGGAACATATCAATACACCTCATGGATTATTATTTTAGAATGGATTTTAAGTAATCTAATAAATCTGATTTAGTTAGAGGCTCTGCATGACTTAAAATACAATACTTACAGTCGAAACTTTCTATCAAATTTGTTAATGACATTAATTTTTCTTTATCCATATACCCATCATTGTAGAAATCCTCGCTTGTTGAATCTCCCAAGAACAATATTTTTTCCTCAGGAATATAGATAAGCACCGTATCTTCCGAATGGGGTGAAACCGTATGAAAAATCTTTGCGGTTATTCCACCGAGATTAAGGGTAAGCTCTTTTTCAAATTGGATATCCGATAGAACGGCAATAATTCTTTTATTATCTACATATTCTCTAGCTAGGCACTCATCATCATTTATCAAAAATTTTATATATGCACTGTCAGATAGTTTGGCTCTTTCCTGTTTCAAAAACTCGTTGGTTTTATGGTGTGCAATGGACAATCCGTGAATTTTATGCATTCCAAAGGTATGGTCCCAGTGCCAATGAGTGATGACAGTAAAATCTGGCTTCTTTAGGTCCTCGATTTCTAGGGATTTATAAAATTCATCAACATGGTCTGCTGAATTTCCTGCATCAATGGCAAGTGCAATTTTATCTCCATTTAAGTATGCCAACATAGGCCGATCAGTTTCTGGTTGATGTGGATAATAAAAGACCCTGCTAGTTATCTTTTTCAGTTCCATTTGCCATCCCACCTTTCTGGTAATAAATCTTTCAGCAACACTTCTTCCATTTCAGGTAATACAATTTGGGTCTCTATATTTTGATTATCTATCTGTGCAATAAACTCTCTGCACCTTCCACATGGTGGAAGTATACTCCCATCTTCAAATACAGCGATAATCCTTTTGATTGCAGTTTCATTGTTCTTTACCATTTCAGCAATAGCTGACTGTTCAGCGCATAAGCCAATAGAACAGGGCAAGTCAATGCATATTCCTGTAAAGATGTTACCGCTATTTGTCTCCAACGCGCACGCAACATGCCCTGAAGTTCCAAAGTTCCGTAACTTTTTATGATTAATTATACTGAAAGCAATTTGATATAATTCTTGTTTATTCATTTTCTTCTCCAATATTATTTAGCTTAATAATACGTTATTCTTTTTTCAAAACACTAAGTTATTCAGTTCACCATCAAGAACTTTTATAGTTTCATTTCTTTCCTTATCCTCTTGATTGTCATATAAAAGTTGTTCAATAAACTCCCATATATCTTCTAGTTTACGTCTAATATGATAGAATAACAAAGCATCCGTATTGATTAAAAAATCTTTGTGTAATTTCAGGTATATGTTCATAAATACATCATAATATGGCTTATCAACAAAAAACATGAGATCAGCTTCTACTGGAGCCAATTTCAAGCCTTCCCAGTCAATTAGAACTAACTGCTCATCCCGTTGCATCAAGTTCCAATTATGAATATCTGTATGGCATAGGGCCATTTTAGGATTACTTCGTCTTAGAATCTCCGACAGTCCTTCAACTCTGTCAATAGATTGTTCAAGGGGTTTTATGTGTGCCCCAAGCAAGCATTTTAAGTCCATGGGAAGACTGGCGCATTCTTTACGCAATACTTGTTTTAGCTGTTTCAGAAATGGCAAGCTAAAATCTTCCCTGATAGACTTCGTATTGACAGGTATTTTATCATTATATAAATGAAGAGTTGCGATTATTTTTGCAAGCTGCTGCACCTGCTTCTCCGTCAATTCGTTGCTACCTACGGTTGTGCCATCAATATATTTGTAAAGCAAATATATTCCATTGTCATCTTCACACTTAGACTTGCCATCTTTGGTTAGCAATGGAACAGAGAGTTTTCCTTTCATATCCGTATTCTCATTCAGCCACATGGTAATTGGTACATAGGTATCAATAAGGGCTGTCAGTTTTGGTGTTGAAGCTCTACTTTTTTCGTAGACTTTTAGAAAATAGTCCTTCTCACCATCGAATACTTTATATGCAAGAGCCGACCAGCCACCTGCTTGAGCGGTAATATTGATACAATTTATACTATATTGTTTTTCTAATATATTATTAAACCTAATCATATCCTCTCCTCAGTAATATAAAAAGTATGTTTGTCGTACTACTTAATTGCATTCGCTCGTTCCATGATTTCCTGGACTATCGACGTTTTGGCATCCGCGTAGTGCTGAATATGTCGCCACTTATTCTTTGCCAAGCTTCGCTTGACTTGTGCATATTTCTCCTGGTCGTTTTCATTGGAACGTAACCAATCTCGAAAACGTAACATTCTATCAATCTCTGATGTGCCCGAACTGAACACATGCAGATTGATGTCGGTATCGGGTCCTTTAAACAGACGACGCTCGAACCAGTCAGACTCCCGAATCCGCAATATATAGCCGGCAGCTTCTAATGCTGGGACATATGATAGCTCGTCGGCAGAGTCCTTCACAACCAGCAGCATATCAATGATTGGCTTGGCACACAGCCCTGGTACCGAGGTCGAACCCACATGTTCAATCTGCAGCGCTTTGTTGCCGAGTACGGAACGAATCCGAGCAGCCTCCTGCTCAAACAGCTCAGGCCAGTTCGGATCGTATTCGACGAGAGTAATGTATGCGTTATGGGGATTCAGCTTGCCCAACGTGAGTTTCTGAAGTTCTTCATCGCTCCTATACCTGAAGCTGTGACTATCTTGTATTGATCGCATATGATTTACCTCCTTGTTGTCAAAAGCGTTTAGCCCATGATTCTGCAATATTAAGAAGCTTTATACCTTCTTGTTTTTGTCCTGTTTTCACCAATAATAACCCAGTGGCTACACATTGAATTAAACCCCACTCCCATATTAATTGACTTTCTACATTTGTCAGGTTACTTAAAAGTTCACAACGTTTTTCACCCAATATGATAGGATTATCGACCAATTCATCTGGCCATTCTCTCATAAGTATGCCTAAATCGTAGGCGGGCTCACAAAAAATACCATCTGGGTCGATTAGCTTAAACTCGTTGCTATATAAATCCTGTAATAAGTTTGCATTATGAGGATCACCGTGTACCAAAACAGATTTCTCTGGAATAAATGCATCCAAACGAGATTCACATACCATAAGCACTTTATCCATAGTTTTTCTAGAAATCAGGGTAGAAAATTCTTTGTACAGGCCATCAAAAAAATTGGAAAAGAAAGAGCAAATATCCTTTCCATCTTGGAGATTAGTACCATTCGGAATTTCAATCCAAGACTTTCTTAAAGTATTACAGATTATTTCTATTTGATTATTGACTGGAAAATTTAGGATTTTAAGCGGTTTACCGAGTTGTTCCAATAATGCTGCGCCACAACTTAAATCATACTGAAGTAATTGAACATAGCCATTTCCATCTGCCAATTCAAGAGCTTTAATTTCATTCTCGAATTCGGTTTCACCTATCATTTCATGCATTGATAGTTTTAATATTACCCTTTTGCTACTTTGAGTAATAGCTTCTCCAATAAAGGCGTGGGTGCCGCCTTCAAGGACTTTTATCACTTCAATCTCCCATCTTTTCTCCAAAATATATATAAGATAATCTAAACTCTCAAGCCATTCGACCCCTGTTTTACCGGATGCCTTTACTTTATCCAGTACAAGCTTTGGAATACGATTTATCCAGTTCTTCAAGTATTCACCCCCATTAATTAACTTCTCGTTGTTAGAAAAATTTACATTTTTTCACTAATCCTAGTAATAATCATTTCCGACATGTTTTTCATACATATCATTGACATACCCTATTACTTTTTTATCATACTCTGGATAATCAAACCCCAGTAGTTCTGCTACTTCTTTGGACACTTCCCTAAACAATTGGTGGCATATAAATAATGACTTCCAAACATTTTCATAGGAATCCATACGATATGTAGATAGCAATCTATTCCATAAATCTTCTGGTATATACTTATCTAAAAATTTATAATTCTTGCCGACACTCACTGTAAATCCTGTTTCTATTCCAACCTTCCATGACATCATTCTAAGTAGTTCAAACCGTAGAATCTGGTTCAGATGATCGATTGCAAACAGTATCTCTTTGCGGCACAATCCTTTAACAACATAAGGTGTTACATGCCAAAATTCATTGCAGCAATCATCATACTCCCGTGCACTTGGCTTTCTTACATGATAATCTATATCAGTCGGAACTATGTCCGTTTTAATTCTACAATCTTTATCAATCAGAACCTTTATCAAATTAGCACCATTTAAATAATCATCCAAATCTTCTAGCGGCAATAATGTAAGATCAATTTTATTATAATCATCAAAAAGCATAAGATATGAGTACCCTTTTTCTTCAGGTGGAAAAAGCTCCATATTCTCCGGCTTTTGCATCATTATGATATTCCCAAATTGACTAAGCCAATCATCACTAGATAGAAGTGATTTCATATCCGTCACAAAATATGTAATATCATAATCCTGAAATTCATCTTTAGGTATATTAATATTTGTGCGTGACCCCTCGAGGGTCACAATCCTAATACGATCGTCACTTTTTGCTACGGAAAGTATTGTATCCATTATTTCCTGTTCTGTTCTCATTTACATACTCCTCGTTTATATCTTCAATATTTTCTATTCTTGTTTTTTACTTGCAGATACAATCAGCATCATGGGACGGCGCATTTCATCCTCCATCCCCGGAATACCCATCATATTTTTCGGTGGCTGTGGCTCTACAACTTGATTTATTATAAAACCATTAGAAAGCAGTGTATTTAGATATGTGGTCAATGTTCTATGATATTTTGTAACCTCTTCTCCCAAAAACACAGCTGTTCGTTTTCCCTCATAATAATAATTATCCACCGGAAAATGCAGTATCTCTCCTTTTTCGTCATAGTACCAATCTTGTGTTCCATAAGCAGTAAAAACAGGATGTTCAACTGTAAAAACTAAGTTACCGCCAACTTTCAGCATTCTAGATATCTTTTTTACTAAAATCTCATAATCTGCTACATAGTGAAACGCAAGTGAACTTAATATTACATCAAAACTCTCCTCTGGGAATTCCACATCTTCTATAGCACAGCATTTATATTCAACCTGTGGAAAATGTGTTTTTTCTTTGGCTACCTCGAGCATTTTATGAGAAATATCAACACCTACAACAGAAGACGCTCCGTGTTCCATCGCATAAATACAGTGCCATCCATAGCCGCATCCTAAATCAAGCACACGCTTATCTTTAAAATCCGGCAGCAGCTTTCTCAATGTTTCCCATTCTCCTGCACCGGCTAGTCCCTGCTGTGAGCGACTCATTTGACTGTATTTTTGAAAAAATATATTATCATCATATTTGTTTTCTTTCATCTGAATTCCCCTCGTTTAAAAAGTTATTTATCTCCGTTGCAATTTTTTTCACTTCTTTATAAAGCTTCTCGGTCATATCGTAGCATTCAAAAAGTGAAAGACCGAGTACTTCAAAAATATGATTAACCCTTTCGGCATATTTTTCAGGTTTATATTCAAAAGTTTCAAGCAGTTTTATAGCTTTCTTTTCGTTAATGCAATAAGCATTATTGCATGCAAATAGTACTTGATTTAAGCATGAAATAATACGAAAAACATGGCCTGCAATATAATATTTATCCTCTGCTCCCGCATTTGCTTTTACAAACATTAAAGAGAACTCTGCTTCAAATATAAAAAAGTTTATCAAGCTCTTCTTTAGAGCACCAGGGTAAATTTCTGCCTGATTTTTTAATTCGCATAAGCTTTCATTCTTAGCATATTGTATCTTGCTGATCGCCAATTCTCCACGATACATAGCACTTATATAACCATGGGGATGCCCAGTCTGATAATTGGCAGTAACAATTCCTTGCTCCGTATCTTTGATTATTTGTTCCACCCGTTTTATATCACGTAAAATCAAGTCAACATGATACCCGTTTATAACTAACCATCCGCCGCCATTAACCCAATCACCCCACGCTCCGGGAGGTACAACAAGGTCGTTTCTATTCTCATCATCCAATTCTGTAGCAATTTGATTAATCGCTGTCAGGTCAAATGATTCTGAATTGTAATAGATTCCGATATCTATATCAGAATCCTCTGTATGGGTGCCTCTTGCACGTGAGCCCCCTAATACAATGCCTTCTATGCAAGGCAAAGAAGATAATTTCTCTGTTACTATTTGAATTACATTATCTACCATACGAACACACTCCTTTTATCGATTAAAGACAAAATACTTGTCTCCTCTCTTTTTCTTTCCGTAGTTCTTCGGGAAGTAATCCTTCCCGAGCTGCCAAACATACTGGTCGATTTGCTTCAGGCTAAATTTATCCAAGCCATAGAAGGCACGGAAATCAATCAGTATACCTTTGAATTTAACATAGTCTTTCAAATCACCATCTTGGAAATCTGAGAAGCTATCACGATTTCTAAAATAGCGAAGTACCTCATCGACGTAGCTGTCATAAATCGGATAATCAAGTGGATTGTGATGGCTACAATACTTTGTGGCAAAGGAGTAAAAACTCTTCTCTGTATCACCGATAGGTACATACTGGATATCTCCAACAAGAGTAACATCACCAGCCTTAAGCCTCGCATCAATATCCAAAGCGCATATGTGCTTAGCTACTGGATAGATTGAGAAAATATTCGTACTATAAAAATCATTAAGCGTTGATGCCTTCAAAAGAACATCGATTATGTCTGTATTCTTCGGGCATAGCTCAAAGAACAGTTTATTAAGTGCATCCTCCTGCAGGTGGTAGTTCTCAAGGCCATCCCACTTAGCAAGATAAAACTCCACCTGCTCAATTGATGGATCAGGAACATCAACATCCATTTTCTTCTTACGAGTATATGTACGATTAGCAGTATTTTCATGCTTGGGCGTTGATCGCTCGGCAGCTCCATCAGAAGCTAAGAGTAAACGGAACCTTCTTAGATGAGACAAGTAACTATTAACAAGTGATTTAACATTGCCGGTCGAATTCTCAGAAAGAGCCTTTATTAAGGAATTCTTCGCCTCATTCTCGAAATCAGTAGCAGTCACTGTATTCCAGAACAGGTCTTTGCTCCCTTTCCTCCAAAGGTAGAAGGTGTCTGTGTAAGCAGTATTGATTGTTAACTTTGAAATGTTCTGGCTATATAAGAATTCTCTGTATAAAGAACGCAGTTCATCATATGATAAATCTTTCATTTTGTTTATATTCAAAGTCAAACCCCCTTTACTTTACTCTTTGCTCCTTTTAATTACAAAAACTCGATTTATATTTCATCAGTGTATCTTCTACCTCGTGCCAAATTGTTACCGTTTCACCGTCATCCTCAAATACTTTACCGTGACTTTTAGGTCCATCCAACTTCATCTGTGAGTAATTATTCTTAAAAGTGGGCACATACAGTTCTGGGTTGTTTTCGTCACTGCATAAACGCTCCATCATATTTATGGTAGCACGACCTGTGGCAGCCACTGCCTTAAAATAAGCACGAATGATTTTGTGGTTATATTGATTCGGCTTTATAGCCCATACTGGGATTCGTTGATTTGCTTTTCCGTAAAAATCCTTGTTTGTATCTTCATTCTGTTTTGCTACAGTTTTTGGGTTATAGGCTTGTGATGCCTTTTCAAAAGTTTTTGCAATATACCAACGCATACAACTTTCCACTGCAGCATCTTTTGTTTCATTTGTTAAATTCAATGCGATGCAGAATTTTTCATACACATCTGCATCTACTGTAAAGGTCACGCTCTTACTCAAAGTTTACACCTCCGCTATTACTCTATAGAAAATTATACCACTAATTTATATTTTGTAAATACTAATATACTAATTTGTATTGACTCATAGAAGTAATATGAAAAACACCCTGCATTTCCGGCAAGGTGTTAGATTCAAATAACATTTTTCTTTTCATTTCAATTTTTAACGTCTATACTAATTCCAGACTTAAATTCCACCTCAACCCTGTTAGCGTGGATCGTTACCTTTTCAATAAGCCACCTTACTAACTGCTCATCATATTCCTCCAACTCGCAGGATTGTTCATTTAAGAAATCCGTCATCTCAGCGATGCGTTGCCTTTTCCCTTCTCGCTCTGCACTTTCAACCAGTGCATTTTGCTTTAACTCCCGAAGTCGATAAATTTTATCAGCTACATCTTCATAGTCGTTCTTGGATTTTGCTTGTATAAGAAGCTGCTGCTGTAATTCTTCCAATTTGCTATCGATGTCATCAGTGGCATTATCATTTCCTTCATTAAGTATGGCGGCTATGTTTTTTTGTAACGTTGAGAGGAAGGGTTCTTTGTTAGCCAAAAGTTCGTTAATAGCCTTGACCACTGCTGTCTGCAATATTTCCTCGTTTATGGTAGGGGCAGTACATTCAGATCCTTTTTCCTCCAAGCGGCTGACGCATCTCCAAACAATAGACTTGTAACCTCGGTTATTCCAATGTACCCGTCTGTAAATATCACCGCACTGTCCGCAGTAAACAATACTCGATAAAGCATACTTGCTGCTGTAAACTCTCTTTTTACCGCCTTTCCCGCCACGAAGGTTGGCTCTTCGAACCATCTCTTCTTGAACCTGCATAAAAAGGTCTCGTGGAATGATAGGCTCGTGGCTATTTTCTACATAATATTGGGGAACGATGCCGTTATTCTTGACTCGCTTTTTAGAAAGGAAATCAACCGTATATGTTTTTTGTAGAAGGGCATCACCGATGTACTTTTCATTCTGCAGTATCTTTTTCAGTGTTTCTGGCCTCCATTTGGCTTTTCCCGCCGCTGTAAGAATCCCGTCTGCTTCTAGTCCTCTTGCTATCTGTAAAAGGCTGGCTCCTTCTAGGTACTCCCTGTAAATCCGTTTAACAACCTCAGCACCCTCTGGGTCAATCACTAGTTGCTTGTTTTCATCCTTGGTGTATCCAAGGAAACGCTTGTGGTTGACCTGAACTTCACCTTGCTGATATCGATACTGAATACCCAGCTTAACGTTCTGGCTTAAGGATTGGCTTTCTTGTTGGGCAAGGGATGCCATGATAGTTAGCAATACTTCACCCTTGGAATCCATGGTGTTGATATTCTCTTTTTCAAAGAATACAGCGATGTTTTTATCCTTTAATTGACGAATGTATTTAAGGCAGTCCAACGTGTTTCTCGCAAATCGGCTGATGGATTTTGTAATGATCATCTCAATATTTCCTGCCATGCACTCTTCGATCATGCGGTTGAATTCATCACGCTTTTTGGTATTTGTACCTGTGATGCCGTCATCCGCAAAAATACCTGCCAATTCCCATTCCTTGTTCTTCTTAATATAGTTTGTATAATGCTCTATCTGAATTTCATAACTTGAAGCCTGCTCCTCACTATCCGTTGAAACACGGCAGTAAGCAGCCACTCGTATTTTGGGTTTGCTTTCACTATTTTTATTATTTCCGACTCGCTTAATTGCCGGAATGACTGTTACATTCCTACTCACTGCCACTTGTTACACCTCGCTTTCTATCAAATTGTAGGCATATTCCGCCTGCTTGTATGGATCTTCATATTTTTGCACCAGAGGTTTTGCTTTGAACTTTACAGGGTAATCCCTTTCCGGTTCATCTTTAGGCTCCCATATCCTTCCGAGCTTTTCTGCTCGTTTTCGTTTTTCCACCCCAGCCTTTTTAAATGTCTCCTCATCAATAATTGGAGGGTAGAATTCATCGCCAAGGTATTGCTTGTTCTGCAACATCTTTCCTGCAGTGGCATGATAGCAGTCTATCCCAGCTTTTTTAGCAGCACCCTTCAAAGAAAGTCCTGCCAAGTATCCTGAAAATAATTCTTTTACTTGTTCTGCTGCTATATCATCTACAACAGCCTTTCCATCTTCAATTCTATATCCATAGGGTGTGTGACCCATCTAATTCACCAACCTTTCCCTCAATGTGATTCCACATTTTAATTCAAAACCGACTTCCTCCCGTGAAAAGACAATAATCCTCTCTACGTAATCTTCAAACAACTCATCCTCATAAGCTGTGAGCATTTTGGACTTAGTGGCAAACTTAAGCAGACGGTCAACCTCATCTACCTTTGCAATATTGCCATTGACGGAACGAGTAAGTTGATCCTTTTCGGCAAGAAACCTTTCTCTTTCTGCCTCCAGTGCATTCTTTTCTTTATTAAACAGAGCAGGTTCCAGATACCCTTTGGCCATTAAACCTGTCAGTACCTGGCTCTGCTCCATGTTGTTTACAATTTTAGTTTCCAACTCTTCAATTCTACGAAAACTCGCTGCATTGTTCTGGTTACGTAACCCCTGCAAAAGTGGTCTTAATATGAACTTCTGACCAAATATGAGTTTATTCATCATCGTAACAAATGCAGTCTTTATATCTTCATCTCGAATGAACTGCATAGAACATTCCGTTATATTGCTTATATGCTTACTGCAGCACCAAGCAATGTATTTTCTTGGACCGGATGAATGAATCCGTCTTTTAAAGGTACTGCCACATTCCGAGCAGATAATTTTGCCAGAGAAAGAATATCGGTTTAGATATTTACTGTTGCGCTTTTCGATGCCTTTTTCCTTTGCCCTTTGATTGAGAATGGCATCTACAGCTTCAAAATCTTCATGGCTGATAATTGCTTCATGGTGGTTTTCTACTAGATACATATTTTCCTCACCATAATTGGTGTGCCTGTTAAAATGGCTGTCAGTATAAGTCTTTTGCAAAATAACATCGCCGGTATATTTTTCATTGGTTAGAATTCCTCGAATGGTAGTAGCTGCCCAACGACCACCTCTTTTTGAAGGGATACCCTTTTGATTAAGATCATTTGCAACTTTCTGTGTGCCTTTGCCCGATAATACCTCTGCAAAAATATACTTCACAACTTCAGCCTGCTTGAGGTTTACTATCATCTGACCGTCAATATTTTGATACCCATATGGTGGGTAGGAAATTTTAAAGGTTCCGTTTTGAAATCGTCTTTGAATTGCCCATTTAGTATTTTCAGAAATGGAAATTGACTCACTTTCTGCAAGCCCACTTAAAATGGAGAGCATCAATTCACTTTCCATTGAACCCGTATTGATGTTTTCCTTCTCAAAATAGATATGAACCCCAAGGTCTATCAGTTTTCGAACCATCTCCAAGCAGTCTGTAGTATTTCTCGCAAATCGACTGATGGACTTTGTAATGATTAAGTCAATTCTCCCAGTTTCACAGTCTGATAACATTCTAAGTAGGTCAGAGCGGTTTTCCTTTTTCGTGCCGCTGATTCCCTCGTCATAATATAAGCCTGCATATTCCCATTCTGGATTCGCCTTTATGTAGGTCTCATAATGGGCATTTTGTGCTTGCAAGCTGACTAGCTGTTCATTACTATCTGTTGAAACACGGCAGTAGGCAACTACTCGTGTTTTTTGCTTAATAAAAGAATTGGCCATATTCCCTTCTATTTTCGTTATCCTTTTCATCCTCTCACCTCCTTCTTGGCAGGTCACATGTTACCTCTGAAACCCTTATATATCAACGACTTCATGGCATTATCTCTGCTAAAAAAGGAGAGAAAGTTTGGCGGTTGAGTGCGTCTATCTTGTTGAATTCTGCCTCCGTTATTAAACCTTTTTGAAGCATCTTTTTAAGTAATTTCTCTGCCTGAATATAATCAAACTCACGCTGTAGCTGCTCCTGTGACATTTTCTTTAATTCGATGCTTTTGTCTATAACCTCATCCGAGATCTTCATTACTTTTTTATCCTCATGCTGATTCACGTAGAATCACCTCCTACCTAATAGCCGCGGGAACAGGTCGAAGTTGAGGATTTGTAAAAATTAAATTAAATCAGAGCATAAAAAAAGAGCCTGCAAGGGAAGAACCCCCACAGGCTAGATAAATTAATAGTTTAATACTTTATTTTAGAGACTTTGTGAAAATCAAGCAACACCGTTTTTAACTTGCCCTTTTGATTAATCATACTTAATAAATGCATCCGTAAAGCCTGCTTTTTTAGCTTTGGCAAGCTGTGCCTCAGCATTTGCTTTAACAGAATAAGCACCGATCTGCACACGGTAATATTTCTTATTCACCGTGTCTGCTGGTTTATTTTCGGCACTTAATAGTTTCTTTACATCCGCTCGAAAGGTGTCCATACTCTTCCCATGCTTAGGAAACCAGTGCATCACGTCTGCATGATTACTGGCAATGCCTCGTTTATAACCTTCGCTATGACAAATGATATCTCTTTCACTAAACCCATAAAGTTTGCAAAGATATACACAAAGCTCCACAGCTTCCTTATAAACAGCAGAAAAATACGAGGCATCGGTCAAACCGTCCTCGCAAATTTCAAAACCAATATGGGAATTATTAGCAGCTCCTCCAGCATGCCAACCTCGGTGATTCCAAGGCAATGTTTGATAGGTAGCAATGGAACCATCTGCTAATTTGCCAATAAAGGCATGAACACAAACTTGACGCCCTCCAGGTTTGTCTTGATTCCAATGGTTGTTATACTGGTTCTTTCCTAGCAAGCCATCGTCTGGGCCAACGTAGCGCTTCAACCACGGGTTGTTAGCTCCCGTTGAGTGAATCATGATACCCTTCGGTGTTATTGTTTTGCCTGCTTTGTAGCAGGCATTGTTTGTAAGTATTAATTTACGTAGATTCATTTATAGTCCTCCTTTTCACTTCTATTGTGAAGCTGCTCTAATATATCCTTGAGTTTCTGTGGTACAGGCAGACCAACATGAACAGCATTTTCAAGTATGGATATGCCTTCATTTGAAAGATAAAAAAAGATGACCGCTGTTCGTATAACAGAGCCATCTCCAATAACGTTTTTATCAATAATGTGACCGATTGCTACCAATGAAAAGATGAGTACTTTCTTGAATATGCCGCGAAAGCCTACCTCGCTGGATAGTTTCTTATCAAGCACAGCACACATCAAACCTGTGATGTAATCAATCACAACAAAAGTAAGTAAAGCATATAAAAATCCGTCCCATCCTCCGAGAAAATATCCGAACCAACCACCAACAACAGCAAATGTCACTTGAATCCAGTTCCAAATTTCCTTCATTATCTTAACCTCCTATCATTTTGATTACATAAAAAAAACGCCATCCGAAATAGGCAAGCGTATACTTGTATAGGTTATTATTCCTTTATATTTGTTTTGGCAAAGCTTCCCATAGCCGCATATCTTCCTGTCCCAATGACCAGATAGCAATACCCCGTAAGTCCCAGCGATAAGCCGCTTCGTTTGACCAGTAGACCAGCGAATCCACATCTTGATAGTACAAAATTGAAAAGCCATCTGCATCACCGAGAAACAACCGAGATATCCAGACGTTTATGTCCTTTGGTATAACCTTCGCTGTATAATCTGCATTGCATGGTATCTGCAAGAGATTACTATGATAAAAGTCATAATCCATGGAAATATCCTCACTTCTGGTGGAGGCTTCCTCTACATCAGCTGTAAGAGTAAATACATGAAACTTACTATCCCAAGTTACACCATTCCTAGCAATTCTGCCATACTGCATAAGTGATCCGTCTGGCATGGTGACATCAAAGGCTTCGTAAGGTTCATAAGTCCATGCATCGCCTAAGCGGAGAAGTTCACATTTAATTTGCCCATCGGACTGAATACCACAATAGCCACCCGTACTTGAGATGTTTGCAGTAAAACGAAGTGTGTTGGAATTCCCAGAGTAGACACGCACCTTATTTCCACGTTTCCTCATTTCAATGAGATACATATTCGGATTGGTGCGGATGTCAGCATCTGAAGTCTTATAGTAACTTGCCGGATAACTACCAAGTAATGTAGAGCCTTGGTAAAGCTCCACTTGTTGGGCATCAATGTTGATACAACAAAACACATTCCCACAAAACACTCCTGCTCTTCCGCTACCGCTCATAGGAAAGGCAATTCTAGCACGAATATGCACATCACTAAAGCTGTCGTATTTCCAGGCAAGCTGACCACTTCCTTCAAGCTGAGAATACGGGCGATTGCCATTGTCATCAGGATTTTGCCATACACTCCAACTCCCCGATAACGTCTGCCAGTAGCTTTCTGGCAGGATGACGGAATCTCTAAAGTCTTCATACCAAGCTAACGCTGAATCCGGCTTACGGCGCAAAACCTCTGTAGTAAGCTTAAACCCTTTGTCTGGAACAGCCATGTTACCATTTACGTCTTTAAAGCTTCGTGGAGATAAACTGAAGGTTGCCTCTCCAGCAGAAGGATGTTCACTAAAATTAGAACAAACCCGAAAACCATAAAATTGAGTACCAACTACACCACCTTCAATCGTAATGCTATGTGTTCCTGCTAGGAGATTTACATTAGTGGCAAGTTCTGCCCAATAAGTTTTCCTCCAGTATGGCCACCATAAACGATTCTCTGAGTAGCTAACCACTGTACCGTCAAGTGCAATTGTGATACCATTCTTATCCCAGAACGGAAAGCAAAGCTGTACAACTACATCATAAGTACCTGATTTGTCAATTGTAAAGTTGTACTCCGCTTTACCTTCACTTGACGAAAGAGTGATCATTCCATTACCAACCACAACACCATCTGTGTAGCTGTTCGGTTCACCATCTCGGTTAACATATATAGTTCCAAACTCCGACTTTTGTGTTTTCCCGTAACAAGTAAGATATTTTCGCCGATTATATGTTTCAGCAATAATAGGAGATTCTCGTGATACTGCGTCCCAGCCTTCCATATAATCGTAGACATGTGGCAGCGCCCATGGTACTTTATCGTGATCATCCCAGTAGGCAATGATTGGGATAAATGGTTGTGGAGGCTGATCATTTGTAAAGTTATACACCCCAGTCATCCAGTTCTTAGCTGCATAGTAAGTGTTCGATGTACCGCGATAAGTCTTACCTAGGTTGGATGGATAGTCGTAAATCTGCCAATTCCAACCGTAACCAGGTAAACCCATATATACTTTTTGTGGTGACATAGCTGTAATAGCATAATTGTAGATACCTTCAAGCCAGCTCCTTGGTGATACTGGACCTGGAGCTGAACCTGCCCATGCCATGCCATAACTCATGATTGCTGCCGTATCACAATAATCGTTAAGGTCGGCATAAACACACCAATTTTCTCCACCAACTGATCCTTGCACACCCGTCATTCCAGGTAAGCAGATATTGACCAGTTTTGATGAATCATAGTTTTTAACAGTCGAGTATATATCAGCGAATAGAGCATTTGCGGTAGCACGGTTCTCAAATCCGCCACCGCGCTCTAAATCGATATCTACACCTGCACACCAAGGGTATTTGTTCATAATACGTACTATTTCTGAGAGGAATTTCGACTTTGCACCACCTTCGTTATTTCTCAGAGCCGTAAATATGCTCTCTGTCCCATGATTCATAATGGTAAGTAACCATTTGATATGTGGCCACTTTGTACGATATGGAGTAAGGGAAGAAACGCTAGTACCTGTTTCCGTTATCGTGCCTGTGATGTCTACCTCAAAAGTGAAAATACCAACAGTATCTAAGCGGTCACCGTAATCGTTCAAAGCCTGATACATCCGAGCATTGCCCATGAAGGACCATACCATACAGCGTTTACCCTTAATATAATCTTTCATGGACGCAGATCCCCTTTCAGCATTTCTTTGTATTCGAAATATACCCTAGCAGATTTTCTGTCTTGTAGCTTTACTTGGTGCTTACTGTCGGTAGCGGCTGTGTATTGAAAGAATCCATGCTTCGGCGTGGGATAGCCGTTTCTCAAACACTCTCTTGTTGAAGCCTTAAGTGCAAATTCATCACCTGGGTAAGCCTCTGAATCAAATTTTACCTTATGTGAACCCATCCCCTGTGAAAGCTGAATACTGCCAGCTTCCATAGCTTGCAGGGGGTAGATATAACAATCTAGCCCGCTTGAAGTTTCTCCGAGGTTAAAAATAATGATTGTGTCTCCACTACGGACTACACCATTGTGGAAACGTACCGGATTAGGCGAATGCTTTAGGAACGTTTCCGTGTGTAGCGTGTATCCTGTCAGCTTGTCACCCTCCTGAAGTTGTAGGTCGGTGAAATAAATCGAACCCGTACAGTTGGTAATAAGGGGACGCACAGTAATACTAACTATACGCTTTTCTGATTTTACTTTTATGACTTCCGCAAAACGTATAAAATTGCTTTCCTGCATAGCCATCACCTACCCGTCGTTCGTCCACTTGATTTCGCATACATGACCGACCCAGCCAGTGGCTATAGAACCTGCCTGCAGCATAATGTCAGTGAAATATACTTCTCCCGTGCAGTTTGAAACTACCAACCGAATGGTGATAGAGTGAAGCTTCCCATACCCTTTAGGTGTTGCATCACGAGCAATTTGTTGAAATACAGCCAAATCAATCACCATCCTTTCTTAAAACAGGTCAATAAATCTCGTTTCAGTAGTTCCATCTTCAAACTCAAATACTACCTCGATACCCACTTGTCCATCTATACCTTTTTGGAGATTATCTGATCCTATTTGTGCTGATATGGTGTAGTTACGGCGGGATGCAGGATATATTGTTTGAGCCATACTTTTTGTAGAGGTTGCAGAACCTACCGCTTTAAATGAAGCTGTACCTGTCACACCTTTTTCAGTGTCCACCTCAAAACCTGAATTCTGCCAGTAAGCAAAGCCATCGTCTGCTCTACTATTACGCAGATGGTTAAACGGCACCATATCTTTGATTTCCTGCCCAATGAGGTTGCTTTGGTCGAGCTGATCAGCGAGAATGCTAGAAGACGTATCCCCAAGTTCACGAAGTTTTGATGATAATTCAAGTACAGTTTTCCATGGCTCCTGAAGATTGTATTGTCTGCGAACAACCCTTGTTTTGATAGTAAGATTCAAATCTCTATCATCCACCGTCACAATGTCGCCAAGTGACCACCTTTCATGCTCATAACCTGTCAGCACAGACAAATCCATCGCTGATAGCACATAGGAAACACGGGGCTTTGAAAATTCTGCGAGTCGCATATTCGTAAACTCAAGCATTTGATAAGGATTTGTGAAATTCGAAAGATCGAGTGTTGAAACCCGCACCTCATTGCAATATTCATAGTTTTCTACATATTCCTTGCCACTATTGATAGTGGCAAAGGTCATGCCATCTTTACCATGGGCATATAACCTTGTCACCAGAGAGCGGGTATCAACAACTCTCTTGATACCTGTAAGGTTTTTCTTATAGGCAAATAATGCACCACTATCTCTACCACTAAATGTAAGTAAATTTACAAGACGGTTTCGACTATCAAATACTAAGTCTCCACCGTGAATCTGTTGCGTCATTCTGAGTATGGCCAATGCATTCTTCTCTTGGCATTGCCATGTCCGTTTGGTTGTGACATCAACTACACCAAGAGACCATCCTGTGCCTTCCAACGCATAACTCATTGGAACAGAAGGTAAATCGGCATTAAACTCTCGCGGTTGTTTTTCATCTGAAAAGGTCAAATCATAAAATGCTGCTTCCGCATATACAGTGGTCAGAATCCCTGTTCCATCTGCTCCTTTTTCATCTGTCAGTGTCCTTATGCGATAAATGTCATGTGCAACTTGAACCTGTTTTTCATTATCTAAATATACACGTTTGCTATCATTCCATGGCAGTTTGAATTCCAAAGTATCTGCGCCATTAATCTCTCCCGTTACGATGATGTCATATGCATTTTCAAGTACTGCTTCCCATGCGCCATTCTCGTCCAGCACGACAGGCCTAGCAAAACCCAGTTTTTCATATGGAGCTTTCGGTATGTCGTGAAGTGTGATATCCAAAAGTTTCGGTGTAACCAAGGGATCAATAGTTGAAAGTGTAATCCTATAACGAATAAAGTTACGGTTTGGAGAAACCAGTTCACCGTTGGAACCCACCTCCTGCCACGCCGACCAATCCTGCAAATCGTCTGACGTAGACGTCTCTATAGTAGAAATAGAAGTCACGCCTGCTGTATACTCCGAAGTTACAGACACTCGACCACTACCCGCAAGAGAACATTCTACAGCTATAGTCGTAAGTTGCCCAACTTCAGGATATCTGTTGTTATTATCTTTGAGGAGAGTTACCACACCAGGTTCTGTAATAGCATCAATCGCACTACTAGTATCACCGCCATTGGCAAGCAATGACTGTTTGAAATGGCGTTCTAAATCCTCAATTGTAAGCTGTGAATTCACTTCGATAAACCAATCATCAAATCCACCTGCATAATAATACTGATTTGCATGCATTCCAATCACAATATCTGCTGTACAAGATGGATTTAATGTTCCCGTGAATGTCCGTTTGGGTGCAATCCAGACCGTTCCGTCTGCTCGGTTACATAGAATAAACTGCGATGTCTTGGCATTCACTTCAATAATTGCTGCAATAAAGTACCATCCACCATTAACCATGTTAAAACTTGGTGTTTCACTCTGGTCGAGGATCAGTGAACCAGAAGAGTTATATAACATCATTCGAGGTCTGCCTTGGTACAGGGACAAGTATAGAATAGGTTGACCCGGACCTTGTCTTGTATTAAACAGCGGAATAAAGGTCTGTCCTACAGAGTAGGTAGTTGGGTTTATCCATCCACCTACTGCGATTTTATCGCCTAAATTGGAGAAAAATGTACCATCATTCTTTGCAATCAAGTAGGTTTTCTCTGATGTCGGATTAACAATATTCTGGCGAAAAAATCGTCCATAGCGACCATTGGGGAAACTTGCCGATGTGCCAGACCATCCCGATATAGCGATGTGCCGACCATGACCACTCGCATCGACAAGTTTAACATCGGAGTCAGGTCCAGACTCATTGAATCGCCAAAGAGCAAGAGTATTCTCACTTACAGGAAACTCACCTGTAAAGTCAGTTTGTGATGTCAATATTGATTTAATTGCCATTTGCATCACCTCCATCGGCTTTTTGCTTGTATTTTAAGCTCCATAAAATCCGCCCCTACAGGATTAATCGTCACAGTATTGTTACCCTTACGAAGTACAGGAAAATTAAGTTCTTGCATAAGCGGTAGGCCATTACGTAGTGTCTCGCCACTAGTATCAACGACCTTTGCTGTGACCTTTCCTGTATCAATTATTAATGTTTCACCATCATACAAAGGACCAATAACACGAATTTCTTCATTATTAGTCTGAATGGAAACATATGTGTTTGTCCCTGAAGGAATTATTCCTTTTATCAAATACACTGGTTCGGAGTCGGCATTGCCTTTTAGCCTTGTAACGGTATTTTCTCCCTCGGCTGTTATAGTATAGGTTTCATCCGTTAAAGCGTAGGCATGGGGATCTGGGCAAACAAATTTCAAATCAAATTCACCAGCTGAAAGAATGAGTCTGTCACAGTCTACTGCTTCTGACAGACGGGCAATGAAATAACGGTCAGGTACATCGTCCAACACAAGTTGTTGCACCCCACGTTCAGGATTCAGCCAATCAGCAAGGTTATCCATAACAGATACCAATTTAGAAAATTTATATTGTGGGTAGACATTACAATGAACTGTGATTATTTTCTCTGCAATATCGCTACCAAAGTCAGCAATACCAGGCTTGCCAGGTATTGTTACAAAGGAGTTTCGCAATGAGGGTGATGCTTGCCAGTTTGTAAGCCTAGCATTTATATTCATTGATTGCGATGATATTCCGTTAAATGTGAACCCCATTTTCATCCTCCTTCCTTAAGCGGGATTGAATCGTCCTTGTGCCCTCGAGCCGGTTTCCATCAAGTTGTACAGTTCCTGAGAAATCCTGCGGATATCGTCCTCGGATCGAACTATCATCTGCTGTATGGTGATAAGCGAACCACCAACCCCCCCAGTACCGACTGACCCATTGATAGAACTGCTAAGGTTTATACCTGATGTGCTAAAGTCTGTGGGAATAGCATTTTGCATATCCTCACCAACCTGCGCCATCGTCTTCTCAAAGCCTTGACCAAGCCCCTGTGCCATATTGTCACCAAGTCCTGCAAAAAGTGCAGAAGGTGAGCGAATACCAAAGAAGTTTTTGATTTTATCCACCACACCCCCAAAGAAACCGGATATTTTCCCCCAGAGCCATGCTCCCGCATCAGAGATTCCTTGCCATAGACCTTTGATAAGATTGCCACCAACTTGAGCCATCTGCCCAATTGAACCCGTAAAACCCTTAACTAAAGCTGCGATTATCTGTGGGACAGCTTTGACAACTTCCACGATAATAGTAGGTAGGTTTTTAATCAGTGATACTAAAAGTTGGATACCCGCTTGAATTATCTGTGGGATGCTGCCAATAATTGCATTGACAAGCGAGGTAATAATCTTAGGTATCGCTGCCACCACAGTAGTGATGATGAGTGGTAAATTTTGAATTAAGGCAATCAACAGATTCACCCCGGCATCAATTATTTGGGGGATTGAGCTAAGTATCGCCTTAACTAAACCATCAATTATCTGTGGGATTGCAGCAACTATTGCTGCAATGATTTCCGGCAATGCTTCAACTAGTGACACCAAAAGCTGTATACCTGCATCGATAATCTGCGGAATGGCACCAATAATAAAGTCAACTAAAGCGGTAATGATGGCGGGTAATGCGGCAATTAACTGCGGAATAGCGTCAACTAGACCTTGGGAAAGCCCCATAATAAGCTGAACGGCTGCCTCCAGTATCATTGGCAAGTTGTCAGTTAATCCTTGTACAATCTGTGTTACAGCAAGAACTGTTGCTGGTATGAGTTTTGGTAAAGCCAACCCGATGCCTTCTACAAGTGCAGTGACCAGTTCCACTGCAGCATTAATTAGGAGTGGTAGATTATCAATCAATGCCCCAACAATCGTCATTACAGCTTCAACAGTAGCTGGAATGAGTTCTGGCAAAAGACTCAGAATTGCCTCCAGTACTTGAGAAAACAGTTCCGTAACAGTCCTCATAAGCATAGGAAGCAAGTCGCCCACAGCTGATAATATCGCACCTGTTGCCGTAGGTAATGCAGTTACGATATTCTCTAAAACTGGGACAATATTAGCAACAACCGATTGAAATGCATCTACAAGATTCTGTGTCAAATTCGTCATATCTGCATCAGCATTGCCAAGTCCTGCTGTAAACGAGCCGAGTGCGGCTTGGAGTAAACCCAGCGAACCTGTAACGGTTTCTGTTGATTCACGGGCAAAGTTGCCAGCATACTGCTCTGTGTTCTCAAAAAACATCTGCATGGCTACTTCAGCTTTTTCCGCTTGTGTAGCTGTATTCCAAGTGAAATCTAGGCCTTTTGCCAGTGCATAGGCCTCGATATTGGTAGCATTCATAGCAACACCAAGGTTATCCATCATGGTGAAATTACCCTTTGCTGCTCCTGCTACTGAGTCCAGTGCCACTTGCATATCAATACCCATTACAGATGCCATATCAGCTGCTCGTTGCATAGCTTTTTCTGTCAGTTCAAGGCTTTTGCGCTGTTCTATGCCAGAGCCTTGGAACAATGCACCCATTTTGTTTGCCGTAGCAAGATACTCACTTTGGGAAACACCGAGATTTTTGTAAGCCTCTTCACCAGTTTTTTGAATTGATGCGGCATATTGACCGAATACCGCCTCAGAGCCACCGAGGTTCTGTTCTAACTCTCCGAACTGAGCAACTACCTCTTTACCAAGCTTAATCGCAGCAGCTCCTGCGGCAACAGCAACTGTACCCATCGCCACACCGATACCTTTAAGGACACCGCCGAGCTTCTCAAACTTGCTACCAGTCTCATCTGCAATATTACCTGTATCCTCAAGTTCCTCTCCAAGATCATCTGCTTCATCAGCTGTCACTTCTAGTTCTCGTTCCATATCATTAAGTTGGGCTTTTGCATTATTCAGCTGAATAGCCCAATTTTGTGTACGTCTATCGTTCTCGCCAAAGCTCTCAGAAGCATTTTTTAGAGCGGCTTCCAGTGTAGAGATTTTATCCTTCTGTGCTTCAATGGCTTTGTTCAAAACTTCATTTCGAGCGGTTATCGCCTGAACACTTTTATCATTTCTATCAAATTCCGAGGACACGAGTTTCATCTCACTACCTAGAACCTTAAAGGATTGATTGATATCACGAAGGGCATTCTTAAACTCTTTTTCTCCCTCAATGCCAATCTTTAAGCCAAAATTATCAGACATACGTTAATGCCCTCCTTTCTAATTCAATCCTTCGGGAATAATATCCTCAATGAAGAGTTCTCGCTTCCGGCTAGCAAGCCCCAAGAACTGGCGATGACAATCCCACAAGTCCATGAGAAGCCCTAATGGTGTGAGCCATGTTTCTTCCTCAGTACGGTTCAGATGCACTGTTCCGTAGTAAAGAAGCCGAGTAAACAATTCATCATCGCTTACTCGGCCTCGGTGTTTTTTGAGTTATCTTCACTTTCAATATTTCTCTTTGTTCCTTTGAACATAGCTTCTGTAATGGCACTTTTATAAGTTGCAAGTTCTAGTGGTGAGGTGAGCAGTTCCACCTCATCCTCGGTCAACACATCCTTTGGAGCTTCTTTATTTTTAAGATTGTGAATGAGAATGGATTGGTTTGCCAAGAGAGTAATAAGCCATATTATCTCATCCAAAGCCATCTCAAAGTTTTCGGATTTCAGCAATTTGTCTCCCAGATTTTCCAAACCACCATAGCGACGGGCGATTTCTTTTGTAGCTTTGGTCGTGAGGATAAGCTCATGTTGCTGTCCGCCAATATTTATCGTTGCACTTCTATCGTTATCCATCCTTATTCACCTCCGCCAGAAACAGCAAAAACAGGTTCATAGACTTCCGTATACCAACCACTGATAGTAGCTGGTAAAACTCCTTCATCATCTTCATTGACCTCCGCTTTCCACGGATGATTACCATTTCCATCCAGTTTATTTCTGCGCGATACAGTTCCCTCAATGGTTGGTGTAGAAAAAGTGATAGAATCTCCCTTTGTAGCCAGGTTGGTTGAAGGAACACCAAACTTTACCCTGTATAGCCAGAAGTAGCGGTAATGTCCATTTGCCTTTTTCGCTCGAAAACCGATAGCAACAGGGCTTCCTCCATCCTCACTAGCTGAAATAAGTACACCATTATCATCTGTAGTTGCTCCTGTGAGACTCTCAGCAGCTTTACGTCCAATGTCATCCACACCAAGGGAGAGTGTTCCGTTTTTGAATTCTTTTATAATCTCTGCCGCTCCGTCATCAGCGTAAAGGGTAGCTTCCGCAAGCTCAATGGATAGCTCTGCGGAGATTGCCTTTGCCAGCATAACGGGCGTACCGTAGGTTTCGTCTCCGTTTTCGTTCTCTGTAATGGGAGCATAATAGAGACGGTCAAGTCCTATCGTTGCCATAATCAAACCTCCTGTAATTCATATTCTTTTGCCACATCAATGGCATAATGATGGTAGTCCGTGTCATCCTCATGTCCAATATAACGACGATCCGTCACTGTAAAGTCTGCATCCAGGAACGCACGGACAAGCTGATTCTTTCGTACTTGATAGTTCTTTTTGCTAAATAACGAAAGCCGTGCTTCCTGTATCTCATACTGTGGACGATTGTCTGAGTGAACATCAAAGGTATCCGAAAGAGGTGTGATAACAACATATTCATCAGGGGCTTTGTCCTTGAACACACCCGTTTCCACAAGAATGCCTAGACCATCCACAATTCTATTTAGTTCCAATAATATACTCATAGACTGTTAATCTCCTCCTCCAGCTTTGCAGTCATGGCCTCCACACACTGCTTTCTTGATTTAGATTTTGCGGGTTTTAGAAATGGTCTTGCAGGCTGCCCATGTTTACCATATTCAATGATATTAGCAATTTTGGCATTGCTACCACCATCGCTTCTCGGTTCTGAAAACCCAACCTTGACATTATAATTACCTTTACGGTCTTGTTTTGCTGAAGTAACACCAAGAGAGGATACAAGTTCTCCCGTGGATTTGGACGGGTATTTTGTTCCCTTTCCAACAACAGAGCGTAGGTTATCCTTGACTTTAGCAAGCACAACTTCACCACCAACTTCCAGCACCTTTGGGATAATCACATCAGTTTGCTCAGCCAATTTGGATACCTTAAGAAGAAAGTCCTCAGGCATTCTTACATCCACTTTAGCCATTCGATGCCACCACCTTTTTTGCTAAAACCTCAATATACATTCCTCGGCCTTTTACATCTTCTACACTGGTAATTTCATACCGCCCATCACTATCTACTATGACCATTTTTGTTGTCACATGGATACTAGGGATCCTTCGAAAACAAAAAAGAGCGGTTGCTTCAGAAAATACCGCCCTGTTTGCCCATTTCTCATTACCATGTCGTTCTTCCTTATACGCACGAACCGAGGCAATAATAGTGTCACTGATTGTACCAAAGCCCTCGCTATCCTTATCGTTTTCAACGGAAACTATATCAATAAAGGTGTTCATCTTTCCAAAACTCATAGGCTACACCTTCCATTCACGATCTAACCGAAGCAATAGGTTCACTGTGTTCCAAACCTGCTGCCCCGCCTGTACGCTATCGGCGAAGAAACCAGCCGTCGAGCCATCCCTGCTTTCGTAGAAATGACTCGACAGCATGATTACTGCCTGTTCAGTTGTTGGGGGCATGATGTTTTCAGTGTAATAACCCTCAGTAACATGCTGATAACTTTCCGCATAAGAGACGGCGGCTTTGATGTAATGCAGCAGAAGTCCATCGTCTGCGTCATGCGTCAGGATCAGATTTGCTTTTACTTTTGGGAGAAGATTATCAGTTGTCATGCCGTCCGCCTCCTTCCGGTCATTCTTCGTCTGCTGCCATTAACCCAACCGCTTTTAGTTTAGCGAGCAGAGCATTAAAATCCGTGACAAGAGTGGCTGTATCCTCGGCTATGCTGTCGGCTTGATTAGCAGCCATTTTTACCAGCCCAGAGACTGACTCTGTAGCATCGGTAGGATATGTTGGAGCATACAGCTTACCATCTTCACCAATTTTGATTTCGACAGTATCACCCTCACCAGCAGCGGCGGCTTTTACACCACCGAGAGTCTCCTCTGTTGCCACGAGAAGCGGATTGGCGGAGAGCCCCGTTACCGAGGCTCCTTCCTTGATTTCAAGTGTTCCGCCTATAACAGTTTTTTCACCGCCCTGTTCGGTGTAATTCTTTGTGCTATAGCTCATAACGCACCTCCATTAAGCTTTCTGCTGAAGTACTTTTATGGCTTCAGGTAGAATTAATTTTCCATCCACACGCTGAGTTGCAACAAAGCCTACTTGGCCAGTAACAGCATAAAGTTCATTAAGCCTCTTAAATACACGACCCTGACGATCAGCTACCCAGTAATAACTAAAATCACCAAATGCGATACTCTTCGCAGCTGCAGCAATAGTTGGCATATATGCAGAAGTATACAATGGTCGATTGAGGATAGTATCCGGTGTACCTGCCTGTAAGGAAGGTTGCCATAGGTACTGTCCTTGACCATCCTTTAGTTTACGGATTGCTTTTACAGTGGCGTCGTTCATAACGAATACAGCCTTATTACGGTAAGGTGCCTTTAATGAATAGAACAGATCAAGTACCTCGTCCATTGTAATTGCCGCAGCACCTGCAGTAGTCACACCAATTTGGGCACCACCTGTAGAAGCAAGGATACCTGTCGGTTTTCCAGATCCATCACCGGTAAAGAACGCCTCTTCCTCTTTGTTACCGATACGCCTTGCAAACTCCTTAGAGATGTAGGCTTCAAGATTGAACACAGAATCGTTAAGAAGTTCCTCGGAAACTTTGATCATGGTAGCGAGTTTGTAAGCTCCTATAGAAACCTGTCCGAAGCTATCATCGCTATCTGGGATAGTGCCTTCTTCATCCACCCAGGAAGCAGTACCTTTTGTAGCTACAACAGGAATTTTCCTATCGCCAGAAGATGTATTGATAACATTGGCCAGTGAACGGAAAATGTTCTCTTCCTCAAGAGCCTCTACTAAGGTACGTTCAAACTCGTCAGGCACAAGATAACCACCCTCGGAGTCTGTACCAATTTGAAGGGCATTTCTTACGTTTACATCAAGGCCTTCCCCTGCACGAGTACGCATAGCATTCCAGAATGCTTTCTTGTACTCTGCAGACGCGCGTCCTGTCTTATCTTCAGCATGTTTGGACGGTGTGTTTGTAATAGGGCTACTTGTGGCTTTGGAAAGTTCTAAGTCAATAACCGCCTGACGTTCCAAACGTTCTATTTCCTTACCAAGTGCAACAACTTCAGCTTCCATCTTTTCATAGGTTTGTGTGTCCTCTGCGGATAACAATCCATCACCGCCACGTTTTGAATCAAGGAATGCCTTCGCCGCATCCCAAACCTTAGCGCGTTTCTCGCGCAATTCAAGAATTTTACTCATTGTTATTTCCTCCTTTAAATTAGTGAGAAATTAAAGAAAGCCGCTTATCCAGCGACTCTATAGGTGTACCTGTTTTTTGTTTTTGTTTTTTAGGTAGTTTGCTAATAAGTGAGTTGGTAACCGCCATCCTGCTAAAGATAAGGCTATCCGTCAAATCCGGTGTTTCACTTTCCATAAACATGATCTTATCTGCAAAACCAAGTTCTATGGCTTTGTTTGCATTCATCCATGATTCTGCATCCATCAGGTGAGAAAGCTTTGTTCGGGAAAGACCAGTCTTTAACTCATAGGCATTAATAATACTTTCCTTAACCTCATCTAATAGAGCTTTAGCTCGCAGCATTTCCTCGCTGTCACCGATGGCAATGGTCGAAGGGTTATGAATCATAATCATGGATACCGGCGACATATATACATCTCCACCCGCCATTGCAATAACAGAAGCTGCACTTGCCGCAAGCCCGTCAATTTTTACAGTAACCTTTCCTGTATAGTCCATAAGCATGTTGTAAATCTGCGCTGCTGCAAACACATCCCCGCCAGGAGAGTTAATCCACACTGTAATATCACCGGTGCCAGCCAGCAGTTCATCTTTGAACATCTTAGGTGTGACCTCATCACCCCACCATGTTTCTTCGGATATCACTCCATTTAAATAGAGAGTGCGCCCTTCATCAGAATCTCGCACCCAATTCCAGAACTTCTTCATTTACTGACCTCCTTCGGTTTTGGCAAACGCTCCTGCGTCAGCCAGTTTCGTCATATTTCCGTTAACCAGATATAAATCGCCACCTTCCTCAGCTGGGATACGGTTCATGTCCTCCAATTCACGGATATCATTAGCTGACATCCAGCCATTTTGCCGCCCGATAGCATAGCCATTCATTCGGCTTTGATAATCGCCGCGCAGCAGACCATCTAAATTGAACTTGATGAATACTGATGTTTTCTCAGAAGGCAAAATAAGCGATTGCTGGAGACTTTGCTCCCATCTCACCACCCACGGATCGAGAGTGTATTTTACAAACTCCAAAGACTGCTGCTCGATATTGGAGAAACTAGATTTCTCAAGATCTCCCACCATATGGGGAGGCACACGGAAAATCCTCGCAATCTCATTGATTTGAAATTTCCGTGTTTCTAAAAACTGAGCCTGTTCTGGAGGTATACCGATGGCTTGAAACTTCATGCCCTCTTCCAATACAGCGATTTTATGTGCCTTAGCTGTGCCTTGGTAAGCACTATTCCAGCTATCCTTCACTCTCTGTATGTCTTTAATTACTCCCGGGTGCTCCAGCACACCGCCGGGATTGGCTCCATTAGCAAAGAATGCCGCACCGTACTCTTCAGTAGCAAGTGACATACCGATTGCATTTTTTGCCATAGCAATAGGGCTATAGCCAATGAGTCCATCAAAACCTAAACCTGGTATGTGAAGTACATCATCTTTGCGAAGTGTGACATAGCCTCCCTTTGGATTCAGGCCACTTTCGTCTGTATCCCGGTAGTAGGTATAAACCAGTTCACCATTTGATGCTCGACTTACTTCCATCTTGTTAGGAAGTAGGGGATAAAGCGCAATTGCCTGGCCACGACCATTTCGAACTATCTGTGCATAAGCATTACCCCAAAGTAAAAGATGACTCATCAGTGTTTCTCGAAACACAAATGAAGTCATCTCTGGATTTGGTTCATCATGAAGAAGGTAATACAAAGGGTGGAAAGGAATCTTTTCTTTACCTCCATCAGAACGATATCTATATACATGTAGTGGCAGTCCAGCAATAGCTTCAGCTAGTATTCTTACGCAGGCATACACCGCTGTTGCCTGCATTGCAGTGCGCTCATTCACTGTTTTGCCAGCTGTCGTGCTGCCAAACAGGAATGAAAATGCACTACCGATACGATTTTGCGGTTTATCCCGAGCTTTAAAAATATTAGCAAATAATCTCATCAGCATCACTCTCCTTGAAATGGACATAAAAAAAGCACCTCGTAAAGAGATGCTTTAAATTTGAATATTTCAAACACATAGTTAAGTAACATATAGTATAAAAGTTGTGAAGCTATATTTTATTATAAATTAATTCTGCAAATTGTCCGTATTTTTTTACTTCTTTCAAGGAAAATCGCTTTAATGCTTCCTTCTGTGAAAACAATGGTATTCCCTTCCCCAATAACACAGGAGCAATCTGTATTATCATATTATCTACCATATCATTATCTAATAAAGGAGCTAATATTGTGTTCCCTCCAATAACCCAAATGTTTTTATCCTTTTCTATTTGTTTAACAAACTCTACTATATCACAATTAACAGGAATAAACCCCTCAACTGATAAGCTTTCAGCATGTGTAAAAACATAGTTTTTAGTGGTTGGATAAAAGCTATCTATATTCTCAATATTTTCAATTTCGTTAAATGTCCTTTTGCCCATGATAGTAATATCCATACTTTTATAGAAACTTTCATAATCAGTTTCTTCTATTGTACCGGCTTGATATAGCCAGTCCATGTTATGGTTTTTACCAGCTAGATAGCCATCCATAGTTATACAGCCATAAAAAAATATACTCATTTTAATTAACCCCTTTCTAATACGTACACATATTAAATTACTCTTCCATAGTAAAATTATTTTTTAATATTATACCAAAAAACTTGTAGAAGTTAAAGTATAAACAAACCTCTCTCGTCATACACCGAGTCTCCACTATTACCTGGTCCACAGCGGATGGCGCGGTCGAGTGCCATAATAGTTGCCACTGCTCCATCTATTTTTTCTGTACTTTTTTCCTTGTCCGGTTTTATATTTCCAGCCGGATCTGTTTTTATATAGATGTTATCCATCATCCACCGTAGTACTGGATGCCCGCCGTGTGCTATTCTTTCTTCTAATGTCAGCTTCATAAGTTCCTTTGTAGGTGGTGACATATCTTTAAAACCTTGACCGAAAGGAACTACAGTAAAGCCTAACCCTTCAAGATTTTGCACCATCTGAACAGCGCCCCAGCGGTCAAAAGCAATCTCTCGAATGTTGTACTTTTCCCCCAGTTCTTCAATGAATTTTTCAATGTATCCATAATGGACTACATTTCCCTCGGTGGTTAAAATATAGCCTTGCTTCTCCCAAAGGTCGTATTGCACGTGGTCTCGTCGAACTCGGAGGTCAATATTATCCTCCGGCATCCAAAAATACGGGAGAACGGTATATTTATCTGTTTCATCTTCCGGTGGGAACACCAGCACGAAGGCTGTAATGTCAGTGGTAGAGGATAAATCAAGTCCTCCATAGCATACTCTACCTTCAAGGCTCTCTGGTTTTACTGGAAACGCACAGGCATCCCACTTTGCCATTGGCATCCAACGGACAGATTGCTTAACCCACTGGTTCAAACGCAGTTGTCGAAAGCTATTTTCCTCAGCAGGGTTCTGCTTTGCGCTTTCACAAGCTGCTCTAACTTTATCGATACTTACTGTAATTCCTAAGCTTGGATTTGCTTTCTTCCATACTTTAGGATCAGTCCAATCATCCTCTTCTTTGGCACCGTAGATTACGGGATAAAAAGTAGGATCGTATTTTCTGCCCTCAATAATATCAACCGCTTTTTGGTGTGTTTCATAGCAGATACTCTGGGTATCCGTCCCTGCAGTGGTGATAAGAAAATATAGTGGTTGGGTCCTCGCATCACCGGACCCTTTTGTCATAACATCAAATAGTTTCCTATTTGGCTGAGTATGAAGTTCATCAAAAACAACACCATGTATATTGAAGCCGTGTTTTGAATAGGCTTCAGCCGACAATACCTGATAAAAGCTGTTGGTCGGCAGGTACACCAGTCGTTTAGTTGAAGCCAGCAACTTCACTCGTTTATTCAGCGCTGGACACATCCGCACCATATCGGCTGCTACTTCAAATACAATTGATGCCTGCTGGCGATCTGCGGCACAACCGTATACCTCTGCTCGTTCTTCACCATCTCCACAAGTGAGGAGAAGTGCGATTGCTGCTGCAAGCTCGCTTTTTCCCATCTTTTTAGGTATTTCTATATAAGCCGTGTTAAACTGCCGGTATCCATTAGGTTTTAAGATACCGAATAAATCACGGACAATTTGTTCCTGCCAGTCGATAAGTTCAAAAGGCTTGCCTGCCCATGAACCTTTCGTATGGGAGAGTGCTTTGATAAAAGCCACAGCGTAATCAGCAGCGTCCTTATCGTAATATGACCCTTCAGCTATAAAGGCGGTCGGCTTATATTTCTTCAGTTTCCGCATAAACACCGCCCCTTTTATGGAAAAGGACATAAGAAAAGAGCCTCAATCCTATAGATGAAGCCCTTTTCTCTATCCTATTTAGATTTAGTTATTTCTTTTTATCCACTTCACCCGTCAGTATGAAATGGGCATATTCTGCTTTATGGTCTATTAAATAGACTACCAATTCATAAAACCCTCGTTCATTTGCCTCATACTGTACTCGGTCCACATCAAACATATTTGTGACTCCACTTTCTCGGATGGAAAGGATTTGTTGCTTAATTATCTCATTCATTGGCTACCTCCTCCGATTCTATTGAATCAGTTGTAGCTTTGCGCAGGATTTCCACATCGAAGCCCGCACTCTTATAGCCTTCTAAAATTGTACTGTAATAATAACAACTCGGCTGTCCAAGCGGTCTACCATCATTCATGATGTAGACCATCGCCTTGACGGTTTTGCTTCCCAACTTCACTTTTATTGTTTCCTTTCGATAAAGGAACGGCCATCCCTCGTAACGGTCAAGTGCCGCTTCATCGGTCGGTGTAATCTCCCAAACTAAAACTGGTACGTTGCCACCCTCAAAAGGCTCGATTGTCGCCACAGCGCCCGCGTGTGCCCCTCGAAATAATAGGCGGTGGTCATTGATTTGACTTGCTCCTACCACCTTCGCTGTGGGGCATCTGTCGGCCATTTGTTTTAGATTAAGGTTGGAGCCATAGGCAAGGTATAATTTATTCTTCATTGTAATCCTCCTTCTTAGCTTTGTGAGTTAGGGGCAGCTCAGGCCGCCCGAAACCGCCATGCAGCTGAACCCGAAAGTGCTGCTGTCAAATGTTCTCTGCAGTTTGCAAATTCATCTCCAATGAAACCAATCCGGTTTAGATAGGTTCTCATGGCAAATTTTTCGTTTTCCACCTGCGGTTTCTTTGCTGATGCACACTTTTGTGTTAAGGCTTGGTGGTTGATGGCAAGTGCTAGAACAATGTAGCTTCTTATCTTTCCTGCATGAAGTTCGCTATTGAATCCTCTAAGTTCAACTGTATGGTTTCCGGTAAAAAAGCTGTGAAGGTTGAGGAAATGGTAGCGGCTGTTGTGGTAATGAGTGCTTCTACTCTCGCTGTAACCTTCGTACCAAATGTCCTCAATTTGTCTCATGGTTTTAGGCTTTTTACGGTTCATCTTCTCAACCAAAATGCTGTCCATCTTTTTGCAGTAATTCATTCTCTGCGGTGCAATCTGAAGTGCTTTATAAAATAAGTCATTTTTGCTTGCAATGATATTTACAAAGTTTCGAATGCTTCGTGGGGTATGTTCAGCACCGTCTAGATGAATGTGAATTCCGCAAGATGTATTTGTAAAGGCTCCAGCTTTGCGAAGCTTTCTTACTAGCTCTTGCAAAGTTTCAATGTCCTCCCGGTAGGTTAGGATTGGACTAACCAGCTCAACACTATAAGCTCTACCTGCAGCTACTTTTCTTCTACCTTCTTTTCTTTGACAGTTGATGCTCCCATCGTACATAAACTTCCACACTCGACCATCTGGAGTTTTTACCTTCTTGGTGTCGTAGTAAGTCCCGCCTTCACTGTAAATGCCTTGCAAATACTCTGCAACGACTTTGGCTGCCCTTTCCCTTGTAATCCCGGTAAATTCAATCTCAATCCCGAATTTTGCACTTAACATCGTGTATCGCTCCTTTTAAAGTGTGTTTGTCCTTTCGGCATGTACATATATCACTCTAAAAGGCTTATATAGCAAGACAATTCTGCAACATAAATCTACATATTTACTGCCATATTGGGCTTAAAATGTGTGTTTTTATTCTTCGATTTTCTTGCATAAATCCTCTCCAAAAACCACTCCAAGGGAACTGCCTGAATCCCAACTGACGTGGATAGTTCCCAAATCATCAACGCTAGTAACCGTACCTTTATCTCCTGGCTGAAGCTTGGTATAAGGGTCATTCATCTTAAGTAACATGACTCGAGTTCCTGGAGTGTAATAACTTCTAAGTTGCTTTAGCATTTCTGGATGAATGATATTCATTATTCACTCACCTCCTCATGCTTGGCACTTCCGCTTTTGAAGGCAGAGCTACCCGACAATTTGGAGAGGAGAATTTTTCGTTCTGTTTTGTATTCTGACCCGATAAAGCCAAGTCTTAGAAGGAAACAACGGAAAGCGTACTTTTCATTCTCCACTGATTTCTCGGTCGAGTTGACGCGAGTCTGTTTCTTTGCCATTTCACAAAGTGCTGTTACAAAGTGGGTATAAGCCTTAACCTCCTCTGCGGAGCACTCACTCTGGAACCAAGGGAAGGTTATAAATTCCTCATTTATGATAATGGGAATAGAGTCAGTATCAAGTGCTTTCTTTATAAGGGTTTCTTTGCTTTCTACCAATCCTTTTAGGTTACCAAGTGCAGTTTCGCTAAAACCCTCCCTCGGCATTTGAATAATCAAACTAATAGCTTCTTCGGTTTCATTTGATTCGCTGTATACGGGAGGTTCTTCGTAATCACTATTTGGACTTACCCTACCCCCAAGAGCCGCTTCATTAGGAACTTGAATATTTTCAAGAACAGGCTCTGCTTTTGGAAGTGGTGTGTCAAATTCTACTGTAACCGCCTTAAAGTCATGAAGGCCTAATAGATTATTAACCAGTTCAGAATTATCTGGTCCTCTGACTACCCCGTTTTTGTCAATATTGTAGTCTGCCACTTCATATGCAAATGTAGGTGCTCCAAGATATCTTGCAGGAGCATTCAGTTTTTGGCTGATTGCATTGACTAGCTCTTTTCTTTTTGCTCCTGTGACATTATAGTTTATCTGCATTTTTTATACCGCCTTTCTATTTTCGGTACATACATATATCACTCTAAAGGCTGTTAATATCAAGTCATTTAGAACATCTTTCTGTAGAAAATACTGTTCCATTAATCGGCGGTAGTAACGTCCGGCAGGTCACAATATCTTATTTTCGAACCATCTCTTAAAAGAAACACACTGTCTGATTTTCCAACTTGCTCAATATACCTTTTCACAATGACATCACAGTACTTTTCATCCAGTTCAATGGTGTAACAGATTCTATCTGTCTGCTCACAGGCAATCAGCGTGCTTCCTGAACCACCAAAAGGATCAAGCACGATACAATTAGAAAGGCTTGAGTTCAAAATAGGGTAGGCCACAAGTGCAACTGGCTTCATCGTAGGATGATCACTGTTTTTCTTCGGTTTCTCAAATTCCCAGATGGTGGTCTGCTTTCTATCGGAATACCAGTTATGCTTGCCTTTCTTTTTCCACCCAAAGAGAATAGGTTCATGCTGCCACTGATAAGGAGAGCGACCGAGAACAAGGGACTGCTTTTTCCATATACAAGTACCGGAAAGATAAAATCCTGCATCGGAGAATGCTCTTCTAAAATTGAGTCCTTCGGTATCCGCATGGAATACATAAATAGAAGCGTCCTTTGCCATCGCTGCTTCGGTGTTCTGAAATGCTGCAAGCAGGAAATCGTAGAACGCTTCGTTAGCCATATTGTCATTTTTGATTTTTCCAGCAGTGCCTTCATAGTTAACATTATATGGAGGGTCCGTAACTACCAAATTAGCAGTTTTCCCATCCATCAAGACATTAAAGGTGTCTTTCTTTGTACTGTCTCCGCAGACTAATCGATGCTGCCCAAGTAGCCAAATATCCCCTAAATGCGAAACAGCGGGCTTTTTCAGCTCGCTGTCTACATCGAAATCATCTTCTTTTATATTATCCTTAAGGGAATCCTTGAAAAGATCCTCCAACTCTCCCGGGTCAAAACCTGTCAAAGACACATCAAAGTCTGAAGCATTTAAGTCCGTGATGAGAAGTGCTAATTTGTCTTTATCCCAATCACCACTTATTTTATTTAGTGCAATGTTCAGCGCCTTCTCCTTTTGCTCATCCATTTCAACAACTACACAATCTATCTCATCCATGCCCATACTCAGCAGGATTTTCAAACGTTGATGGCCTCCAATGACTCTGCCTGTAGTCTTATTCCATATTACGGGTTCTACATATCCAAACTCCTCAAGGGAGCGTTTAAGTTTCTCATATTCCGGATCACCCGGTTTTAAATCCTTCCTTGGGTTATATTCAGCGGGGATGAGTTGTTTAGTTTTTATCTTCTCTATCAACATACTTTTCCACCGCCTTTCTAAATTCACTGTACTTATTTACATCCTCCCACGGGAATAGACAACTATTAAAGTGACCATAAGCCGCGGTGTCAGAGTAAATCACATTTCTAAGACGTAGATTTTCAATAATGGCTGCAGGTCTTAAATTGAAAACTTCCTGTGCAGCAAGAGTTAATATTTCGTCAGAAACAATACCTGTGCCAAGGGTATTTACATAAAAGGCTACAGGATTTGCCTTACCAATGGCATAGGATATACTAACTTCACATCTCTTTGCATATCCACACCAGACGATATGCTTTGCAATGTACCGAGCCATATAGGCACCGCTTCGGTCAACTTTGGTGGGGTCTTTACCACTAAGTGCGCCACCTCCATGGGATGCAAGTCCTCCATAGGTATCAACCATAATTTTTCTACCAGTTAAGCCTGTATCGGCAGCGGGACCACCTTCGACAAATCTACCAGAGGGGTTAATGAGAATTTCTGTTTCATCATCAAATGGGAAGTCCTCAAAGCACTGCCATAGGACATTGTTAAGGATATCTGTCTTTAGTTCTTCCTGTGTTTTATTCTTATCATGCTGTACCGATATCACAATAGTCTTTATTCGCACTGGAGTGTCTCCTTCATATTCCGCCGTCACCTGCGCTTTACCATCTGGGTGGATACCTTTTATCAGTTTCCCTTTTCGGCAATCATCCAGTCTCTTTACAATCCTGTGAGATAGTACAAGGGGTAGGGGAAGCATTTCTCCTGTTTCCTTTGTAGCATAGCCATACACAGTTCCTTGGTCTCCAGCACCTATCGAACCATACTGTTCGTTTATCCCATTTCTTACTTCCAGTGCAGTATCCACGCCAGTTGCAATATCTACACTTTGTTTGTGTACAAATACATAAATCAAGAATTTAAGAGGGTTGTATCCAATCTCTTTAAGGACATTCCTAACAATGTATCGGATGTCTATTTTCTCGCTGCAGGAGATTTCGCCCGCCACGATAATTTTCCCTTTGGTTGCCATTACCTCACAAGCGACACGTGATGCTTTGTCTTTACGTAAACATGCTTCTAAAATGCTATCTGCTATGATGTCGCATAGTTTATCAGGATGTCCAGCACATACACTTTCAGCTGTTAAATATCTTTTACTCATTACATATCTCCTCATCTTTATTTTCCTCTGCGGGCAGATAGCAGTCGCTCCATCACATCGTCCTGTGGGTTTAAACCAGAATACTCTGTAGCACAATTCTCTTTAACGATTTGATAAATCTCCATCCATAGTCTGTTTGTCTGGCTCATAAAGTTCTGGCTCATAGCTACATAAGGACTTTGAATAGCATTGCCGGTAGTTGGATGCTTGGCAAGAAAACCAAACTCAGTTACCGCCTCCTCACACTGTATCCATCTGGCCGCACTCATGGCATATCGTTCTAGAAGCTGTGGGAGCACCAAATGGGCACAGCCTCGCTCCTCAAGCCATTTCCAAGTAATTTCATAAATCTCGCTGGCTACTAGGGTTTTCCCGTCCTTTTGCACCGCTGAGAGCATGGCCCTTGGCTTTGGCATTTCCTGCCCCTTTAAATCAGCGGTATTTTGGAAGTCAATGATTTCTAGCTTTCTCTTACCTGGATTACCCTGTGCAATTTTATCAGCAAGTGGTTTCTTTTTTTGACCAGAGCCTATACGGGCACCGCCACGATTTGTTCCATCTTTGGCCATTCACTCACCTCTTTTCGTTGATGGGTCTATTACCCTGTTTGAAACCGCGAATTTTCACGCGTTACCCCACGCCCGTTGCACATCTAAAAAGCTGTGGAGATTTGACTCCCCCTACCGGGTTCCCCAACGGTCTCCATCTTTTGCAGTGATGGCAGAGTGACAAGAAGTACAAAGGGACATAAGATTGCTTCTATCATGTGTTCCACCTCTTGCAAGAGGAAGAATGTGATGTACCTCGGTTGCTGGGGTCAGCTTTCCTTGCCGTTTACACTCCTCGCAAAGAGGATGAGTTGCAATGTAGCGGTCACGTATTCTCTTCCATGCACGACCATATCGCTTACGAGTTGCTGGGTCACGGTCATACTTTTCATACCGTGCAGCTTCCTTTTTAGCATGTTCTTCACAAAAACGTCTGTCAGTCAGCTCTGGACAACCAGGGTAAGAGCATGGTCGCTTAGGTTTCCTTGGCATACTACACCTCCTTTTGCCCATAGAAAAAGCCCTCGCAGGAGAAATGCTCCCGTGAAGGCTTCTGTTTGCTAATATTCCATACTACCATTATATAACTTTCACTACGGACAAACAGTGTCATCGTATGCCAACCTGTGCCAAAGTGTGCCAACTTTTATTTGGGCACCTTTAAATGCTGCAAGGCTGATGAGTGAAGTCTATGCACAGTTCTCATAGAAACATTAAGGTTGACACAGATTTCTTCCCAGTTAAGAAAGTTAATGTAGCGGTAGCGAAGAAGCAACTTCTCATCCACGTTTTCCATCTGGTTAATCGCTTCACGAATATCCGACTTAAGCTTTATTAAACGTTCCACCTCTTGTTGTATCTGCTTCTCCAAATCTACTATTCTAATCACGTATTTTTCAAAAGGTGGATCAGTACTTTTTGTTTTACTGACTTTTTCCTCAAGAACAGGAGATGAAACACTCCTTGAGAGTTCCCTTAGATTTTGTAACTCCTCTAGATCGGAATTAATCAACTCATTTAAGCGATATGCTTGTTTCAAGAATTCCTTTGCCGTCATCGCACCACCTCCTCATGTAGCTTTTTAATTAGCATCTCAGGATCGAGAGATGTCAGGGTAGTGAAATACCCGGAATGGAAGAAACGCTCAATCTCACGTTTCGTATATCTAGCAGAATCATTGCGAGGGTATTTTGCTAGTCTTTTCAGAGCAAAACGATAATCTTTGACCGCCTGTAGAATAATGGCATTTGCCAGTTTTTCAAATGCATCCATCATACAACACCCCTCGCTTTCCCCAGATTTGCTTTGACAGCATTTATAAGATCGGACTGTGTCTTTTCCTTTCGTTTCAAAGCTCTCATCACATCTTCATCAATCGTGCCTTTAGTAACAATGTGATGGATAACCACCGTTTCATTTTGTCCTTGTCTCCAAAGTCTTGCATTTGTTTGCTGATAGAGCTCCAGACTCCAAGTAAGACCAAACCAAATAAGTGTTGAACCACCACTTTGTAAATTGAGACCGTGTCCTGCTGATGCGGGATGGATAACCGCCACAGAAATATCACCGTTGTTCCAGTCTTTGATATCCTTGGATGTTTTAATTTCTCTAACATTAAATCTTGCTTTAATACGCTCTAAATCGTGATTATACCAATATGCAATAAGAACAGGTTTGCCGTTTGCACCTTCGATTAAATCTTCAAGAGCATCCAGCTTGCGGTCATGGATAATATGAGTATTTTTATCATCATCATAGACAGCACCGTTTGCCATTTGAAGGAGTTTGCCTGAAAGGACTGCTGCATTCATGGCATCAATCTCCTCATTGGCAAGCTCAAGAACCATCTCTTCACGAAAGTGATCGTATACTGATTGTTCTTTATCATTTAGATACACCGACACTTCATTTATCACGCATTCTGGCATTTTTAGAAAATCAACCGACTTCATTGAAATGGTAATATCTGAAATTAGTCGATATATGGCATCTTCTGCCCCAGGTAACGGTTTATATGAAAATACAATCTGCTGATTACGTTTATCTGGAGTAAAGAAGGAATTGCGGTAGTGAGTTATGTATCTGCCGAGTCTTTTACCCATGTCGAGAATACGAAACTCTGCCCACAAATCCATTAACCCGTTACTGGATGGAGTACCTGTAAGACCCACGATACGTTTCGCCCTAGGTCTGACTTTTAGTAAACTCTTAAATCTTTTTGCTCCATAGGACTTAAAAGATGACAATTCATCAATGACCACCATGTCATAATTAAAAGGAATGCCACTTTTGTTTACTAACCAGTCAACATTTTCTCTGTTTATAAGATAGACACTTGCTGGTTTCCTAAGAGCTGCTAACCGCTCCTGTTCTGTTCCAATAGCCACTGAATACTCCAGTCCTTTTAAATGCTCCCATTTGTTTATCTCAGCAGGCCAAGTATCCCTTGCTACCCTTAGAGGGGCAATGACCAGAACCTTTCCAATTTCAAAACGATCAAGACATAAATCAAATATAGCAGTTAAAGTGATTACGCTTTTGCCAAGACCCATCTCTAAAAACACCGCTGCTATAGGATGCTCAAGTATGAAATTCGTAGCATAGGTCTGATATTTATGAGGATTGTATTTCACTCAGTATCCCTCCAATCTGCTGAACATCATCAATGACATAGCAAGTAAAGCCTAACTTCTGTAATTGCCTTATTCTTCTAATCTGTAACGGACGAGGTTTCTTTCTGGGAGCCTTTAATTCCACAAAAGCCATCTTTCCATGCGGTAAAAGCACTAGGCGGTCTGGCATCCCATCTAAACCCGGACTAACAAACTTCGCTGCAATGCCACCCATCTTTTTTACCTCAGCCACCAGTTTCTTTTCGATATACTTTTCAAGCATAAATACCTCCCATATAAAAAGGCTCGGAACAAGAAAACAACTTTGACCCATTTTTCCTATACGCGCGCGTATGCGTGTATGCACAGGCTACACTTTCTTCTTTTTTACTATTTATAAATAAATAGGATACTTCTTGTTCCACTTGTTCCGAACCGTAGATTTTCCTTTTGATTACTAGCCTTGGGGAAAGAACCAGCATGAGAACAAGGTAAGGTACAACTAGCTTTGTTCCTCGGTTCGGGAATAAGCTCGTTGCTTTCCATAGATAGGAAAATTGATTGTTCCGTTCTTGTTCCCGGTGTACTTGTTCCACCCACTGATCTTTCTCATAATGGCACCGATGGCATAAGAATCAGATGTTCTCATTGAGGATGCATCTTTTCCAAAACATTCACACCAAATCTCCATATTGCAGACAAGGGTTCTTTTTACTGTTCCAACACGGGTGCCGCCGCCAAATTCGCTACCGCCGAGGAAATTTCTACGCTCGTATAAAGACATACTGTCCCAATCATCCGGCAAAAGAGTATCCAGATAGGTACGAACCAATCCTTCTCGTTCATCTGTTTCCATGGCATCTGCCTGCTCACTAGTTGCCATGGATGCATCATCACCTTCAAGGTAGAGTTTTTCGCCCTTCTCATATAGCACTAGTGTCTCTGCCCAAATCTGCTGTACTTCCTCTTTAGTCATCTGCCAAGCTTTCTTTTTGCCATTACCGCTAATACGGACTGGCCAGAATCTTCGATTGCCAGTTATATCCCGAAGAAACCCGCTTTCTGCATTTGTTGAACCTACAATCACACATTGACGGGGATGGCTTTCCACATTGACTCCATAACTTGCCCGGTACTTATCATCTGCCCTCGAAATAAAAGACTTCACAATTTCCACATCCGTCTTACGCATACCAGCAAGCTCACCCAGTTCCAATAACCAATATCCCTGAAGTTTCTCAGCTCCAGATTTATCTTTCATGTCCGTAATGGTCAAACTATCTGAAAACCAATCTCCAGCAAGTTTTGCAAAGAAGGTTGACTTACCGATACCTTGAGGACCGTTTAAGATAAGGACACTATCAAACTTTGTGCCTGGTCTATAAATGCGGGCTACCGCTGCAACCATCGTTTTGCGGATGACTGCTTTTGTATAGGAATTATCTGTTGCACCGAAATAATCAATTAATAGATTATCTACTCGACTAATTCCATCCCATTTTGGCAGGGAGTCCAGATACTCCTTAACAGGATGGTAGGCTCGTTCAGCCGCTACCGCTAACACAGCATCCTTGGTCTTGGTAGGTGAATAGACTCCATATTTGCTGCTTAAATACACTTTAAGAAGTGCATTATCTGAATCATTCCAACCCACCTTGATCTGTTCCCAAGGCAGACCTCCTTTGGCATCAATACCATCACGGTGGCAATTAAAAGCTATATGCTGTAATTCCTTATCATGCCGAATAATCAAAACGATGTTGTCTAGAGTGTCTTTTATTCGGCCTTGCTTATCCAATTCCAAAGCTGTCTGCCAATCCTCATCACTAAACTCCTCTTCAGCCTGTGCCTGTCTCTCCTTAGCAAACTCAGCTTTTACTTTTTCATCTTTAATAGCAAACTCGCACATTGCCACAAAAGACGGCATCTTACCGGGAGCTGTGGTGGTAGAAGCTTTATCATCTAAAGAACCAAATTTATGAATACGAACGAGATCAAAAGCATTGAGGAGTAATCCACTTGCTGGGTCTGTAGCATGGTGGCTGTATGCGAATTTATCATCATAGATAATCACACCGGCACTACTATCAGCTGGAATATAATCGTATCGTCCTTCCATAGCAGAAGGGGCATAAACTGCACCTAAGAATTTCTCAATTGCTTCACGTACGGGATAGGCACGACAGAATGTTCCTACCACACCTTCCTTTAAAAGCGGGTCTGCTTGCTCTTTAAGACTGCGATTTATAACTTCAGACTGCCTGCTTGATACTGGCCAAGTTGATGTATCCCGCCAGTTTTGATATTTTGAAAGATAAACATCAGGGTCAAGCAATTCTCCATCCTGCTCTTCATAGACGAATTCACCATTAGAGGAAGTGGATGGCCAATACATAAGGCGATGGGCTTCATAAGTCGTATCATCGAAAAGATCTATGCCGATTTCTTTTGCCACCATACGTCCAACGGCTGCGTATTCTTCTTCGCTGACTTCACGAGCGAGAGGAACGATTAGCCTAAGTCTTGGATTTTCCGGTGTATGCTTATGGGTGGAATAAACACAGCATTTGAAATCAAAAAGCATACTGATTTGTTCCCAGATATCTGGTCTACCGTAATCCATATCTAGGGTAAGCAAAGAACGGCATAAAACATTGCCCTTCTTTCGCCTTCCCCCTTTTAAATGCCCTCCGACAAAACCACCCACATCTTTGATATCATCTTGTTGGCCTCTTTTTAATTTCCGATATTCTTCTACTGTTTCCGTAGTACGTTGTGTTGTCTTTACACGGGCACAAAAATCCTCCCACGAGATATCTTTGTTTTTCCATTTCTTGTCCATCCGGCTGTTGCCCACAGCGATTTTCATAAGCTTTCGACCTCCTCATGCTCCGGACTAAAATACCTAACCGTTTGTCTGCGTTTCTTGGCTACTTCAATCTCCCTTGCCATCCCGCTTGAGATGGTATTGCCTAGCACCCAAACCTCGGAGCATTTGCCCATAAGCACGATGTCCATAAATATGGCGAGTTCCCGTTCCTCTGGATTTTCATCATCCATAAACTGTGGAAACATAAGGTGGGGAGCAATCGGAATACAGTTTTGGTCTAATGCAAACCTGCAAAAACTGCGAGCCTTTTTAATGTTTCCTTCTACATCACCAGAATAAGGAGAACAGATATATACAAGTGGCTTAAAGGCAGATTTTTTCTCTGCCTTTTTCTTTCTTATTATGTTGGTCAGTGCCTCATGGGGAGTTGGGTCATGGTATCCTTCATGATTGAATTTATCAATTCCCATTACACACCCTCCACTTCTATCTGCGGCAAAATACCATCTGCCTTCAACAGTTCGTAAATGAAGAGTCTGCCTTTTTGAGTCCAATATGTATGGACTTTTGTATGCAGTTCACCGTTACTACCGATGTAGCTATGTGTCTTGGTGCTGGTATAGCCTTTTTCTGCATACTTCTGATATAAAAGCCAGATACCACCTTGTTTAAATTGGATGCCCTTTTTATTAAGATAGCGGTTCATCCAAATAGCTGACTTACCGTAATCTTTGGCAATTGCTGATGTAGAAATGAGGTCTTTGCAATTTAGAACTACATCATAATAGGAGACTTTCGGTTTCATTTCCGCAATTTGCTGATTCTGAACAGCAATCGTACCTTCAAGTGATTTATTTTGATTCCTTACTTGATTTAGTTGCTGATTGGCAAACTGTAATGCCCTTGCCATGATTGCTTCTGGTGAGTTCCATCGTCTTTCAATTTCAAGAAAGTACCCGCGGCATTGTTTTCCTTTTGGAGTACGCTGTATCATGCATAGCTCTTTTGCCATATCAATTGTTATTTGGTGGTCAACAGCAGGTCTTCCACCTGTACTTTCCGACAGAAATGTCGAAAAGTCCGTACCCTCCACAAATCCATACTCACACATTCTTGGAAACCATTTATCATAGGGTGTTTTCACTTCCAAAACTGCATGTAAATCACGGCCAAGTACTGTGGGGCGGTCTTTTTCATAGTTGATTCTTACTAATTCGTCCATACGAATTACCTCCTGTAATATAGTCAGAGAGGAAACCCCTCTACCTAATAGCCACAGGAGGTAATGAATGTTGAGGATTTTGAAAAAATATATTTAATCTTTTTGATAAAACTGACACTCATAGCCATCAGCACTAAGTAACAGTCCTTTTGCCCATGTTGGTGTCCTAGCCATTTGTTCACAAATAGTAGTAAGTGACATACTCATATCCGCTTCGATTATAATTTCATCGTGTACATGAGCTACAATGGAACAATTCTTTAACGTCTGCATGGCATAACACAAAATGTCACGGCTGATTGCCTGAACAATATTCTCTACAAATTTTGGTCCATAGCTTTCGATTCTTTCCCATTTCTTTGTCCCACCAACCCCTTCATAAGTAACTGACTCACCACCAAATACATTCTCTCCTATACGAGGTTTCACATAGGAAAGCCGCCTGCCGGAAGGAAGGACAATAAAGAGCATTCCACTTTGATATATAAATTTAATACCGTGTGTTTCTGTAGGAGTTTTCTGCTTAACGCAGGTTTTTACAGCGCGGTCAACATCCCACCATAGTTTTGTAATATTGGGATTGGATTGTCTCCAAGCCGTTACAAGAGGTTGAAGTTCCTCTTCTTCAATTCCCATCTCCAAAGCACCCATTGATTTCAGTGCTCCAACAGATCCACCGTAACCTAGGGCTAATTCAGCAATTTTTCCCTTCTGACGAAGATGTCCATTAACACCGTTTTTCTCCACAGTCACATTAAACATCTGAGATGCACTTGCACAGTAAATGTCACTACCATTTTGGAATACATCTATTCTCCATTTTTCTCCCGCAAGCCAGGCGATAACGCGAGCTTCAATCGCTGAAAAATCTGCAACTATAAACTTCATGCCCTCCTGTGGTATAAAAGCAGTTCGGATAAGTTCCGACAGTACCTCCGGGATAGAATCATAAAGTAAGGTAAGAGCATCAAAGTTTCCGCTACGAACTAAAGCACGAGCCTGTTCCAAATCAGGCATATGGTTTTGAGGGAGATTTTGTAGTTGAATAAGCCTGCCCGAAAACCTACCAGTTCTGTTTGCTCCATAAAACTGAAACATTCCTCTTGCACGACCATCATTACATACTGCATTCTCCATTGCCGTGTATTTTTTTATCGATGATTTTGCAAGCTGCTGACGAAGTTCCAAAACGGTGCCTAGTGGTTCAGGTGCTGTCTTTAACATCTCAGCAACCGCTTTTTTACCAAGGCTATCTGTTTCCAATCCGTTATCAGCAAGCCATTCTTTCATTTGTTGTACAGAGTTTGGATTCTCTAAATTAGTTATATCCTGCATTAAAGCCATTAGCTTTTCCCGCGACTGTTCATCCATCTTGACGGCTTGTTTTACAAAAGCCATGTCAATAGCGATACCACGATCATTGATTTTCTGGTCAAGATGATATTCTGACCATATATTCTCTGGAAGCGGGAATTTAGATAGTCTCTGCTGTATTGACATCTCAGCTTCCACATCACGGAGGTTATATGCTTTAAATCGCTCCCATTTATCAATATCGTGTTTTGGCAAATTACGAACTCGTCCTCCGTTTGATTTAGTAGGGGAGCAAGGTGTACAGAAATATTTAATGAGGTCTTTGCCTTCCGTCAATTTTTGTTTTTCCAATCCTAAGACTGCACCGACACCTTCAAGAGAAAGCGGAAGTCCCATATAAGCCGACCATACCATTGAACATTTCCAGGATGTAGGGTCAAGATAATCAGTAATGTTAAGCCATTTTGATAGGCAAACACGCTCAAACATAGCATTAAAGGCCCATTTGGTAACGGAATTATCCATAAGAGCATTGATTATTTCATTTGGGATTTTCTCTCCACAGGCAAGATCAACCACCTGAACTGCACCGCCATCAACCGAATAACCAAACAACAGAATTTCAAAATCATCACTCTCGGCATAACGGTAAACTCCACATTTTTGAAGATTGGCACTACTAAATGTCTCAATATCAATAGAAATAGAATTCATGTATTACCGCCCTTTCCAATGCAAACGAGGTAGCAGAAGAACAACTTCCACCACCCCGTTTGTATTCATACTTTAGCTGTTATGCTAGGAAATCATCATCTTCAATTGTGGTGAAATCATCAGCCGCTGTGGTTCTGCTACCTAAAGGCTCTCCATCTCTAATCTTTTGGATGTTACCAAGTCCACAGGCCACACCCTTGTTACCGTTAGAATTGAAAGCATAGAAATTAAGTGACACTCTTGCATAGCAACCACTGTATACCTCGTTGCGATCCAGAATGGGCTTGACTGTTTTATCTACAATCTGAGGCGGAGTAGTGCTGTTGGCATTTACGAAATAATGTCCTTTATAAGCCTCATCATCTCGTTCTACATCACCATCTCGAAGTGGTAGCTTGATAGCAGCCTTATTTGGTTTTTTACCGCCAAACTTTGCAATGCCCTCTTCAATAGCCGCATCAACTGCTGCATTGATGGCATTAATGGTTTCCTTATCCGATTTAGGAATCAATACCGATACACTATACTTTTCTGCCCCACCATTGATGGATACCGGTTCCCATCCATGAAAGTAGCTGAGACGTGTGTTTACACCAGTAATAACCTTCGTTCTGTTTTTATTATTCATATTCACATTCCTCCGTTATTTCGTTAAATTCGTTTTTTGCGTTTGATACGTTCATAGCCGGACGCTTATCCGATAGCGGGACCAGAGTCGGCTTTCCCGGTGGCTTGTATATAAGATCACCGAGTATCTTCTCAAATTTTGATTTGCCCATCAGCCTTTCCATTTCCGTAAGAGTGATGAGACTCTGACGAAAGATATCTTTATAACCGTTTGCTTTGGCTACTTCAGCCACAGCATCTTCATCCTTGTATTTGCGGACAGATCTGCCCTCAACAACCTTAAAACCATGCCACTCTTTCCCGTGATTAACAGCTGCATCGGTGGCATATGCAATGATTTCATTTGCCCATTTCGTAAGGTCGGACAGTTTAGATAGAACTTCCTCGATTTCAGAGTCCGTAAGTAGTGGGGGTAGCTTGAATTCCGATTGTGCCAATTTCAGTTTTTCCTCGGCCCTAGCACGGCATTTAGCTGCCGCTCGACAGAAAGTACACCACTCACCCGGAAGATATTCACCTTCACCGTCATAAGCTTTTTTAGCCCTTGGTTTTAGTTCTTTTTCTGCCCAATCTTTCAGATCCTCTACCCGTATTGTCCATGTGCTGACATTCTCTCTGCGTGGCTGGAAAATGGTCATGGAAACTTCCTCGATGTCGTACAAACTATCGTAAATTTCTAAAGCACCCAGTGCGTACAACTTCATCTGTGGATTGTCCACCGCATCTACCAATACTCCCATGCCATACTTGAAATCGATAATGTGAAGTTTCTTATCGGCAATAATGATGCAGTCACCGGTTCCAAATCCCTGTGGAACATAGCAAGAAAAATCAAGACGCTGTTCGATTAGTATTAAAGGGTCTGTGCAGCTCTGCTTTGCCAGCTCAAGCTGTTCCATTACAAATTCCACATAGGCATCACTGTGTTCTTCCATCTCATCGGAGTTATAAACTGAGACAGGACGCTTACTTCTCATGTGAAGTGCTTTTTTAAGTTTATGTTCGCAGAGAGCATGGGCGGCGGTGCCTTCAGCGGCTGCACTGGATTCGTTATTTACAAACTCCAGTTCCAATCGTGCAGACGGAAGGCAATTCAGCCACCTATGGGCGCCTGATGCGGAAAGAACTGCATGATCACTCATTCCCAAGTACCTCCGCATCTTTTAACATATCTGCATAATGTTTTGGGTCCACTTCGCTTAATTTAGAGCCACCGTATTTTTGAATTATTTCTCTTACTTGGGCAGTAAGACCGGCTTGACTCTTTTCAGCGAGTTTTGCTCTGACTTCTTCCAGAGTGATTTCCTTTTTATTTGGTTCAGGCTCTTTTACAGTTGTAGTCGGTTCTTTTGTTTCGACAGGTTCATTGCCCACCATTACATCAGCAACCGCTTGTATGCTGTCTGCCAAAGAGCGCATATCGGAAACCACATCAAGGAGTAGCTTGATCTTGCTCATGGCTTATTCCTCCTTCCTTAATCTCACTGATGGCGAGTTCCTGTACGGTGTCACCCGGAACAAGGATGGTCAGTTTCTGCTTATCACCAAGTAAGAAACGAAGGAAACGCTCCCTAATGGTGACGTTTCGACAGGAAACAATCCCGCCAGACTGTGGTTTTTTTGAAACACTGATTTTCAAGTTGTGCTTCATGTATTCACCTCTTTCCGAGAGCGTCTATGTGCTGCCCTCTAACTATTAGCCATGGCAAGAGGGGAAAGTTGAGGATTTGGGATATATTTTTTTGAAATTCTTTTTAGCTGTATCTAAACGGTGGGAAATGGCACTTACACTTACCCCCTCACGTTCTGCATACTCTGTTACCGAAACACCATCCAAGACTATAGCAATCAGTAGCTCCGCTTGTTTTTCCTTGAGAGCCTTGCGAATAATTTCACAGATATGCTCATACTCTTCTTTTTTCTCTCTAGTCATTTCAACTGAGTAGTCAGGGAAGTAGTCCATATGGTCGGTTTCATCAACCTCTTGGTCATCCTTGCGGAATGGTTTCTTTGGCATACCTCTGTGTCTGTCAAATTTGTGCCAGTTATTGTATTCCGGCTTGTTGAAACGTTCGTCCATTATCTCCTGTGGAGAGCGCCGGGTCACGGTTTCTTTGTCCTCTGCAGAAGATAGCCTGTCCTCATAATCCGCCTCAATCATTAAGGTGAAGTCCTCGTCTGGTACCTCCAGATAGATAGATTTGTTTTCGTGCTGAATTCTAATTTTCATTTTGCATCCTTTCCGCCGGATTGCATTGGCGGCAAAGGATACAAAAATAGGCCTGTACCAGAAGTACACAGACCTTTTTATCCTGAAAATGAGCGCAATAAGGTAAGGTACTTCTATTGCACCGCAACAATCCTTACGGATTGGAGCGAAACAATATGTATCCTCTGCCCTTATTGCAAATCAGGCATTCGATATTTTTTTGTAGACGGGAAGCAATCGAATTTTGCTACTTACGAAGAACTTGTCCGCCGTCTGTAATTATTGTATTGCCCTTTAAATAGTAAGTAAATTTGATAAAATTCGTATTACTTTACCAAAAATTTCAGCTTGACATTATTGTTAAAGTTACTTTTTAATGATATAATTTTTTTATATTATATTTTTAGTTATTACTTCTGGATAATTTTACTAAATATTATTTTTATAATTACATTTCATATAAATGAGGTTTAAGTTATGGAGACAAATAGGGAAGATTTTTTTGAAAATAATTTATTTAGATATGAAAGCTATTCTTGTGACTGTGTAAAAGATATAGAACATATTGCTCCTGGAGTCGAACCGATAACGACGCTTAAATTACAAAGCCTGCCAACAAAAAGGATTCGCTTTGCTTTCGCTGCAAAGGAAGGTCTCTTAAGATTGGCAAGCACAGGATCTATAGAAGAGAAAAATATTCTATCGTCATTGATTTCTTTACCAAATGGGAATATTGATGTGCTTTTTGACTTTTTCAAAAAGAATGGCTTTTTATTTCCCATCAGTGATTGTGAATATGAATCTGTAGATGCTCATACAATGTTAGAATTAGTCTATCGAATTAAAGCAACAGTTAGATTAATGAGCGCAATTGAAGAACCTAGAAAAAACTATCAAGATATATTGCATTTAACTTTATATCTACTACTTTCAGATCCTGTTTCAATTAATGTGATGAGTCTGAGAGAGCCTTACACTACTTGCAGACATCCATTTTATGATGAAATAGAAAATGCCCCCTATCTACAAATAGTAGACAGAGGGCAGGAGGCTTTTGATAAGGATACATATACAATCACAGACACCATTTATCAACCGACATATGAACTGGACATAAATGACTATAATGATATCATGGGTGGCTATATGACATCTAAACCTGGTTCTGATAGCAAACGATTTAAGGCAGTGGTTAATCTCTACTGTAATAAGCCAAATGCTGACCATTCTATTCGACTAATTACAGATTTTTTATTTCATTATCAATATGAGGTAGGGATTATTAAATCCTTTGATTATGAAAACGGTATTCAATATTACTCGCAACCAGACAAGACAAAGTTCAATGACCACATGAAAAATGCTCTTATTGATATTGCTCGATTAATTATTGGTGAAGAAATCAATGAAAACTTAAATGGTATTCATCCACAGTACAATGTCGCAACTATGTCACCATCATGGCGTGTAGATTCGCTTATGGGAGCAATCTACTTTTCAATTTTTTATATGAAACCCGGATTAGAATTATATAGACTATGTGCAAACCCAAACTGCAATCAATATTTCTTAGTAAAGACGACATCCACAAGGAATAAATATTGTTGCCCGGAATGTGGAAACGCCACTGCTCAAAGAAATTACCGAAAACGTAAAAAGGAAAGCCAACAATAGAAAATACCTCTGTTCATAGATATGATGCTATGACAGAGGTATTACAATTTATTCTGAACTTGGCTGAGGAAGAAAACCATTATTCTCAACTAAAGCTTTTTCTATAGATTCTGCTAATGCTATTATGCTTTTTTTTGAATTTCCCGTGTAATGATACATTAGATACCGAGTATCTACAACAATTCCTTGAATTCTTTCGTAATAATAGGTATCTCCCTTCCAATCACCAACCGCCTCACCAATATTACCAAATGGAGTAGTAAAACCGAAGTAATTTTTCGCAGCATTATATGGCATAATAAAAGCATTATATAAAGACTCATTCGGTAAGTTTAACTGTCTTTGTATATACTCGCCGTATGTTATCTGCTTGTTAATCGATGATGAATCCGGTAAATGATCTGGATTGCCTGAAACGCCGTATCTATAGTACTTTGCATCTAACACATATATCTTATCGTTATGTGCATTATACTATCCGGTTCTAGAGGGTATTTTTCTTTGTGTTTACCTTTTCGCAAACGCCATCTTGTTCTAGGAAAATAATCCTTCTTGTTTTTGATTCCAAACACACGATCTATCAGCTTTTCCCAAACATTCTCAAAATAATCAGTTCCAAAATAGAACTGTTTTACTGATGGCTTTTCATCCATATATTCTAGCATTGCCTTCATAGATCTAAATAATTTTTTATCCTTATCGTTATATGTAGTTGCCAACTTGTCATTTAATGCAATTATAAAGCGCTTAATGTCAAGGGGTATTTGTGGTGGTTCAGGCATATATGGAGTAAATAGCCATCCTAGTTTTGAAAAACTTTCATATACACAATGTCTGTGTATATGGGTTATTAACTTATTCTCATTCGGAGTTGATTCTCGAACAGTATATTGTGTATACACTGGTGAAAAGTTAGACTGTATCAATGCCTTTTGCCTTTGTATAGTTTTTGCCCAGTCAATATTTCCACGGTCTCTTGTTTTATATACAGGTTCAGTTTCCATATAGTAACCGTTCTTCTCCATAAAATAATATATAACCTCTAGATAAGCATTAATAGGAAAGTCGACTGATTGTGGGGCCTCAAACTTATTCATAGCAAGCACTCGGTCAGAGCTATCAGTAAACTCAGCCAACACTTGAAACAAATGAAGTATATCACGTTTAACATCTATTTCATTCTCTGGAAGATGATAACCAACAGGGAAATAGACTACTACATCATCAGAATCAGCCTTAATACCGACAAAGCGATCTCCCTCTTCATTTGTATTTACACGGCAGCGTTTACGTATTTCAGAGTCTATTACCATGTTGAGTCACCACCTTTAATCATTTTGTCCATCAGCATTAGGAGAAACAAATGCATCATATACATTTTCTTTAAAAACTTTAAATCGGTCATTTTTTTTCTCGCTTGAAAATTTTGCGACTACAGCTTCTAAACTGTTATACTGGCTCACCTCAAAAATATCTTCACGGGAAAATTTAAAAGCATCGTCCCAAAGATATTTTAATACTTTTTCTGGGAAACGACTGTTGTTTTGTTTAGCTTTAATACGCTCTTTTTCACTAAGATTAGGGTTATCAGCATTTTCATCATAAATCAGATCACTCAAATGGACAAAGTATACCCCTAATCGTTTATCCTCAGATGATGTCATTCTTACATTTTTATCAAGTATTATTTTGTTAATTTCTGTGCAAAAAGTTTTCCATGTTACAGTTGTGTCCAAAATTGGATGATTTGCAAATTCCGCATCCGCTTTATCAAAATTATTCTCTATCATACGCATTTCCCATCTACGTTGAAACGCGGTATCTAGCGTGAAAACATTTTGATCAGAAGTATTCATAGTACCTATTATGTTTAGATTTGATGGGATACGCACTTTTCGCGTCTCATCACCATATACAACTTTAGCTATATCAGTATTTGAAATACCATATTCACTTGCACCTGTTTCATCCCTGTCAAGTAATTGAAAGATTTCTCCGAATATAGCAGGTGCATTACCCCTATTAATTTCTTCAATTATAAGAAAAAATTCAGTAGTAGGGTTTTCGTATGCTCTTTTTAGCAGTCTTGTAAAAGGACCTGGTTTAAATTTATAGTTTACGATTCCATCTGAAACATCAGGTAGTATTTGTCCTACAAAATCTGAGTATGTATAATCAGGATGAAAAACTAAACGTTCTAGTCTATTCTCATCATCACAATACTCTTTTTTTATTGTAAAACTTTTTCCACTACCAGGAACGCCGTAAAGTAATATATTTCTCCCGTGAAAGTCGGTATTTCCTGGCGGCTCGTTATCTGAAGATTTAATATTACGTTTTTCCATAATAGCCTTAATATTTTCGTCAATCTTACTATCAATTGATTCATCAAAATTATTACTCATCATCTGACCCCCATTCTCTTAGAATCTCATCAATTATATGTTTGTTTTTTTCGTTAATTGTGATCTTCATATTTTCTTTTTTACCTTCAACTTTGATTAATCCCACATATGCGAAGTTTCCCAAAATATAAGAATGTGATAATACATTTTCCGTAATCTTTAAGTCAGAAGCTTTTAATGCCCCATTCCTAATGTCGGTAATATATTTATCAAACTCCTGTTCTTCCTCAGGATTGTTATCTGAAGTAATTATTGTATTAAGTAGATACCACTCCCAGTAAGTTAAATATTCATACTTTTTCAAAGCTTTTAATAGAATAACTGCAGGATGAAACTCATTACCATCCTTATCTCTTATAGTGTATTTTACTAAAATTTTCAAATAGAATAATTTATATATTTCTTTAATTCTCTCTATCTGTTCATAAGAATCCTTGGAAGGCTTTTGTTTCAAAAGTTCTTCGCTTTCAAATAACCTTATAAGAACCTCCCCATTTTCAGAATAAATATTTGATTTATCTGGTACTGTCCGTCGATTTAATGCACCAGGTTTTAATATATCAAACTCTTCCATCATTCTTTTTATGGTCCGAACTTGTCCATCAGAGATTCCTATTTGGTTACCAATAAATTTCTGTAAACTCCCACCCCATGTTCTATTCTGAACCTTCTCAGGGGCATTCAATATTTTGATTATTTCCATAATCTGATGTTGTAAATTATCACTGATAATTCTGCCTTCATATTTCCATCCAGATAGGTTCAAGCTTATCCCTCCTTTTTAAGAACTAATACATGATCTACATTAATTTTTCCTCCCTTATTTTTTCTCGGTATTCTTATATAAGGGTTTTGGATTAAATAATTAAAATAGGTTTCGGTTTTAAACCCAACAAGTTCCGAGAGTTGTTGGATAACCTTCCAGCTTTCAACTTCCACCTTACGTATTGAGCTGTTCCCAATTACTATCATATAATGACCACCCGGCTTTAGGTATTTATAAGTATTCTTGAGGTTACCTTCCATATCTTCAAAGAACTTTTTAACAATCAGCGCTCTTTTTTTGTCCTTTTCAAAAATTTGATTGTAATATGATTTAAGAATTATACTTTTCTCCAAAATTTCGAGGTTTTTTTCCTCTTCTGCAACCTTAATTGATTCGGTACCTACATAATCTTTCTTTTTCTCCCTCAACTCGTTTTCAGTCATAGTATCCAACCAAAGGTTTTCCAATCTCATTGTCCGGGCATAATCAAATGCATTTATATATGGTGGCGACGTAACTGCCAAATCATATAAACCATCAAACTCAAAATTCAAAGCATCCCCGTTTATAATGCGAGCCTTTTTTGCCAGTCCAAGATTACTAAGTTCTTTTATTCCTTCAAAGTATTTAGTAAATGTAGACGAAAACTCTTTGATAGTCTCTGGCGGGTTCTTTATAACTTTATTGGACACATATGGTTTGGGAGAAACATCATCAGCATTTGATACTCTTTTAATTATTGAAACAAAACATACTTTGAAAAAGTCACGGATATCTTTGTCATCAATGCTATCGATGTTCATTTTAATTCCGGATAATTTTACAATTGCATCTTCCGTGAACCAATGGTTTAAATTATTAATGCCAGGAAGTCTTTGAGGTTTTTGGCTTGTATCTATGTTTGTAATAATCCTATTAAATTCATTAGCTATTTCATCTAACTTATCTTTAGTAAAAGGAGTAGTTTTTACTTTAATGATCAATTTTGCAATATTATCAATCTCAGTTCCATAAGCCTCAAAATCATTAATAACACTTTCTAATAGCGTAGTACCGCTACCTGCAAACGGGTCAAAAACAGAACCATTTTGAACTCCAGTTAAATATTTTTGAATAGCCCATCTTGGAATCTCTGGAATAAAGCGGCATGGATATTTAAAGAATGAATGTGTATATGTGTTTGGATTAGATTGAGCAATTATGTATGACCCTCCAAACTCTATATCCTTTGGTAGACTTTCAACAATGATGTGATTATTTATTTTTTTAGACATACAACACTCTCCCTTAAATATTTACCATATTCTTTAGTAGATTCGTACTGTTGGGAACTGGTGATAATGTATCTATCAACTTCAATCTTATCTACTTTAAACCCAATTTTTTGAGCATATTCTGCTAAGATTAAATCTGTCGGAAATACAACTCCACCATAAGAAGAATTACCTACAACAATGGCACAAAACCCATTATCTTCAAGTGCAGCATAACTCTGATCTATTACCTTAAACATATCGAGGTAGTACAATTGAAGCATCAAAGGAATTCTCTTATCCCATAATTTTTTTGTTGCTAAAGAATCAAGTAACTCTTGAGTTGATTTAGATATCTTTGTTGTATCAACATTTTCTAAACTCAATTCACCATTTAAATGAGACCGTAGTGATTTTTTTCTCAGTTTTCTTAGATCCTCATATGAATTAACAAATCCTCCAAACCATAGCTCTAATTTATATATTTCTGTATAATCAAAACAATTTGCATAAGGTGGTGAAAAAATAATTCCACTAACTGACCCATCTTCTACATATTCCCTCGAATTCAAGCATGAGTCGTTAAAAATTTGTGCCTTAAATGTTATATCATTAGAAGTAATATCATCGAATATATTAGTATAGAAAGTAAGTAGTTCACTCCTCGCATCACTTACAGTAATGATACGTGGCTTTACATACTTTCGTTTCTTTAATCCATTTCCGCCTTTTCGATAGTTTGATAATGGTTCAATACTTGAAATCCATCCCAAAATCAGCAAGTTTTTAACTTCATCGCTATATTTCCCCTCTAATATGTTTGCTTTAACATTCATTAAATAATTTTCTACATCAGAATTAAATACGTTTTGACTTATGGATAATGCCGGTAACTTATATTCTCGCTCATACTTAACACTTAATACTTCTTGTGATGCATTTTTAAACTCCAAAGCAATCTCGGCACTGTAATTACGTAGTTTACATTTTGAAAGAAAATATGAAAATGGATTCACTTCAAATCCAATGCCATTAAGTCCTAATTGATTAGCAGCTATAATTGTACTTCCGCTGCCGAGAAATGGATCCATTATTGTACCATTTTTATTTTTGTTATATTCATTTATCAATTTCCTTACTAGCTCCAGTGAAAAACCTTCTTTATACCTATACCATCTTTGTCTAGGCCTATTTAAATCATCAGAATAGTTTAACAAACTAGAATATGTTGCATTTTCACTTTCTGGATATATAACTTTGAATTTTTGCTCTAACTCTCTATACATTATTGTCCCTCTGTTCTTCTGTCGAAAATTCTACAATATCCTCAATATTGCATTCTAATGCTGCGCAGATTTTTGCAAGTGTCTCCGTAGAAACATTTTGATTTTTTCCAAGCTTTGTTATTGTTCCTTTGCTTATACCTGCTTTCTCTTTCAAATCTTGCTTTCGCATATCGCGATCAATTAATAGTTTCCATAACTTTTTATAACTTACTTGCATTTCTTCACTCCCTAACTTAACCAGCATTCTATCACAAATAATAATTATACCACTCAATTCCCACAAAGTAAATCATTGTTCCTACATTATTAGGATAATTTCCTACAATCGTGTTCTCTGTAAAATTGTGGTACCATGGATAATATTATCATTTCTGCTTCACTATCTTTCTTCCATAAATAGTAAGTGACATTCTAATTATCTATCCTGTCTACTCAACCTCTATAAAAAATCTAATCTGTCAACTCAACCCTACACACATTTTTTACAGTTGACCTATTTCCTCATAAACAAAAATAAGGATTTCCAAGGTTAAAAGGCACTGCCAGACATCAGGCAGAAAATCATCCAACCTTGAAAACCCTTTATTTATCAGTATTTTGAGCTCTCCTATTTCTCAACCCTTGACATCAATGTCACGCACTCAACGTGCGTTGTCTTTTGATTGGGAACATAATTTTTTATCCTCGTCATTCTTGTGGGAACACAATTTATTAATGTCATTGTCTTTGGCATTTTTTCTTTTATCTTTAAAGTTATTAGAATCTTGACTATCTTTAACTCCTGTTTTGAAATAGAATGTTAAGTCATAAGGATGAACTGTTCCGTCTTTGTCAATTCTTCCCACCACGACTTTATCAACTATGCTTTCAAATACTGTTCTGTTAAATTCCTCTATAATTTCTCTATTCTCTAACACCTTTTTAAATTGCTTTAATCTTTCTTTAATAGAGTTTTCATCTTTTATCGTTAGTTCCAGCGTTTTCTTTTCATCGAGTAATTCTTCTTTTTGTTTTGTCAGTTTTTTATACTTTTTAGCATAAACTACTTCGTCTATACTATCTTCCAAATGAAGATCAACTAACTTTCTTTCTTGACTAATGATTCTATTTAATTGACTTTCTATCTTTTTCAGATCCTTGACTAAAGTATTATCATTTATTTCTTCTTCAACAATTTTTAAAAAGTCATCTATTACTGTTGAATCTGCATGGCATAATTGCCTATAGCTTTCAACAAAAGCTTTTTCTATTGCCGCTTCTTGTATTCCCTTTGAATGAGGGCAATATTTTTTACCTTTTTTTGTTGACCTTACACATTGCCAGTTAATTTTTTTGTAAATTGAACTAGTGTGCCAAGTTCTTCTTGACAGTATTTCGCCACAAAATCCACATTCCAGCATACTTGAAAAAGCATATTGCCTTGATAGTTTTTCTCTTTTTCTATCCTTGTTAGCAATAGTGTTTCTGTTTTGTGCTCTTCTGAGTCTAATCTCTTGTGCCTTTTCAAAATCTTCTTTTGATATAATTGGCTCGTGATGATTTTCAATGTGGTATTTATCAGATTCACCAAAGTTTGCTAGTCTTCTTTTTGTTATGGGATCAACTGTAAAAGTTTTTCCCATTAGTATGTCGCCAATATACTTTTCATTTTTAATTATTCCTAACACTGTAGTATCAGACCATTTTGTTTTACCTCTAGGGGTGAGATATCCTTGTTCTTCTAGTTCCCTACCAATGACCGAACCACCATTGCCTTCTAAATATCTTTTAAAGATATATCTAACAATTTTGGCTTCTTCTTCATTTATAGAGATGCTTTTTGTTATAGGGTCATAATCATATCCAAGGCAACCTTGAAAACCAATAAGCTCCCCTTTTTCCATTTTCATTTTCAGTCCTTTTTTTACATGGGCTGAGGTATTTTCTACTTCTTGTTGAGCTACTGAACTTAATATTGTTAATAATAGCTCTCCATCCATTGTCAAAGTATCTATATTTTCTTCTTCAAATACTACACCAACGTTATTTTCCTTGAGTAGTCTTACATATTTTAAGGTATCTAATGTATTTCTAGCAAATCTTGATATAGATTTAGTAATTATCATGTCTATATCTCCATTTTGACAATCACTAATTAGTCTCATAAAATCAGCTCTTTTAGTTGCAGTTGTTCCTGTTGTTGCTTCATCTGCATATATACCAGCCAAAGTCCAGTTTTTATTATTTTTTATTAGATTTGTATAATAATCAACTTGCGATTTATATGATTCAAGTTGGTCTTTACTATCTGTACTTACTCTACAATACGCTGCAACTCGTTTTAAATCTAAATGTAGTGCATTTCTATTTCTTGCTCCAGTATTTGAAGCTTTTATTAATTTTACTTTAGTATTCATTTTACCTCCTTCCCATTTTGTATCTTTCTACAGTGTTATTATATCACAAAATTAACTACTTTCTATCTCTCTTTTTATAATCATTTTCTATTCTATTTTTTATTTTTGTGTATTCCTTATCATTAATTAATTTAAGATCATAAAGTCTACATAACATAGCAACTCTCATGCTATAAACTTTTATTGCTTTCATAATAACCTCCTATGTAAATTTAAGTTTTTTGACATTGACAAGTGCCTTGGATTAGCAACATAGGACTCTCACCTCCGCCTCTGTTCAGGATGAGCCGGCTTCAACCTTAGAAGTATCATTATCCTCATTTTCTTCGTAGCGAATAGGGTATCCCTCCCTATATTCAAACTCTTACTTATCGCTCCCTTTCTTCTTCCCTTGCTTTTAGCTTAGCAGTACTTGTTTTGCCGAATTATTCAGCAGAAAGATCTTGGCGGATAGGTTATTACGCTCCAAAAATGATTAATGTCTTGTCTTGGTCTATTCAATTGTTAAGGTTCAAAATTTATCGAGAGCTATTAATCTTTTTAAAATTTGACCATCAGAAAATACTTATCTTGATGAAACAAAATTGTTTAAAATTACCCTCTTATACTTAACAGTGAAAAGAAGTCTTTCTTGGTAACCAATTTTCAAAAAAAAATTTGGTTAAATGAAAAGGTCCAATTCCCACTGCATAAGTAACAGTGAAAATTAGACCCGTTTGGTAACTGTCATCTAAAAGTCTTCTAACATTTCCTTTAGTTTCTCTAAGACTTTATTACGCCTTTTAATAACGGCTGGATGAGATATATTGAGTTTGGCAGCTACTTCTCTAATTGTTTTTTCTTTATAAAAGAGGCTTTCTATTAGGTCTCTTTCAGCAGGATTGAGTTTAGAAATAGCTCTTCTTACTTCTTCAATCATTTCCTTTGTTTCGATAATTTTTTCAACATCAAATTCCAGATCTTCTAAATTTTCTTCGAAGTTTCCATCGTGATCATAGGAACAAAAAAAGAAACAGTTATTTAACCTGTCTCTTCTTATTTGATATTTCTCTTTATTCAATTCACTATGATAGGCAAGATATACTTCCTTGCTAACAACTATTTTCTTTCCTTCTACAAATAAATAATATTCTTTGTCCATTAATTTTTCCTCCTTGTTGACATGAATTTCTTTAGTTTGAAAATAAAATTCACACAAGGAGGGCTTCTAATTCTATGCATATATTCTCCTGGGCATAAAAAAAGACCGAAAGAAAATAAATTCTTTCAGCCAATAAATGCCAATATTAAATTTAGGTGCAAATCACCCATCATGGATATTATATATGCACTTAAGTACACATAAAATTCGTATATGGTACTTTTTTCATTCGGAAATAGTACGCAATAAGTTCGTCACAAATTAATTTCTTAGATGTTCATTATTTCTTCAATGTTACGACCGTCTTCAAGTTGGCTAATAGCAGTCGGTAAAGTATATCCCCAAATTATTACACCAACCAATGCAATTGCTTCCTTTTTTCTTTGATAATAAACAGTTCTCTCTAAAGACACACTTCTCATACAAGCTTCATCAGTAATCTTCTTTTCAGAAATGTAGTAGTTATAAATAATCTTATGATAGATTTCTCCATACTCTGGATAAACTTTTAGCCTAACACAGGCATCATAAATTATTAAAAGCATAAGCTTACTATCCATTACATTGGAAACTCTATTATTAAACTTTTCTTCAACTTTTTCTGGAGCAAATGTAGAAAGATACAAGTAAGCAGATTCTGAAGTTGATCCATAGTTTTCTTTACTCTCAAACATCATAAAATTTGCCCTACTATCTACTGCCCAGGTAACTTGTCTATATAAACTTAAAATAAGTTTTGCAGCTGAACTAATTTCTTCAAATTTCAAGTTGCTATCTGCATACATGTTCATTATATTCTTTAAAGTTTTACTTATTCTCAATCTAATCACCCCAATACAACTTATTTACAAACTTGAATGTTTGTGCTATAATATGAATATAAGTTCAGTTTGTATTATATCTCAAACAGAAAAATAATTCAAGCACTATTGTTCGTATTAAAAGTTATAAATGCACATTAGTACAGGAGGTTAAAGTTATGGCTTTTGCGGATAGATTAAAGGAATTTCGTGAAAAAGAAAAATTAAGTCAAGCAGATTTTGCAAAAATGATAGGAATAAGTACAAGAACTCTTGTACATTATGAAGACGGAGAAAGATACCCAAGAGATGTCGAGGTTTACAAAAAAATAGCTGAAGTTATGGACTGTGATTACAATTATCTTCTAGAAGAAAGTGATGAGTTTTTAAATCGAGTTTATAACATGGGTGGCAAAAGAGAATTAGAAAAAGCTAGAGCATTAACAGAAGGTCTAAGCTCTTTATTTGCTGGTGGAGAAATTTCTGACGAAGATAAAGATGCTGCTTTTGAAGCTATTACTCGTGCTTATTGGGAGGCTAAAAGAGAAAATAAGAAATATGGTCGTAAGAAAAAAGATTAGGTGATTTTATGAGCATGAATCGCTATATATATGATAAGGTTAATCGACTTATAAAAAAATATAAGACACGAGATCCTATCGAATTAATAGAAGCTTTGAATATTAACCTGGTATATCTACCTGAAACAAAAATACTTTTAGGAATGTACCATTATATTCAAAGAAACAGATTTATTTTTATCAGTAGCAACACAAATTTTAATAGAAAGACTATATTAGCACACGAATTAGGTCACGATCAACTTCACAGAGATTATTGCATGAGTGGTGGAGCTTTTCATGACCAAACAGTGCTAAACCCTACAAATAAATTTGAAACTGAAGCTAATATTTTTGCAGCTCATTTATTAATAAGTGATGAAGATGTCTTCGATAATATCAATGATCAAGTTTGTGATTATGAAATTGCTGGAAAGTTAGGTGTAGATATAAATTTACTAAATCTAAAAATTTCTGAGTTAGCAAAAATGGGCAAGTTTAATAAACCAGTTAATGTTAATATACCTCAGGGAGATTTTCTCAAAAACTATCGCCCTGAACATGATGATTATTATTAGGAGACTCTATGGAAATTTTTATTACAGGATATTTTTTTTTAATCCTTTCTGGAGTAGTTTTCTACTATCTCATCACTACCTACTCTGTAAAAATCTCAGCATTTTTGATTGATTTTATAGTTGTAGGTTTAGGATTTTATATATCCATAAAAGATAAACTAGATAACAAATTGGCTATTCCCCTTTCAATTACAGTAGTAATAATTTATGGGATATTGCTAGTTTTAATAAATCAAAAGCTACCAAAAATCAGTAAACTTTTAAACTATATAATTGCTTTTATAGGATCATCAGTCGCCCTATGGTTGGCACTTGATTTTATAACAAGCACACTAACCGCTTTTAAGATAATAGGTCAAACTTATCATCAATTACCAATAACAAAAAGTATGATGATAAATTCCTTTATACATTATGTAATTGTATTCTTGATTAGTATTCCAGTGTTTAAAGGTAGAATGAAATTTATACTTGGAGGAAATTATGAGTAAAGAAATGGATAAAAATAAAGACGAAAATCAAGAAAAAAAAGAACTTCAAATTAGATCATCCGCTGCTGAATACTTGACTTTTATTGCAGCTAATGGTGATGATCAAGAAGCTATAGAAATTAGATATGAAGATGAGAATATTTGGCTAACTCAAAAGATGATGGCAGCTCTTTATGATGTTAGTGTCGCCACAATAAATGAACATCTTAAAAAAATCTATGCCGATAGTGAATTACAAGAAGAAGCAACTATTAGGAAATTCCTAATAGTTCAAAAAGAAGGTTCTAGAAATGTTTCAAGGGAAACAAAACACTATAATCTGCAAGCAATTATTGCAGTAGGCTTTAAAGTAAATAACGAACGTGCAGTCCAATTTAGAAAGTGGGCAAACCAAATTGTAAAAGATTTTACAATTAAAGGTTGGGCAATGGATGATGAAAGACTCAAAAATTCTGGCACAAAACTTACCAAGGATTATTTCGAAAAATTACTTGTAAAAATTCGTGAAATTAGATTATCTGAGAGAAGATTCTATCAAAAAATAACAGATATTTATGCCACATCTTTAGACTATGACCCATCTGCAAAAGCAACAAAAAGGTTTTTTGCAGCTATTCAAAATAAATTGCACTATGCAATTCATGGAAAAACTGCAGCCGAATTAATTGTAGATAGAGCCAATCACAAAACTAAAAATATGGGACTTACTACTTGGGAAGGCTCTCCAGATTCAAAAATTCATAAATATGATGTAGTTGTTGCAAAAAATTATCTAAACGAAGAAGAATTAAATCAAATGCAAAGAATTGTTTCATCATATTTGGACATGGCAGAACTACAAGCAGAAAGACATATCCCTATGACTATGGAAGATTGGGAAAAAAGATTAAATGGATTTTTACAATTATGGGATAAAGAGATCTTAAACGATGCAGGAAAAGTGTCTGCAGCTCTTGCAAAAAAGCACGCAGAAAGTGAATTTGAAAAATATAGAATAATACAAGATAGACTCTACAAAAGTGATTTTGATAAGTTCCTAGAACTAGAAGATGATACTAAAAAATTAGAAGAATAACTTAATATACGCTTAACGCTTATAACTTTAATAGCTTTAATAGCAAGCACAGTAAGTGTACGGACACTTACGAAAAAATTAATGGAGCAGCCCTTTACGGAATGCTCCATTTTTTAATTTTTAGCTTGTTAGGGAGAACCCTAAGACCCCGAAATATATTTTATAAAGGAGAATAAAATGGCAAATAGATTTAGAAATGAAAGAATAGAAATAAAAGTAACTAAAGAAGAAAAGGAAATTTTTGAAAAGAAAATGAAACTTGCTAATTGCAAAACTATGTCTCACTTTCTTAGAAAGTGCGTATTAGAAAAAGAAATTTATGTAGTAGATTTAGAACCATTTAGAAACCTACAATGGCTGCTTTCAAATGCAACAAATAATATAAACCAGATTGCAAAAGCTACTAATACAACTGGCCTTATTTACAAAAATGAAATTGAGTCTATGAATAAGCAGATAGAAAAATTGGCAAAAGAAATATGGCAGATCCATTCCCTACTTCTTAATAAATCAAAAGAAAATTCTGGTGATTAGTATGGCAATTACAAAAATACATCCTATAAAATCAACTCTAAATTTGGCAATAGATTACATTACTAAGAGCGAAAAAACTGATGAAAAAATCTTAGTATCTTCATTCAAATGTCATCCATCTACTGCCCATATTCAATTTATAAAAACTCGAGAAGACAATGATACTAAAGGTACAGTTTTGGCTAGGCATTTAATCCAATCTTTTCTACCAGGAGAGGTTGATCCTATAAAAGCTCACCAAATTGGAATGGAATTATGTAAGAAAATTTTAAAAGAAGATTATGAATTTGTTCTTGCAACTCATATAGATAGAGGGCATATCCATAACCATATTATTTTTAATAATGTTAATTACAAGACTGGTAAATGCTACCAATCTAACAAAAAAACTTACCACAAAATCAGGTATCAAAGTGACGAATTATGTAAAGAAAATAAGCTTTCAGTCATTGATAAATATTATGAAGCTTACAAAAAAAATATAAAACTTCTGGTAAATCCTGGTATGAATATAACCAAAACAAGAAAGGAATTTCTTGGAAGTCTAAACTGCAATTTGACATAGATAGAATGATTAATAAGTCTAACTCGTGGGAAGAGTTTTTAGATAATATGAAATCTCTGGATTATGAAATTAAGTTTGGTAAACACATTGCTTTTCGTCATAAAGATAAGCAAAGATTTACAAGATCGAAGACTATAGGAGAAGATTATACCGAAGAAAAAATCAAAGAAAGAATAGATTTAGCAATTAAAAATAAAGCTAATCCTATTAAAAAACGTGTAGGAAACGTCATTGATATATCTACTAATGAAAAAGCTCAATCCTCTAAAGGCTATGAAGTTTGGGCAAGAAAATATAATATCAAAACGATGGCAGATTCAATAATTAAACTTCGAGAACAAGGAATTAATTCGATTACCCAACTCGATGAGCTAATCAAAAAATCTGCTGATGATAGACAAGACTTGTTAGATAAAATAAAGAAGATTGAAACTAAAATGAAGAGTTTATCTCAAGATATGGAAAATATAAATATTATAAATAAGTATCGTGAAATCTATAAATACCACAAGAAAAATCCTGAAGATAAGCAATTCTCTGAAGAATATTATAGTGAGATTTCTGTTTATAAAATAGCTGCAAAAGAAATCTTAGAAAACTATAAAAAACTACCAAATACAAAAGAAATATTATCAAAGCTCGATAAATTGCAAGAAAAAAAGAACACCATTATGCAAGAGTATTCTTTGAATAAAGAACAATTTTCTGATCTTGTTCAGTATAGAAAAAACTATGAAAATTATTATGGAAAGGAGGTGGAGAGATAAAAAGATATAAGCGGATAAAAGACTGTGTAAAATTTTGTGTATAGAAACCTCCTCTTTAATTTAATTATAACATTAACTATAAGTTATTTTCTATTACTTGATATATCGCTTTAAATGAGCAATTAAAAGGGCTCTTATTCTTTAGCTAAGCTTAAGAATAAGAGCCCCTTTCCTACGACAATTAATACTCACAAGAGTATGTCACATATGATCCTGAATGAGTAACCTCTTGATTAGACCATGTTCCAGCTGGCTTTGAAGGTCCAACATGTACTCCATTGCCATTCCTAATCTTAGCATAATGATTAGCACCACTATGATTAGCATAACAAGTATCTTCTTTTATTAAGAATGTGTTAAACCCGTATTCTAGAGTAGCATTCCCATATTTTGCAGTCTTTGACCAATCATTAACAAATTGACCTGAGTATGTTCTAGACAAACTACCTGCCATTACTGGAGAAGCTGTTAGCACACCTAAGATAACCGTTAATGCTAGCATATGGATAATTCTTTTAGCTTTTGTATTCATTCCTCCCTCCTTTCTATATTATTTTATACTAGGTCTTATTTAGATTCTATTTCCTTGTTTATGTCAAGTGAAAAGTACCCCACCGTTGCCATTGAAAAAAGGACCACTTACGTGAAAAGCCGTTATCATTAT
>LVZN01000033.1 GCA_001695645.1 Erysipelotrichaceae bacterium MTC7 | reverse complement strand
GCCAAGCTATCGTCGCCGTTAAAGTGCTTAACTTCTGTGTTCGAGATGGGAACAGGTGTGTCCACTTTGCCATCATCACCAGATCTAGAAGGTTAGTTCCTTCAAAACTAAATAACAGTTAACATTTTCTAGAGGTTTATATACCACTATCTTTTCGTATTGTGATTAAGTCCTCGACCGATTAGTACTAGTCAACTCCATGTATCGCTACACTTCCATCTCTAGCCTATCAACCTTATCGTCTTTAAGGGGTCTTACTACTTACGTATGGGAAATCTCATCTTGGAGGGGGCTTCGCGCTTAGATGCCTTCAGCGCTTATCCTTTCCTTACTTAGCTACCCAGCTATGCCGTTGGCACGACAACTGGTGCACCAGAGGTAAGTCCATCCCGGTCCTCTCGTACTAAGGACAGCTCTCCTCAAATTTCCTACGCCCACAACAGATAGGGACCGAACTGTCTCACGACGTTCTGAACCCAGCTCGCGTACCGCTTTAATGGGCGGACAGCCCAACCCTTGGAACCGAATTCAGCTCCAGGATGCGATGAGCCGACATCGAGGTGCCAAACCTCGCCGTCGATGTGAACTCTTGGGCGAGATCAGCCTGTTATCCCCAGGGTAGCTTTTATCCGTTGAGCGACGGCCCTTCCATTCGGTACCGCCGGATCACTATTCCCGACTTTCGTCCCTGCTCGTCTTGTAGGACTCACAGTCAAGCATGCTTCTGCAATTGCACTCGTCGATTGATTTCCAACCAATCTGAGCATACCTTTGGGCGCCTCCGTTACTCTTTAGGAGGCGACCGCCCCAGTCAAACTGCCCACCTGACACGGTCCCAGTACCGGATCACGGTACATGGTTAGAATTTCAATTAAACAAGGGTGGTATCCCAACAGTGACTACACATACACTGGCGTGCATGCTTTAACGTCTCCCACCTATCCTGTACATGTTTAATCAAAACTCAATATCAAGCTACAGTAAAGCTCCATGGGGTCTTTCCGTCTAGTTGCGGGTAACCTGCATTTTCACAGGTACTAAGATTTCACCGAGTCTGCTGCCGAGACAGCGCCCAAATCGTTACTCCTTTCGTGCGGGTCAGAACTTACCTGACAAGGAATTTCGCTACCTTAGGACCGTTATAGTTACGGCCGCCGTTCACTGGGGCTTCAGTGCACTGCTTCGAGTCAAGCTCTAACAGATTCCCTTAACCTTCCAGCACCGGGCAGGAGTCACCCCCTATACGTCGTCTTTCAACTTAGCAGAGAGCTGTGTTTTAGATAAACAGTCGCTTGGGCCTATTCACTGCGGCTCTATTAATAGAGCGTCCCTTCTTGCGAACGTACGGGACCATTTTGCCGAGTTCCTTGGCAACAGTTCTCTCGCTCACCTCAGGCTTCTCGCCTTGCCCACCTGTGTCGGTTTCGGTACAGGCCGTCATAAAATTAATACTAGAAGCTTTTCTTGGAAGCCGGTATCATATACTTCACTACTCGCACGAATGCTTTCGCTTCCCCATCACGCCTTCGCCTTACAGTATGCGGATTTTCCTACATACAAGCTACCTCGCTTAGACCACAATCCATTAAGTGGCATATACTAACCGTCTCCGTCACTCCATCATTTTTACGCGGGTACAGGAATATCAACCTGTTGTCCATCGACTACGCCTTTCGGCCTCATCTTAGGTCCTGACTTACCCAGGGCGGACGAACCTTCCCCTGGAAACCTTAGGCTATCGGTGTGTAGGATTCTCACCTACATCTCGCTACTCACACCGGCATTCTCACTTCCATACTCTCCACTGCTCCTTACGGTACAGCTTCAACGACGAATGGAACGCTCCTCTACCACTCATATCTAAAAGATACGAATCCACAGCTTCGGTAGTATGCTTAGCCCCGGTACATTTTCCGCGCAGGGTCACTCGACTAGTGAGCTGTTACGCACTCTTTAAAGGATGGCTGCTTCTGAGCCAACCTCCTAGTTGTCTGTGCATCCCCACATCGTTTTCCACTTAGCATACATTTTGGGACCTTAGCTGGTGATCTGGGCTGTTTCCCTTTTGACCATGGACCTTATCACCCACAGTCTGACTGCCGAATATATCAGTATGGCATTCGTAGTTTGATAATAATCAGTACCCCGAGATGGGGCCATCATACTTTCAGTGCTCTACCTCCATACGACTCAACTTCGACGCTAGCCCTAAAGCTATTTCGAGGAGAACCAGCTATATCCAGGTTCGATTGGAATTTCTCCGCTATCCACAACTCATCCGCTAGCTTTTCAACGATAGTCGGTTCGGTCCTCCATTGAGTTTCACCTCAACTTCAACCTGGTCATGGATAGATCACCTGGTTTCGGGTCTACCAAATCGTACTTCCGCCCTATTAAGACTCGCTTTCGCTTCGGCTCCGTATTTTCTACTTAACCTCGCACGATATGGTAACTCGCCGGTTCATTCTACAAAAGGCACGCCATCACCCTTTAACGGGCTCTGACTTCTTGTAAGCATACGGTTTCAGGTTCTATTTCACTCCCCTCCCGGGGTTCTTTTCACCTTTCCCTCACGGTACTGGTTCACTATCGGTCACTATGTAGTATTTAGCCTTGCCAGATGGTCCTGGCTGATTCCGACAAGATTTCTCGTGTCTCGCCGTACTCAGGATCCTGCTAGGGTTTACTTTGCTTTCGTATACGGGACTTGCACCCTCTACGGTTGGCCTTTCAATGCCATTCTACTAACATCATAAAATCCCACGTCGCAGTCCTACTACCCCGACTCATAGTCGGTTTGGGCTGTTCCCATTTCGCTCGCCGCTACTCTGGGAATCACTGTTGTTTTCTTTTCCTCTAGGTACTAAGATGTTTCAATTCCCTAGGTTGCTCTCTCATAAGCTATGTATTCGCTTATGGATAATGGATCATTACTTCCACTGGGTTCCCCCATTCGGATATCGCCGGATCGTTGTGTACGTACCACTCCCCGACGCGTTTCGCCGTTAGTTGCGTCCTTCTTCAGCTCATAGTGCCAAGGCATCCACCGTACGCCCTTATTAACTTAATCACTTACCAATTTTTCAAAATTTAGTGTGTTTGTTTATAGCGTATTTTATTTCGATAACTGTCTTGTTTTTTCTAATATTTTCATATCAGAGACTGTTGTTGTTACATTTTTATTAAACGTAACGACTGTTTTTCTCGATTTTATCTTACAAACTATTCGAAAAGACTCATGTTATATAACATTCTTCTTCTCTAATGTCTTCTGTTATTCAGTTTTCAAAGATCTAACTTCTTTTTTCGAAAGACTAAGTCTTTCAAAACTAAATAGGAAACTTTCAATATGCTCGAAACAATGTTGTGTACTTTCTCCTTAGAAAGGAGGTGATCCATCCCCACGTTCCCGTAGGGATACCTTGTTACGACTTAACCCTAGTCATCGATCCTACCTTCGACGGCTCACTCCTGTAAACAGGTTATGCCACCGGCTTCGGGTATTACCAACTCCCATGGTTTGACGGGCGGTGTGTACAAGGCCCGAGAACGTATTCACCGTAGCATGCTGATCTACGATTACTAGCGATTCCGACTTCATGGAGTCGAGTTGCAGACTCCAATCCGAACTGAGACAGCCTTTATGAGATTTGCTTACTCTCGCGAGTTCGCTGCTCTTTGTAACTGCCATTGTAGTACGTGTGTAGCCCAGGCCATAAGGGGCATGATGATTTGACGTCATCCCCACCTTCCTCCGGTTTGTCACCGGCAGTCTCTCTAGAGTCCTCAACTTAATGTTAGTAACTAAAGACAAGGGTTGCGCTCGTTGCGGGACTTAACCCAACATCTCACGACACGAGCTGACGACAACCATGCACCACCTGTCACCAAGATAACCTCCAATATGTCTCCATATCTTTGCTTGGGATGTCAAGGCCTGGTAAGGTTCTTCGCGTTGCTTCGAATTAAACCACATACTCCACCGCTTGTGCGGGCCCCCGTCAATTCCTTTGAGTTTCACACTTGCGTGCATACTCCCCAGGCGGAGAACTTATTGCGTTAACTGCAGCACTGAATTTCTCCAACACTTAGTTCTCATCGTTTACGGCGTGGACTACTAGGGTATCTAATCCTATTTGCTCCCCACGCTTTCGAGCCTCAGCGTCAGTTGCAGACCAGCAAGCCGCCTTCGCCACTGGTGTTCCTCCATATATCTACGCATTTTACCGCTACACATGGAATTCCACTTGCCTCTTCTGCACTCTAGTCTAACAGTTTCCAAAGCATACAATGGTTGAGCCACTGCCTTTAACTTCAGACTTATTAAACCGCCTACGCTCCCTTTACGCCCAATAATTCCGGATAACGCTTGCCACCTACGTATTACCGCGGCTGCTGGCACGTAGTTAGCCGTGGCTTTCTGGTGAAGTACCGTCACCCTGATACCATTTCCTGTACCAGGCGTTCTTCCTTCACAACAGAGCTTTACAGACCGAAATCCTTCTTCGCTCACGCGGCATTGCTCGTTCAGGGTTGCCCCCATTGACGAAAATTCCCTACTGCTGCCTCCCGTAGGAGTTTGGGCCGTGTCTCAGTCCCAATGTGGCCGGTCACCCTCTCAGGTCGGCTATGCATCATCGTCTTGGTGAGCCGTTACCTCACCAACTAACTAATGCACCGCGAGTCCATCATAGTGTGCAGCAAACGCTGCTTTAATAAATAATAGATGCCTATCATTTACCTATCCGGTATTAGCTATCGTTTCCAATAGTTATCCCAGTCACTACGGTAGGTTACTCACGTGTTACTCACCCGTTCGCCACTAAGCGCAAATCCAAATCATAACTCCAAGCAAGCTTTTCATTATTCATTGGGACGCTTCGTTCGACTTGCATGTATTAGGCATGCCGCCAGCGTTCATCCTGAGCCAGGATCAAACTCTCCATTTGATTTGCTCATATGAACACGACTTTGCGTGTTTTAGTTGTTTTTGTTTTCCGTGAATTTTTGTTTCGAAATTGACGTTTCCTATTCAGTTTTAAAAGATCTAATCACTTCTTTTTTAGCATCAGTTTCTCAACCGTGCC
>LVZN01000032.1 GCA_001695645.1 Erysipelotrichaceae bacterium MTC7 | reverse complement strand
CAATCCCAATTTTGAGGAACGTGTTAACAAGTACATTAACTTCCATTAATTACTTACACACTTTTCTTGACACTCCCTCGCCGAAAGTTATTCCTTTAATATTCCTGATTACAGTAATTACTTTTTCGTTAAATACTCAAATGGTATTTTTTCATACTCTATAAGTGGTAAAAGTCAATTTCTATATCATCAACTTAAGGATAAAAAATATCACTCATATTTCAAGAAATATGATGATAATATTATCTTTTCAACAAACAGTTTTAATAATTTATGTGAATATTTAACAAACAAATACAGTATCCCTAAATTTAGTGGATTAGCGAAAACAATTACCAAGGAATTTGATATATTGCAATACAAAATTAAACAATGTGCTGATGAAATAAAAACCAATGCTCAATTCATTCGAGATGTGAGAGAAATTTATGAAGAACCTTTTACGCAATTTGATGTTTGCACGTTCTTTGATGTTGTTCAAAATTATTCGTTTATCCCCCTAAAGAACCGTGAAGATATCCAAGTTCCGAGCAAATATGAATCAAATTTCGAATATAAAGGTGAGATCACTTTAATATCAATTGAAGAATTAATTAGTTCATTTTCATACGGTTTGGATACATTAGACGATATTTTATACGTTAAGAATGTCTATGGTTCTATAGATGCATTAAAAGATAATTTATAATTTAAAATAATTCCAACGAACACCCCTGATTCTTAACTGAACATTACTATATTTAAATACTAATTAAAGCAAAAAGATGAACCATCTTTCAGGTCCATCTTTTCATGCTATAATTTTTCGCGTTTCACGTATGTTGTATGCAACAATTCGTGCGCTTTACCATGTCCTGGTTTACCAAGGAACTCATCGTAAATTTTTGTGATTGTTGGTGTTTCGTGAGATACACGGTATTTGTCACCATCATCGATTTTGTATAGAACTTTTGCACGTTCTGTACGAACATCAATGTTGTTTCTTACTTTATCGCGAGGGATGATTTGTCCACCACCGTTAACACATCCTCCTGGACATGCCATTACTTCGATCATGTGGAAGTCTTCTTTTCCTTCTTCAATTTCTTTCATTAACTTTCTTGCGTTAGCTAATCCAGAAACAACGGCTACTTTAACTTCTAAGCTACCCATTTTGTAAGTTGCTTTTTTGATACCTTTTGTACCACGAACTTCATCAATTTCAACTTTATCAAAGGTTGGATCAATGATACGTCCAGCTGTACGAAGTGCAGCTTCCATAACTCCACCACTTGCGCCGAAGATTGTACCTGCTCCAGAACCACATTCGAATGGATTATCGAAGTCTTCACCATCCAATGTTTCAAATTGGATCGCTGCTTCTTTAATCATGTGTGCAAGTTCACGAGTTGTTAATGCTACATCAACATCTTGGTCATCACGCCAGTGTTGTTCACCACGTTTTGCTTCGAATTTCTTAGCTGTACATGGAATTACCGAAACAACGTATAGATCTTTAGGATCAATGTTTTCTTGTTCACAGTAGTAAGATTTCAACAATGCTCCAAACATTTGTTGCGGACTCTTACAAGTACTCAAGTTTGGTAACATTTCTGGGTAATTATGCTCTGCAAATTTTACCCATCCTGGACAACATGAAGTAAACATTGGTAATACACCACCGTTACTTACACGGTCAACTAATTCGTTAGCTTCTTCAACGATGGTTAAATCTGCTGTAACGTCCATGTTAAACACGGCATCAAATCCTAAACGACGGCTAGCTGCAATCATTTGGCTTTCTGCGTTTGTTCCAATTGGCATGCCAAATGCTTCCCCGATTTGGGCACGTACACTTGGTGCTGTAAACATTACGACACGTTTGTTAGGGTCACTAATTGCATCCCAAACTTGTTTTTCATGGTTTTTCTCAGAAAGTGCTCCAACTGGACAAGCAACGATACATTGTCCACATCCAACACAAGGAGAGTTTTCTAAGTTACGTTCAAATGCACATCCGATGTGTGTGCCATGACCACGATCAATTGCCCCGATTGCATCAACGCTTTGCATTTGCACACAAGCACTTACACAACGACGACATAAGATACATTTGTTGTTGTCACGAACGACATATTCACTTGAGTTGTCGATTTCATAACGAATTCCACTGTTTGGATATTTGTCTTCGTCAACTCCATATTCTCTTGATAATTCTTGTAGTTCACAGCTTGTACTACGAACACAAGATAAACATTTTTTGTTGTGATCAGAAAGCAATAACTCTAAGTTACCTTTTCTTGCATCACGTACATTTTTTGTATTTGTAAAAACTTCCATTCCTTCTTCAGCTGGTAAGACACAAGAAGCCGTTAAACCTTTACGACCTTTGATTTCTACCACACAAATACGACATGAAGCAATTGCACTTACCTCACGTAAGTAACATAATGAAGGAATTTCTACACCTGCTAATTTAGCAGCGCTCATAACGGTTGTCCCTTTCGGAACGCTTACATCAATACCGTTAACTTTTAAATTAATCTCGCTCATATTTACCTCCTTCATTACCCTCTCACTACTGCACTAAACTTACATGCATCCATACATGCACCACACTTGATACATTTGCTTTGGTCGATGACGTGAGGTTTTTTCACTTCACCAGCAATACATCCAACTGGACATTTACGTGCACAAGCTGTACATCCAATACATTTGTCTTCGATGATTGAATATTGCAATAAGTCTTTACATACACCTGCTGGACATTTTTTATCCACGATGTGTGCTAAATATTCATCTCTAAAGTGTTTTAGTGTAGAGACTACTGGGTTTGACGCTGTTTGCCCTAGAGCACACAGTGATGAACTTTGCATTTGTTTCGATAATTCTTCAATTGTATCTAAATCGCTAAGTTCTCCATTTCCAGAAGTAATTTTTTCAAGAATTTCATATAAACGTTTTGTTCCGATACGACAAGGTGTACATTTTCCACAAGACTCATCAACTGTAAAGTCTAAGTAGAATTTCGCAATATCCACCATACAAGTATCTTCATCAAGTACGATAAGTCCACCTGAACCCATCATTGATCCAAGTTTAACTAAGTTATCAAAGTCAATAGCAACATCCATTTGGCTTGCAGGAATACATCCTCCAGAAGGTCCCCCTGTTTGTGCAGCTTTGAATTTCTTACCGTTTGGAACTCCACCACCGATTTCGTTAACGATTTCACCTAATGTGATTCCCATTGGAACTTCCACTAGACCAACGTTTTTAACTTTACCACCGATCGCGAATACTTTTGTTCCACGTCCTCCTTCAGTACCCATACTTGCAAACCATTCAGCTCCCTTAAGGATAATTTGCGGAACGTTTGAATAGGTTTCTACGTTGTTAAGTACGGTTGGTTTACCAAATAACCCTTTAACAGCAGGGAATGGTGGACGTGGTCTTGGTTCTCCACGGTTACCTTCAATACTTGTAATAAGTGCAGTTTCTTCTCCACAAACGAAAGCTCCTGCTCCTAAACGAATTTCCATATCGTAATCGAATCCAGAACCGAAAATATCTTTTCCTAAGAATCCATCACGACGTGCTTGGTCGATTGCAATTTGTAGACGTTGTACGGCAATTGGGTATTCTGCACGCACATAAACGAAACCATGATTTGCACCAATTGCATATGCAGCTAATGCCATTGCTTCGATGATAACATGTGGGTCACCTTCAAGAATGGAACGGTCCATGAATGCTCCTGGATCCCCTTCATCGGCGTTACATGCTACATATTTTGTACCATTTTCTTCTCTAGCCGCAAATGACCATTTAAGACCTGTAGGGAATCCTCCCCCTCCACGTCCTCTAAGTCCGCTGGCTTTGATTGTTTCAATTACATCTTCAGGCGTCATGTCTGTTAATGCTTTGTAAAGTGCTTGATATCCATCCGTTGCAATGTATTCTTCAATTTTCTCTGGGTCAATGACTCCACAGTTTCTTAAAGCTACACGCTTTTGTTTTTTATAGAAATCTGTATCTTGTAGTGGCAAGATTTTTCCTTCAGGACTTACTGTATCTTCGTATAGCAAATCTGTCACAACTTCACCACCAACAATGTGTTTTGTAAAAATTGTGTCTAGTGCTTCAGGCGTAACTTGTGAATAGAAAACTCCTTCAGGATAAACAAGTACAACTGGTCCTAGCGCACATAAACCAAAACATCCTGTTTTTACAACTAAGACTTTATCTGTTAAGTTGTGTTCTGCTAATTTTTCGTCAATTTGTTCAGCTAATTTGCGCGAACCTGATGATGTACATCCAGTCCCTGCACAAATAACGATTTGTTTTTCATAGTCACTATCTTCAACTAATGCTTCGTGAGTGTTCAATGCTTGACGTACATGAACGACGTTTTCATAACGTTTTTTAATATTTTGTAATGTTTCAAAATCCATGCTGTTCTCTACGCCTCCATATCTCTGTATTTACGTAAGATTCCATCAACTTCTTCAGCTGTAACCTTTCCGTAAACATCTTCGTTAACTAAGATAACTGGTGCTAACCCACATGCTCCTACACAACGAGTTGCATCAATAGAGAATAGTCCGTCTTCTGTACATTCTCCTGCTTTAATATTTAGTTTTGCCTGTATTTCGTCTAGTACTTTATCAGCACCTTTTACGTAACATGCTGTACCCATACAAACACTGATTTTGTATTTTCCTTTTGGTACAAGTGAGAACTGTGAATAAAACGTCACAACCCCATAAATTTCAGATAGTGATTTATCCAAACCAATAGCGATCATTTTTTGCACTTCTAAAGGTAAATACCCATAGATTTCTTGCGCTTCTTGCAAGACTGGCATCAAACCACCGCGTTGATTTTTATGATTCGCAATCACTTCATTAAGCAAGTCTTCTTGCTCTTTAGTTCCTTGAAACGGAACGACTTTTTCTGACATTCGCGATCCTCCTTAAAATTCTTATGCGCTCAACAAACATTATATTATAAAAAGCGCTTGTTTTCCACATTTTTCGGAAAAGATTGAAAGCACTTCCAACCCTTTATTCATCGCTTATATTGTTAACTTCGACTAACTATAGTTACATATTCGATTGTCTTTAACATCTATTATAAAAAGTTCAAAAAAAGAACAACTTTTATCATGATTTTTATATAGATTTTTGCCCTTTTTTAGTCATTTCTTTGTTTCACATTGCTTTTGGGTTTTGATGCATCCATTCGTTTTACACAAAAAAAAATTAGTTAATAAAAATCAAGTATAATATTAAAAAATCATTCTATGATATTTCATCACACTAAAAATCCTGAA
>LVZN01000031.1 GCA_001695645.1 Erysipelotrichaceae bacterium MTC7 | reverse complement strand
AGTAGTGAAGGTACCTTTTATACGATTTGTTTTTTTTCTTTAAGATGATGGAGTGTTTTTCTCCATCACTTTTTTATTCTAATCAGGAGGTGAAAAGATGAATGAAGAACAACTTATAGGATACATAGATGAAGTTAAAAGACAGATTCCTAACTTCGTTAGAAATAAAGAGGTATTAAAAACTCATATACGTTTCATGAGAATGTTTTCTGATATCAGTTGGTGGAATGTTGCGAGTATTCTTTATAACTTGCCATCTGCAACAAATGTAAAAACGAAAGATGCATGGGATAAAGAATTTAAAGAGGAATTATGGGTTAAGAAGGGGATGAAAGGTTTACTTACAGTAGTTCCCAGTTGCACGGGAAATACAATAATTTGGAAACCAGTAAAAGTATTCGATATTTCACAAATGAATACTAAGAAGAAGCCAGTTTTTTCGTCATTAATTGCAACATATTTAGATCCAAAACGTATTCAAAAGCTAAAATCGATTTTCTCTGAAGATTGGCATGAGAAGTTGATTTCTGAACTATTTAAACAATATGAATATGAAAAAGGTAAACAATTATCTTTTAAGGATAACTTGATGAATTACTTACAATTTGGGCTTCTAGATATTCTAAAAACTGATGTGGACGAGTTCCTAGATTTTGAGAATCATAGTGAAGAGGAGTGTGTTCAACTCTACATATATTTGTCAGAACTCTTTCAGATGTTACCTTCAGTAGTGGTTAATTCTTGTGTATCGTTTGATGAAAAAGAAAGGCGAAAAAAACAACTTGAAGAAATTGAAGTAATCAAATCAAGGAATGTAAGAGAAACCATTGATGCTGCCAAAGAGATAAGAAATAATAGATTGCAAAATTACCAGGACAGTGATCATGTCCTTGATGTTGAAGCGAAAAATGAAGATAGTAATGGAGTTCCAATGGATTTCATGTTTGATGATAATGATGTTTATTTAGGGGAGGACACAGTATGAAAATTTATACACAAGAGGAAAAGTATTTTATTCAATTTTATAAACCAACTTCAATTGAAGAGTTGAGACTGCTATTGGTTAATAGCAGAACAAACTTTCCTATACAAAAATCATTTACTGATTCCCTCTTAATAAAATTATCAAGCGAAGACGAAAGTGGATTACTAACTTTAATAGAAGAAAATTCAGTTCTAGTATTTCATTCTAATCATGGAAAGAAGGAATAACAAATGAAAATAGATAGAGAATTAAAAAACAAAATAAAGGATCAAATACAAATTGTGGATATTGCGGAGGAATTTGGATTGAGAGTTGTCCATAAATCAAAAAGACTAGCTAAACTAGAAGAACATGATTCAGTAACTATATATAAAGATACTAACTCGTTTGTAAGATGGGCTACACATAAAGGCGGAGACGTACTAAAATTTATGGAAGAGATCCCTGAGATTGATATGAACTTTAAAGAAGCTTATGAGTATTGTTTGCCAAGGATAAATGTAGATGTTGATGTAATAGAAAAAAAACCAAGGAAAACGTTAGAAGATACTAATTCTTTAGCCTACAAAAAAAAGCGAACACAAACATTGCTTGGTAATGTTACGTTTGATGAATCTAGTAAAAACGTAATGGCATACTTAATTCAGAAAAGAAAAATAGATCCAACTATCGTTATTACATTGGTCAAACAAGACTTTATTAAGCAGGCACAAGACAGGTTTGGTAGAAAATCTGTTGCTTTTGTGGGAAGAGATGAACTAGGCTTAGTTGCTTGCGTAAATATACGTTCTTGTACGGATGCAAACAATTTTAAATTAGAAATCCAAGGGTCTGATTACAATTATGGTTGGCTAGTAGATATGTCAGTAGATCCAAGACAAAATGCATATAATGAAAAACCATATTCTTCAAAAAAAGAATTACTTTGTTTTGAAGGAGCAGTTGATATGCTGTCTTACATGACTCTTCAAAAAGAAAAAGGAATAGATTTGAACGATTACGCTTACCTTGCAACTGGGAGCTGTACACGGTATGAAACGATATTGAAGGTGCAAGAACGTATTGGATATGAAAGTATTACGGTGTGCTACGATAATGACTGGGGAAATAAAATTAACGCTGGAAAAAAGTTTGCTGGTATTGCAATTGAAATATTATCTAGTAAAGGAGTTAATGCAAAGGAATTATATCCTCTTGATGGTAGTAAGGACTGGAATGAATTCCTTGTAAAAAAAACAGAAAGTAGTTCTATTGATTCTATTCGTAACACAATTGATAAAGCAAAAGTCACACAAAATAAAAAATGCAAGTGCAAAAAAAACAGAACCCCTAACAAGGTAAATATCAAAGGTGGAAGTTCTTCCACCTCTATTATTTTGATTTATAAATAAGGAGGAAATGATGAATACAATCAAAAAAGACATTGATAAACTAATAAAAAAAAGAAGTGTTATTGAAGCAAAAAGAGCTGAAGCGAATGTAAAATGGGACAAAGAATTAAGCGAAATTGATGAAAAGCTAGTCCCTTTACAAAAAATATCAAATAAGATGGGAATGTTGCAAAAAGAAGCATTGAAAGTATTGGGGGCAGGTAAGCCTCATACTGGGGAAAATCTGACAAATGAAGATCAATGATAAATCAATAAACTACTATTAATAATTATATGCTTACATTGAAGCGTTTGATAAGAGTGCAATTGCGTTGAAACTAGACTTAAGGACAGATAGTTTTTCATTTTCTTGCGGAAACTAGAAAAAGTGGTTACACATTATAATGTGTAACCACTTTTTAGGTGTTAGACTATAATTCTTTTAGTTCTTTGTAGATTATTCTACAAAGTTTTCAACCAATCTTAAATCAGTGTACATTTCTCCAATTTCAATCGTTTCTAACGGTTCCGCACCTCTAGTTGGTCCAGGTGAGCTTAGTGTAACTGTGTTATTTTGTGAACCAACATAGACTCCACCGCCCCAACCTGTGTTTGCATATACATCAACCTTAACAACATATTTAACGCTAGCATAGTTGATTGTTTTAGAAGCTTGAGAAGTGTTGATCGAACATCCATATTCTAGTCCAATGAGACTAGCACAAGTTTTGTTACTTGTTTTTATTGTGTCAGCGGATGTAACTCTACCTGTTCCTGCATCATAGTAAATCATTGCACTGTAGTTGTACGCATAATGATAAGTAGTATTAAATGTACCACCAAGTTTTCCAGTTCTAGCTATGGAAGCTGCATCTATTGATTTCGTAAAACCAACCATAGCAATGACTGTAGCAACCAGTACCACAAGCATTTTTTTATAAATTTTCATTTTTTCTGCTTTTCCTTAATCTACATAAACAAGTATACAATAACGATAATTGCTAAAATCAAAGATATCACGAGAAAACCAATATACCATGAGCGAATATCTTTACCATATTCTTCGCCCTTTTTCCTTAAGTCTGAATATTCATTCTTTTTCATTTCCCCTATTTCTTCTCCTTTTCCTTATTGTACTAAAGTAAATCATAAAAATATTAAATATTTCATTCATCAACTATTGTGTAGCTACTGTTGACAATTGAATAATAACACAAGTATTAACGTCTTACAATACTAATTAACAAATTTTATTAATTGTTGATTTTTATGTTTATTGTTGACACATTAAAGCAATCTATGTAGTATATAATTGTAAAGGTAAGTTATAGTTCAAGAGTTTTTTATGATTGAATACGATTTTGAATGTTAGGAGTAGAGTATATTATGAAAAGATTAACAGGAAGAGAATTAGATATTATGAAAGTATTATGGAGTGAAGATGATAGCTTAACTGCAACAGAAATATTATCAAGGATAGATGATGAAAAAATAAGTATATTTACTGTTCAAAATACTTTAAAGACATTGCTTAATAAGGAATATATAGAAATATCGTCTATCACAATTGTAAATAAAACCAACGCAAGAAAGTATTCTCCATTAGTTTCTGCGGATGAGTATGCTGTTGATCAATTCAAAAGTTTATTTCCTAAGAGTAAAAAAGATAATCCAATATACGAAATGACACTTGCACTGGTGAAATCTGAATCAAACCAATCAGAGGAAGAAATGCTCAACGAGATTGAGAAGATGATTCAGGAAAGAAGAGAAGAAAAAACTAGGTAATGATATGTTTACAACATGGGGTACAATAAGTGTTATCTTTTTTTCAAGTTTAAGTATATATTTTCTTAAACAGTTGAAAGATAGATATGCAAATCAGCAAATAGATATAAAACCATTACTGATAATTTTTGTTGTGATTTCGTTGAGACTTGCTATTCCGATAGAATTGCCAATAATCGGGCATTTCTTATCAACCAATGTTTTAGTTTTGTTAAGTAAAATGTTGAGAACAAAGATTCTTATGGATTATATGATACTAGATTTAATGATCTTTTTCTGGTTTACGATAAGTGCATATAAGCTAATAAAGCTAATTAGAAAAACATATGTTACAAATAGGGTATTCTCAATATTTCCTAGCAGTGAAATACCACAGAGTATAATGCCATCTCTAGTTGATTTTATGCCAAAAAGAAGAAAAATAAGGGTAATTTATGTAAACTTTGTTCCAGCTCCGATGGTTATTGGACTTGTAAAAGGTACAATCATTATTCCAAAAGATGATTACACTGAAGCAGAGTTATCTATGATACTACAACACGAACTAACACATTTTTTGCACTTTCACATGTTAATAAAACTACTTATCGAATTTATATATGCTTTGTATTGGTGGAATCCATTACTGTTTGTAATTAGAAGGCAAACGTATGAATTGTTAGAGAAAGATGTTGATTTGCATGTTCTGAAAATGAAAGAAAACAATTCAGTAACTTATACAGAATTCTTGTTTAAAATGTATAGAAAAGCTGAAACTTATGGAATAAATAGTAATATAATTTGGAATAAAACCCCACTGATTTCAGAATTTGCAGGTAACGAAAGCAACTCCGAGTTTACAACTAGATGTCGGTCAATTCTATCATTTGACGAAAATTCGAAACGCACTAAATTAAATAATTTATCATACACGTTACTTTTAATCCTTATTGTCATGGTGTCTTTAGTTACATTTCAACCAGATTACCCTATACCTGAAGGAAACGAATATTTTATTTTGACAGAAGATAACTCATATATTATTGAAACCGATAAAGGCTTTGATGTTTATTATAAAAATGAGTACTTAGAAACTATAGAAGAAATCACAGTTGAATATGAACACCTTGAAGTCAAAAGTGAATAATCAGGAGGAAAAATGAAAAATAAAATAAAACTATTATTGTCTCTTATTCTTTGTTTGTGTTTTTTTACATCAAGTATTAATGCATCAGAAGAGGATATATCACAATTTTCCTTGAGTAGGTCAACTACATCAAACTCGAATGGGGAGGGTAAATCTGTTGTTTATATTTGGGTTTATAAAACAGTAAATGGAGTTAAATATAAGAGAAAAATGAACAAAACTAATGGTGAGTGGATTGGTGATTGGATACGAGTTTGACAACTAATTAGATTGAGGGCAGATACAGAGTAAAATTGTGCTAACCATGTTAAAAAAGGTAATATAAAATAACGTGTGGTTCGAAAATATTGAACTATAAAATATCGTGTGGCTACACAATCAAAAAAGATGAG
>LVZN01000030.1 GCA_001695645.1 Erysipelotrichaceae bacterium MTC7 | reverse complement strand
ATACTTAAGTGCTCAATTGATGAGTTGTTTAAGCAAGTATATTTATACATACAAGACAAAGAAGCATTAGAAGAAAATATTCTATATATAGATGGAACGAAGTTTGAAGCTAATGCAAATAAAATGACATTCTTTTGGCGTGCATGGCAAAAAAGATATCAGCCTCGCCACTGGAAAAAGTGCATTGAAATCATTAGACAGATCAATACATATTTTAAAAAGAACGAAATCAATATCAAGTATTCGATTATTAAAGAACCAAGCATAGAATATTTGATTGAGATTGACGAACGAATAGAAAAATATATTGCTGAAAAGAAGTTTATCCGTAGAAGACGTGGAAAGCACGAACTTGCAAAACTAGTTGATGAACTTAAGAAAAGTGCAATTAAAATGTGGCAATATACGATGGCTACTGATGTGTTAGGCAATCGCAATAGTTTTTCAAAGACAGATGCAGATGCAATATTTATGCATATGAAGTACGATTATTATAACCACACGAATGTCTTCAAACCTGGATACAATGTGCAAGCTGGTATCGTTGATGGATACATCGCACATATGTATATAAGTGCAGATCCAAATGACATCAAAACGTTACAGCCATTTTTAAATGAATTTAAAAAACAGTATCATGACTATCCTAATGCCGTTGTCGGAGACGCAGGATATGGTGGTTATGATAATTATGAGTTCTGCAAGCGAAATAGTATTGAAGCGGTTCTGAAATATAGTGGATTTGAAGCAAAGAAGAAAAAAGTAAATGATAAGAATCGATATCACTTAGTGCATTTTGAAAGAACAGCTGTCGGAACACCAATATGTCCACAAGGACATGCATTTGATATAGAGAGAACTAGTGTACAATACATTGGATTAACACCGAAGATTACCATATATTATCGCAATTCCAATTGTGCGGTATGTCCAGTAAGAAACAGATGTACAAGAGCCACGAAAGGGCGTACAGCACAAGTAACACCAGCATTGGAAAAAGAAAAGAAACGTATTGATGAACTACTGGAAACCAGTCGTGGAAAGCAATTACTAAGTAATCGAAGTTCACAAGCGGAAGGAACGTTTGCGGATATTAAAGAGAACTTCAAATACACGCGTTTACAAAGGCGAGGAGAAAGCGGTGTAGAGGTAGAAATGAAGCTTGTAGGAATTGGCTTCAATCTACGTAAATACCACAATAAAAAACATGGAAAACCAAAAGACAAGATTATACTGTCATAGTTTTCCACATTAGATTATAGAGTTAATGCAAAAGCGAATCAAAAATCAGCCTGAAATGAGAATGGGCTTTTAATAATGGACACATTATTAAAAAACGAGCAATAAATGGAACAAATCAAGAAAAAAAGGAGCTGTGCTCCAGATTCGGCTAAATATGTCTATCTGTCACAGCCCCTTAGTTTAAAGCCATCAGTTCAGTCAATAGACTTCAGCTAAATCTGGAGTCTATTTTTTCGTTGCTTTCTTTGTTTTACTCTTTTTCTTCTTTGTCTTGTACTCACTTAGGGAATCATGCTTATGCTTATTTAGTGAATACATGATTTTATTACGAGCTCACTCAAAGTTTCTAAAGCCATTTGCATTATGAATACATCGTTCGTTTTGAGCCATCCACGTCGCTATAATTTAAGCCACTTAAATTGCTGTTTATTGTAATTTAAAAGTGGACCACTTTCGTTGGGATAAACTGTGCCAATTATAGTAATAAAACAACAGTCGCCACCTTTATGATGATAACTGTTGTTTTAGTTATTTCTCATGGATTACCCATTAAGGATAATTTCATATGCATTTGGAGTAATTCTATTGAGAATAGAATCCGCCAATATGTTATCTCCTCTTCGAGAATGCCATTCTTTGGGTTCAAGTTGTGAGCATATAATAGTCGACTTTGTTTCATATCGTTATTTATGAAGTTGAAATAAATAATTCACTTGCTTATTTATTAACTCGTTAATTAAAAATTATCAATGATTAATCCTTAATACTTTACATATTTTTTGAGCGCTTCACTAACAGTGGTAGTTAGTTAGATTTTTTCTTGATTGCATTCATCATTGAATCCAAATATCCTACAATAGAATGTTGAATGTGAGTTATCACAAACATGATTACTTAATGCATTTACTATAAACTCTTTATCTATACCACAAGCACAAAAAATTGACATTACGATGCTTAAGTATATAATCATTCGTTAGTAGTTGTTCTACAATGCATTTATTTATATTGCGATCAGGAAGATAATCAATATCCAATATATTAGCATTCTTTTGAGAATTCCTTGAATTCTTTTTTAGACGATTTATAGTTTTATGCTTCCTCGAATGATAAAGAGAATCAATTATTTGTTCTAATGCTTCCAATGCTAAGCATAGAGTAGAGAAAAGTCCCGGGGCATGATGAGTGGACTAGTTTCTAATAAAAAAAGGGTGCACACACATTAAGTTATAGTAATACCACACCTACACATTAAGAAAAAGCTGCTTTTATTTTACTATCCTTTCAAACTCTATATACAAAAAATGCAGCAGATTGCATTCGTTATAATCGAGCAATATTATCTAGTAAATATCCATGATTCGAGGTTTTGAGAAAACCATCTATATTTTCGAGAGCACTTGAACCAAAAGATTATTTCGAAAATCATAAAGTTATAGCAATCGACTTTTTTGAGAAAATATTCACTTTAGGTTTACCGAAAAATTACAAAATATTATTATATAAATTTGACGAAATATCTTATTATGATATATTAATAATAATAGAGTACTCTAACATATCAAGAATATTATTATGGCGTTTTACTTATTAGAAAAGGAGGTAATTATGAAGAAATTGAAATACTGTATTATTTTAGTTTTATTGGCATTTATGTGTATTCCAACAGTGGTGCTAGCATCAAATGCATACTACTCAGATTCATATATGATGTATCGGTATGCTGATGAAAATCCAAGTGGTTCAAATTGTACCGCAATAACAGAGCATAATCAAAGATACGCAAATGCAACTGCAGGAATATATCATTATGCCGGTGGAGCAGGACATACACAAACCAAAGGCCCTGGTACTACAGCTAGAGTAAGTTTATATACAAATCGATATAATCATGTTCATACAAGAAAGTAGTTAATTGGGGAAACATATGAAAAAGATCTTACTTATGTTAAGCGGAATATTTATGATATTCTGCTTTCTCTATATTCACACTGACGCAAGAGAAAAATTTATTCACGAAGAAAGTGTGAATACTAGACTAGGTTCAAGTTTAGAATTTATGGTCTATGAGCATGAAGGACAGACTTACACAAATGATGATGCTACCTTTATTGTTAAACTTGCAGAAAAACATAATGTTAGTGTTGTAACAAATAATGGAAGTACCGAAAATAAAGTTAATCAGTTCATTGCACTGAACAACAAGGAATTACTAGAAAGATATAATATAGATTCGAATTTTAACTTTGATAAATACGCAGTTTTATCCAGTAATGAACAAATAGCGACAGTTGGGGAAATTAATACATTTGACAATACCATAGAACTAACTAAACGTTCATTTTATAATGAGTTGAATACGCGATTAGATGGTTGGTATTTTGTTTTTGGTGAAAATCGTGAACAGTTTTACAATGAATTTCAAAATCATTTTCCAAATCAAATTGAAATCATTGAAACCTATGAAGAAGACTTGGATCACGAAGTTGCAACGGAGAGAAACCCAAATTATGAGAAAATGATCAAATTTGGGCTGATTTTAAGTTGTAGTTCACTCGTTATTCTTTTACTTGTTTTTTCAAATGAAACTAAAGATATTTCGATAAAGAAAATGAATGGATATAGTAACTTTAGGATAGTGAAGGATAGTTTGTTAGTTACTTCAATTATGATGGTCATTCTTGATGTTGTCGTTGTGGCAGTTATGACAGTGATATATATACCCAAACTCAGCGATATTCATATTCCAATGTTTCAAAACATTATAATTGCTGTTGCATGCAAATACATTGTAATTGCTATTGTATATTGCATAGCTTTACTGTATATCAAATCAATTGGAATAAGTATATTGTTAAAGAAAAAAGGAATATCTAAGTTCATCCTCAATGTAAACACGATTATGAGAGTTGTTTTTGTTTTTCTATTAACAATATCACTATTTGATTCCTTACCTGGATTTGTAAATACGATTAAAGTTGCTACTCAATATAATGAATTTAATGAAGAATGTTCTGACTATACGCATAGTACAGAAATTCAGGGTTTCTTAAATCAAGAGGGGAATGAGCGAATCTACGAGTTTGCTAAGGATGTTCAAAAAAATGAACAGTACATTGGTATTTATTTAGGTAATTATGATAATAGCTTGAACCTAAGTTATGCTTGGGTAGATGTGAATTATAATTATTTGAAGAAATATAAAATTTATGACATGAATAATCAACAAGTGGTTGATCTAGACGAAAGCAAGAAATATTTGCTGATACCAGAAGAATATGTGAATGATCCAATGTTGTACAAAAAGCGAGTAGAAAGATTAAAGGACTTTTTGGAATTTGAAGAAATTATAATTAAAGACGACCAAAAACTTTTCACCTTTAATATTAATTATGATGAGGATAAACTGGGATATATCCAGCAAACACCAATCTTAGTGAGTGATGACTTCACATGGGGTGACCTATATTTTAAGAAAAATAGTGATCCAAATTATGAGAACGCACAAAAAATGCTGTATGAGTATGGAATTGAAAATGAATTTGTTTATTCACTAGCCAAAGAAGAAGGTTCTTTTGTACTTAATTTACAATTATCAACTCTCATATATGAAGCAACAATGATATTGCTATATATTTCGTTGCTAGTTTTACTTATTATTCAGTACTTATTTCTAATGTTTGAAGTGAATCGAAAAGAATATATTGTAAAGAAAATGCACGGATACTCTTTTATCTCAAGATATGTCGATTTAATTCTATTGTTAATTTGTTCATATGTGGTGAATTTCATTTTACTAATTATTCTAAACTATCAAATTAATACTTTTGTTATACTGCTAATAATTTTATTTATAGATATTTTATTTACTAGCATAGTTGTATATAGACTTGAAAGCAAATCAATTGCTATTGTGTTGAAAGGAAATTAAAGATGGTTGTCGAATGTAAAGATATAACTAAGTCCTTTGGAGAGAATCAGGTACTAAAAGATTTTTCTTATAGATTTAAAAAAGGAAAAATCTATGTTTTATATGGAGTTTCTGGAAGTGGAAAAAGTACATTACTAAATTTAATAGGGGGTATTGATAAACCATCTTCTGGAGAGGTTATATATTATAAAGATAGCGTTGTTGATACTAGTAGTAAGACTATGCTTTTTAGAAAAAGAATCGCGTACTTATTTCAAAACTATGCTTTGGTTGACAATAGGAGCGTCAAGTATAATTTGGAGATTGCTTTAGCATATGATAATAGTAAAAACAAAACAGAGAAGATGAATCAAGTTTTAGAACGTGTGGGCTTGTCAAATTACCTAGATAAAATGATTTATACATTGTCCGGAGGTGAGCAACAACGTGTTGCCTTAGCTAGAGCACTTCTCAAGGAAAGTGATATTATCTTAGCTGATGAACCAACAGGGAATTTGGATGAAAAAAATGCAGAAGTAGTCATTAGTATTTTTAAGCAACTACGCGATGAAGGAAAGACTATAATTATTGCCACTCATGACTTGGTCTTTTCAAAAATTTCTGATGAAAAAATTGTTTTGAAAAACAAATGATAACAATCACACAAAATGAGTTAAAGTAACAAGAGATAATCAAGAAAATTGGATTAAAATTAAGTTAATACCTCTTACTATATGGTTTTTAAAAAAAACGATAATATCATGGACTGTGGGTAAACTTAAAGAAAAAAGTCGAAAACCACAATATTTATTGTCCTTTTATACGCAATATAATGAATGCAACAGAGCGTACTCGAATAACCGAGTAATACGGGAGTGTAAAATAAACTGTGTAAGTAGAGAGCGTACGGCTCTGCTTCACAGTTTTTTTAATTGTATATGTTAAACT
>LVZN01000029.1 GCA_001695645.1 Erysipelotrichaceae bacterium MTC7 | reverse complement strand
CCAGTGCAATCATATAGGGTAGGTTTTATGCTTACACTCATGACACGCTTATCTTGTTTTTTATTTATGACTTCTGCCAACCTTATAAATTTAACCTTAGCCATCTAACGTCCACCTTATTTCACAGGGATGACCTACCCATCCCGTGACCACTGATCCTGCTTGTAAAAAGAGATCCGTAATATAAAAATTGCCTGTGCAATTTGTGACACAGACACGGATGGTAATGGATTTTACTTTAGAAGAGTAGCTTTCTGGAAGTATCTTTTCTGATGTTCTTGAAAAATAGGCCACCAATCCACCTCCTTAATACAAATCAATAAACCTTGCTTCTGTCGTTCCATCTTCATATTCAATAACCACTTCAATGCCAACCTGTGAGTTGCTACTCAGCTTTTCAAGGTTTTCAGATGCGATTTGTGCCGAGAGCGTGTAGCTAGAGCGATTAGCCGGATAGATGGTCTGAGCCATACTCTTTGTCATATTTGCTACACCCATTGCCTTAAACGATGTCGACCCACTCACGCCGTTATCACCATCTACTTCGAAGCCTGAATTAACCCAGTAAGCCATCCCATCATCAGCACGAGAATTTCGCAGCAAGTTAAATGGCACCATTTCACGGATATCATTGTTCGTCACCATACTTGTGCCTTCAAGAGAATCTGCCACGTTATCCCACTGGCTTGCAGAACTACCCAGATTTTTAAGGGTAGTGGATAGTTCTAATACTGTATTCCATGGTTCTTGTAAGTTGTATTCTCTTCGTATAACACGAGTTGTCACCGACAGTCCTAAATCTTTATCTTCTACATGAACATAATCGCCAAGCGACCATGCTTCATGCTCATAACCCGTTAACACCGATAAATCCATTGCGTTTAAAACATAGGAGATGTTTGGTTTTGAATACTGAGCAAGCCTCATCTCGGTATATTCTTTCATCTGATAGGGATTGGTAAAGGAAGAACAATCAAGCGTTGATATTCGAATATCAGACGAATACGTATAGTCCTCCACATATGCCTTTCCTCCATTGATGTCTGCAAAAGTAAGACCATCGCTACCAATGGCATAGAGCCTTGTCACAAGACTTCTAGTATCAACAACCCTTTTAATGCTCTTCATATTTTTCTTATAGGCAAACAATGCACCGCTATCCGTGCCATAGACCGTTAAGAGATGGACTAGCCTATTAGGGCAATCAAAGACGAGATCACCACCGTGTAAGTCAGCAATCGTGCGAAGGATGGACAGTGCATTCTTTTCTGTACTCGTCCAGGTTCTTTTGGTTCGTACATTGACTGTGCCTACACTCCACTCCGTACCTTCTAAGGCATAAGCCATAGAGACTTCAGCAGTTTCTGCATCAAATTTATGCTCTTCTTTTCGCACTGAAAAAGTCAGGTCATAAAACTCTGCCTCAGCATACACTTCAGTCGCTAGATTTCCTTCGCTGTCTTTTGTATCCGTCAAAGTCCTTACTTTATAGATGTCATCAACAATCTGGATTTTCTTTTCGCTATCAATGAATCCCCTCTTGGTATCACGGTAAGGGATCATAAAGGAGAGCGTATCCTCGCCATTGATTTCACTGGTTACTACAATGTTATAAGCATTTTCTAACACAGCCTCCCAAGCCCCATTTGAATCCAGTACGACCGGTCTTGAAAAACCAATCCTCTCATAAGGTGACTTTGGAATATCATATAGCCTGATATCAATAATTTGAGGGGTCTTACTCGTATCTGTGGTAGTAAGTGTGACCCTAAAACGAATGTATGCCTTATTCGGAGATACCAGTTTTCCATCAAGTGCGATGGCTGCCCAATCACTCCAATGAACCAGGTCATCGCTTGTTGAGGTTTCTATTGGCCCAACTGCAGTTACCCCAGAAATATATTCACTGGTAACAGATACCCGACCTGTGCCAGACAGATTGCACGTTGCCGGAGCCGTATATAGTGTTCCTTCCGTTGGATAGACACCTTCTGTTTCCCTTAAGCTCACCACTCCCGGTACGCTAAGGGCATCAACAGCACTGCCCATATCACCACCGTTAGTCAAAAGAGACCCATTGAAATAATCAATCAAATCATCCGTTGTAAGACTGGAATCCATATCAAAAAACCAGTCATCAAATCTTCCAGCATACCAATAGGCATCTGCATGCATACCCATAATGATGTCGGCTGTACAAGAAGGATTTAGTGTGCCTGTAAAGGAGTAAGTCGGGGATACCCAGCTCGTTCCACTCGTCTTATCTCCCAGTACAATCCATGCATTTTTATTGTTTGGCTCTATGACCATGCAAATAAAATACACTCCACCATTGATAAGTGAAAAAGGCGGTGTGGTTGTTTGGTCGAGTATAAGAGAACCACTAGCGTTATAAAGCATGATTCTAGGTCTGCCTGCAAAGAGCGACAGGTAAAAGATAGGCTGACCAGGACCATAGCGCGTATTTAATATGGGGCAATAGGTATTTCCTACCGAATAAGTAGTCGGTATCATCCAACCGCCAACAAGGATTCGTTCTCCCATCTCCGAAAAGAACGTACCATCATTGGCCACTTTAAGGTAGGTTTTTTCTGTAGCGGGATTGTTAATGTTGATTCGGATATGTCTCCCTTTTTGCCCGTTTAAGAGACTTGCAGTTGTTCCTAGATAATTTACGATTTCTATTTTTCTGTCTAACCCAGAAGAATCTACAAGATAACCGTTTTCATCTACCGATACATCATTAAATCGCCACAGTCCAGATTTTGCATACTCGATCGGAAACTCTCCCGTAAAATCTGTCTGTTTATTTAAAATTGTTTTTAGTGCCACTGGATCACCTCCATCTACTGCGAGCCTTTATTTCAAGCGCTGTAAATACAGCATTATTTGTTGTTATTGCTAGGGTATTATTGCCTACATTGAGACTTGGAAAATCAATCTCCTCTAGGTAAGGCAAAGCGTTTCTTAAGATGATCCCGTTTTCGTCTTCCACATAAGCCGTCATCTTATCTGTATCAATGACAAGTGTTTCTTCCGCCAAAAGTACAGCATTCACTATTTTTATTTCCAAGCCATTGGTTGTAACAGAAATAGAATTGTTCACACCCGATGTGATGATTCCCTTCAAGCGATACATAGGATTGGATTCAACATTACCGGTCTGTCTTGTAATCGAGTGATTGCCTTCGCTTTCTATCAAATAGACCTCATCTGTAATGGCATAGGCAAAAGGGTCAGGACAGAAAAACTTCAAGTTAAAACTTCCTGCAAAACGAATGAGTCGTTCACAGTCCACTTTTTCATTCAGCCTTGCCATGAAATACCTATCTGGCACATCATCAAAAACAAGCTGTCTCAACCCGTGCATTGGATCAAGCCAAGTAGAAATATTATCAAGGGTAGCCACAAGTGCAGAAAAGCTATGCTTAGGATAGATATTACAAGCTACATTTATTTCTCGGTAATCAAAATCAGCTCCAAAGTCTGTCACACCATACTTTCCAGGTACGGTGGTGGTAAAATTACGCATTCCTCCACAGACTTGCCAGGAAGTGAGCCTAGCTTTTAGTCCCATGCTTTTTGAAGAAATATCGTTATATGAAAAACCCATCGGCACACCTCCTTATGTTGTAGAAAATCGACCCTGAGCACGAGAGCCTGTTTGAATTAAGTTATAAAGTTCCTGAGATACCCTTCTGATATCATCTTCACTTCGTACAATCATCTGCTGTACAGTAACCAGCGACCCACTGACACCACCTAGGGAAGAGGTCGCTGCATTTGAAATCACACCACCAACGGAAGTATCCACTGAAAAGTCTGTAGGCAAGGATGTACTCATATCACTGGCAAGACTGGTCATCACATCGTTGATATCCTCGCTCATCATCTCAGCTGCTTTTACAGCCTCATCACCGTTATCTTGGATAGAACCTGCAAGACCTTTCACAAGCATTTCTCCAACCCACCCCATCTGTTTCGATGGTGACTTGATACCAAAGAAATCCTTGATGCCCGTCCAAATACCACTAATCCAACCACTTACTTTATTCCATAACCAAGAAGCAAGGGATTGAATACCCTGCCATAACCCTTTTACAATGTTGCCCCCCACGGTCACGATTGAACCCATGGAGTTTGTAAATGCTCTGACGATGCCGCCAATAATCTGGGGCACTGCTTTTACGATTTCTACCACAATGGTTGGTAAGTTCTGAATGAGTGCTACGAATAGCTGAACCCCTGCCATAATGATCTTGTCGATGTTTCCCATTAAGGCATTTACAATACTTGAAATAATTTGAGGTATCGCTGCAACAATGGTGGTAATAATGGTCGGTAGATTTTGAACCAGTGCAACAAGTAAGTCGACACCCGCTTGAATGAGTTGTGGAATCGAACTTAAAATTCCATTCAATATCCCATCAATTATCTGTGGAATCGCCTCAACAATCGCCGTAATAATTTCAGGCAAGGCTGCAACCAGCGATGTTAATAGCTGAATACCTGCATCTATAATCTGAGGAATTGCGCTAATAATAAAATCAACGATTGCCAAAATAATCGTAGGGAGAGTCTCAACTAGTTGCGGGATCGCCTCAAGTAGCCCCTGAGCCAAACCCAGTATTAACTGCAGTGCTGCATCGAGAAGCATGGGTAGATTATCCACCAAACCTTGCACAATCGTAGTAATTGCATTAACTGCCGCAGGAATCAGTTCTGGGAGAGCCTGCCCAAGACCATCCACTAAGGCTGCAATTAACTGAACGGCTGCATCCACTAGCAGTGGTAAGTTTTCAATCAAGGCATTCACAATCGTGAGGATGGAATCAACTGCTACCGGTATTAGGGTAGGTAGTAGGTTCATCAGTGCGTTCAGTACTTGAGTAAATAAATCTGTCACCGTAGCAAGCAGTGTCGGTAACAAATCTGAAATAGCATCCAATAATGCTTCAATTGCTATGGGCAGGGCCTTTACGATATTTTCAATCACTGGGGTAATGTTTTTTACCACAGACTGAAAGGCATCCACCATGTTTTTACTGAGTTGTTCCATATCCGCATCAGCATTTCCAAAACCAATTAAAAGATTTTGTAAAGCTGATTCAAAGGCATTCAAGGATCCTGAAATAGTCTCCTCTGCCTCAAGAGCAGTCGTACCAGCAATACCCATGCTTTCTTGAATGACATGGATGGCAGAAACTACATCGGCATACGAAGAAACATCATACTCAATACCAGAGATGGCCTCGGCATCGGCAAGGAGCCGCTCCATTTCACTTTTTGTACCACCATAGCCTAGTTTAAGGTTATCTAGCATGGTGTAATTTTGCTTAGCAAAACCCTGATAGGCATTTTGAATGGATTCCATGTCTGTACCCATTTTATTGGCATTGTCAGACATATCAGTAATCGCCATATCCGCATATTTAACGGCTTTTTCAGTATCTCCTCCAAGAGAAGAAATAAGGCTTGCAGAAAAAGATGTGACGGTTTCCATGTAGTCATTGGCAGAAAGACCTGCCGTCTTATAGGCATTCGATGCATAGTCTTGTAACTGCTGAGAGTTTTCTTTAAAAAGCGTATCCACACCACCGACTAATTGTTCGTAATCTGCATAAGCAGAAATGACTTCTTTACCAAGTTTGACAGCCGCCGCACCTGCTGCAACAGCAACTGCTCCCATGGCAATACCGATAGATTTTAGAGTTGTACCTAAACCTTTAAACTTAGATTCAGACTTTTCAGCAGAGTCAGCTGCCTCATCAATCTCTTTTCCCATATCATCTGCACTGTCGGTGACATCGTTCATTTCACGGTTCATGTCATCGAGAGCATCTTCGGCATCATCATAATTGGAGTTAGCTTCTTCAAGAGCAGCATTATTGCTACTTAACTCTCGCTCCATATTGTTGAGTGCCGCCTCAGCATTGTTCAATTGAATCTGCCAGTTTTGTGTTCTTCTATCAGTTTCTCCAAAGGAGGTAGCTGCATTTTCTAGAGCCGACCTCAAGGTATCAATTTTGCTTTTTTGGGTTTCAATCTCTTTGTTGAGGACTGAATTTCTGGCGGAAAGAGCCTGGACAGACTTATCGTTTTTATCAAATTCTGAGGCTACCAGTTTCATTTCAGAGCCAAGTACTTTAAAGGAACGATTGATATCTGTTAATGCCTTTTTAAATTCTTTCTCGCCTTCAAGGCCGATTTTCAAACCAAAATTATCTGCCATGTTTTCCACCTCCTTTGTCAAATTCCATCAGGGATAATGTCATCAATAAATATCTCTCTTTTTGGTTTTGCCAGCCCCTGATACTGTTTGTGGCACTCCCACAAGTCTAGTAGCAAACCAAACGGCATCAGCCAAAATTCATCCATGGTCAGATGTAATAGACTGATGCCGTAATATAAAAGCCTCGTAAATAACTCTTCGTCACTTACGGGGCTACTGCGTTTTTTGGGCTTTCCTCACTGAGTACATTTCTTTTTGCACCCTTGTAAAGGGCATACATTATTGCCTCTTTGTACTCTGCCAAATCAATCGGGCTTGTGAGAATTTCCACCTCATCTTCTGTTAGTAATTCCTTCGGTGCATCCTTGTGCTTGATGTTATAGACAAGGGTACTTTGATTGGCCAGTAAGGTAATCAGCCACACAATCTCTGAAAGTGCCATCTCAACATTCTCAGACTTCATTAGCTTATCGCCTAGGTTTTCAAGACCACCATATCGTCCTGCAATTTCCTTTGTTGCCTTTGTAGTAAGTAGTAGCACATATTCATCGCCACCAATACTAATGCTTGCTGTTCGTTCGTTATCCATGAATTATCCCTCCTTATACTGTGTAATCCGGTTCATAGACTTCTGTATACCAACCGCTGATAACCGATGCCGGTACATCCTTATCGCCTTCGGTCACTTCCGCTTTCCATGGATGTTTACCACTTGTATCCGGCTTGTTTCTTCGGAGAACCGTACCTTCAATTGTTGGTGTTGAGAATGTAATACTGTCACCTTTTGTTGCTAGGTTGGTGGCAGGAATACCGAATTTCACTCGGTAGAGCCAGTAGTATTTATACTTGCCATTGGATTTCTTTGCTCTAAAACCGACGGCCACAGGATCCCCGCCATCTTCACTGTTAGAAACCACAACGTTGTTCTTATCAACCGTGACACCGGTTAAGGCGGCTGCAGTAGTCGAGCCAATATCATCTACTCCAAGAGAGATAGTGCCATTCTTAAATTCTTTGACGATTTCTGCCGCACCATCATCTGCATAGAGGGTTGCCTCTGCCAGTTCAACAGATAACTCGGCTGAGATTGCTTTTGCCAGCTGAGTGGGTGTGCCATAGATTTCTTCGCCATTTTCATCATCTGTGATGGTCGCATAGTAAAGTTTATCCAGACCAATTGTTGCCATTTTTAATTACCTCCTATTTCATAATGTTTGGCTACATCCACGTTGTAGTGGTAATAGCCCGTATCATCTTCAAAGCCGATGTAG
>LVZN01000028.1 GCA_001695645.1 Erysipelotrichaceae bacterium MTC7 | reverse complement strand
CCAGTGCAATCATAGAGGGTAGGTTTTATGCTTACACTCATGACACGCTTATCTTGTTTTTTATTTATGACTTCTGCTAACCTTATAAATTTAACCTTAGCCATCTAACGTCCACCTTATTTCACAGGGATGACCTACCCATCCCGTGACTACTGACCCTGCTTGTAAAAAGAGATCCGTAATATAAAAAGTGCCTGTGCAATTTGTGACACAGACACGGATGGTAATGGATTTTACTTTTGAAGAGTAGCTTTCTGGGAGTATCTTTTCTGATGTTCTTGAAAAATAAGCCACCAATCCACCTCCTTAATACAAATCAATAAACCTTGCTTCTGTCGTCCCATCTTCATATTCAATAACCACTTCGATGCCAACCTGTGAGTTACTACTCAGCTTTTCAAGGTTTTCAGATGCGATTTGTGCCGACAGCGTGTAGCTAGAACGATTCGCTGGATAGATGGTCTGAGCCATGCTCTTTGTCATATTTGCTACACCCATTGCTTTAAACGATGCAGTACCGCTCACACCGTTATCACCATCTACTTCAAAGCCTGAGTTAACCCAATAAGCCATCGCATCATCACCACGAGAATTTCGCAATAAATTAAATGGCACCATTTCACGGATATCATTGTTTGTAACCATACTTGTGCCTTCAAGAGAATCTGCTACATTGTCCCACTGGCTTGCAGAACTGCCCAGATTTTTAAGGGTAGTGGATAGTTCTAGTACCGTATTCCATGGTTCTTGTAAGTTGTATTCTCTTCGTATGACACGAGTGGTTACCGACAGCCCTAAATCTTTATCTTCTACATGAACGTAATCGCCAAGCGACCATGCCTCATGCTCATAACCCGTTAAGACTGATAAATCCATTGCATTTAAAACATAAGAGATATTGGGTTTTGCGTACTGAGCAAGCCTCATCTCGGTATATTCTTTCATCTGATAGGGATTGGTAAAGGAAGAACAATCAAGCGTTGATATTCGAATATCAGACGAATAAGTATAGTCCTCCACATATGCCTTTCCTCCATTGATGTCTGCAAAAGTAAGACCATCGCTACCAATGGCATAGAGCCTTGTTACAAGACTTCTGGTATCCACGACCCTTTTAATGCTCTTCATATTTTTCTTATAGGCGAACAATGCACCACTATCCGTACCATAGACCGTTAAGAGATGGACCAGTCTATTCGGGCAATCAAAGACAAGATCCCCACCGTGTAAGTCAGCAACCGTGCGAAGGATGGAAAGTGCATTCTTTTCTGTGCTCGTCCAGGTTCTTTTAGTTCGCACATTGACTGTGCCTACGCTCCACTCTGTTCCTTCTAAGGCATAAGCCATAGAGACTTCAGCAGTTTCTGCATCAAATTTATGCTCTTCTTTTCGCACTGAAAAAGTCAGGTCATAAAACTCTGCCTCAGCATACACTTCAGTCGCTAGATTTCCTTCGCTGTCTTTTGTATCCGTCAAAGTCCTTACTTTGTAGACGTCATCAACAATCTGTATTTTCTTTTCACTATCAATAAATCCCCGCTTGGGATCACGGTAGGGGATCATAAAGGAGAGCGTATCCTCGCCATTGATTTCACTGGTTACCACAATGTTATAGGCATTTTCTAACACAGCCTCCCAGGCTCCAGTTGAATCCAGTACGACCGGTCTTGAAAAACCAATCCTCTCATAAGGTGACTTTGGAATGTCATATAGCCTGATATCAATAATTCGAGGGGTCTTACTCGTATCTGTGGTAGTAAGTGTGACCCTAAAACGAATGTATGCCTTATTTGGAGATACCAGTTTTCCATCAAGTGCGATGGCTACCCAATCACTCCAATGAACTAGGTCATCGCTTGTTGAGGTTTCTATCTGTCCAACTGCAGTTACCCCAGAAATATATTCACTGGTAACGGAGACCCGACCTGTGCCAGACAGATTACAAGATGCCGGAGCCGTATATAGTGTTCCTTCCATTGGATAGATACCTTCTGTTTCCCTTAAGCTCACCACTCCCGGTACGCTAAGGGCGTCAACAGTACCGCCCATATCACCACCGTTAGTCAAAAGAGACCCATTGAAATAATCAATCAACTCATCCGTTGTAAGACTGGAATCCATATCAAAAAACCAGTCATCAAATCTTCCTGCATACCAGTAAGCATCTGCATGCATACCCATAATGATGTCAGCTGTACAAGAAGGGTTTAGTGTGCCTGTAAAGGAATAGGTCGGAGATACCCAGCTCGTTCCATTCGTCTTATCTCCCAGTACAATCCATGCGTTTTTATTGTTTGGCTCTATGACCATGCAAATAAAATACACACCACCATTGATAAGTGAAAAAGGCGGTGTGGTTGTTTGGTCGAGTATAAGAGAACCACTAGCGTTATAAAGCATGATTCTAGGTCTGCCTGCAAAGAGCGACAGGTAAAAGATTGGCTGACCAGGACCATAGCGCGTATTCAATATGGGGCAATAGGTATTTCCCACCGAATAAGTAGTCGGTATCATCCAACCGCCAACAAGGATTCGTTCTCCCATTTCAGAAAAGAACGTACCATCATTGGCCACTTTAAGGTAGGTTTTTTCTGTAGCGGGATTGTTGATGTTGATTCGGATTTGTCTCCCTTTTTGCCCGCTTTGAAGGCTTGCAGTTGTTCCTAGATAATTGACAAGCTCTATTTTTCTGTCTAACCCAGAAGAGTCTGCAAGATAACCATATTCATCTACCGATACATCATTAAATCGCCACAGTCCAGATTTTGCATACTCAACTGGGAACTCTCCCGTAAAATCTGTCTGTTTATTTAAAATTGTTTTTAGTGCCACTGGATCACCTCCATCTACTGCGAGCCTTTATTTCAAGCGCTGTAAACACAGCATTATTCGTTGTTATTGCTAGGGTATTCATGCCTACATGAAGACTTGGAAACTGTATCTCCTCTAGGTAGGGCAAAGCGTTTCTTAAAATTATCCCGTTTTCGTCTTCCACATAAGCCGTCATCTTATCTGTATCAATGACAAGTGTTTCTTCCGCCAAAAGTACAGCATTTACAATTTTCATTTCCAAGCCATTGGTTGTAACAGAAATAGAATTGTTCACACCCGATGCGATGATTCCCTTCAAACGATACATAGGATTGGATTCAACATTACCGGTCTGTCTTGTAATCGTGTGACTTCCTTCGTTTTCTATTAAATAATGCTCATCCGTAATGGCATAAGCAAAAGGGTCAGGACAGAAAAACTTCAAGTTGAAACTTCCTGCAAAACGAATGAGTCGTTCACAATCCACTTTTTCATTCAGCCTTGCCATAAAATACCTGTCTGGTACATCATCAAAAACAAGTTCTTTTAACCCTTGCATGGGATCAAGCCATGATGAAAGTTCGTCAAGGGTACTCACCAGTGCAGAAAAGCTGTGCTTAGGATAGATATTACAAGCCACATTGATTTCTCGGTAATCAAAATCAGCCCCAAAGTCTGTCACACCATATTTTCCAGGTACGGTGGTGGTAAAATTACGCATCCCTCCACAGACCTGCCAGGAAGTGAGCCTGGCTTTTAGCCCCATGCTTTTTGAAGAAACATCGTTATATGAAAAACCCATCGGCACACCTCCTTATGTTGTAGAGAATCGACCCTGAGCACGAGAGCCTGTCTGAATTAAGTTATAAAGTTCCTGAGATACCCTTCTGATATCATCTTCACTTCGTACAATCATCTGCTGTACAGTAACCAGCGATCCACTGACACCACCTAGGGAAGAGGTCGCTGCATTTGAAATCACACCACCAACGGAAGTATCCACTGAAAAGTCTGTAGGCAAGGATGTACTCATATCGCTGGCAAGACTGGTCATCACATCGTTGATATCCTCACTCATCATCTCAGCCGCTTTCACAGCCTCATCACCGTTATCTTGGATAGAACCTGCAAGACCTTTCACAAGCATTTCACCAACCCACCCCATCTGTTTCGATGGTGATTTGATACCGAAGAAATCCTTGATGCCAGTCCAAATGCCACTAATCCAACCACTCACTTTATTCCATAACCAAGAAGCAAGGGATTGAATACCCTGCCATAGTCCTTTTACAATGTTGCCACCCACCGTCACGATGGAACCCATGGAGTTTGTAAATGCTCTGACGATGCCGCCAATAATCTGAGGCACTGCTTTTACGATCTCTACCACAATGGTTGGTAAATTCTGAATGAGTGCTACAAATAGCTGAACCCCTGCCATAATGATCTTGTCGATGTTTCCAATCAAGGCATTTACTATACTTGAAATGATTTGAGGGATTGCCGCCACAATGGTGGTAATAATGGTCGGTAGATTTTGAATCAGTGCAACAAGTAAGTCGACACCCACTTGTATGAGTTGTGGAATCGAACTTAAAATCCCATTTAATATTCCATCAATTATCTGTGGAATCGCCTCTACAATAGCCGTAATAATTTCAGGCAAGGCGGTAACCAGCGATGTTAATAGCTGAATACCTGCATCTATAATCTGAGGAATTGCGCTTATAATAAAATCAATGATTGCCAAAATAATCGTAGGGAGAGCCTCAATTAGTTGCGGAATCGCCTCGAGAAACCCCTGAGCCAAACCAAGTATTAACTGCAGTGCTGCGTCGAGCAGCATGGGTAGATTATCCACTAAACCTTGCACAATCGTAGTAATTGCATTAACTGCCGCAGGAATCAGTTCTGGCATTGCTTGCCCAAGACCATCTACTAAAGCTGCAATTAACTGAACGGCCGCATCCACTAGCAGTGATAAGTTTTCAATCAAGGCATTCACAATCGTAAGGATGGAATCAACTGCTACCGGTATTAGAGTAGGTAGTAGGCTCATCAGTGCGTTCAGTACTTGAGTAAATAAATCGGTCACCGTAGCAAGCAGTGTCGGTAACAAATCAGAAACCGCATCCAATAATGCTTCAATTGCGATGGGCAGGGCCTTTACGATATTTTCAATCACTGGAGTAATGTTTTTTACCACCGACTGAAAGGCATCCACCATGTTTTTACTGAGTTGTTCCATATCCGCATCGGCATTTCCAAAACCAACTAAAAGATTTTGTAAAGCAGATTCAAAAGCATTCAAGGACCCTGAAATAGTCTCCTCTGCCTCAAGAGCAGTCGTACCAGCAATGCCCATGCTTTCTTGAATGACATGGATGGCAGAAACTACATCGGCATAAGAAGAAACATCGTACTCAATGCCAGAGATAGCCTCGGCATCGGCAAGGAGCCGCTCCATTTCACTTTTTGTACCGCCATAACCAAGCTTAAGATTGTCTAGCATGGTGTAATTTTGTTTGGCAAAACCCTGATAGGCATTTTGAATGGACTCCATGTCTGTACCCATTTTGTTGGCATTGTCAGACATATCAGTAATCGCCATATCCGCATATTTAACGGCTTTTTCTGTATCCCCTCCAAGAGAAGAAATAAGGCTTGCAGAAAACGAAGTGACGGTTTCCATGTAGTCATTGGCAGAAAGACCTGCCGTCTTATAGGCATTCGATGCATAGTCTTGTAACTGCTGAGAGTTTTCTTTAAAAAGCGTATCCACACCACCGACTAATTGTTCGTAATCGGCATAGGCGGAAATGACTTCTTTACCAAGTTTGACAGCCGCCGCACCTGCTGCAACAGCAACTGCTCCCATGGCAATGCCGATAGATTTTAGAGTTGTACCTAAGCCTTTAAACTTAGATTCAGATTTTTCAGCGGAGTCAGCCGCCTCATCAATCTCTTTTCCCATATCATCAGCACTATCAGTGACATCGTTCATTTCACGGTTCATGTCATCGAGAGCATCTTCGGCATCATCGTAGTTTGAGTTTGCTTCCTCAAGAGCAGCATTATTGTTACTTAACTCTCGCTCCATATTGTTGAGTGCCGCCTCAGCATTGTTCAATTGAATCTGCCAGTTCTGCGTTCTTCTATCGGTCTCTCCAAAGGAGGTAGCTGCATTTTCTAGAGCCGACCTCAAGGTTTCAATTTTGCTTTTTTGGATTTCAATCTCTTTATTGAGGACTGAATTTCTGGCGGAAAGAGCCTGGACAGACTTATCATTTTTATCAAACTCTGAGGCTACTAGTTTCATTTCAGAACCTAGTACTTTGAAGGAACGATTGATGTCTGTTAAAGCCTTTTTAAATTCCTTCTCGCCTTCAAGACCAATTTTCAAGCCAAAATTATCAGCCAAGTTACCACCTCCTTAAAAATGGACATGAAAAAGGAGCAACCTTTTTGATTGCCCCTAAATTTACTATTTATTTTATAACGTGATGTATAACTATAAAATCTAGTGTAGTTCTTAGTACTTTTTGCTAAGCCTCTTATAAATAATAACTCCTGTAATATATTGAAATAATAATAGTCCACCAAGATATAAAACAATCAAACGAGTATCATTTATAATTTCTAAACTATCTAGAATGGAAAATATAGTAATAGATAGGGCTAATACAACTAATCCTAAAAGATAGGTGTATCTACCAGCTTTATCCCTTAACATCTCCTTTCTTTCATCGTGTAATTCAATATTTTCATTTTCCATCTTTTCTTTATATTTACTTTTATTTTCTGGTTTTGTCCAATGGTAATATTTCCACAGTATGACTATACCACTACATATTCCTCCTCCAGCAAATCCACTCAAAATGCTATTTAATTTAGTCTCAAATAGTAGTACAACAGACAAACACGCCATTCCAACTAACAAAGATACTAATCCAGTTATAAAGTTACTTCTCTTCATTCTTATTACCTCCTTCATAAATAAAAATTTCTTCTACCCTTTTCCCAAAGTAATTTGAGATGATAAATGCTAGTTCTAATGAGGGATTATACTTTCCTGTCTCAATGGAACTTATTGTTTGTCTTGAAACTCGAATTTCTTTGGCAAACTCTTCTTGACTTAAGCCTTTGTCTTTACGTAACACTTCTACTTTATTTTTCAAGCAACTATCCCTCCTTTTGTGTCGACAAGTTTCCTTTACATATAAAATAACATATTCCCATTGCCTTGTCAAGCTTCCTTTACATTAAGGTGAGCCCGCTAGTACTTAAGTACTGATTTTATCTTCTTACATCTTAAATACCCACAGGGATAATGTCATCGATAAATATCTCTCTTTTTGGTTTTGCCAGCCCCTGATACTGTTTGTGGCACTCCCACAAGTCTAGTAGCAAACCAAACGGCATCAGCCAAAATTCATCCATGGTCAGATGTAATAGGCTGATGCCGTAGTATAAAAGCCTCGTAAATAACTCTTCGTCACTTACGGGGCTACTGCGTTTTTTGGGCTTTCCTCACTGAGTACATTTCTTTTTGCACCCTTGTAAAGAGCATTCATAATCGCCTCTTTGTACTCCGCCAAATCAATCGGACTTGTGAGAATTTCCACCTCATCTTCGGTCAGTAATTCCTTGGGTGCATCCTTGTGCTTGATGTTATAGACAAGTGTACTTTGATTGGCCAGTAAGGTAATCAGCCACACAATCTCTGAAAGTGCCATCTCGACATTCTCAGACTTCATTAGCTTATCGCCTAGGTTTTCAAGTCCACCATATCGTCCTGCGATTTCCTTTGTTGCCTTTGTAGTAAGTAGTAGCACATATTCATCGCCACCAATACGAATACTTGCTGTTCGTTCGTTATCCATTGCTCAGCCCTCCTTATTCTGTGTAATCCGGTTCATAGACTTCTGTATACCAACCGCTGATAACCGATGCTGGTACATCCTTATCACCTTCGGTCACTTCCGCTTTCCATGGATGTTTGCCGCTTGTATCCGGCTTGTTTCTTCGAAGAACCGTGCCTTCTATCGTTGGTGTTGAGAAAGTGATGCTGTCACCTTTTGTTGCTAGGTTTGTCGCAGGAATACCGAATTTCACTCGATAGAGCCAGTAGTATTTATACTTGCCATTGGATTTCTTTGCTCTAAAACCGACAGCCACAGGATTCCCGCCATCTTCACTGTTAGAAACCACAACGTTGTTCTTATCAACCGTGACTCCGGTTAAGGCGGCTGCAGTAGTCGAGCCAATATCATCCACTCCAAGAGAGATAGTGCCATTTTTAAATTCTTTAACGATTTCTGCCGCACCATCATCTGCATAGAGAGTTGCCTCTGCTAGTTCAACAGATAACTCTGCTGAGATTGCTTTTGCCAGCTGAGTGGGTGTGCCATAGATTTCTTCGCCATTTTCATCATCTGTGATGTTCGCATAATAAAGTTTATCCAGACCAATTGTTGCCATTTTAAGTACCTCCTATTTCATAATGTTTGGCTACATCCACGTTGTAGTGGTAATAGCCCGTATCATCTTCAAAGCCGATGTAG
>LVZN01000027.1 GCA_001695645.1 Erysipelotrichaceae bacterium MTC7 | reverse complement strand
CAGGATTTTTAGTGTGATGAAATATCATAGAATGATTTTTTAATATTATACTTGATTTTTATTAACTAATTTTTTGTGAAGTTATGTGAAGGACAAAAAAAGATGGAGTAGTGAAAATGATTTTGTTATACTTCATACATGAAAACATTGAAAAGATTAGGACCAGCGGTGGTTATTGTGGTTTTGATGCTTGTGGGAGCATCATTACAAAATCAAAAACCTACGGCTTGGATTCAGGAAGTTCGCGCGCTTCCTTCAAAACAAAAGGTGCTACCAAAAGCAACTGCAACGGTTTTTTTAGATGCGGGACACGGAGCGATTGATTCAGGAATGATACCAGTTTCTGGAGATTATGAGAAAGATGTTAACTTGGATCTTGTCTTACGCATTGGAGAGATACTCGAAGCAAATAGTGTCGAGGTTTCTTATTCACGCACAAGCGATGTACCACTTGGAAACTCAAGTGTAGCTGATTTGCAAAATCGCATCGACATGTCCATTGCTGCCAATGCAGAACTGTTTGTTTCCATTCACTGTAACGCTAGTGAACAAGCAACGCGTTCTGGTTTTGAAATTTACACGGATCCAAATGATCGTATCGCTTACTCATTATCTGAGAATATTGCAGAGAAGTTAGAATCGGTAGATTATACACAGAACAACGGTATAATCGACGCAACGGAACTCTTACATTTGGTTGTCTTTGCAAGAGTACCAACTGCCTTAGTTGAAGTTGGCTATTTGGATAATGAAAGTGACAACAGCTTTATTCAAAGTGAACAGGGACGTCAAAAAATCGCAGAAGCTATTGCCAACGGAATCTTAACAAAAATTAACGAATCTTAGGGAAACCTTTGATTCTTTTTTTATGGAAACACTATAATTGTTCAAAAAAGCAGAAAAATCACAGTAAATGAACTAAATCTGTCATGAAAATGTTGTTATGTGTTCATTTATCTAGTAAAATATTAAGCATATGAAAAATGGAGAGCAAACATGTTAACTTTGAAGAATGTAAATAAAGCCTTTGGAACAAACGAAGTGCTAAAAGATATCTCTTTGTCTATCAATGACGGAGAAATTGTATCAATATTAGGTTCAAGTGGAAGTGGGAAAACAACATTATTAAACTGTTTATTGGGTTTAGTAGAATTGAACTCAGGCGTTATTGAATTGGATGGAAAAGATATTACCCAACTACCAATTGAAAAACGTGGGTTGAATATCGTGTTTCAAGATTATGCGTTATTCCCACATTTGAGTGCGGGACGCAATATCGTGTATGGATGGCGCAACAACCCAAGTGTCTCAACACAAGAGGAAGTTGATGCGTTGATTGACTTACTGGACCTTCGTGAACATTTAGATAAGGAAATTCATGAGCTTTCTGGAGGGCAAAAGCAAAGAGTTGCACTTGCTAGAACCTTAACATTAAAACCAAAAGTATTATTGCTTGATGAACCATTAAGTGCACTTGATGGAGTCATCAAAGAATCAATTAAAGATACGATTAAAGAAATCTCGGAGAAATACAACCTTACAACAATCATTGTGACCCATGATCCTGAAGAAGCCTTAACCTTGTCAGATAAAGTGTTGATTCTTGATGGTGGTAGTATTGCACAGTATGGAACCCCACAAGAGATTATTCAACATCCAGCAAATTCTTTTGTGGAAAGTTTTATTTTGCGTCAACTTCATGTAAAACGTGATAACATTCTAAAACTATTTGGAGATCAACATGTTTAAGCGCAACAATGAATTAAAACTAATTTATATTCTAGTTTTTGCATTGTTTGCAATCTTTCTATTGTATCCATTGGTTTTAGTACTTATTCGTGCAATTCAAACAAATGGTGTTATCAGTTTTGATAACATCATTAAGGTTGTAAGTAAAGAACGGTTTCTAACATCTTTACAAAACAGTTTCTTGATTGCAAGTATCGCTGCACTACTGTCGACATCACTGGCATTCTTTTTAGCGTATACAGTACATTTTACAGCTGTGCCTAAAGCATTCAAAAAACTGATTAATGTCATTGCAACGATGCCTATGTTGATGCCAACCATCACCTATGGATTTGCCATTATTTATACGTTCGGAAAACAAGGCGTGTTTACCAAACTGTTTGGTTTTCAACCGTTCAATTTATATGGATTTAATGGTTTGTTAATTGGCTATTTGATCTATACCTTACCGGTTGCTTTTATTTTGATTAAAAACACGATGACCTATATTGATAAGAAACAATTTGTGGTTTCGATATTGATGGGGGATTCTCCATTGCGTCGTTTTTTTCATACCATTTTTCGTCCATTGGTTTATACGTTAGTGATTGCGTTCATTCAAACGTTTTTCTTAAGTTTTACGGACTTTGGAATACCTGCAGCTATAGGTGGACAGTTTGAAGTGATTGCCAGTACGCTATACAACCAAATGCTTGGGTCGATTCCAAACTTCCATAATGGAGCTGTTATCTCCTTGGTGATGTTAGTGCCTTCCATTCTTGCTGTGTTAGTGGTTCGTCGTATTGAAAAGATGAATGTTCGCTATGAAAATATATCAGAAGAAACCTTGCCAAATGTAAAAAGTAAAAACTGGATCTGTGGTATTGGTGCAAGTCTTATCATGTTAGGAATTGTATCTGTATTTGCAGTAATCTTCATTTTACCGTTTGTCAAAGAATGGCCATACAATATTGGATTCTCTTTGGACCATGTGAAAGAAACATTTCAATCGGCAAACTTATTGGATGTTGTGAAAAACTCATTCATTGTTGCTGTATTAACAGCCATTTGTGGAACTGTTGTTTCCTATGTTGCTGCTATTATTAGTGCAAGAGGGAAAATGCCAAGATTCATCACCGGAAGTATTGATTTTATCTCGACACTGACCAATGCTTTGCCAGGAATGGTGATTGGGATTGGATTCATGTTTGCTTTTAAGGGGACAAATATTCAAAACACGTATCTCATTTTGATTATCTGTAATGTTGTTCACTTTTTTTCGACACCATACGTCATGATCAAAAATGCCTTTATGAAGATGAATTTATCATTTGAAACAACGGGACGCTTGTTAGGTGACAGTTGGTTTGGAACCTTGCGTAAAGTGATGATTCCTTGTTCCATTTCAACCGTGTTTGAAATGTTCTCCTATTACTTTATCAATTCTATGGTTACGATAAGTGCCATTATCTTTTTAGTTGGTGCAGAAACAGGTGTGATCACCACAAAGATTAAAGAACTACAGCACTTTGCAAAGTTTACCGATATCTTTGTATTATCGTTACTGATTTTTGTGGCAAATATTATGATGAAAAGTTTAATGAACCATCTAACAAAGAAAGAAAGTGAGAAACGCTATTATGTCGAAGTTAAATAAAGTTATACTTGTCATTCTTTTGCTTGTTAGTTGCTTGAGTGGTTGTGCTAAAAAAGAATCGAGTAAAGTCATTATTTACTCCAATGCTGATGAAGAGGCACAAACCGTTATAAAAGAAACACTAGATGCAAATGGGTTTAAAAACAAATACATCTTACAAGCCTATGGAACCAATGAACTTGGTGGTAAATTGCTTGGAGAAGGAAAAGATATTGAAGCTGATATGATTACCATGTCTAGCTATTACATTGATTCCGCACAAAAAGAAAACGATATGTTTGCATCGTTATTAGAAAGCAAAGTGCCTTTATCAAAAACACAGAAGTATCAAACACCACTGTTATCCATTGAAGGGTCTCTGATTATCAATACCGAAGAATTAGAAGAAGCCAAGCTACCAAAACCAACCTCAATTAAAGATTTGGCTAAACCCATCTATAAAGATCACATTGCCATTGTCGACATGGCTGGTTCAAGTACCGGTTGGCTGTTGGTACAAACGCTCATTGATAGTTATGGAGAAAAAGAAGCAGAGAAACTGCTAACTGCTATTATGACAAACGCTGGTCCACATTTAGAAAGTTCGGGATCTGGTCCGCTAAAAAAAGTAAGAGCAGGCGAAGTAGCCATTGGTTTTGGTTTACGTCATCAAGCAGTTGCTGATAAAGCAGAAGGCTTGCCAATTGATTTTGTGGATCCTGCTGAAGGAAACTATGCATTAACCGAATCAATTGCAGTTGTAAAACGTAGCGAAAAGAAAACCAAACTTGCTAAAGAGATGGCAAAATGCATTGTCGAAAAAGGAAGAGAGAAACTGCTTAAAGATTATCCAATTCCTGTCTACAAAGGAGAAGTTGCGGATCCTTCTCGTGTTTCAAAACATACGAAACAATACTCTAAACCACTTACGATTGACTTGTTGCAAAAACATTTGGACTTGTCCGAAAAATGTCGAATTGAAGCTCGTGATTAAAGTTCAGAAAACGTACACAAAAATGTGTGCGTTTTTTATACCTAAGTGTAGATAACTTTGTTATAATCTCCATATGAGAAAAGTGAAACGTTATTTACAAATTCTACTTGCTGTCACAGTTTTGTTAGTTGGATTGGTGGTTATATTTGAAGATAAGAATGCATCAACTACAATCAAAGACCTAGAAGAAGAGACAACAAGTGCGAATACATCGAATAAAAAAGAAGAAACAAAAAAGAAAAAAATGACCGTGTATATTGATCCTGGACATGGAGAAATTGATGCAGGAACAATATCTTATAAAGGTACCTATGAAAAAGACATCAACCTTGTAATTGCTAAACAAGTAGGAAAAATTCTACAAGCAAAAGATGTTAATGTCGTATATTCAAGAACAACGGATGAAATCTACTCAGAAATTGAAGCGGATGATATGCAACATCGCATCGATGAATCAAAAGAAGTAAAAGCAACCTATGTTGTATCGATTCACTGTAATGCCAGTGATGATGGTACTAGAACTGGTGTCGAAGCATTTACCAATACAGAGGACGATAAAGCGATGGCTTTATCGACTTCCATTATGAAAGAACTTGAAGCATTAAAGTATACGAATAGTAATGGTATTATCGATGGAACCAATTTGCTACACATGATCAGTTTTGCTAAAGTGCCAACAACACTTGTGGAACTTGGTTATATTGATACGGAACATGATGGAAAATACATCATGAGTAAAGTAGGACAAAATGCAATTGCTAAAGCAATCGCAAATGGTGTCTTAAATGAATTAAAGAAAGCAGAGTAACCAATGATGGGAACTCTGCTTTGTTTGTTATTTAATAAAGTTTTTTAGGTTTGCTTGCTTATCAATGAATGGCACAATACTGTCATCATTTGAAGTGAACAAGGCACATACGCCAGGCCCGTGACCCGACGTGTATGAATCACTGTGAACAATGACACCAACAATCCAAGATCCTTTTTTGTAGTGTGGACCGTTAAATCCATTGTGATCTTCAATTGCGACAATATCTCCAAAACGTAACGTATCAAGTTTATATTCTTTATTCATTTGTTCATCTTGTGTCATGATGTCATAGTCACCACTTTCAAGTGCGCTTGCACCCAATCCTGAACCCATAATACAAGCAGGAATGATATGGGTTACCCCAATTTGTAGATGCCCATCTTCTTCACGAATGAATTCTTTAAACAACATTGTTTCAAGTAATTCAGGGTCAAGGTTCATAATTTTAATAGAAGGATATTCTTCTATTGCTAAACCTTGTCCATATCCTTTAACAAGCATCGTTTCATCACCACTAAGTAGATCCAAAACGTCTTCATCAAAGTACACAAATGCGTGTTCAATACCACCGTGTGTTCCTGTGATGATTCCAGTTTTTCCTTTGGCATCACCGCTTGTGATTCTTACTTTATTTCCGACACAACTAAATAATTGTAACGCTGGATTTTCATCCTTGTTTGGGTTTTGAATAGATACACCTGGTTCGACATGGTCACCGACAATGCCCATACATGAATCACCAATTTGGAAATTATAGGTAATTCCACCTACTGCAGGAATGATTCTTCCTTTTCCATCAAAACCAACACGGTAACCTTTAGCTGTTGGATGGTGGATTTTTCCAAGTAATGAATGCATGACAAGTTTCTCTTTATTTGTTTTCATTAGTATCTTCCTCCGATATTTTAAGTATAACATGTTATAATTCAGATATGATAGTAAACGCTAAGACAAGAGTAGAAAAAACAAACACATATTCTACAAGAGAGAAAGAAGCAGTGAAAAAGACGTTCGAGCTATATGAATCGGAGTTAATGGAAAGTAAGAAACGCTTTGATCAACGCGATATTTTTAAAGAACGTAAAATTGTGAAACACACACCAACGTTCACCATGAAAATGAAACAAGATAAAGTTGGGTTGTATGTTTGCCAGGTTGTTGTGCAAGGAACAAGTTTATCTTTACTTATTGATACTGGAGCACAATGTAGTGTGCTTTTTGAAAGTACACTTAGCAAAGTGAAAGTTAAAGAAATTGATCATACGATGGAGATGGGTAGCTTTGGTGGAAAAAGAGAGAAAGCGAAATCTGTAGTCGCAAAACAAGTTTTCTTTGGAACAGTTGAAATAACAAACCAACCATTTATCATCATCGACGATAAACATTTTCGTTTACCATTGATTGGCATCAACATGATGGACTTTGATGGAATTCTAGGTTGGGATGTTTTGAGTCATTTGGATTTTGAATTGGATGATGTAAACAAGACGTTTTCTTTGATTACATCAACAGAAACATTTCCAATTCAAAACTTCATACCAGCTGCTTTTCCAACACTTATCGTGATGGATTCCAATCAGCGCGCTTCCGTTTTTGGCTTTGATAGTGGAGCACGCGAGAGCTGGCTAGGAGAAAGCTACATTGAAATGTCAGAGTTAGGAATTATCACCAACATCAAGCCCTTATCGATGGGAGTTCATGGAATGGAACGTGTAGAAACAAAACTGGTTGATTACTTACAGTTATATTTATATGATACCCGTATGGTATTTGATAAAATAATTACAGGTCCAGTTAACATTATTGAAAACCTAGAACTTTCTGGAGTGCTAGGAAATCGAATCTTTAAGGGTCGTAAATTACAAATATATTCTTCAAAACGATTTATGCGTATCTTGTGATATAATGATTTACATACAAAAGTGAGGTAAGAATTATGATTAATGGAAAAATAACAATGCAAAATGGAGCAGAAATCCCATTTGTACTATATGATAAGGAAGCACCAAAAACCGTTGCTAACTTTGTGAAACTAATTAAAGAAGGATACTACAACGGAAAAACCTTCCACCGTGTCATCCCTGGGTTTGTTTCTCAAGGTGGTTGTCCAAATGGAAATGGTACTGGAGATTTAGGATATACGATTCCTTGTGAAACAGAAGGAAATCCACACAAACATGTAGAAGGATCACTATCAATGGCACACCGTGGTAAAGATACGGGTTGTTGTCAATTCTTTATTGTCCATGATCCACAACCACATTTAGATGGTGTACACACCGTATTTGGACAAGTTACGGATAACATGGGTGCCGTAAGAAATATGCACAATGGTGATGTGATGGAAAAGGTTGAGGTTGAAGCTTAATGAACAATTTTCGTAAATTGGGTGTGCCTGCGCTTGTCATTCTTGTTTGTGCACTTATTGCGTTTTGGGCAAATCCAACTTCGTTCTTTGTTTCGAACTTTTATTTATACTTAAAGATTGTCGCATTGATTGTGTTTGGAGCAACACTTAATGTGTTCTCAAAAAAGAACTTGTCAAGAAGTCCATACAAGAAAATTGTTGCGGTATTGCTTGTTGTGTTTATGACACTTATTCAACTAAACATAATTTCTTTACAAACAAGCAATGTCATCTTCCAATTGTTTAATCCAAGTTATTTTTGGAACGATATGATTTATATTTACTGTGGCTACTTATTTGTAGACTAGAAGAGGTGCAAGATGAAAAAGTTGTGTTTTATGCATATCGAAGATTGGAAACATCGCTTATTAATGAGTGGTTCATTTCTCGTGTATTTTGCAATTATGCTTGCACTAGCTTTGAATTTTGGAAAGTAGAATATGATGAAAAGATCTGTATTATTTGTAGTTGATGAAAGAGAAATGGGTGGAGTGTCAGTTGTTTTAAATGACTTAATCCACCTTTTAAATCGTAAAATATTTCAAATTGATGTTTTGATATTGCATAACAAGGGAAGTATGTTAAACAAATTGCCTGAAGATGTTAACGTGATTTACGGAACCAAGTATTTTGAAGCAATTGATTTCACGCTAAAACAAGCACTGCAATCAAAAAGCCTAAAAACCATATATCGAAAACTAAAAGTTGTTTTCGATTTGAAAACGGGAAATATAAAACGTGTAATTCAAAATGAACGCAAGAAAATATTAAATAAACCATACGATGTAGAAGTAGCCTATAAAGATGGTTTCACAGCAATCTTTACTGCTTATGGAAATACGCCGAAGAAGATTCACTGGTTACATAGTGCATATGGGACGTTTGATCCTACAGCAAAATATTACAAGTTGTTTACACAGGTGCTACCTCGATTTGATCATATTGTCGGTGTTGCAACAAATGTGGTCAAAGAGTTTAATGAAATCTATCATCTGGATTCCATTACAGAAGTTATTCCAGTGGCAATTGATACCGAAAGAATCAAGGCGATGGCTGCAAAACCATCCTTAGTGAAACTACATAATAACAAGTTAAATATCGTCGTTGTTGGCCGTGCACATCCAGTAAAAGGCTATGAGCGGATGGTGCAAGCCTTTATGCGATTACATAATGAAAACTTGCTTGAACATGTGGTGGTTCACGTGTTTGGCGATGGTCCACTTTTTGAAACCATTGTCAATCAAATAAAGATGAATGATCTAGAAGATGTTATTTTTATGGATGGTAGCATTGCTAATCCGTATGCCGAAATGAAAAACTTTGACTTTTTGCTTTTGCCTTCGTATTCTGAAGCGTTTGGTACTGTCATTAGCGAATCATTTATTTTACATGTACCGGTTTTAGCAACAGAGACATCAGCAAGCCTTATGTCGATTCAGCCAAATCAGAATGGTTGGATTTGCAAGAATAGTGAGGATGGATTATATCTTGCATTAAAAGATGTCATTCTACATCCTGCAAAAGTAAGGGATTGTAAAAATCAGTTACAATCATTTGAATACGACAACGCAAAGATTCTACAAAGAATAACAGAGATACTAAAAGAAGAGTAGGTCACCCATTATGGATGACTTACTCTTCTTTGTCTTACAACTTCAAATGAAAGTATCGTTGTTGCTGCGACAGCGTTTAATGCATTTTTGAAATCTGTGTTATAGGGTATGTATACGTGTTGATTACTTTGTTCAAGGATATCTTTTGAAAGCCCGCGTTTTTCACCACCGATACAAATACATACTTTGTTGGTGAAATCATAATCATACATTTCGATTGCTGTATCATCACGTGCTGCTGCAATGATGTTAAAACCAAGGTTTTGTAAATCCTTGATGGTTTTTTCTACAGCGGTAGTTGTAATATGTTTCATGTATTCATTTGCTCCCGCGCTAGCTTTTGTTACAGTTGTTGCTGCATTTGACCAATTACGTTCGTTGGTAATGATGCAAGTACAACCTGCTGCATAAAGAGAACGAATGATATAACCAAAGTTAAATGGATCTTCAATCCCTTCAACATAAGCGATAAATGTATCATCTATTACATCAGTAATATCTTGGTATGTTCGTTCTTCTACTTCGGCTAGTAAGCCACCATGAGTTTTACCTGAAGCAAGGCTATCAATTTCTTCACGGCTTAAATATTCAATAGGAACGTTTTGTTCTTTGGCTTTAAATATAATAAAGCCACTATCTTTACCTCTCTTCTTTATATCGATTAATATCTTGTTAACCTTTCGATACGGGGATAAAAGTGCAGCTTTTACCGAAATATTTCCTTCTAGTAACATATTAGTACGCTCCTGTCATATCGGCGAACTCGCTTGCTGTGACAAATGTATATCCCATCTCTTTGAGTTTTGGGATAATGATCTCTGCAGATTTCACGCTACTCTCATAGATATCGTGATAAAGAATGGCAGCATGCGGAAGAATTGAACTCAGGACAACATTTGCTGAAGCGTTTGGATCATCCTTATGCCTCCAATCGTTGCTGTCGATGTTCCAAAGAAAGATTCCTTTATTTGTGGACTCTTCGATTTGGGCACTGTATTTTCCATAGGGAGGACGCAACAATTTTGTTTTTTTACCGCCAGCTTTGATAATTGCAGCATCCGTCATGTCCAGTTGTTGTTTGACTTGCTCAGGCGTTAGTGTTGTTAAATCGGGGTGGTCCCAAGAGTGACTAGCAATTTCGTGTCCCGCTTTCACCAATCGTTTCAGCATTTTTGGATTTTGTTCAACGCGACTACCCAAGACAAAGAAGGTTGCTTTCACATCGTATTTACTTAAGACCTTAAGTAAATAGTCCGTACTTTCATAACCAGGACCATCATCGAAGGTTAAACATGCGATTTTAATGTTGTCGGATAGTGCACTGTGCCCCGTCTTGTCTTTTCCAATAGGGAAGTCCCTATTTATAATATCTTTTGCGGTTTTTGTTTGTTCGTTTAATAACGTCGTTTCGTGCTTGAATAAAGCCATGGGTTTAGGTTCTGGTGGATTGAAGATGCTAACCAAACTCTTGACTCCAATTACGCTTATTGCAAGAACAACAATAGCCAAGGAAACAAGGATTGCGATTCGTCCAACACGTGGTTTTAACTTTTTATATTTTCTACTCTCACTTTTGTATTTATATCTCATAACTCAAATAATACTGTGAAATCAAAAAAAATACTAGTGTTAATAGTATAAAAGTTGTATAGTAAGTTAGTTAGCGAGGAATATAGCCTATGGAACATAAAAAAATTATCAATTTAGCCGTTATCGCACACGTTGATGCCGGTAAAAGTACACTTGTTGATGCATTTTTGAGACAAAGTGGACAATTTAGACAAAATGAAGAAGTTGTGGATTGCGTTATGGATTCAAACGATTTAGAAAGAGAACGTGGAATCACGATCTATTCTAAAAACTGTTCGATCATGTATAAAGATATTAAAATTAACATCGTGGATACTCCAGGCCATGCTGATTTTTCTAGTGAGGTAGAACGTATCATTCATACAGTGGATACAGTTATCTTACTTGTTGACTCAAGTGAAGGGCCGATGCCACAAACACGATTTGTATTACAAAAGTCGTTAGAAATTGGATTAAAGCCAATCCTTTTAATTAATAAAATCGACAAACGTGACCAAAGAGCAGAAGAAGTTGTGGACATGGTCTACGAATTATTCCTTGAATTAAATGCAAATGATGAACAATTGGATTTCCCAATTTTATACGGAATTGCTAGAGAAGGTATTGTGCAATACGATATGCAAACACCAAGTGAAAACATTGAACCATTGTTTGAAACAATCGTACAGCACTGTGATGTATATCCAAACCTAGATGAAGAACCTTTACAAATGCAAGTAAGTGCTCTAGCTTACGATGACTATGTAGGCCGTTTAGCGATTGGACGTGTGTACCAAGGAACGTTAAAAGCAGCACAACAAGTCGTTGTTTGTGATAGTTTAGGTAATACGAGAAAAGCACAAGTAAGCCAGGTGCAAATCTATCAAGGATTATCAAAAAACAAAGTTGATGAAGCATGCAGTGGAGAAATGGTCGTAATTGCAGGTATCCCTGATATCTCCATTGGAGAAACATTATGTCAAGATATGGATCATTTACTACCAATGGAAATGATTCACGTAGAAGAGCCAACATTATCCATGAACTTTATCGTAAACAAAAGTCCATTTGCTGGACAAAGTGGTCGTTATGTAACTTCAAGAAACTTGAAGGAACGTTTAGATAAAGAACTTGAAGTAAACGTAGGACTTAAAGTAGAAGCTACCGATTCTGCGGATATGTTTAAAGTAAGTGGGCGTGGAGAACTTCACATCTCGATCTTACTTGAAAACATGCGTCGTGAAGGTTATGAAGTAGCTGTTAGTAAACCAGAGGTTATTATGCACCGTAATGAAGAAGGTGTACTTGTAGAACCCGTGGAAGAAGTGATTGCCTTAGTTCCAAGTGAATACAGTGGAACAGTTATCAACAAACTTAACTTGCGTAAAGGAGTTATGGTTGATTTAAATGAAGAAAATGATTTCGCAAAAGTTGTATTCAGTGTGCCAACACGAGGATTACTTGGATACCGTAGTGAATTCATTAATGATACACATGGTGAAGGGACACTTGTTCGTCGTATTGAAGGATTTGAACCATTCAAAGGTGATATTCAACAACGTGCAAATGGTGCCTTAGTTTCAAGTGCGACTGGTAAATCGATGACATATGCATTATGGAATATTCAGGAACGTGGACAATTGTTTATTGGTCCACAAACACCGGTATACGAAGGTATGATCATTGGTCAAAGTGCAAGAAACTTAGATATGGACGTTAACCCAATTAAAAACAAAAAGTTAACTGCCATCCGTTCAAGTGGAAATGATGACGCAATGAAACTTACGCCGCACAAACAAATGTCACTAGAGGAAGCGCTAGAATTCATCAACGATGATGAATTGGTTGAAATCACACCAGATGATATTCGTTTACGTAAAAAAGGACTTACGTTAGTGGATCGTAAAAACTTAATGCGTGAAGCAAAAGCAGGACAATAACAACAATGACAAGCGTACGCCGTAAAACGGGTACGTTTTCTTTTGGTTTAGTCGTTTGATTGGAGGGATAAACATGACATTTATATGGTACATCATTATAAGTAATATCGTTGGTTGCATCGTGTATGGATTGCGAACTTTCCTGTTTAGTCAAAAAGAAAATAAAGCAGTTGATATTATTATGACTATCATTGTCCTACTTGGAGGTTCTTTTGGTGCTTTGTTTGCGCTACTTTTGTTTGATCGTCATGCTAAGAAAAACAATATGATGTTACACGTTTTCATCTTCTGTGTTGTAGTAATTCAAGTCACAGTGTATCTACTGTTCGCGCGAACAAATACGAAACCGTTAGATTTTGCCTTTTGGAATTACTTTAGTCAACACAAATGGTTATTGTATTATGTCATTGGCATCAATGGTGTGACCTATATTGCATTTGCTAGGGATAAATATGCCGCAATGAAACATCGTAAAAGAATCCCCATTATGACGCTTTTAGGACTTACTTTTATTGGTGGATCCATCGGTGGGCTTTTTGCGATGTATAGTCTAAGACATAAAACGCAAAAAGAATACTTTACACTTGGCGTTCCATTAATTTTAGTTACGCAAATAGTATTATTCTTGTTTGTCATGAATCTTTCTTAGTACTTGAATGACAGTGAATTACTGAAAAGGCATGTTTGTACATAAATAGTGACACAATGCATCCTTTCATTGTGTCTATACCACATTTATCTTATAATGAATATATTGAAAAGAGGTTATTTATGTTAAGTAAAACAATTATCGAAAAATATGCAAAATTAGCGGTACGCTCAGGTGTCAATGTACAGCCCAGTCAAACAATGGTGATCAATGCACCTGTAAATACACGTGATATGGTTGAAGCCTGTGTAAAAGAAGGTTATATCGCAGGAGCTAAGGAAGTGATTGTTAACTTCTACGATGAGAAAATCAATCGTATGCACTACGAATACCAAGGTGTCGATACACTAACAAGTATTCCTGAATACTTGGTTGAGCAAAAGGTTGCACCACTTCGTAATGGAGCATGTGTATTACATATTATTAGTGAAATCCCGGAAGTCATGGCGGGTATTGATTCAAACAAACTGCAAGAAGTTGGAATTGCACGACAAAAAGCATTTAGAGAGTCTAGTGAGATCACGATGGCAAGTAAAGTGCAATGGAGTATTGTCGGTTATCCAAATCGAGATTGGGCAAGGAAAGTATTTCCAAACGATACGGATGAAGTAGCTATAAAAAAACTTGGTGATGCAATTTGCAACAGTGTTCAAGTCTTGGAAGATAATGACCCAGTTGCATTTTGGCAAGAACACGATGAAGCACTACGAAAGTATGTAAATATCTTAAATAATTACAACTTCAAATCCTTACACTTTACAAACGGTGAAGGAACGGATCTTGTTGTTGAATTGGTGAACGATCATATTTGGGCTGGTGGAGATGAAGCAACTCCTGAAGGTGTTATGTTCAATGCGAATATGCCAACGGAGGAAGTATTTACCATGCCATATAAATACGGACTTAATGGAAAAGTAGTTAGCACCAAACCGTTAAGTTACAATGGAAGTTTGATTAGTAAATTTGAATTGACATTCAAAGATGGAAAAGTTGTTACGTATAAAGCAGAAGATAACCAAGATGTCTTACAATCCTTAATCGAGTTTGATGAAGGTAGTTGTTACACAGGGGAAATTGCCTTGGTGCCTTACCATTCACCTATCTCAATGAGTAACATCTTGTTTTATAACACCTTGTATGATGAAAATGCATCATGTCATATTGCGTTAGGTAGAGCATATCCAATGAATGTGAAAAATGGAACAACCATGTCGCAAGAAGAGTTGGATAATATTGGTTCAAACAACTCCATGACACATGTGGATTTCATGTTTGGAAGCAAAGATATGGAGATTGTTGGAACTACACAAACTGGAGAAACAGTTCAAGTGTTCGCAAATGGTGATTTTGTAATCTAACAAAAGCGAATTATGTAAAATTTTGGTATTATAGGATAATTTGTATATCTTTTATTGAATTTATGTGTTTTGTGGTATAATTTGAAACATTGAGGGGAAAAAAATGAAAAAAACCAACAAATTATATAAGGATTATAAGTTTTATTTGCTTGTAATCTATGTGGTTGCAGCAGTGATATTTGTTGCACAAACATTCATTTCAAAGTTATTACCTTTGAAATACATTGCAGGAATTACAATTCTATTACTGTTGTTAGGACTTGCATTCTACTTTTTACTCTTTAGTCGAAGAGTCAATAAAATCAATCGTGCACTTGGTGTGTTTCTAACGGTTGTACTTTCGATTAGTATGATTGTTGGAAATTTCTATTTATATACGACTTACAGTGCATTAGGTAATATGTCGACTAATGAAGATAAGAAAGTTGGCGTTTCGATCGTTGTCTTGAAAGATTCGAGTTACAAAAAAATCGATGATTTATTGGGTAAAACGTTTGGAAAAGCAACCAACTTACCAGATAAGAATGTCGACAAAACACAAGAAACACTGATGTCGACATATAATAGTGATATGGAAGTTACAGAATATGATAATATTGGTGCGTTTGCGGATGCGCTATACAACAATGAAGTGGATGCCATTATCTTAAATGAAGCAAGTCGTGGTTTATTTGATGAAAAACATCCAGAATTTGACGATGAGACACGAGTGATAAAAACATATACGTATACAGAAGAATCGACAAACATCGCGAAACCAGTCGATGTAACAAATGATCCATTTGTGATGTATGTCTCAGGTATTGATACCTATGGTTCGCTGCAAACAGTGTCACGTACAGATGTAAATATGCTATTAGCGGTAAATCCAAACACACATCAAATATTAATTGTGAGTATCCCAAGGGATTATTATGTTCCACAAACATGTCAAGGTAATGCAAAAGACAAGTTGACACATACTGGTATATTCGGGGTGGACTGCAGCGTAAGCTCTTTGGAGCAATTTTTCGATTTAGATATCAACTATTATGGAAGAATAAATTTTTCAAGTGTAGTTGAAATAGTTGATGCTTTAGGTGGAGTGGAGATTAATTCGCCAGTCGCGTTTACAACATTGCATGGAGGATATAATATACAACAAGGTCTTCAACATATGGATGGCTCTACAGCCTTAGGATTTGTTCGTGAGCGCTATGGATTATCTGGAGGAGATAATGATCGCGTAAAGAATCAAGCAAGACTTATCTCTGCAATTGTTGATAAAATTACATCACCAGCGGTATTAACAAATTACATGGGATTGATGAGTTCAGTAGGTGACGCAATCCAGCTAAATATGACTACTGACGAAATATCTTCGTTGGTGCATATGCAAATCGATACAATGTCAAAATGGGAAATTTCACAATTTAGTCTTAGTGGTAAAGGTGAAACGAACTGGAGTCCAGCGAATGGATTTAATTCGTATGTTATGATACCAGATACCACATCCGTGGAACAAGCAAAGACATATATTATGAAAGTACTTTCAGGGGAGAAAGTGCAAGTTAATGAATTATAGTTAATTATCATTTTGAAGTGGAGGAATATTGAAATGAAACGCATCATTGTGCCAATAATACAAGTATTTATTGAGATAAGTGTTTTTATGATTACTTCAAACACATTAAGACTGAACGCTGGATTTGAATATCAATTGCTGATTATCTATGTGTTGTTTAATTTTGTTTTTGGACATTACAATCCGAAATCAGAATTGATTTGGATTGAGTTTAGAAGACAAATACAGTCTATACTTGCATTTGTGTTTGTGGCAATAGTTTTCATACCTAATAAGAATATTAATAGAATTTCAAGTGTAGTTTTTCTTGGGATGATTATGTTTTTTATTTCAATTCTTGTAAACAGAACAACTAGAATTATGTTTAGAAACAGAATATCTTACAAAACTGCAATTATTGGGACAAATTATGATGCATATAGAATTGGTCAAATTTCAAAAAACAATAGATTTGCTATGATAAAAACTAATTGTTATTTTAGTATTGATGGTGTCGCAGAATTAGAAAATTTAAATGATGGAGTTTATCCGTTAATAGAAGAACCTGTTTATTCATATGATCAAATGGTGGAAATACTTGTTCAAAATCAAATTGACCATGTTATAGTCGTTTTGCCAAAAGCAGAGCGAAAACAATTAAACAAGATTTTAGATGAAATAATTGGTATAGTTCCTAACATACAGTACATGCCTAGCACAAATAATTTAATGACATTTGCTTCTACCATAGCGGATTATGATGGTGTTTTTCTAATTCTTTAGGAAAGTTCTCTTCGGCATGCAAAACACGAAATAATAAAAATAGGCGAGTTAAAAAAGCCTATTTCATTTTATAAATTCAACTGTTGTATTTTACTTTTTATCTTTAGGATAAAGTGTTGGTTTATCACATCTTGGACAGT
>LVZN01000026.1 GCA_001695645.1 Erysipelotrichaceae bacterium MTC7 | reverse complement strand
CAATCCCAATTTTGAGGAACGTGTTAACAAGTACATTAACTTCCATTAATTACTTACACACTTTTCTTGACACTCCCAGTAATACAATCTATTGCATTTTTTGGTAATGTTACTTAATGTGTGGTTTCCGAAAACGTGGAGGGGTCAGTCTTGACCCCTCCATTAGTTTAAAGCCATCAGTTCAGTCAATAGACTTCAGCTAAATCTGGAGTTTATTTTTTCGTTCCTTTCTTTGTTTTCTTCTTTTTCTTCTTTGTCTTGTGTTCACTTAGGGAATAATGTTCATACTTATTTTGTGAATACATGATTTTGTTACGGGCTCGCTCAAAATTTCTATAGCCATTTGCATTATTCAAAATTTTCTTAATATAGTTATTTTTACCTTCAATTACACCATTCGAAAAGCGTCGTCCATCAAACCATACAAATGAGTTCAGAATTTCTTCTTTCCATTTTTGTAGAGTATTTGCACATTTTTTAAATTCATTTATTTGAGAGTTTTCCATTGCTTCAATAATGTCATCAAGTCTTTCATGATGAAGTTCCACTTTTGTTTTTCCTTTTTTTTCAAAAAAGTCTTCAGTATCTTTTAAGTCATCTTCGGTTGCTGCGATGAATTTGAAATACATTTCTTTAAGTGTATAGGCATCTTTCAATTCATCATCTACTTTAAGCACTTGGTCCAAAAGTCCTGTTTCAGTTGTATGATAGTTTAAAGTCTTATTAAAAAGTATTTTTGGTTATCAAGATTGTCTTCAGGTTTAAATAAAATACGATGATTGTATTTGAGAAGTTTGTATTCCACGCTGCTTTTATCATTTGCATGTTTTCGCATAATACGCTTTCTAACTGCATTTAATGCATCATTAATGTACTTTACTACGTGAAATGGATCTGCACATACTAAAGCATTAGGAAAAATTTCACTCACCAATATCCTGTATCCATCATAAAGATCCATGTATACATGGGTAACGTTCTTCTTCTGAGAGATTGTCTTCTTAAAAAAGTAATCGTACAAGATTACGTATCTTCTAGATTTTACGATATCAAGAATCAGTTTCTTATCGAAATCCATAATCATAAATGCATATTTATATTTTGCATGTCGATTGAAATAAAACTCATCAATACAAATATGTTGTGTAAGAGGTTTTGGTTGCACTTGTACATGTGTATCAAACAACTCTATTACTTTAGTAACAGACAGATTGTATCTTCTTGCCACTGAGGAAAAAGTTTCGTTATATGGTTTTAAATCGTCCAAAATGTTTATAATGGACTTGGAAGATACTTTAGTGCGTCTATTCGCTGTAAATGGATTATTTTCAACGAATGAAATCTTGCAGGATTTGCACAGGTATCTTCTACATTTGTAAAATAGGAAAGTGTCACGGTTGATAAGACTATTATGTGACACTTTTCTTACTTTATAGTCTTTGATGTAAGAAGTGTATTCTCCACAGTCTGGACAACGATGGGGTTGTTTCTTCAAGATAATCAGAATATCTGTATCTTTAATTGTCTCTACAAGTTCAATCATACTCATTTGTTTCTCTGGTAGCCCAAGAATTTCTTTAATCAAGTTTATTCATTAATAATTTCCTCCTCTATATGAACTGATGGCTACTTTATGGTATCAAAAAACGGGATGATATTTCACTCCGTTGAAGTTTTAAAGCTTATGTATGTTTGACCCCACAATAGTATAAAGAGATTTTCACCCCGCTAGTTCTGACTATACCCAAATTTTAGAAAATATGTTCATAACATAGTGATTATGCTATAATTAGTAGGATATTTATTAGGAGGATTACCTATGATAACCAATACCATTCAAGGTATTCAAAAAATGATTGGTGGTTCGTTACAATTAAATGGTACAGCAGTTGACCAAAGGGTTGCTGGTGTCTCGACGGATTCAAGAATCATCGAACAAGATAATATATACATTGCATTGACTGGCGAACGTGTCGATGGGCATGCCTTTATCGAAAGTGCACATCAACAAGGAGCGGTTCTAGCAATTATTGATAATGAAGCCTATGCGACATGTTCCATGGCTACCTTGCTTGTCAAAGATAGTGTGCAAGCATTGCAAGATTTGGCTAAAGCGTATCGTTCATCCTTAGACTGCCAAGTGATTGGAATTACAGGAAGCAATGGAAAAACTTCAACCAAAGATATTTTAGCAGCTGGATTGTCGTATGTTTATAACGTTACCAAAACCCTAGGTAACCAAAACAATGAAATTGGCGTACCAATTACATTGCTAAGAGCAAGTCGTGATACGGATGTCATCGTTTGTGAAATGGGTGTTGAAAATATAGGGGATATTGCATTTTTAAACCCGATGGTACAACCAACGATGTCCATTCTAACCGGTGTAGGGGCTGCCCATTTGGCAACGCTAGGGAGTTTGGAAAATGTGGCACGTGCAAAATTGGAAATTATGGATGCCCTGCCTAGTGATGGCCTTTTCGTGTATAACGGAGATGATTCTGTCATTGCAAACATCATTAAAGAAAAACAAGTAGATAAGGTAGAATGTGTTCGTTATGGAGAACATGAAGATAATCAAATTCGATTAACATCCTTTGACCAAAACCAAAGCACGCTTTCATTTACAACAAATGTAACATCTTTGAACTTTCAAATTGAAACGATTGGTAAACATCAAGCACTGAATGCTTTAGCAGCCATTGCTTGTTTGAAAAAGTTGAAGATCAGCGATGCAGATATCCAAAAGGGCTTTTTGAATTATGAACCAACGGGTATGCGTAATGAAGTTGTAACATTGGATCGTTTTACGATTTTAAACGACAGTTATAAATCCAACCCGGAAAGTGCGAAAGCAGCAATTGATGCCTTTCAACAAATTAATGGTGACTATCGAGTTGTCATCTTAGGTGATATGTTGGATTTAGAACCAGACGAAATCATGTATCATAAACAAGTTGGTGCATATCTTGCATCAACAGCGTTTGATGAACTGATTGCTTATGGTCCGCTTTCTTCAGCATATGTAGAAGGGGCTAGACAAGTACAGCCAAACAAAGTGTATACAGTATTGCAAGATCATGATGCCATTGTGGAGTACTTACAGACATTGAAACAAGATTCCATTGCGCTATTGATTAAAGGAAGTAGAGGCATGCAACTAGATAAAGTTGTGGATAAATTAAGAGGTATATATGAGTAAATTACAAGTAGGAGTAATCTTCGGCGGGAATTCAAGCGAATACCCGGTATCACTACACTCTGTTGCGAGTGTTTTAAGAAACTTAGATACAAACAAATACGACATCACAATGATTGGAATTGATCCAAATGGATACTGGTATGTATATGATGGTGATATCGACACACTCGAACACGATCATTGGTTAAACGATGCAAGCACAAAACGTGCCTTATTATCACCAAGCAAACAAGAAGGTTTACTGATTTTAGAAGATGGAAGTTATACGAGTAAGAAATTGGACGTTCTCCTTCCCATCTTACATGGAAAGAACGGTGAAGATGGTACGATGCAAGGCTTATTTACCTTATCACAAATTCCATATGTGGGATGTAATCACGTAAGTAGTGCCATCGCCATGGATAAAGAATACACACACATCATTTGTGAGAGTGCTGGTATCAAAATGGCACCCTATATAGCCTTACGTAAAAACATGCCAATTCCGATGGATGAAGTTGTAAAACAAGTAGAAGCAAAATTGCAATTTCCACTGTTTGTGAAACCAGCAAATGCTGGAAGTAGCTTTGGTATTAGCAAAGTCAACGTGATGGATGAGCTTGAAAAGGCCATTGATTTTGCATATGAATACGATGATAAAATCGTAATTGAAACAGGTATCTCTGGATTTGAAGTGGGAAGTTCTGTTTTAGGTAACGATGCGTTAATCGTAGGTGATGTTGATGAAATTGAAACACACAATTCGTTCTTTGATTACGATGCGAAATACGAATTGGAAAATACATCCATTCACTGTCCAGCTCGTATTCCAGAAGCAAAAAAACAAGAAATTAAAGATATTGCCAAAACGATCTATCATGTGCTTGGTTGTAGTGGGCTTTCGCGCATTGATATGTTTATTGATGAAAACCAAACCATTTACTTTAACGAAATCAATACGATTCCAGGGTTTACATCTGCAAGTCGTTACCCATCTATGATGGCTAATGTTGGATACGATTTTCCAAAATTGTTAGATGCACTAATTCAACTTGCTTTGGAGAAAGCAAATGCTACAAAGTAAAAAAAGAACTTGGTTTATCATCGATGAAAATAAAATTGTGAAGAACTATCACACGATGAAAGAACACTTAGGAAATACGAAGGTGATGGCTGTGGTTAAAGCCGATGCATATCATCATGGGGATGTGGAAGTTTCACGTCTACTTGAAGCAGAAGGTTGTGACTTTTTTGCGGTAAGTAGTATTGATGAAGCCGTTCGTTTGCGACAACACCAAATCAAAGGAAATATCTTAATCCTTGGATTTACCCCAAGCGAACATTTCCATTATTTACATGAAATGAAACTTACGCAATGTGTGTTTTCAACAGAGTTTGCAAATGAATTACAAGACTATGCAAAAATGCATGATGTAATCATCGATGTGCACATCAAGGTGGACACAGGAATGGGAAGAATTGGCTTTCCTTGTCTTGATGACAACTACCATATTGAAGAAGTTAAACAAGTCTACAATTTAGATCACCTACAAGTACGTGGTGTTTTTTCACACTTTAGTGTAGCGGATAGCTTTGATCACGAAGATGATGAGGCATACACCTTTCATCAAATTGAACTGTATGAACGCGTCTTGCAAGATTTAGCATTGGCCAATCTACCAGTTGCAATAAAGCACATCCAAAACAGTTATGGAGCGATTAACTATCCAGACTTACCCTATGATTATGCACGCGTGGGTATTCTTTTGTTGGGGAATACCAGTGATGATCATCAGGCTTTGAAAGTTCCTTGTCAACTTGAACCAGTTTTGACTTGGAAAGCCCAAATCTCTTGCGTGAAAGATGTGCCTGCACACACGTACATTGGCTATGGGCGTAACTATCAAACAAGAAAACCTACACGCGTTGCTACAGTTGCTTGTGGTTATGCAGATGGGTTAAATCGAAATGCTTCACATAAGGGACTTGAAGTATTGGTACAGGGAAAACGTTGTCCAATTATCGGGAACATTTGCATGGATCAATTTATGATTGATGCAACAAACGTAGATGTTCACTGTGAGGATGTCGTTACCATCGTTGGTAAAGATGGGGATGATATGATTAAAATAGATGAACTTTCACGAGCTGCGAATACTATAAACAATGAATCATTCACCATGCTTACCAGTCGAGTACCAAAGTTTTATATAAAAAAAGATTAAGGAGAATTTATGAAGAACCATAAGAATTATCTAATTGATATACTCAAACTGGTTGCTGCAATTTTTGCGATTTTCGCTTACTTGCAACCATTTAAAGGAATTAGCGATATCGCAAACTTTTTCATCTCATTTGTGCTTGGGAGAGCTGCTGTGCCATTTTTCTTTGTCGCAAGTGCCTACTTTTTCTTTCGCAAACTTGATTTACATGAAGAAAGTGAGCCACGAAATCGTTTATATTTAAAAGGCTATTTATGGCGTCAAGTAAAACTATATTTGATTTGGACTACGATTTACATCGTTCCAATTGTCTATGATTTGGCACAAGCTAAGTTTCGTTTGGCAGCATTTGGAACACTTGTTCGAAACTTCTTCTTTACAGGAAGTTACTATCACTTATGGGTGTTTCCAGCAATGATGTTATCAACTGTATTGGTGTACATCATGATGCATAAATTACGTCCCATTCGTGTATTGGAAATTGGCTTAGCGTTATTTATTGTGGGAATGATGATTAATGTATACAAACCTGTGTTGTATGAAATACCTGTACTAAAGCAAATTGTAAAAGGGTACTTAACGGTTTTTGGCAGTGCACGTAATGGACTGTTCTATGGAACGATTTTTACTTTACTTGGTGCGTATATTGCACAAACACCGGTATCAACAAACCGTGAGTTTTATATCAAACGCATGCTTGTGAGTGCTTTACTTTTACTGTTGGAAACATTCTTTATCAAAGGACTTGGCTTGTTAACTGCAAGTACCTATATGTTTATCTCGTTGATTCCACTTTTGTATTACGGTTTCTGTTTGATTTTAACATTCAACATAAAGTATCACCGTCGCTTTGTGAACTATCGTTCGTATAGTATTTTGATTTACTTCTTATTTGCTTTCTTTGCATGGATGATTACATTATTGCCAATTTCATTAAACAATTTCTTTACGACACTTGTGGTCATGGTTATTGTTGTGGATCTTGCATATTTCATTTATAGTATTTCACAAAGAAAAGAATTTAGAATTTTAAGGAACTTATATTAATGTTACGTCTTGATCAAGTAAAGCTTTCCTTACAGGAAAGTGAAAACGACCTACAAAAAAAGATTTTAAAAAAGTTGAAGATTCGCGCAAGTGATCTTCAATCTTTTGCTTTATACCGTAAAAACATTGATGCTCGTCATCATCAGTTATACTTTAGTTACAGCATTGATGTATGTGTCAAAGATGAGAAAGCAATCTTAGCAAAAAAACTAACCAATGTTAGAAAACTGGAACCAAAAGCACAAGCGCCTTTGCATCCTGGAATCGTCGAACTTCACACACGACCAATTATCGTTGGATTTGGTCCGGCCGGTATGTTTTGTGCATTGCAACTGGCACAAATGGGATATCGGCCACGCGTGTTCGAACGAGGAAGCCAAGTTGAAAAACGCATCAAGGATGTTGATGCATTTTATCAAAAGGGAGTGTTAAATGAAGAAAGCAACATCCAATTTGGTGAAGGTGGAGCTGGAACGTTTAGTGATGGAAAATTGACGGCACGGACCAAAGATGTAAGAGTCCAACGCGTTTATGATATGTTTGTCCAACATGGTGCACCAAATGAAATTTTGTATGATGCATATCCACATATTGGTAGTGATATTCTTGTGGAAGTCACAAAGCGTATGCGTGAAGAAATCATTGCCTTAGGTGGAAGTATCCACTTTGATTCCAAAGTAGAAGCTTTATTAATTGAAGCGGATGTATGTAAGGGAATCATCGTCAACAAACAAGAGATTTACAGTGATGTGGTCGTTCTTGCTTTAGGAAACAGCAGTCGTGATAGTTTTCAAGCATTTCACGCACAAGGTGTCTTGATGGAAAGTAAACCATTTGCAGTTGGAGTGCGTATTGAACATACACAAAAGGCTATCAATGAGGCTTTGTATCATAGCTATGCTGGACATGATAGTTTGCCACAAGCAAGTTATCGCTTAACGCATAACGTTGAAGGAACTGGTGTTTATACGTTTTGTATGTGTCCTGGAGGACAAGTCGTCGCAGCAACAAGTAAAGAAGGACACGTTGTCGTTAATGGAATGTCTAACTATGCACGAGACAAAGAAAATGCAAATGCTGCAATACTCGTGCAAGTAGATGAACGTGATTATGGCGAAGGTATCTTCAAAGGTATGGAATTTCAAGAAAAATTGGAACGATTGGCGTATACACTTGGTGGATCTAACTACAAAGCACCTGCACAACGTGTAAGTGAGTTTTTAGAAGATGCAAGTGATGGGGAAATGATTGAACCTTCATATCCCTTGGGTGTAACCTACACCAACTTGCGTAAACTGCTTCCTGCAAATATTGTATATAAAATGCAAGAAGGAATTAAAGCTTTCCAAAAAAAGAATGCGGCATTCAAAAATGGAAATGCAATTTTAACCGGTGTTGAAACACGATCTTCCTCTCCTATCCGAATTTGTCGCAATGAGAAGATGGAGAGTACTTCAACAGCTCACCTTTACCCCATTGGTGAAGGAAGTGGATATGCTGGAGGAATTACATCCAGTGCCATTGATGGATTGAAATGTGCGGAAGTGATTATTAGCAAATACAACAATGAAGGTTGTAAGTAAAAAACAAAACATACGTGTAGTTGCGATGCATCAACTGCACTTTTTTTTCGCATCTATGACATAATGAAAAAAGAAAGAAGTGATAGATATGAGTAAAAATCGATTGGAAGCATTCAGTGATGCAATTATTGCCATCGTGATGACGATTATGGTGTTGGAGTTACAACTTCCCAAAGAGCCAACATTCGCTGCCCTTTTTGAGATGCGATATACGTTTTTGGTATATTTGATTTCGTTTGCATCATTAGCGATTTATTGGAATAACCATCATCACATGTTTCAAGCCGCCAGAAAAATTAATGGACGTGTCCTATGGGCCAACATGTTATTTATCTTTTTATTAACTTTGGTACCATTTGCGACACGTTGGGTAGATGAACACTTGTTTGATCTTGCACCCGAACTGTTTTATGCAACCATCTTGATGCTGTCAGATATAGCGTACGCATTATTGTTGCATGAACTGGTACGTATTCAAGATGTAAACTCACCACTGGTACAAGTTCGCTCCGGTTATACCAAACTAAAAATAACCATCACCTTAAATGTGCTTGGGATCCTACTTGGTGTTTTTATCTCGCCAATTTGGATTATGGTTATGTATGTTGTTGCACTACTACCTTGGGTGATTCCATCGAAAAAGATTGAAAAAATGTTAGATTAATACAATCCAAATCAACGTTTAAACTTCTTATAAAAATTCGTAATATTTTTAGTTGATGTTTTGGTTGAGTATTGGTATTATATTTGTAATGAAAAGGTCCTTTAAGATCATCCAGAGAGGTGAAGAAGGTCAATGACTTTATTTTTTTGAACAATAAAGGTCCTTTTGCATATATGCAAGGACCTTTTCTTTTAGAAAATTGGAGGAACGACGATGTATAAAAGTTTGCTAACCATGAGTGATTTATCAAACAAGGATATCATCAACATTTTGCACGACGCAAAACAGTTTTCATCTTCACGTAAAGATTGGCATTTGTCTAAGTCCTACTTAGTTGCTAATCTTTTTTTTGAACCAAGTACACGAACACATTATTCATTTGTAAGTGCTGAATATGGTTTGAATTGTAAAGTGGTAGATTTTAACGCAAACGCAAGTTCTTTAAAAAAAGGAGAAAGCTTGTACGACACAATCAAAACCTTTGCAATGTTAGGGTATCAAGCAATGGTGATTCGTCACCCAGAAGATGAATACTTTACGCAACTGCAAAATATCGATGTACCTATCATCAATGCAGGTGATGGATGTGGCAATCATCCAAGTCAATGCTTGCTTGATTTGTATACAATCTATGAGAACTTCAACACGTTTGAAGATTTGAATGTAGTGATTGTTGGTGATGTAAGCCATTCAAGAGTCGCTCGAAGCAATGATGAAGCTCTAACTCGCTTAGGAGCCAAGGTGAAATTTGCCGGTCCAAAAGAGTGGATGTACGACAAACAACGACACATGGATCTAGATGAAGCGATTGCATGGGCGGATGTTGTGATGCTTCTTAGAATTCAACACGAACGCCATGAAGCAGAAATGATGCAAAACAAAATGGGCTACTTAGAAGCGTTTGGATTGACGCAAGAACGATATGCAAACTTAAAAGAGCATGCAATTGTTATGCATCCTGCGCCAGTCAATCGAGGTGTTGAAATTGATGATTGTTTAGTAGAAGCAAGTAAATCACGAATTTTCAAACAAATGGAAAACGGGGTTTACGTGCGTAAAGCGATGTTGAAATACGTCTTCCAGGAGGAATTCTAATGTTAATAAAAAATGCAAAAATTGTGGTTAAAGACAATGAAACTAAAATTGTGGATATACGCATCAAAGATGGAAAAATCAAACGGATTGCCGATTTCATTGAACTGGATGGAGATGAAATTTATGATGCAAAAGAGGCTTATGTCATGCCTGGGGGCGTGGATGTACATGTACATTTACGAGAACCTGGTTTCACGAATAAAGAAACCATTGCTACTGGAACTCAAGCAGCAGCACACGGTGGGTATACAAGCATCTTTGCGATGCCAAACGTTCACCCGTATCCAGACAATGTAAAAGTGATGGAAACCTACCAAGCACTGATTCAACAAGATGCACTGGTTCATACCTATCCATATGCAACGATTACAAAAGCTGAAGATGGACAAGAACTTGTCGATATGCAAGCACTTAAGCAAATGGGCATCCGCTGGTTTAGTGATGATGGTGTGGGTGTACAAGATGCAAACATGATGAAACAAGCAATGGAACTTGCCAAAGCAAATGACGTCATGATTGTTGCACACACGGAGGATATGTCTTACCGCCCCAAAGCAGGCTGCATGCATGAAGGGAAACGAAATCACGAACTTGGACTTGTTGGAATTCCAAGTGAAACAGAATATAAACAAGTGGAAAGAGATTTACAACTAGCCTATCAAACAGGTTGTGCATATCACATCTGTCATATGAGTTGTAAGGAAAGTGTAGAACTACTAAAAACATACAAAGCGATGGGGGCAAATGTTAGTGGCGAAGTAACATGTCATCACTTACTGTTAAGTGAAGAAGATGTAAACAATACAAACGATAAAATGAATCCGCCACTACGTAGCAAAGAAGATCGGCAAGCGCTGATTGACGGTTTGTTGGATGGAACCATTGATTTTATCGCCAATGATCATGCACCACATACCGAAAAGGAAAAGCAACAAGATATGGTGCAAGCACCATTTGGGATTGTCGCTTTGGAAACAAGCATTCCTTTGCTTTATACAAACTTTGTGAAAACTGGAATTTTTACACTAGGACAGTTTGAACAGTTTATTGCGAAAAAACCAGCGGCACGGTTTGGTTTAGAAAACGTTGGACACATAGCAGAAGGATATCATGCAGATCTCGTTGTGTGGGATGAAACAGCAGGCGTTATCGATAAAGAAACATTTGTTTCAAAAGGAAAGAATACACCATTTGATGGATATAAAGTTGCAGCACAAATTGCATCTGTATTTGTAGATGGTAAAATAGTATATAACAAGCCAGGAGGGTATTAAAATGAAAAGACAGTTAATTTTAGAAGACGGAAGCGTATTTGTTGGAGAAGCGTTCGGTGGAAACAACTATCAATTAGGAGAAATCGTCTTCAACACAGGTATGAGCGGATATCAAGAAGTCATCAGTGACTTAAGTTACTGCGCACAAATTGTAATGATGACATATCCGATGATTGGAAACTATGGAATCAATCGCGATGATTTTGAAAGTATTGACCCAGCGATTTTCGGATTGGTGGTAAGTGAATATTGTGAGTACCCAAACAACTGGCGCTCAGATGAAAGTCTTGACCAATTTCTAAAAGGAAATAACATTCCTGGACTTGCAGGTATTGATACTAGAAAACTGACAAAATTGATTCGTAAAGAAGGTACGATGAAAGCCATTATGGCAGATATGGACGTGGATGTAGATGCAACTGTTGCTATGTTAAAAGAAGCACCATACCCAACAGGACAAGTGGCAAAGGTGTCAACACAAAAAGCATTCCAAGTACCAAATCGAGGAAGACGTGTTGTCTTAATCGATTATGGGGCAAAACAAGGAATTGTTCGTGAATTATCAAGTCGAGGTTGTGATTTAAAAATTATGCCTTACACATCATCTGTACAAGATGTTGTGAATTTAAAACCTGATGGAATTATGTTGAGTAATGGTCCTGGAGACCCTCGTGAATTAACAGAAGCCATCGCAAACATTCGCGAATTGATTGGTCAAATTCCAATTTTTGGGATTTGTTTAGGTCACCAACTTATCGCACTAGCTGCTGGTGCAAAAATCGATAAATTGAAATTTGGTCACCGTGGAGCAAACCAACCTGTAATGAACTTGCTTACAGGGAAGGTAGAAATTACAAGCCAAAACCACTCATTCTCAGTGAATGAAGAAAGTTTGGCAAATACGACATTAACAGTCACGCACCGTAACTTAAACGATCGTAGTGTGGAAGGTCTTGCATGTGAAGAAAAGAACTTGTTCAGTGTGCAATATCACCCAGAAGCTGCACCAGGACCAGAAGATGCAAACTACTTATTCGATAAATTCATGCAAGTGATGGATGCACAAGGGGGAAATAAATAATGCCAAAACGTACCGATATTAAGAAAATCATGGTGATTGGTTCTGGACCAATTGTCATTGGACAAGCTGCTGAGTTTGATTATGCTGGAACCCAAGCGTGTCAAGCACTGCGTGAAGAAGGATATGAAGTCATTTTAATTAACTCAAATCCTGCAACGATTATGACAGATCGTGAAGTTGCAGATAAAGTATACATTGAACCATTAACCTTAGAATTTGCTTCTAAAATCATTCATAAAGAAAAACCAGATGCAATTCTAGGTACCTTAGGTGGACAAACGGGGTTGAACTTGGTTGTTGAATTATCAAACGCTGGTATTCTTGAAAAAGAAGGTGTCGAAATTTTAGGGACAAAATTAGATGCAATTGAAAAAGCCGAGGACCGTGAAAAGTTTAAAGCTTTGATGGAAGAACTTGGTCAACCAATTCCTGATAGTTTGATTGTACACACCGTTGATGAAGCCTTAGTATTTGCAAATGAGATTGGATACCCAGTTGTGGTTCGTCCTGCATTTACCTTAGGAGGAACTGGTGGAGGTTTCGCCAGAGATGATGAAGAATTAAAAGACATTGCGAAAAATGGATTGAAATTATCTCCCGTAACACAATGTTTGATTGAAAAAAGCATTGCCGGATTCAAAGAAATTGAATACGAGGTTATGCGTGATAACAACGATAATGCCATTATGGTATGTTCGATGGAAAATGTGGATCCCGTAGGAATTCACACCGGAGATAGTATTGTTGTTGCACCAGTGCAAACCTTAAGCGATCGTGAACACCAAATGCTACGTAATGCTTCATTGGATATCATTCGCGCACTTGAAATCTGTGGTGGATGTAACGTCCAACTTGCCTTGGATCCACATTCATTTAACTACTATGTCATTGAGGTAAACCCAAGGGTTTCTCGTTCTTCAGCACTTGCAAGTAAAGCAACGGGATATCCAATTGCAAAACTTGCTGCAAAAGTGGCAGTTGGTTTAACGCTTGATGAGATTTTAAACCCCGTAACACAAACTTCATTTGCTTGTTTTGAACCAAGTATTGACTACATTGTGGCAAAATTACCAAGATTCCCATTTGATAAATTCCCAAGTGCAGACCGTCGTTTAGGAACACAAATGAAAGCGACTGGAGAAGTCATGAGTATGGGACGTAATTTTGAAGAAGCTTTATTAAAAGCTATTCGTTCCATTGAAATGAAAGTAGATCACATCCAAATAAAAGAAATGGATGATATGAGTGAAGAAGAATTGTGGAAAAAAGCAAAATGGCGTGATGATGAAAGAATCTATGCGGTTATGGAATTGATTCGTCGTGGAGCTGAATTTAAAGATATCTTCGCATTAACGATGATTGACCCATTCTTTTTAGCAAAACTTAAAAATATCCACAAAATGGAAGAAGAATTAAAATATAACGTAAAAGATGTAGAAACCTTACGCAAAGTGAAACGTAATGGATTCTCTGATTCGTATATTGCACGTGTTTGGAATATGCATGAAGATGAACTTTACAACTTGCGTAAACAAGAAAATATTATTCCAGTCTACAAGATGGTTGATACATGTGCAGGTGAGTTTGAAAGTAAAACACCATATTTCTACTCAACCTACTTAGATGAAAACGAAAGCATTCGTTCGGATTCAAAGAAAGTTATCGTACTAGGTTCAGGACCGATTCGAATTGGTCAAGGAGTGGAATTCGATTATGCAACTGTTCACTGTGTTCTAGCTTTACGTGAAGCTGGATATGAAGCAATTGTTGTGAATAATAACCCAGAAACCGTTTCTACGGATTTCTCTATCTCAGATAAACTTTACTTTGAACCATTAACACTAGAAGATGTTATGCACATTGTGGATTTAGAGAATCCTGAAGGTGTCATTGTGCAGTTTGGTGGACAAACTGCCATCAACCTTGCAGATGGATTGCAACGTCGTGGTGTGAAAATTTTAGGAACTAGTGTCGACAACATCAACAAAGCTGAAGACCGTTACGAATTCGAAGCGATGTTACGTAAATTAGATATTCCACAACCACAAGGTGAAACAGCTATTACGGTTGATGAAGCCCTAGCAATTGCAAGTCGTATTGGATATCCAGTGCTTGTGCGCCCAAGTTATGTACTTGGTGGTAGAGCCATGGAAATTGTACACACGGATAAAGATTTAAAAGTGTACATGACGAATGCGATGAAAGAAATTAGCCATGATGCACCAATTCTTGTGGATAAGTACATCGTTGGTAAAGAAGTGGAAACAGATGCAATCTGTGACGGTGAAAATGTCTACATTCCTGGAATTATGGAGCATATCGAGCGTGCGGGAGTCCACTCAGGAGATTCTATTTCCGTATATCCAACGCAAACTTTAAGCAAAGATATCAAATATAAAATCATTGAATACACAACAAAAATTGGAAAAGGATTCAACTTCATTGGATTGTTTAACATTCAATTCATCGTTGATAAAGATGATAACCTTTATGTACTTGAGGTAAACCCAAGAAGTTCAAGAACCGTTCCATTCCTTTCTAAGATTACAAATGTGCCAATGGCAAACATTGCCACAAAAGCGATCATGGGACAAAGTTTGATTAAACAAGGATACCTAGAAGGAATCAAACGTGAAAGTGAACGTGTCTATGTAAAAGCACCAGTATTCTCTTTTGCAAAACTACGTTCGGTAGATACAACACTAGGGCCAGAAATGAAGAGTACAGGAGAATCGTTAGGTTCGGATGAAACATTAGAAAAAGCATTATATAAAGCGATGGTTGCAGCAGGAACAAAAATTCCATTACACGGAAGTGTGCTTATGACAATTGCAAACGAAAATAAAGAAGAAGCACTAGATATCGCACGTCGATTTGAAGAAATTGGCTATGGAATTTTTGCAACAAGTGGAACTTGTAACTACTTAAAAGAACATGGAATTCGTGTAGAAGAAGTCGCGAAAGTCGAACAAGCAGAAAACGATGTTCTTGATCTAATCATCAAGGGAAAAGTTGACTATGTTGTTAACACGATGAGTCAAGATAAAGGTTCACGTGATGATGGATTCTTAATTCGCCGCTTCTCTGCTGAAAATGGAATCTCATGTCTAACAAGCTTAGACACGGCTAGTGCAATTTTAAAAGTTATTGAAGCACAAAGCTTCTCGGCAATTCCAATGGGGGAACATGAATGATTAGTAGTAAAGATGCAGTCTTAGGAAATGTGGAAATCGCAAAAGATACCTATGAAATGATCTTACGTCCAACAAAGATGCCAAACATCTTACCTGGTCAATTTGTGAATATTCAATTGGATGGTTTTATGTTGCGTAGACCAATCAGTGTTTCCAGCGTCTATCACAATACCTATAAAATCATTTATAAAGTTGTTGGTGAAGGAACCAAAGCCTTAAGTAAAGTCAAACGTGGACAAATTCTTGACGTACTAGAACCACTCGGGACACCATTTCCAATTGATGAACTTGAAGAAGTACTCATCATTGGTGGTGGAGTTGGGGTTCCCCCATTATATGAGGTCGCTAGACAGTTTTGCGATAAGAACACCAAAGTAACTGTGGTTCTTGGTTTTAATGACAAGGATAGCATGTTCTATGAGGAAGATTTCAAAATCTTAGGTTGTGATGTATACATTGCAACCATGGATGGAAGTTACGGAACCAAAGGAACGGTACTTGATGCCATCGCAGCGCATGATATACATATTGATACCATTTACAGCTGTGGACCGATGCGCATGTTAGAAGCATTGAATCAAACGTACAGTAAAGGGTATTTAAGCTTTGAAGCACGCATGGCTTGTGGAATTGGAGCCTGCATGGGATGTGTTTGCAAAGACAGCAAAGATAAACAACTGTATTACCGTATTTGTAAAGAGGGACCGGTTTTCCCAATTGGAAAGGTGGATTTTACATGCTAGAAATAAAACTACCTGGATTGGATTTAAAAAATCCAGTCATGCCAGCAAGTGGATGCTTTGGCTTTGGTCGTGAATATGCAGAATTGTATGATTTAAGCATTTTGGGTGGTATTGCCATTAAAAGTGCAACCTTAGAATCACGTTTTGGCAACCCAACGCCGCGAATTGCAGAAACACCTTCAGGTATGCTAAATGCCATTGGGTTACAAAATCCTGGGGTTGATAAAATTATTGAAACGGAACTACCCTTTTTAAAACAATACGACACACAAATTCTTGCCAATGTAGCTGGTGCTACAGAGGAAGATTACATTGAGGTCATCAAGCGATTGAATGATTGTCCTGAAGTTCATGCATACGAATTAAATATCTCATGTCCAAATGTAAAACATGGGGGGATTGGTTTAGGTAGTGATCCAAAACTGGCAGCCAACATTACTAGAATGGCGAAAGAAGTCGCAACAAAACCGGTTTGGGTAAAACTATCACCAAATGTAACCAATATCGTAGAAATCGCAAAGGCGGTGGAAGCAGCAGGTGCGGACGGTGTTGTCTTAATCAATACACTCGTTGGAATGCGTTTGGATTTGCATACAGCAAAACCAATCATTGCCAACACGACAGGAGGACTTAGTGGACCGGCAATTAAACCCATTGCCATTCGTATGGTCTATCAAGTCTATCAAGCCATTAACATCCCGATTATTGGCGTTGGTGGAATCACTTGTGCCCAGGATGTACTAGAATTTTTGTATGCAGGAGCAAGTGCGGTTCAAGTAGGTATGTATAACTTTATTGATCCCTATATTTGTCCAAAAATTATTGAAGAATTACCAGCAGTATTGAAGAAATATGGTTGTGATTCTTTACAAGATGCAATCGGAAGGAGTCACAGATGAATAAAACAATAGTAGCTTTAGACTTTTCAACGAAAGAAGAAGTCTTACATTTTCTAAAACAATTTGATGAACCAATCTATGTAAAAATCGGTATGGAATTAACCTATGCTTGCGGATTGGACATTGTAAAAGAAGTGAAAGATATGGGACACCACATCTTCTTAGATTTAAAACTTCATGATATTCCTAACACGGTAAAAGGTGGAATGAAAAACCTAGCGAAGCTTGGTGTTGAAATTGTAAATCTTCACTGTGCTGGTGGAATTGCGATGATGAAAGCAGCAATCGAAGGTTTAGAAGAGGGAAGTGTGAATGGAGAACGTCCATTGTGTATTGGGGTTACGCAATTAACAAGTACTTCAAAAGAAGCGATGAACGATGAGTTGGGTATTCCTGGAGAAGTGATTGATTGTGTCAAACTTTATGCTAAGAATGCAAAAGCAGCGGGTCTTGATGGTGTGGTTTGTTCGGTTCATGAAGCAAAAGCGATTCATGAAGTATGTGGACCTGACTTCTTGACGGTTACACCAGGAATTCGTTTAGCAGATGATGCAAAAGATGATCAAAAACGTGTCGCAACACCTGCGTTTGCCAAAGAAGAAGGTTGTGACCATATCGTTGTTGGTCGTTCCATCACAAATTCAAAAAATCCAAAAGAAACATATTACCAAATTGAGGAGATGATGAAATCATGAATGAAAAAGTAATTGCAAAAAACCTACTTGATGTAGAAGCTGTTTATTTACGTCCAAATGACCCATTCACATGGGCAAGTGGAATAAAAAGTCCAATTTACTGTGACAACCGTTTGGTCTTGTCATATCCTGAAAAGCGCGATGCAGTCGTTAGTGGCTTTGTCTCAATGATTCGTCGCGAATTCCCGGATGCAGATATGTTAATGGGAACAGCAACAGCTGGAATACCTTGGGCAGCAATGGTTGCACAAGAACTATACAAACCAATGGGGTATGTGAGAAGCTCAAATAAGAGCCATGGTAAAGAAAACAAGATTGAAGGTAAAGTTACACCAGGTATGAAAGTTGTGGTTGTGGAAGACCTTATTTCAACTGGTGGAAGCGTAAAAGATGTCATTGATGCTTTGCGTGATGCAGGTTGTGTTGTCTTAGGTGTTGCTGCAATCTTCACGTACTTGTTACCGAAAGCAAAACAAGCATTTGAAGATATGAACTGTGAACTTCGTACATTAAGTAATTATGATTACTTACTTGAAGCTGCAGTTGAAAATGATTACATTCAAGAAGCAGACTTAAAAAAACTACAAGCATTCAAAGCAGATCCAACAAGCGATGCTTGGATGAGCAAATAACATAGGGGGCTGTGACACTTAGTACAGCTTCAAATCATAAAAATAACGCCTAAACTCGTAAGAGAATAGGCGTTATTTTTGGTATAATTTATTTGTGAAA
>LVZN01000025.1 GCA_001695645.1 Erysipelotrichaceae bacterium MTC7 | reverse complement strand
AGTATAAAAAAACAAGTGGTCCCTTTTTCAATGGCAACATGCCATGAAAATGGTCCACTTTTAAATTACAATAAACATCACTAATTTATCATGTTTCCAAAACTAGATATTTTGATATTATAATCCTTGAACTTTTTGGTTAAGGCAATATGATTATTGTCCCAAAGGCACATCAAACCATCTTTTTGATAAGTCAAAATGTTTTGTATTTTATGGTCGTTACACTTTATGAAGTTCGATGAAAATTCATGTTTTCCTACTGCATCAAACAGACGGAAAAGTTCCTTTTGCTTCAACCCTGTGATTTTACAAAGTTCGTGTTCAAAACTAACTTGCAACAAACATATAACCTCATCAATATTCTCTTCTTTCTCTAGACTTTGTATTTTCTCAATTATTTGAGTCATGTTAACTTCACCATTCATAATCACATCTACATCAAAGACAAGATACACCGTCCATACGTTTTCGATTGTGTTGTAAGTCTATGTATGGACAATAACTTTTGCTTTGGTGTTGTCACAATATTTTTCTTAATGACTTTTCCAAATGGAATATGATGAACGTCTTTAAGAAATCGAATCAATCGAAGCTCACACTGTCCTTCTGTCAACGTATAGCTTTTAGTCATCATCAAACTCCATAATCAAGTCTAATAACTCGGTAATATCAGGTGATGTCGAAAATTGATCATTCACAAAAGCATTGACTAAGCTTCGCTTGTTGTGTTTCATTGAATCAACTGGTTTGATTATTTCTTCCGTATATCCACTATTAGATTTACGCATAAACATCACGTTGTAATTTGGTATGTCTAGTTCAAGTGCCTCTGTGCTATGTGTGGTAAAAAATAACTGCATTTCATTTTTTTCAAGCACCTTCATAATGTACTGCAAAATGTAAGGTTCTAATTCATGATGCGAGTGCACCATGGTTTCATCCAAATAGACAACACTATATCGGTCAATCTTATGCAATACATGTGCTAAATGGATGGCTTCAATCGTTCCTGTGGAAAGTGTCGTATTTTCACTTGTCAATTCCTTACCAAAATCAACATCCTGTTTTCGCCCGTTCACAAAACGGATTCGCTCCATATTCAAATCTACAACTTCTTCAATCCCATCTTCATCTACAACAATGGATGTGATTGGATCAATTGAGGCGATAGATGGATCAAAAACTTTGAGCAAACGATCACGCAATGTTTTTGACTCTGGAATGGAACTCTCAACTCTACGATTGACCTCAAACTGTTGAAAACTATATAAGTACGATACTTGTCCTAGCAAATTGTACTTTGACACAGATTTTGAAAGTTCGGGACTTTTGAAACCAAACGTTATACCACTCTCACTACGACTGTATGTCTCGATATTTTCCTTCCCAACCTTACTGAGCTTTGCAACTGCATCATTGTATGTATCTTTTTTTGCGAGTTTAATTCGTTTCCAAGTTTCACTTACAACCCCCTCACCATCAAAGGAAACATGAAGTTGATACATATAATCCTTGTGATAATAGATGGTTTCAAAGTATATATCATCAAAGTATGGTTGGTTTTCTTGGCACATTTTAGCCAAATCAATATTAATGACTGATTGGATATCTCTTCCTGAAACATAGTTGGATATCATACATAACAGTTTCCCTAACGTTGATTTACCACTCGAGTTCGCACCCATCACGATATTTAGTTTTCGATAACGTACATTTGGATAGTTTTTTAGGCTTTGATGTAACTCATCATTTTTGGCCTTTCTTGCGTAAGTGAAATCTGCTGTAAAGTTCCTAAACGAAAAAAGACCATGAATCTTAACAGTAAAATAAATCATACGTGTACCCCCTCTTTCGTATAATATAGCATATAATTGACAATTTGTGACAGTTATATGCTATATTATTGTAATTCTCATGTTTTTTGGCATTTTTTAGAGAACTTTATGATGAAAACAGGCAAAAAAAAGACACTCCACAATATGTGAAATGCCTTCTTGCTTTTATCCTTCTTGGATAAATTTTAGTAATTCTTGTGCAGCTACGTTAATTCCATCACGATCACCACGGTCAAGACCTAAGTGTGTGAAGATTTCTCCAACGTAGATGTTGTTTGCTTTTAATGTATCAAAGACTTCGTCAATGATAGGGTCACAAACTTCTTGTTTTTGCATTGGTCCAAATGGGTTTGCAAAGTATGTTGTTGAAAGTCCAACCTCTTGTGTTGTACCTTTTGCCATACGTTTACCTTCCACGAAGATTGGTTTTGCTTCATTCATATCTTCAATGTTGCGCATACCAAGATCTGTATCGTAGTTATTTGCATAACAGAATAAATCAATCTTGTGGTTACGTGCAATCACGCTATATGGTGCAGCAGGTGTAATAACACGTGCATTTAACACATCAGGGTTAATAAAGACTGAACGGTCCATATCACGGTAAGGTGTTCCTGGATCCAAGTCATCCAAACGAATGAATGCTCCAATCTCTGTTCCTTGTCCGTAAGGCACACCATCTTCAATATGAATGGTTCCCATATCATCAAAGACAACTTCAATGTCTTTAATCACATCGTTACCTAACGCTTTTAATGCTTCAATGGATTCAGATTTACCAGCACCTGAGTCACCCATTAACATAATACCTTTACGTTTACCATCGTATAGTGTGATATTCACAAAGGCACCGTGAATTGGTAACCATCCACGTCTCATCATAACTAAGTTATGTAATGTTAATACCATTTTCTTCATGTATCCAAAGTATTCTGCTTGTTGCATGTACGATACGTTACCAACGTATAGTTCGTTTTCTGCATCATAGTAGAATGTTGTTTCAGCCTTACCATCTTCATTTGCAAATTGTACAATTGCATCTGGTTTTTGTTGCGCTTCTTCTGGTGAAGCAAGCTCAAACAAGTTTGCTAGTGATACTCCACTACATGTAAAGTCACGGTGGAAATAGATATGTACTAATAAAGCACCAACTTTGGCTGGGTAACAGAACCAAGTACTTTTATCTCCAGTAAAGTATTCTACTGGGTTTGCATTTGTTTCTTCAAACATACCTGTACGTTTGTTTGATCTTGTTGTTAAGATCATTGGTGTACGCAACATAACAGCTTCAATCATTGGAATGTCCGCGTATGCTTTGTATGTTTCTGGGAATGTTAGTTTGCGTGGACGGTATGTAGACATGGCAGAGTTTGTCCCTGCTTGTAACTGGCGGTATACCCCACTTTTTCTTCCTTGTAGTTTTTGTTCAAGGAAACGGTATGTACTACGAAGTAACGTATTAAAATTAGAATCCGAAAGTACGAAACTAGAAGAGTTTCTTCCTGTATAACGTTGTCTTGTGTAAGAGAAACGTTGGTGACTTTTCCAGTAGTTGTAAAGTCCTTCAACAAACTCCAATAATTTTTTCTTATCAGTCAAGTAGTAATCATCAATCTCATCAGGGTTCATAACGATCAACTGACGGAATACACGTGATAAAGCGCGTGTTGCCTGATCCATCGTAAACCCATTGGTTAACCATGCATACATATCAGGATCACGTTTTTCTAAGTGTTTAAAATATTTTTTCGCAAACAATCCTAACGATCTTGAACCAAGTAGTTCCGACATAGTTGTAGGGTATGCTAAATCAAAATTAATGATTGCCACATTGTCATGTAAATATAGTTTTTCTTTCATTAAATTACCTCCACTCCATAAACATTAAGAACATTGTACACCAAAACTAACTTAAAAAAAAGCATTTTTGAAAAAAGTTTCTTTTGCATAATGAAAATTGTTTCATAAATGAAAATGTTCTCATTGTCGTATTGGACAGAAATTACAATAAGTGTTCATAAAAAAATGATACTTGTACTTTTCGCATCTTTTTAATTCCTGTATACTAATACTATATGAAAAAAAGAGGGCCTTATGCAAGATAATATTTCGAAACTTCAACAGACACAAGACCATCAAATTAAAACATTTCTTATTTTTTTTGCACTTATCTTTCTAGGTAGTGCTTTTTTATTGGACAGTCCAAGCACCATTCTTTCTGGCTTAGTAGCCATCATCACGAAAGGCGATAAGCTCATCACCGATTATGTAGAACTTGCTGGCTTTGGGGCAACCTTTGTGAATGCTGGTTTACTCATGTTGGTATCCGTGGGGATGCTTCATTTAGCAAAAGCAAAACTAAGTGGTATGGCCATTGCTGCGGTATTTCTTATGGGTGGCTTTGGTATGTTTGGTAAAAATATTGTCAACATTTGGGGAATTGTCCTTGGCGTATATCTTTATGCAAGATTTCAAAAGCATCCGTTCCGCCAATACATTTACATCGCTTTTTTTGGTACAAGTCTAGCACCTTTAACCAGTGAACTGGCTTTATGGCATGACAACACAATGGTTGCTTTGCTTGTTGCATGTATCTTTACCATACTGGTTGGTTTCTTTTTAGCTCCGGTATCCAATGCATGCCTAGCCGTCCATCAAGGTTACAATTTGTATAACGTTGGTTTTGGTGCCGGCTTAGCTGGAACGATTATATATGCCATCCTTTGTCAGGTGGGTTATGAAAGTGCTCCAGTTTTGCACTGGTACTCCTCCTTGCATCTCGGTGTTGCTACATTTCTATATGGCTTATGGATATCCTTTATCGTAATTGCCTGGTTGTTAGACCATAACGTATTCCAACAGTATCGAACGTTACTAAAACGCTCGGGTCGTTTGGTTAGTGATTTTGTACGTAGTGATGGTTGTGCAACTGTGCTATTTAATATGGGCATACTCGGTCTTGTTTACACGAGTTATGTACTTCTTGTTAAAGGGAGTATCAATGGACCAACCATTGGCGGGATTTTAACCATCGTCGGATTTGCTGGTTTTGGAAAACACATTCGCAATACTTTTCCTTTAGTACTTGGTGTTCTTATCGCAGGTGCCCTAAGCAGTTCAAATTTGGCAGATCCGACCATCTTATTAGCTGCTTTATTTGCAACAGGACTTGCTCCGATTGCAGGACAGTTTGGTCTGATTGCTGGACTAGTTACCGGTATGATTCATCTTGGCTTGGTACAAAGTATCGGTGCCTATCATGGTGGCATCAATTTGTACAACAATGGGTTCTCAGCAGGACTGGTTGCCTTGTTTGTTTTACCCATCATTGAGGTCTTTGCCAAACAAAGGCGCAGGCAGCAACAAGCACTGTTCTCAAAAACCAAAGAAGATGATACACTAAAGGAAGAAATTAGGAGATCAACATGACACATCAACAATTTGAAGTACTTGTTACTTTCACCCAAAAGAAAGAAAAATATGCACAACGTGACATTGCGAAGCAACTCGATGTATCGCTTGGCGTTGTCAATAAAGCCATTCAAGAACTCCATGAACTTGGTTATCTTGAAGTATTAGGCAAATCAAAATACGAAATCACAGCAAAAGGATATGAAGCACTTGCACCTTACAAAGTAAAGCGTGCCATCTTTATGGCTGCAGGATTTGGAAGCCGAATGGTTCCCGTAACCTTAAATACGCCAAAACCATTAATCAAAGTAAAAGGAGAACGCATCATCGATACCTTACTTGATGCAGTACTTGCAGCGGGTATTGAAGATATTACCATTGTTCGTGGATACTTGAAGGAACAATTTGATACCTTACTTACAAAATATCCAATGATTACATTTATCGACAATGATTTCTATAATGAAGCAAACAATATCTCAAGTGCATTTCTTGCGAAAGATATCATGCAAAATGCATATGTACTTGAATCGGACTTAGTCCTATACAACCCAGACATCATTCGTGCTTACGAGTATGACAGTAACTATCTTGGTAAAAAAGTCGATGTTACTGATGACTGGTGTTTCTACTCAAAAAAAGGAATCATCACCGAGTTAGCAGTTGGTGGTAAAAACTGTCACCACATGTATGGTATTTCCTACTGGAGTGAAAGCGATGGAAAACAACTGGCAAATGATATTCAAAGTGTTTACCAAAGCCCAGGGGGAAAAGAAAAATACTGGGATGAGGTTGCCTTGCGTGAATGCCTTGACCACTACAAAGTGCATATCAAGCCGGTCCACGAAGGTGATATCATTGAAATCGATACGTTTAAAGAATTGTGCGACATTGATCCTGCATACAAAGTGGTTTCATGAGACACACCAAACGCATCATAAGTAAGATTTCCGAAGAACTTACCACATACGCATATGCCATTGGTGCTAACGATATTCACATCCATATTAAAGAGGAAAAGGATGCACACATCATTCAGCTACAATGCGACTACAAACAAATGTACCAATCCATGGTGGATGATTTGGATCACAAATTATTTGGCAATCGCTTAGAAGCCGTAGAGGAAATGTTTTGGAATCTTGCTGGCACCAGTGATCTAAGTAATGAATTTGAATTTGATTTACTCAATTCATTAATTGATGAAGCACAAGTACAGTACACTTCAAATCAATTGACTATGACCTTAACCAGATATCGACATAACTAAAAAGCTATAACACGATCCTATCAGTTGTGATAAGATGGTTATAGCTTTTTTATGAGGGGGTTACATGAAACACACAGAATATGGAAGAATTGACTACTTTCGAATCGTTGCAGCTTTACTTGTTATCGCTGCGCATTATCCAGTTTTTCAATCTCTTGATCCAACACTGGATTATGCATATACCAGAATTATTGCCAGAATTGCAGTACCTTTTTTCTTTATCAGTTCGGCGTTCTTCTTGTTTAAACACATCGACAGTCAAACAAGTAGTCGCGTTCATCAATTTATGAAAACCAACATCAAGTACTACATCCTATGTATCATTATCTATTTACCATTCAACTTTATTGGTGGTAGCTATGCAAACTGGACAAACATCAAAACGCTCTTGCAACAGTTTTTATTCAATGGTACGTTCTATCACCTTTGGTTTTTTGTGGGATCCGCAGTGGGTGCCTGGATTGCTTGGTTATTTCTAAAAACATTTAACATTAAATCTTCACTGTTTTTTACAACCTTGTTATATCTCATTGGAATGTTTGGTGATTCTTATTACGGTCTTATAAAAAATATTCCTGTGCTTGCTGGTTTCTATGACATAATCTTTCAAGTCTTTGATACCACACGTAATGGTTTATTTATGGCACCTGTATTTTTTGTGCTTGGCGCACTATTAGCTAAACAAAGTCGCCAACATAAAATAAAAGCCAGTTACTTTGATATCCTTATTTGTTTTGTCACTTTCGTAACGGAAGGTTTATTGGTATACAAATTGCAATGGATTCGCTCTGATATCAACAATACGATGTACCTATCCTTATTACCGTTTAGCTATTGCTTGTTTAGATTTTTGATTGCAAAAACCAAACCAAGAAATGTACAACTGCGTAACATCAGTTTGTACATGTACATCTTGCATCCAATGATCATCATCGGGATGCAAAAAGTATTGCGCTTTTCATTTATGCAAAACACATTAATTTTCTACATCATCCTTTGCCTGCTCACCTTTCTTATATCCTATGGGCTGGCTCGTATTACAAAATTCAATCAACTCGTTAGCAAAATCACATCATAGATAAAGCCAGTTACAAATTGCGTAACTGGCTTTTATGTTCGATTTGACTAAGCTAGCATTTCTTTTAAATCGGCATCCACATCTTTTATGGTTCTTAGACCATGGTGTTCTTTCAAGAATGTTTCCACGGTTGGGGTGAAGTATCCAGGTAAATCTGGTCCTGCACAAATGTTACCAATTCCAAGATGTAACAGTGACAACAATACAATAATCGCTTTTTGTTCGTACCAAGCAATGTTAAACACAATGGGTAGTTCATTTACACTAGCAACATCAAATGCTTTTACTAATGCATTTGCTACAACAACCCAAGAGTAAGAATCATTGCACTGTCCTGCATCTAGGACACGAGGTATACCGTTAATATCACCAAGGTTTAACTTGTTGTAGCGATACTTCGCACAACCGGATGTAAGAATGATAACATCCTCAGGTAACCCTTTGGCAAAATTCGTATAATATGCACGTTCTGGTTTTCTGCCATCGCATCCACTCATCACCACAAACTTACGAATGTTTCCAGCTTTGATTTCTTCAATAATTTTATCGGCAAGCGCAAGTACTTGATGATGGGCAAATCCACCGGTAATGCTTCCAGATTCAATGGCTTTAGGCGGTTTGGTTTGTTTGGCATGATTGATAATGTCACTAAAGTCCTTTGTTCCATCTGCCTGTACTTCAATGCGTTTAAACCCAGGGTGATCACAATCCCCTGTCGCATACAAACGGTCTGTATAATTTGCATTAGGCCGTGGTGGAACAATACAGTTTGTTGTAAACAAGATTGGTCCACTAAACGTTTGGAATTCTTCTACTTGTTTCCACCATGCATTTCCATAGTTGGCAATCAAATGCTCATATTTTTTTAGTTCAGGATAGTAATGCGCTGGTAACATTTCACTATGTGTATAAATATCAATACCGGCATCTTTACTTTGTTCGAGTAATTGCTTTAAGTCATGAAAATCATGTCCAGAGATTAGAATTCCAGGTCGTTTTCCAACACCAAGCTGTACTTCGCTAATTTCTGGATTTCCATAGGTTGTTGTATTGGCTTTATCAAGAAGTTCCATCGCCATAACTCCGTGTGCTCCAGTTTCATCAATCAGTTTCACCATGTCTTCAACCGTTTTAACATCGTTGACTTTTGCAAGCGCCTCCATCGTAAATGTATGCACTTCTTGACTTTCAAAACCTAGATTGTAAGCATGTGAATGATAGGCAGCCATTCCCATCAATCCGGTAATCACTAAGTTTTTTAGCGCATACAAATCTGGGTCAGCTTCATAGTAAGGTGTAATGCCTTCATGTACACCGGTTAGTTCTTTTGCTTTTGCAATCTCTTGATCGATAGCCTCAATATTAAAATTCGCATTTGTGATTAGCTTAAACAAAGAATGCATAATGAAGTGCTTGTCCGCATCTGTTGCATTATGATTGGCTAGTCGATTGGCACTTAATACCTTTAAATACTCTTTGAGTAAGTCAAGCTTATTTGCAAGTTCAGGAACTTTCCCACAAACGCCGCGCATCGTACACGCTTTATGAAACGCTGTCTCCTCACATTGATTACAATACATTAGTCTTTTTTGATCCATAATATAAAACTCCTTTCCAACATCTTATCTTCGTTATAGCATGGAAAGCGTTCTAAGAGAATTGTTTCGAATGAAATATACGCAAGGCAAACAAAAAGAGCAGTGATGACTCACCGCCCTGTTTGTATCTATTCCTCCTTGCCTTTACGACTCGATCTTGCAACTAGATAGATGATTGCCACACCAAACATACTTATTAAGATTCCAATATTCACTTTATCTCCTGTTGCAACACTTGGAAGCGCTACTGGAGGGGCAATACTTGGAAGCATCACTGGTGGATCAACACTTGGTAATGGTGTTGGTTTTTGTTGCGGCTCATAGTACACATTAAACAACTTGTTTTTGTGTGTAATGATGGCACCATCATCTTGCTTGAATGCCACTTCTTTACCGTCTTCGACAAAGTAGACACTGTGTAGTTTCCAGTTATAACCAGTATCTAGTTTCTTCATCGGTGCAACCAATTCAAGTTGGTCATAGAGAATAAATCTTTGATCCACATGAACTTTCACCGTTTTAGCTTCATCAAATTTATCTCCATCAAGCACATAATAATGAACATCGTATACTAAGTATGGATCAACTACGACTTTCGCCTCATCTTTAACCGTGTTTTCACTATCACTGTCTTCAACCATAACTTCGTTTAATATCTCACCATTGTTATAAGCAATTTCATCCATCTTATAGAAGTAGGTATGACTAGCACCTGTTGCAATAGCAATATTCACTGCATTTCCATCAGGATATGCGATTTGCATATCTTCGTTCAATAACTTAGAAACAATGCCTTGTTTGTTCAACACATCGATCAGATTGTAACGACCATCTACATCACTTGTATTTGTTACCTCAATTTTAAAGATCACGGTATCCCCAATGTTTGCATCAACTTTATCAGCATATTCCATTGGTGTATCTTCACTAAACAATGCAACTTGTTTCTGGACATCAAAACTTGCCTGTGCTTTTACTGTGAAGTCTACTGTTGCCTGTTTATCTTCCTCTTGAACAACATGATCTGTTTCAATGGCAAAACTATTGCGGTATGCTTCAGCATCTACGTTTCCTAACAGTTCCGTATCATCTACATAGTACATCGTAATTGGCGTTGTGGATTTAACAGTAAAAGATGAAACTTCAGCTAGATCAATTTCTTGACCATTTTGATACACTTTCATCGCATCCATAGCTACTGCTTTTCCATTTGGACCATAAGCAAGTCCTTCTAATACATCTTTTGCAAATGTAAATTCTGCCTCACCTTGTCCAACGTTTTGAATCAAGATTTTGTATGCAGCCTCAGCTTTATGTTCCAATTGAAGGTTTTCACCAAATGCATGATCAGTTAATTCCATGTCCTTATCATACTGCGCAACAAACTTTTGCACCTCAAGTGCTGGTTGGATTTTTGCTGTAACCTGCGCTTGTGCAGTGTATGAATCTTCACCATTGTTTTCATCGCCAGGGTATGTCATGTTTTCAATGGTTACCGTGTTAATGTATGTCGTACCACTATCATCTTTTGCAGCATCCAGGGCATCCGTGATGTAGTAAAGTGATGCCGTATTTCCTCCTGGAATTGTAAGTTCACCATGCTCCATTACGATTGATCCACCTAGTGCATCAACTAGTTTCGCGCCAATATCTTCTTGTCCACCTGCTACACCATAGACATCTGTTACTTTAACTGTACCATCAAGTTCACTTACGTTTGTAATATCAACCCTAAAGATTGCTTTCATGCCTTTTGGTACACCAACCACAGTATTTGGTATCGGATTTCCATTGTCAAATGTTGTAAACTGGTGATTTACCGGACTTTCTTTTTCATTGTAAGCAGCTACTGCTTTTGTTAGTGTAAAGGTTGGTGCATCAACTTTTACATATACACTCTTTTCAGCGTGATCTAGATCCACAACAGTCTTCTCATCAACGTTTTCAATACGTGCTGTATTGATTTCTTCACCTAGTACACTTGGTGAACTTACATAATAGAAAGATACATCCCGACCCTTTTCAACTATAATTGGCGTGAATCCATTTGTAATAGATAGAGATAACGGTGTTCCATCCACATCTAAAAGAACGTCAGTGATATTGTTTTCAACTCCTGGTACATGTAAGATATCTTGAAACGCTACCGTTGCACTAGCATCTTTCGTGTTCTTTAGCGTGATTTTATACAGAACCTTTTCACCAAGTAATAGTGATAACGGATGATTTTCTGTCGTTGTCGCAAATGCATGATCTACAAAACGTTTACTTTCATCATATGCTGCAACTTCTTTATACACTTGTACGCGAGGTATTTGTATATCTACTTCACCCGTACTAATAATCGCCTGATCGCTACTTGGATCGTTTAGTGTACGTACACTAAATTTGTTATAGAACTCACCATGCGTTTTTTCTTCTTCTGTTACTACATGTTGATATCTGAAGATAACGATATCAGATGCATCATTTGTGCGCTCTCCTGCCTGTGACTTGCCAAGCAACTGAATCGGTTGGGATAACATGAATGCAGTTGCATCATTTGCTGCTCCTGCTACATAAGCATTTCTATACGTACCAGCTTGTCCATTACTTTGTACAAAGGCATACTGCAATTGAACACCTGGCCCATTTGCCGTTTCTTTGAATGGCACAAATCCACCACTATTTGCGTATGCTTCTCCTAAGTTCATGTAGTCGGCAACTTTTTGAATGGTGATTGGTTTGTAGTTTTCATCATTACGAACTTCAACTTCATAATCAACATAGTTTCCATCATCAGTTAATGTCCCTCTCTTCATTACATCGTAGGCATCCAGTTCAAGCGACGTCGACATTTTGAAATTCGATTGATTCGTATGACGTTCTGCATAGAAGATAGTCAGATAGTATGTTTGTCCAACCTCAAGAGGACCACCGTTATTTGGTAATACATCCGTAATCGTTTTTGCTACACCAGTTCCTGCTCTATCGTCAGTATGCAGTGGTTGAAAATTCGGTATATTCATATAGGAAGTATTCGTAATGGAACCATCATGATTGAATGCAACGCTGCCACTTTCTTGTGGATGCAATCCGCCTAAGTTTAGAATCCGTTTTCCTTCATCAGGGTTTGTTCCTACATATACCCACACATCATCATCACCACTAAATTCAAACACTTCACCACCAACGAATGTAAACTTTGTTTGTGCACGCATCGTCCAGTGATGATTTTTTAGTACATTTCCATCGGCTGTTCTTTTTGTACTAAAGGCATCAGCTGTTGCTTTTCCGGTTTCACCAACAAATAATTCTTCATCGAGTGCATAAAAGTAATTATTCGTTCCGGTTCGATCCAGTTCATAATAGGTGATTCCATTTCGTACATTTTTCTCAAGTGGTAATTGCCCTTTTATATGAACTGATTTTCCAGGAACTGTATCATACCATTGCTTGAACATGTCTTGGGTTAGATTATATGAAGTACGCGCTCCCGTTTTCATTGCTACAACATCTCCAAGCAACTGTGGTTTACCACCCTTCATTTCATCTGTTGTAAAATTGATGTAACGCCATTCATTTCCTTCAAACATGATTTGATCTCGTTTTTGATCCCAAAAATCGACATCCAAAATAAGTTGTTCTTTTGCGCTTGCTTTAAAACTATCTGGGATTCCTTCGGTTTCCGTGATACCTTTTACCAATTCTACAGGTTCTGTAGCTGCTTTAAGCTTGCTGCTGGACAGCACAACGACTGTAGAACCAATAAAGATTGCAAGCGCAATATACAATAATTTGCGAATCTTACTCTCTTTCATAATCTTCTCCTAATTCATTTGTAAAGAAAAAGCCATAGGGTTGTCCTATGGTGGAAAGCAAAAAACAAGTTTTGCAACTTTTGTTTTTTGATGTTCTTTACACACACACGAGTCAACACACATTCATTTGATTTGTACAATTATAGGTGCATACAAATCTATCTATCTTTTGACGGTTGTGGTATACCCTCACATATACAACACCCATTCTATCTACCTAAAACATAAACAATTACCATGGTTTTGTAAACATTCTTCCGAAATTTGTCGATTAAATGGAATAAACGGTTTTATCTTATTTATAAATTATCATATTGTTGAAATTACTAAATAAAAAGTCCAAACATTTGTTTGAACTTTTTTTCTTACTCTTCTACGTACGTGTGCATTGGATAGGCTAAGTAGGTAAGTGTATCCAGTTTTTCTGCTGTAATATAGCCAGCTGGTGCATTAAGCACAGAAGGAATTCGATTCACAATCGTTGCACATGTATGTTCAACCGTTGCCGGTTTCACAACATGGAATTCGGTATCTGGCTCCCCAATAATTTTCCAGTCACACATATCACCATCGTTTGGCCCATACACTTTACCAATGCATTGTGTTTCAATGATTGGACCTTGGTAGGTTTCCGTCGTAACAACAGCAGACATCCCAATGACATTTCCTTTTGGAATGGTTTCACCTAGTGTTTCTGAATACAAGTCTTCATCATAGAAGAATGGCACGGCTTTTTGACTTTGACTTTTGATGGTCCATCCCATCTTGTTGCAAAGGGCTTCGTTTGAATTCCATACATATGAAGGTTCGATTTCTTCTGGATGCGCCAATGTCACTTCAAACTCTTCTGGTGTCAAGCCCGCCCCGTGTGCTTTAGCTAACGCAAGTCCATAGTCTTCCACATTGTATGAAGTTGCTCCTTCAATTTTTGTAATGTTATGAACACCACCAGCTACACAGGCAATCATGTTAATCCAATAGATGTCTTGCATTCCCGATCCAGCAATTGTACAACCACTTTCTTTTGCCAGTAAATCCAGCTCGTTGGTAATTTCACTTGCTGTAGTCCACGGATAAATGGCTTCTTCACATGTCGTCACAACATTGATGCCACGAACCACACATTGTTCGAACTGTTCATAACAATCCTTCATAAAACTAAATAATGTTACAACCGCAATGTCTGGATCACAAGAATCCAACACTTCTTCAGCATCACTTTTTATCGTGACACCAATCTTGCCAATACCTGCATATTCACCAACATCCATCCCGACAATATCAGGATTTACATCAATTGCACCTACAATTTCTGCACCTTTTTCATGTAGATACCGAACGATGACTTTCGCCATCTTTCCACAACCATATTGAACAACTCTTACTTTTTCTAAATTCATTTTACACCTCCTATTGTTTCAATATTTTCATTTCTTGTATGGGTTGTAACTCCTTAACTTCATGCTACCACAAAACGCTAAAAATATCCTTAATGACACGAAAAAGGTACAACATTTTTTGCTGTACCTTCTTGATTACTTTTAAACAAGTTTTTGATCTGTGTTGAAGTCTAATAAGTTTTACTTGTTATAAAAGTTATATCCATTTCTTCTTATTTTGATAATTTTTTCTTTGTGAAGAATGTTACAACTCCAGCCATTCCTAACAACAATGACATCAATCCTGCACTGTTAGTTGTATCACCAGCATTCACAGCTCCTGATCCTGTCGATGCACCTCCTGTTGTTGTCGAACTATTTGAAGTTGATCCTGTGTTACCAGTTTCCGTTGGAGCCGTTGCAGGACTTTCACTCTTAAGATTTTTCGTGATTTTTCCTGTGTAGTTTCCAATAAAAGTAATTTCTACTTTATTTTGTGCCCCTTTAATTGTTTCAACTGTATAGTCTTTTCCTTCTTCAAGAACTACACCATCATGTTTTACAACTAAAGAATCTACATCTTTCAATTCTTCAAGTTTTGATAAATCGACAGAGTTAGAGATATCCAATGCTTCAACATGTACAATAATTAATACATCTTTTGTTACATAGTTTTTACTATCAGCATGTGTGTATACTCCATCAAATGTGTAAATTCCAACACCTGCTAATTCAGCAGCATTGTGGTTTGTATCCGTACTTCTAAATAAAGCAAGTCGAGGTGTTCCTCTTAATGCATATCCATCTGCTAGTAGTGCATCAATTTGTTCTTTTAATGTTCCAAATTTAACCTTTAATGTTTGATGTGATGCGTTTGGAACAGCTTTATTGATTGTAAATGCAACTGGTTCACTTTCCAATATATTGTAGTTTGTTGTTGCTTTAACTACCGCTTTAACAAAGTAATCGCCTGCATTTTCTGGCTCATCTGTTGTAAATGGTCCATTAGGAGATGTACTGTATTGAAGCTCTGCTTCTCCAAATTCTGGTTTCCCAGTAAACGATGGTAACTTAATATTTCCGTATGTCGAGTCTTCTACAGTCAATACAACAGCTTCTTCCCATGAGTTATTACCTTTAGAAACAACAAATTCTACTGGTTCAGATGCGAAACTTACATAATTATCACCACCATCAACAACGGCACGAATCACATAGGTTCCAACCTTAAGACGATCTTTGCTATTAGCATCATATTCACTATACGCTTCATCACCTTTACTTTGAAGTTTGAATTCATATTTTGTTATTGTTCCATTTTCAGCACTAGCAGATGGCTGTTTTGCATCTTCATGATATGCCCAACCTTCCATTACTAGAACTCCATCCAATTTATTTGGTGCTTTTTCTATTGTGAAATCTACAGTATCACTGTATAACTCTTTATAGTTGTCTGTTTCTGGAATATATGCTCTAACCTTATGGGTACCTGCTTGTTCAGGAACATCTTCTGAAAAATCTCCTTCACCATTTACTTGGTATTCATAAACAAGGTTATCGTCAACGAATTTAGGGTTCAAATTATTTTCTGGTTCATTTGCATCATCACCAAACACCCAACCTTCTAGTGTTACACTACCAGAATCATTTAACCATTCATTCTTAGCTTGTGAAATTTCGAACTCATCATACTCTGTTTCTAATGGCTGATAGAGCTCAGCATCACCCTCACCATATACAACGTATGCTTTTACCCTATATTTTCCAACATTTTCAGGCATATCATTAATACATATCCATGTATTTTCATCTATACGCTTTTCATATGTATAGTGTACTTCGCCATATTCCGATTCAGCAAAGGTAATATTTGCATCAACGCCATATGTCCAATCATCAGCACGTAAATTCGTTGTCCAACTATTTTGGTGTACCCTAATTTCAAAAGTTGCATAACTAATATAATTTCCAGTTAATGCTGTATAGTTATCACTACCTGGTACCGAGGCATGGACACAGTATTTTCCTACTTTATTAGGTGTAACAGGCCCATCATTATGAACTCCATTATCATATGTTTTATAGTATGTGTAAGTAACTGTACCAAACTTTGCTTTTGCAGATGGTTTTATCGGATTACCTAAATAAATTACTTCATCAATACTAACGTTCTTTTCCCATACATTGGTTGCTTTGGATATTGTTATTGTTTTGACGTTTGTATCGGGAAGTCCACTATACGTGTTGCCATTACCGAGTGATCCAGATTCAACATATGCGACAACTTTATATGTACCTACGTCAGTTGGAACTCCATTTGTATAAGTCAATGGATAATAGCCACCTATACTCCTCTTTTTGTATCTATATTCGACCTCTCCATATTTCGATTTGGCACTTAATTTGTTAGTTTCCCCATAAATCCAGTTCGAAGCAGAAAATGGTTCAGTCCATTGGTTGGAATAGTGGCTATGTGCTTCAATTTCAACATAATTTGACGTAATTTCACTCACTCCATCTAGATTTAGAACTTTATCATAAACCTTTTCAGTGCGCATCACCTCTAACCCACCTATATTCGTAGGTAATACCATCGTTGCACAAAGTAACGATGTTGTAAAAATTCCTGTTATTTTTTTATTCATGTTTCCTCTCCTTTATTTCAACACAATCACATTATAATTTGCGATATATTATTTGTGTAGCGAAACGATTGGAAAATATAACTTTTATAAAACATTATAATTTATGTATATTTTTAAGGAGATAACATGTTGCAGACGATACTTTTTTTGTATAATTTTTTTTCGTTCGATAGATACGTAATTTACCATATTTTTAGCGTGTGAAATTATTGTTTATGTAGGTAATTGAGCTTTATTGCACTAAAAAAGCAATGGTGTGACCCACTGCTTACATTGCTTCATTGATTTTGTCTTGAACGAAAGAAACGACTTTATTGGCTTCGATTTCTTCTTTTTCTGATGTGCGTGTTTTGAATTCCACAATTCCTTCACCTGCACGTTTTCCAACGGTGATACGTAAAGGAATTCCAATTAATTCATTATCTTTGAACTTTACACCAACGCGTTCATCGCGGTCATCATATAAGACTTCCACACCTTGTGCTTGTAAGTCATCATATAAAGCATCTGCAAGTTGTACCTGCGCTTCATCCTTAGCGTTGACAAGAATGATTTCCACATGGTAAGGCGCAACACTCATTGGCCAAACAATTCCATTTTCATCGTTGTTTTGTTCGACGATAGCCGCCATACAACGTTGGATTCCAATACCATAACTTCCCATTACAACTGGGTGAAGTTTCTGTTCCTTATCCAAGTAGTTGAAGTTCATACTTTCGGCATATTTCGTGCCTAACTTGAAGGTATTTCCAACTTCAATTCCGCGGGCAAAACTTAGTTTTCCACCACAGTTTGGACATACATCACCTTCATGTACACTCACAATATCCGCTTGTTTATCGACATTGAAGTCTTTTAGGTTTACATTTTTGTAGTGATAGTCACTTTTATTAGCTCCCGTAATAAAGTTTTTCATGTTGGCAACTTCATTATCCATCACAACTTTGATATCCAGTCCAATTGGACCAGCAAAACCAACTTTTGCATGAGTTACTTGTTCCACCTCTTCAAAGGTTGCAAGTTCCATTTCATTAGCACCTAATAATTTCAGTACTTTGGTTTCATTTAGTTCACGATCACCTTTCATTAAGAAGGCATACAATTCACCATCTACATTGTAGATTAACGTTTTCACAAAACTTGTTACTGGTTTACCAAAGAACGCTGCCACTTCTTCAATCGTTTTTGCATTTGGTGTTTCCACCATTTCATAAGCAAGTTCAGCTTCGTCACTTGGTGTTTCAGTAATAACCACTGGTGTAATTTCTAAGTTACTTGATAAATCGCAATTGTCACATAGAACAACAATGTCTTCACCAATATCCGTAATCGCTTGGAACTCTTCACTTAAAAGTCCTCCCATGGCACCTGTATCTGCTTTGACAATCTTATAGTTTAAGTGCATACGATCAAAACTATTGCAGTAGGCATCAAACATCTTTTGGTAGGAGATATCCAGTCCTGCTAAATCCACATCGTATGAATATGCATCTTTCATCGTAAATTCACGTGTACGAATCAAACCGTATCTTGGTCTAGTTTCATCACGGAATTTGTTTTGAATTTGGTATAGGTTGTATGGAAAATCTTTATAACTTGATCCATCCATCATCCCTGCCATCGCAAACAGTTCTTCATGTGTTGGTCCTAAGACATAACGTTTATCATTACGATCACGTAAAGCAAACATGTTGGAACCAAATGCTTCACGACGTCCACTGTTTTCGTATACTTCTTCTGGAATCACCGTTGGCATCGTTAATTCTTGTGCACCGGCTTTATTCATTTCATCACGAACGATATGTTCGATTTTACGAATGACACGTTGACCCATGGGCATTGTCATGTAGAACCCTGCACTGCTTTTTTTGATCATTCCCGCACGAACAAGTAAATTTCCACTGCGGCTTTCTTCATCTTTACTATCCTCACGGATCGTATAGAAGAAACTATTTTTTAGTCTCATAACAATAACCTCCTAATATACGCTTTCTCGCTTTGTCATAACTTTTCTTATCATATCATGTTTTTTTAGTTTTATATCCACTTTTGTGTACAAAACTTGCATTGGATTACGCGCAACATCCACGATTTGACCCTCTTCATCGTAAAGGGTATCAATCGTAAAGTATGTGTTATCCAAACTTGGTCCAAACGCCTCTGCTTGATCATTTGTGGTAAAGTTGTTTCGCACTTCAAGTTTTGCCATGTTTGTTGCATCATCATAGTCCAGCACATAAGCGATGAACTCTTGACTCACACCAGCTCCATTGACACCGTAAAGATGATCTTCCACCTTTGGCAATCCTGCATAAAACCCTGGTCCAGTTAAACGGTTTTCCGCTTTGGCAAGTTCCTTAACCACCCAGGCATAATCTGCATCACTCAAAACCCCTGTTTGTTCATACGTGTCAATGAGCTTGCGATAACTACGTACCACCGTAGCTAGATAGTATGGACTTTTCATGCGTCCTTCGATTTTGAAACTAGCCACTCCTGCATCAATTAACTCTGGTAAAAAACGCATCGCATTTAAATCCTTACTACTCATGGAGAATAGATGATCTTCTTTATAAATAGGTGTACCTGCATCGTACAATTTGTATTTCCAACGACAACTTTGTGCACAACCACCACGGTTTGCATCACGAAGGGTCATCGAGTTAGACATGGTACATCTTCCCGAATAGGAAATACACATCCCACCATGGATAAATACTTCCACCGGTAGTTTTGCATGTTGCATCGTTGTTTTTACATCATCAAGTGTACATTCTCTAGCAAGAACTACCCGATTCATCCCTTGGCTTTCATAGAAATCGATGACACCACTATTCGTACTTGAGTGCTGTGTACTTACATGCACTTCTAAGTTTGGTGCCACTTGTTTTGCTAGTTTCATAATATGAAAACTTGCCACAATAATCGCATCGACACCCACGCGCTCCAAGTCTTTTAAATAGGCTTCAAGTCCTTCTAAATCTTCTTCATGTGGCAGCATGTTCACCGTCACATGCACATGTGCTCCATGCGCGTGGGCAAATTCTACCCCTTCAGCAATATCCGCAATTTCAAAGTTACTGGCACGTGAACGAAGTGAGAATTTCTTCCCACCCAAATACACAGCATTTGCTCCATAACGAATGGCTATCTTCAGTCTGGCTAAATCACCAGCTGGTGCTAACAATTCAACCTTACTCATTTTTTTGCTCCTGTCTTTGTATAAAGAAATCCTTTGGTAATGTGTTGCTCCACAAAGTTTCTTTCATATTCTTGATAAAATGCACGACCACTTTCTGGATGCTTTAACACATAGCGATAATCTTTGATGATTCGACACAACTCGTCAACATTAGAAAACATGCTTTCAATTCGAAAATCACGAATTCCAGCTTTGACAAAATCATCCATTTCTTCAAAACTGGCTAGTGTAAATCCAGTGTACATATGCGTTCCACTAACATCTTCAAAAATTGGCATGTGGTCATCTCGTTTTTCTTCAATCAAGTAAAGCCTCTTGTTATCAACGACTGGATGATCACTGTTGATAAATCTCATGTAATTTGTTAGTAAGGTTCTCTTGGAATGCATCATACTAAGTCGCCCGTGTACGATCACCTCAACACGTCCTGTTACTTTACTTGCAATTGAAACAACATCTTCCAACGTAATTTCACTTGCCAATGTACACATTTGTAAGCCAAGATTTAAATATTCTTGCACATCCAAATGATTGGTTAGTAATGTATCAGGATTATAGATTAATAGATCTGTCATATCCAGTTTTTTTGCTTCTGTATAAACCGCTAAATCCGTAAAATAAATACCATCAACACCAACGTCTTTGAGTACCTTTAATTCTTTTACTAATACATCTATATCATGTTCCATAAAGAACGCATTTAGGTTTACGTAAAGATTCATTCCTAACGCTTTTGTCTGCTTTCTAGCTTCCTTTAATTCATCATGATTGACATATATGGTTGAGGCAAAAGGAAAAGCATCAATCCCAACGAGAATTGATGTTGCTCCTGCATCATATAATTTTTCAATATCCGCCAACGTATAAGGCGAAACTATAATATTTTCTTCCATCGTTTGCTATCTTATTATACTACAAACTATCTGTCAATTTTTAGGTTTTATTATTAAAGTAATTTTAACTATGTATTTTCACTCACACGTATAAATACAGTTCACAATACAATGACAAATTAATTATTTGATTTCTTAATTAAGCCACTGTGATTTTCAAAAAAATTATTTGGAAAGCCAAATTCCCTCATTAGAATTTCGATTTCAATCGAATCTAATTTATTAGATAAATTTCTGCAGCTCTTACGAATGGAGTTAAACATGTTTGTAAAATCATCCTTTGCTAGAAATAATTTCATTACCATAAATATATAGAAAATGGATTGTTTAGGAGCTGATTTATCTATAACCCCAAACTCAGCAAATAACTCTGTATGAAATTTTACATCACTTCTAAATTTGAACGACATCAGTCGATTACCATGTGCTGCAGCATTTCGCAACTGCTGCATGGATTGTAAATAGTTTAATAGTTGTTCTGGAGTCAAAATAACTTTTTCTCCATAGTTATCAAAATAAAGAATTGAAATTTCCTTTGCCAAAGCATTTTTATCTGATAAGGTCATACTTTCAAAGAATTGAACAAACGTTCCAAAGTCAATAAAGCCCACCAAAACCCATAATGGAACATGTCCGTATTTATTCACATAGTGTCCAATTGGGTGATTGGCATTTTTTTGATGAATTTGTATTGTATTTGCCATTTTCGAAATGACTTTTGCACATTTCAAAGGATTATCCGTATCCAAATTGCTTAAATTTAGGTATGCATACTTTTCCCTATGTACATTACAAAAAGTATATGCCGCAAAAGACTTAAGCATGGATTCAATACGAATTAGGTGGTTCAAAAAAGTAGATCGAACTCGCTTATCAAAAATTGAAATTTGATGAAGTTCATTGAAAGTCGCCCCCTTAACAAACCCACCATCATTTTCAAGGTACTTGCCATAATAATTTACTAAGTTATAGTAATTTGTGCACATCAAAGATCTTTTTGCTTTTCCCTCATCAGCAATAGTCAACCCTCGTGTTTTAAGACGTTCAATTTGTTCATCCAAGCTAAAAAAAGGTTTTAACTTACATTCTTCTTTATACAAAACAAAAACCCCCTTCAAGCAATCCCTTGCCATCCAGAGGTTTCTGCGCACTAGAAGCCCTTAGACAGACTAGCGCTTTCCTTGTTATGATTATATTAACAATACTTAACTTTGTCAACGGTTTAAATATTATCCGAATAATCTATTTTCCAGAGATACGATTATCATCATATGCTTGCCGCACTGCAATGGCTAATTGATCCGTGCACGATGTTTGACGCACACCACATAAATTACCACGTAATTTGCTTTCAACATCTTCAACACTCGCTCCTTCTAACAGTTTGGAAATCGCATTTAAATTTCCATTACAACCACCTTCAAAACGAATGTTGCTGACGATATTTCCCTCTAAATCAAATCGTATGGTTTGTGCGCATGTTTGTCGCGTTTTATATTCATAATGCATATGTAGTCCTCACCTAATGTCTTTAACATTTATAATTTACAATATTTCCATACAAATAGCAATGCGTTTTTATATGCAGTACTATAGCAATAACATTCAATATTTTTCTATGGGAATTTACATGCAAATATTTAGAGATTATATTTTTATAATACTAATTAAATTTTGTACTAACCAGAGTTAGAAATGAGGTATTGCTAATTTAACTTTAGATTTTAGGAAAACATATTTCACTTTGCTAATTGAGCTACGATAAATTGGTTGGATGTATCCTAATGCTCTTATCAGTCAAATTTCCATAAAATGAGTGTTTTGAATCTACTACTATTTTCAAACATATCACTACAGTAGTGCAAATAATAAGTATCTTAATATTATCATTATGCTTTATCACTTCTCGATTCCTTAGACTTATTGTTCCCATTTTATCACCTCCTTATACGTTGCTAATTTCTATTATACATAAAATGGAATGAGCCACTCTAAAAAGCGGACGATAATCGTCCATTTCGATTTTTTTTGTTATAATAGATCTAGAGGTGAAAATATGAATACTAATTTTAAATATAAAGTAGATTCAAATATTACTCTAAGTAAGCTAGTCTCACTAATGTGCAAATACCAAAGAACTGAGTATTGTTATTACATGGAAGATGATATTAGCATTTCTAATCCTGACCCAATCGATGATGACATCACACATGATCAATTATGTCAAAGAATGGGTATAACATCGTGGGATTCAATAAGAAAAAGGCTAAATAAACAAAACCCTCTCGATCGTGATTTTGTAATCGCTCTTTTTTCGCAACTTCAATTGAGCGAACTAACAACTAATTATGCACTTTATTTATCTGGATTCTCTAGTTTATACAATCATGACAACTCTGAATACCCTATATTTAAACGAGATACTCTCCTAATTAGTAATTTACAAAACTCTAGAAAGAATCTAGTAACAATTGATGAAATAAATAAAAATCTAATATCACATGGATTTAAGCCACTTAAAATACGAGGGAGAATAACAAAAAAATACAATATTGACTATCAAGTAATATGCAGTGAAATAACAGTAAATAATGAATTTTATTACTGTAATCCTTATAACTCACTTGAAACACTATATACGCCAGATTTATTTATTGTGCATGGTAGTATGATAGTGAAAAATACTACAAATAATTCACTCTACAAAGTCACAACGGATAATCAAAGTAATTCAAGAGTTTGTCATCATAATTATAATGATAATTTTCAAAGTGATGCCATAGAAATAGACAAAAGTAACAATTCCTCAATCAGTATAGAAGCAGAATTAATTAACAATTTACAGCAAAGGGTAAAAGCTAAATATAACGATATTTTAATAAAGCTTGATGACACAAGAAATTTCAACTATAGAGTTGCCGCAAATTATAGCAACGGAGCAATTTGTGTATTCGCCGAAGGGAGTGTAAAATAAACTGTGTAAGTAGAGAGCGTACGGCTCTGCTTCACAGTTTTTTTAATTGTATATGTTAAACT
>LVZN01000024.1 GCA_001695645.1 Erysipelotrichaceae bacterium MTC7 | reverse complement strand
AACTTGCGTTGTTCACGTTTGAGTTTCTCTTGCATTTTGGATGTGAATTTATGATTATCAATCTTTTGACCGTTAGAGAGAATGGCAAAGTCAGTAACACCCAAATCAATACCAACTACAGAATCGCTTTTCGGATAACTTGTAATTTCTTCTTCACAAAGAATAGAAACAAAGAATTTACCACTGGAAGTCATGCGAATCGTAGCGTGTATGATTCGACCTTTGAGTTTTCGACTACTTGCAAACTTAACCAACCCTAACTTCGGTAGTTTCACAAAGTTATTTCTAATTTCGATACTGTTGTTTACATTTTTAGTTGTATAGCTTTGCACGGGATTTATTTTACTTTTAAATTGTGGCCGTTCATTTTGTTTCTTAAAGAATCGAGAAAACGCATCAAAAAGATGTTTCAGAGAAGATTGAAGTGCAATGCTGTCAACTTCTTTAAGCCAAAGTGTCGCTGAATCTCTTTTCATTTGTGGAAGCAATGCAGAACAAGTATGATAAGATAACCCTTTCCCAGTTGTTTCATATTCGTTGTTGCACAAATCCAAAAAGTAATTATAGACAAATCTTGAACAACCAATCGTTTTGGCAATTAATATCTCTTGTTTATGATTCGGATAGATTCTAAATTTATAGGCTTTATGCCGTAGCACTCGCATTCACCTCATTTCTTTTTTTGGCTTTGTATATATGCGCGAATTTGCTTTTCTGTGTTGTTGCTACCAGTGGCTACAAAATAACTTGGATTCCAAAGATGACCACCCCACAGTTGTTGTTTAAGTTCTGGATGTTTTTTAAACAAAAGTCTAGCAGATACACCTTTGAATGCCTTAACAATACTAGGAATGTAGTGTTGTGGATGACATTCAATAAGTAAATGGATATGATCTTTGTGTGATTCCATTTCTATGATGTTTATATGATTATCATCTGCGATTTGTTTTCATAACGCTTTGACATCCATGTCTACATCACCATACAAAACATCATGTCGGTATTTTACACACCAGACAAGATGATACTGAATAGAGTAGACATAGCCACGTCCAAAATGGATTTCTGACATGCTAAATACCTCTTAATAATTATAACATGCGTATTTGATACTTTCGATTGTTTCAGTGCTTTTTTTAATATATATAATTAACATATGTCAATTAATCAATACAGCAAATTATACATGAACGAAGCCGATTCATCTACACGACTAAAGTCGAAAGTGTTCTCGGCTTATACATAAAAATTTCTTCATTTCTATACCTCTTTTCACTTTTATTATAGCGATAAGGATATGTAAGAAAAACTTCATAACGATGTATAATAATGAAATTTGTGTCAATTAAAATATTCCACATATAAATGACATAATACAACAAAAAAGCCTCAGTGATATTTCACTGAAGCTAATGTATTAGAACTTTAAGTTTTTAGGTGTACGTGGGAATGGTTCAACATCACGGATGTTTTGCATACCTGTTAAGTACATCAACATACGGTCAAACCCAAGACCGAATCCTGCGTGTTTACAACCACCATAGCGACGTAAATCCATATACCATTGTAGATGTTCACTTTCCATGCCCATCTCTTTCATACGCGCTTCTAGGACGTCATAACGTTCTTCACGTTGTGATCCTCCAACAAGTTCGCCAACGCCAGGAACAAGCAAGTCACAAGCTGCAACTGTCTTGTTGTCGTCGTTTAAACGCATGTAGAATGCTTTGATATCTTTTGGATAATCTGTCAAAAATACTGGACCATCAACAACTTGTTCTGAGATATAACGTTCATGTTCACTGTTTAAGTCCATTCCCCAGAATACTTTGTTTTCAAATTTAACATCAGCATTTTGTAGAATTTCAACAGCTTCCGTATACGTCATACGTTTGAACTGTGAATCACGTACTTTTGTAATACGGTTAATTGCATCTTTATCAATCATCGTGTTAAAGAAGTTCATTTCTTCTGGTGCATTTTCTAGCACGTAATCAATACAGAATTTAATCATATCTTCAATTAAATCCATATCATCATCTAAATCCGCAAATGCGATTTCTGGTTCAATCATCCAGAATTCACTTGCATGTCTTGAAGTATTTGAGTTTTCTGCACGGAATGCAGGTCCAAATGTATACACATCTCTAAAAGCCATCGCAAAGGCTTCTACATGCAATTGTCCAGTTACCGTTAAGAATGCTTCTTTTCCAAAGAAGTCTTCTTCATATTTTGCATCGTCGCGAGTTGTTACCGTAAACATCTCTCCTGCACCTTCACCATCATTACCAGTGATGATTGGTGTGTGTACATACACAAATCCTTGGTTTTGGAAGAATTCGTGAATCGCCATACTTAAGACACTACGTAATCTAAAGATTGCATAGAACGTATTTGCTCTTGGACGAAGGTGTGCAATTTCACGCATATATTCAAACGAATGGCGTTTCTTTTGCAATGGATAACTTGGATCACATGCACCAAGCAATTCCATTTCTTTTACTTCAACTTCAAATGGTTGTTTACCTTCAGGTGTTGCTTTTAATTTACCCATCACACGGATTGCACTACCTGTTCCATATTTCGTAATGGCATCATATCCTTTGATGTCACCTTTATATACAAGTTGACAATTACGGAAGTAACTACCATCATTCATTTCAATAAATCCAACTTTCCCATTGTCACGGTTGGTACGGATCCATCCTTCTAATTCTACGTATTCTAATGAATCGATTTCCATGTTTGAGCCGGTAAGCATCATTTCATAGAGTTCTCGAATGGTAATAAATTCAAACATTGTTACTCTCCTTTTTTGTCTTTCGCGTTTGTTTCAAATACAAGTTCTTGAATACTACTTACAACATCTACTACTTTAACTGATACATAATCAGGAACTTGAATATACTTATGTGTGAAATCAACGATTCCACGAATACCACAATCAATCAAGCGGTCTACGGTTTGTTGCACATTATCACTAATGGCAAGTATCGCAATACGACAGCCTTCAGGCATTTGGTTTTCTAATTCATCCATGGGATAGACAGGTACACCAAAACGTGTTCCTTGTCGATCAGGGTTATTATCAAATGCTACAGCAATCTCTCCAACCACATGATCCCAATTGTTATATTTTAATAGGGCACGTCCTAAGTTTCCCGCACCTACTAGAATAATCTTTTCATCAAAATCGACACCCAATTGCTCATTAAAAATATCAATTAAGGTATCAATATCATATCCATATCCTTGTTTACCTAAATTCCCCAACAATGAGAAATCACGACGAATTGTCGTTGATTCAATCCCTGTTAATGAACTTAAATCTTTGGACATGATTCTTTCATTTCCATATTTTTTTAATCTTCTAAGGGCCTTTAAATATACTGGATATCGCTGCAAGGTTGCCTTAGGTACTTTTCTATTTTCCATGTTTATCACCTAGTGGTATTGTAACACATAACACCAACTTGTGAAATAATTAATTTACATCACAAGTGGATGAAATTCTATATACCTCAAATAAGTAAAATAGTGATAAATAAAGGCTCTTTTAATTGTCTAGTAACTTTCGTTTACGACTTCAAAATCAAACCGTTCACTAATGACATTTAATTCTTCACAAATTTCTTGATAGTAACTCATCAGTTTGGTTATAACATCAACTACAACCTGTGAGTAATGATCCAATTTAACTTCCAATTCTTCAAAGTTTAATTCGAACAATTCATGAACAATCACATTACGCTCTTCATTCAATATCTTTAAATGTGTCAATAAATCATCTCTTCCATTTTTATAAATCGCATACTGCTTAAACAATTTAATCAAATACCCAAAGGTGGACTTCTCAAAGTTAATATCAGGTGTAAACACATTGGGATGGATTTGCACTTTAATGCATGAGGCACTACATAGAATGACTTCTTTAAGCAATTCTTCCACTACTTGGTTATAAATGAGTACACCACCGATTTTACGTGATACATCTTTCGCAACAAAACTATCTTTAGCAAGTTTCAACAACTCTTGCTTGCGTTTCATCTTCTCATCTTTTTTCCACTCTTGAATCAACAAGTAGCCAAGTACTGGATCCATTACTACCTCCTAGCTTTTGATAAACTAAAAGGCGAACAACTCGCCTTCTATTTTTATGTGAAGAATAAATATCCTCATTCCATCTGTAATATCGTACTATCCTCTATTTGTATTGTCAATTTTGTGAGTTTGTTCACATGTGCATTGAATTTATCCTATAGTTTAACAGCTGTATTTATCTTATTGTTTTTATAATGTTCAACGATTTGTAAATAATCAGTTTTCACTAACTCATGGTCTTCTCCGTTTATCACTTCACGTATATATAGTTTTAGTGCATGGTTTCTTATACGTCCAACTTTAATTATGTCTGTTCCTTTAATTTTTTTGTTTTTCAGATTGAATTGAAGATATATATAAAGATGAAATCTTTGATTGTAAAATCCTTGATTAAAAATATCTGCCATAACAAGCCAATCTCTTCTTACCTTATTGGTTTGTTGCATCTTTATCTCTAAATCTTCTTTACCTTCCTCTATTTTAAATAATTCTTCTGCAAGTTCAGTCTTTTCATCAACTTCTCCATTGTAACTATTCGCTATATACTTATATTTCTCAAAATCATCCTCTACACTTTTGATAAAATCCATTACTTTCATTTTCATTCACCTCTTTTTTCCTTCATATACACTTATATAAAAGTATAAAATAAACAACGTCAAATTTACAGCATTGACGTTGTTTTTATACTATTAATCTAAATCTTCACCATTGGAAGCAATGACTTTTTGCATCCATGCATAACTATCTTTCTTCAGACGTTTTCCACTACCCTTTCCGTAGTCGTCAATATCCACATAAATAAAACCATATCGTTTACTCATTTCGCTTGATGAGCAACTGATGATATCAATTGGTCCCCAAGCATAATAACCACGCAAGTCAACTCCATCTTGAATTGCTGCCTTCATCGCTTTGATGTGTTCACGATAGTAATCAACACGATAGCTATCATGTACTTTTTCATCTTCTATTTTATCAAAGTATCCAATACCATTTTCTGTAATGTAGATTGGACATTGGTAACGATCATAAAATTCATTTAATAGAATTCGTAATCCAGTAGGGTCTATTGACCAACCCCATGGATTTGCAGGTAATTCTTTATTACGATGAGCTCCTTCATCTTTGAAATAAGAATCATAGTCACTTACTTCTGTGTAGTAGTATGAGAATGACATAAAATCTGCAGTATTCTTCAAATCTTCTTCATCACCTTCATAGAACGTAATGTTAATTCCCTTATCTTTAAAGAATGCAAATGCATAGTTTGGATAGTATCCACGAAGCAATACATCGGCGTAAAAATATTCCATTTGATTCAATTTCATTGAACCAAGTACATCTTCTGATTTGCTAGTTGCGGCAAACGTAGGACCACCACATAACATCATTCCAATTTCTACATTAGGATAGTGCTCATGTGCATATTTTGCAATACGTGCACTAGCAACCATTTCATTGTGTACACCTTGGTATTTTGCTTCTGTTAGATTATCAACTAGATCTTCTGCAATTCCCAAGTGATTAAATGACTCGTGTTTAATCAAATTGATTTGATTGACAACAATCCATTTCTTCACACGGTCTGCATAACGATCTAAAATCACTTGTCCATAACGTTCAAAATAATCGACAACTTTACGGTCATACCACCCTTTATAATTAAGCGTTAAATTTAATGGCATTTCATAATGAGACATCGTGATTAATGGTTCCATTCCATTTTTAATAACTTCATCAATTAGGTTATCATAAAATGCTAATCCTTTTTCATTAGGCATTTCATCATCCCCATTCGGGAAAATTCTTGCCCAATTAATTGAAGTTCTAAATGTCTTCAAACCAAGTTCAGCTAACAATTTCAAGTCTTCTTTGTACGTGTGATAAAAATCAATCCCCCAACGCTTTGGAAAAATACGTGTTGTACTTTCCATGGCTTCTTTAACATATGCAGTTGTAACTTCTGCATTACTTTTCTTTTCCAATGCAATATCATCGCGAAACTCATTAATGTCAGCAATACACCAACCTTTACCATCTACATCCCAAGCCCCTTCCGCTTGGTTTGCTGCTACTGCACCACCCCAAAGAAAGTCTTTAGGAAACCCCTGATTATTTTGTTTCATTATAATTCTTCTCCATTTGTTTCAATTACTTTTTTATACCAATCAAAACTTTTCTTCTTGTAGCGTTTTCCACTACCTTGTCCACGATCATCTAAATCTACATAAATATAACCATAACGTTTACTCATCTCACCTTGTGATGCACTAACAATATCAATTGGACCCCATGAAGCATACCCAATCATCTCAACTCCATCTTTTACTGCTTCACGCATATTTTCAATATGTGCACGTAGATATTCAATACGGTACGTATCATCTACGGTTTCATCAACTAATTCATCGATTGCTCCTAAACCATTTTCTGCAATGAAAATTGGTTTTTTATAGCGATCATAATATGCATTTAGTGAATAACGTAAACCAATTGGGTCGGTTTGCCATCCCCAAATAGAAGCTGGTAATTTTGGATTTGATAACAAGTTATTTCCATGTTCTTTATCGTATAATCCAGAAGAGTAGTAACTAAATGAAATGAAATCAACTGGATTGTTTTTAAGTACTTCGAGGTCTTCTTGCGTTGCTTCAACTTTAATATTGTTTTCTTCAAAATAACGTAATGCATACCCTGGATATTCTCCACGTGCTGTTACATCACTAAAGAAGTAATCATTCATTTGCATTGCTTGCAGTGATTGGAAGGCATCCTCAGGACTTGTTGATGCTGGATATCCTAATACTTCTCCATTCATCATTCCCATGTAACAAGAAGCATCTGTTTTATGTGCATACTCTACCGCTTTTGCACAAGCTACAAATTGATGATGAACTGCTTGATAACGATCACTTAGCCAGTCTTTATGTTCCCCTTGTAACATTCCTAATGAACAGTAATCACCCCAACCAAGCATATTGATTTGATTTACTAAAATCCAGTATTTAACTTTTCCATGGTATCTGTCAAATAGGACTTTGAATAAGTTCATATAAAAATCAATAAGTTTTTTATTTGTCCATCCTTTATATTCTGTAGCTAAATGTAATGGTAATTCATAGTGAGACATCGTCATCACTGGTTCAATTCCTAGTTTTACCATCTCATCAATCAAGCCATCATAGAATTTTAATCCTTCTTCATTTGGTTGACTCTCATCCCCTTTAGGAAAGATACGTGGCCAGTTAAATGAAGTACGTAAACAAGTAAATCCCATTTCTTTCATTAATGCCAAATCTTCTTTATACGTATGATAGAAGTCGATTCCCACACGACGAGGATAATACCCTTCTTTATCTTCTAATGCAGCTAGTACACTTTCTTTTGTTTGTTCATACCCAAGTGTTCCTTGTCTTGAATATGACTCTGGTAATGCTACTACATCCATTACACTTGGTCCTTTGCCATCTACATCCCAAGCTCCTTCCGCTTGGTTTGCCGCAATTGCACCACCCCATAAAAAATTCTTTGGAAAACCAGTATTTGCTTTCATTGTATCTCCTTCTCTTTCTAAAAAGGAGTCTACCAAGAGACTCCACTCAATTATTTATTTTCTAACGCTGAAATTCTTGTTTCATAACTTTCGAAAATCTTGATTAGTTGCTTCGTGATATTAATTTCACTATAAATTGTCATTAATGTATCTTGCGCGTGAGCAAAGAGTAGAGAATATTCAGACTTTTCACCTCTTGTTTCACCTTGAATTGCATCCGTTTGGACTTTATGTGCTTCAGTGATCTTTGCCTGCGCTTCTTTCATTAATTCTTTCGCTTTGTCAAAATCAAAATTCGAAATTTCAATTAGTGCATCTTTACACTTTACCCTTGCATCACCTGCTGCAAGAATAATTGACATCGCGGTTTGTACTGTTTGTTCGTTGTCTGACATACCTCTCTCCTTTACGCTTTTTCGCTATTTTCTTTTGCTTCAATATCCATTTCTTGTTTTTCATATGCTTTGAAGAATGGATACCAGATTGCTGTTGATACAGCAACTACTACTAACATTAAGATAACTGCAGTTACTGATCCTGTTGTTAACCATGTAGCAAATGGGAATGGACAGTACCATAATGAGAATAATACTTTTGGAATTGGTGCAAACGCAATAACTTTAGTAAATATCCACACAATTAATGGTAATACAATTCCTTGTAGCCACATTGGAATCATCATAATCGGGTTCCATGCAATCGCACCAAATACAATTGGTTCGTTAATATTGAAAATTGAAGGTCCGATACATGCTTTTCCTAATGCTCCAAGTTTTTTCGATTTTGATAATAGTAACATAATGTTTAATGGTAATGTACATCCAATACCACCGACCCATAAATAAGTTGAGTAAATTGATGTTTCCGTAACTAAGTTTAATGCCGTTCCATCAACGTTTGCTTGAATTGCTTGCAATAAAATAGGTGTAAATATTGGCGTAAATACCCAACTAGAAATCCCCATAGAATACAAGAAACAGACTAAGAACATCATAATTACAAATCCATAAGGTGTTTCTACAATTCCACCTAATGGTGCAAATAGATTAATAATAAAGTTGTATAAGTCAAATCCTACAACATCAACAAGTAGCCATAATGAAGTAATAATGATTGTTACAGGTAACATTTGGTCAAACCATGATCTAACAAAATCTGGCATTGTTGAATCTTCTTTAAAGAATGAGAATTTTCCAAATAATCCACAAACAAATCCTGCAAAAACACCTGCTACAATTGACACGAACATTCCTCCAGCACCAAGTGCACTGTGTCCGAATCCTGGAACACCATCGGCAATCACCTGTGGTGAAATAATAATTAAGAATGATACAAGTCCTGACATTCCAGCAATTAAACGTTGTTTACGCATTCTTTTCTTTTCCATTAAGTTGAATGGAATTAAGAAAGCAACAAGTAATGAAATAATTCCCATTGTCCATCCATATGGAGTCCAGAAACTTGGAAGTCCAGGAACGAATTCATTTACGATTGCCAACATCGTAAAGATTGACCCTACGAAGATAAATGGCAAGACTTGCATGATTGAGTCTTTTAATGTAACTACCCAAACATTACGATTAATTTTGTTCATTTTTGGAGAAAAACTGTTCTCCAACCAATAGATTAATTTATTCATATTTTCCCTCTTTTTCTAATCTTTTCAATTTTTCTAAATTAATTCATTTCCGCTAATAAATGATCTAATGCTTTTTCACCATTTAGTGTTGAATAGTAATCAGCTTTCATTAAGATAACCTTTACAGGCGCATCACCAACATACTCATCCACCTCATCCATGATGTACTCTAAGTGTGGTCCAACCATTAGTGCATCAATTTCATCTACATAGTTTTCAATTTCACTTTCACCTCTCGCAGTAATCGAAATTTCCAATCCTTTTGCAGTAGCAGCTTTACGAATATTTGCTGCCATAAATCCACTACTTGCTCCTGACCCGCATACGAGTAAGACATTTAATTTTTTCATTACATTTCCTCCTTCAACCGGTTTATCTACTTGTATTATGAAATATAATCAAAGTTCTCTCAACTCAAGTTTTTCACTCTATTGGTGCAAACAATTGCTTTCACTTTTATGGTGCATAAATATGTTTTGCATTTTGCTTGATTTGCTATACTATATAAATATGGAAAAAATGAACAATATTGAAACGCAATTAGTAAAAGCATTACTCGATGGTAGCGGTTGGACAAAAGCAAGTGCTTTAGCACAGACACTTAATGTATCTTCGCGAAGTGTTAAAACATATATCGCCCAATTTAATGCAACTCATAATAATGTAATCGAGTCCTCACGTAATGGATACTGCATTTCTACTGAGGTAGCAACAAAATTACTCGCTGATGCAACGATTGAGAAAGAAGTTGAAATTGACCGTGTCGCATACATTATTAACAAACTAGTCAAGGAACCTTCTGTAGATGCATATGCGTTATCGGAAGATCTATTTATTAGTATGTCGACATTAAAAAATGAACTAAAAAAAGTGAAACGAAAAGTTCAAAAATTTGATTTATCATTAGAAAATAAAAATGATTATTTATCCTTGCAAGGAATCGAGAAAAACAAGCGTAAACTGGTAAGTAGTATCTTATATGAGGAGTCTAGTGTAAACTTTGTAAATCTAAAGTCATTACAAGATGGTTTTCCTTCCATTGATATCGATTTTATAAAAGCTACAGTTATACAGACCTTCGAAACGTATAAGTATTTTATTAATGATTATTCGTTAACCAATCTGGTTTTGCATATCACTATAGCGATTGATCGAATTCAAAGTGAATATACAAGTACGTTAAGTGAAGATGCAACATCACTGAAGCATCCACACGAACATCGATTGGCTCAAATTATTGCTGGCCGATTGGAAGAAAGATTTAGCATTACTTATAATGAGAATGAAATTTATGAATTGTCGTTGTTAATTGCTGCCCATGCAAATGCCATTGATTTAGAAAATATCAACCATTCCAACTTGGAAGATTTGATTGAACAAGATACACTTGATTTGGTCAATACACTGGTGGATGGTGTAAATGCATTTTACTATATCAATCTTAAGGAGCCTGAATTTCTAACGCGGTTTGCACTTCATATTCGCAACTTACTTGTACGTGCAAAATTTAATTACTCAAGTAAAAATCCATTAGCTGCTGGAATTCAATATACGTGTCCATTAATCTATGATGCTGCCATTTATATGGCGAGTGGTATTGAGGAAGCAACGAATGTCAAAATCAATGAAGATGAAATTGCATATATTGCATTTCACTTAGGAAGTGCTTTAGAAACACAAAAAGCAATTCAAAACAAAATCAATGCATTGCTTTACTGCCCAAATTATTATGATATGAACTCAAAACTTGTAGATACCATTCACACCGAGTTCTCAAACTACATATTGATTAAAAACGTAGTAACAAGTGAATCAGAAATCGAAAACTATGATATGTACGATTTAGTGATATCAACCATCCCCATTAGTGGCATCATACCGATTCCAACCTTAATGGTTAGTTTTATGTTCAATGAAAAAGACCGCTTTGCGATACGTACGAAAGTAAATGAAATTCTAATTAGCAAAAAACAATCTATTCTTAGATCACATTTACAATCCATTATCATTGACGATATGTTTGAAACCAATAACACTTTAAAAACAAGTGAGGAAGTCATTCATTATCTTTGTAATAAGGCAGAGCGTTTGGATTATGTAGATGAAACGTTTGAGGAACAGATAATCTCACGAGAAAACATGGCATCTACAGCCTTTAACTCATTTGCGATTCCTCATGCAATGCGAATGATTTCGAAGAAAACAGGAATTAACATTCTTATTTCACCTTCTGGAATTACTTGGGGTGATAAAGTTGTAAATCTAGTCATGATGTTATCTTTCAATATAAATGAACGGTATATTTTCAACGAAATATTTGATACAATCACTATGATCTTGAGTGAACCAGAAAATGTAAAACAAATCATACAAGCAAAAAATGCTGAGCAGTTTATTGAGTTGTTAGTATCGTATGTTAATGAACCATAAAAAAAGTGATAAACACATTTGTGTCTATCACTATTTTTGACTTTCTAACACCTTCAATGATGGTTTTGCACTTTGACTAAAGTCACCAAATTCTTTGTTTTTATATGCAAAGTAGCCAGCTACAGCAACCATTGCTGCATTGTCTGTACATACCCATAGTGGTGGAAGAATCAATTCTTCTGAGCGATTGGAAAATGCTTCAGCCATCTTTTCACGAAGTCGTGAGTTAGCTGCAACTCCACCAGCAAGTAATACTTGATTGACTTCAACCGTATCAATTGCTTTTAACAATTTGTCCATAATTTCATTTAGTGCGGTTTCTTGAAAACTAGCAGCTAATGTTGCATCATCATAGCTTTCACCTTTGCGATTGCAACGATCTACAAATTGTAAGACTCCACTTTTTAAGCCACTAAAACTTAAATCAAATGCACCTTGGGTTTTTGGTTGTGGCAATTTGTATGAAGGTTCTACACCTTTTGCTAGCTTATCGATCTTGGGTCCTCCAGGATATCCTAGATGCAAGACACGTGCTACTTTATCATAAGCTTCACCGATCGCATCATCTTGGGTTTGCCCAAGAATCTCATACGAACTGTCATCTTTCATATATACAATTTCAGAGTGTCCCCCACTAACGACTAGCGCAAGTAGTGGAAACTTTAAATCCGTAATTAAGTTGTTGGCAAAGATGTGTGACTTGATATGATGAATTGGCAACAAAGGTTTGTGATAAGCCCAAGCTAGTGTTTTAGCAGCTTGTACACCCACGTGTAGACTACCAATTAACCCAGGTCCTCTTGTATAGGCAATCGCATCAACATCTCCAACCGATATTCCTGCCTTTTCAACAGCCTCATCAATAACCGCTGATATTTGTTCAACATGTAAACGACTTGCAACTTCTGGTAAGACGCCACCAAATTTTTCATGTACTTCAATTTGTGTTGCGACAACATTACTTAGTATGTCTTTTCCATTTCTAACAATGGCACAAGCACTTTCATCACATGAAGATTCAATGGCTAATATTGTGATATCTTTCATCTTATTCACCTACTAACATAACTCCCATAATACGGGCATCCTCTGTGGGATCTTTATAATAATTCTTACGCACGTCAATTTCAATAAAGCCTAGTTTCTCATAAAAGGAAATGGCGTTTTTATTGCTGTTGCGTACTTCAAGAAACACGTGTTCCACTTCATCATCAAGATGTGCAAACATGTATTCCATTAATTGTTCACCAATACCTTGATGTTGTTTATCAGGATGTACGGCAACTTTGCACAGTTGTGCACTGTCAAATGTAATCCAATAATCAATGTATCCGATGACTTTCTCATCTTGCATATATACATATAGATTTGCAACCGGACTATCTTCAATCTCATAAGCGTAGTTAGCTTCATTATAAGGCGAACTAAACACTTGATTTTCAATTGCTAATACGGCTGGTAAATCTGCTAATGTCATCTTTTTTATCATTTGAGATAAGCACTTTCTTCTTTTAAATACGTTGGCACAAGTGCATGTACATGGTCCACCTTTTGATAGAATGGACGTAACGCTTTAAAGTTACCAACAAAATCCGGAATGATGTCTAGGCTACCAATTAAACTTGCATCACCAACAACTTGACCATCCAAATCTTTCACTTCATCGACAGATTTGATGCCTTCTTCCAACATCTTTCCATCTTTATAACGACCGTAGTACACACGGTTACTTCTTGCATCTAAAATAACATGAACATCATCAAGTCCAGCATAGAGTTGCAATGTTGAAATCGTATATAAGGTTTTGTGCATACTTGATGCAAACACTTTGGCAATACTCATCGCAATCCGTATACCTGTATAACTACCAGGACCGACGGTGATCACAACTTCATCAAGATCTTCTGGTTGCCAGTTTACACTTTCCATCAATTGAATTAATTCCACAAAAATACTTTCGCTTTGTTTTTTCCATGCATACTCACTAAAACTAGCAACAACTTCATCGTTTTCAAGCAAGACAAGATTTAAGTAACGATGACTTGTATCCATACATAAGGTTTTCATTACAGCACCTCTTCCATGTCTTCATATTTCTTACCGATTGCCTGAATTTGAAATACACGATTATCTTTATCCAACGCAATGTTTATTTCCAAACGTTCTTTCGGTAAGATATCCGCAATATAGTCATACCACTCAACAACTTTAACACCAGTTTCATCAAAGACTTCTTCAAAACCTAAGTCTTGACTTAAGCCTTCAAGTCGATACGCATCAATATGATATAAAGGAATGTCTCCTTCATAGATTTTTAGAATATTAAAGGTTGGCGAAGTAATCACATCATCAATTCCCAATGCTTTTCCTAAAGCTTTGGTGAATGTTGTTTTACCTGCACCTAAATCACCAGATAAACAAAGAAGTCCATCTCCTTGCAATAAAGAAGCAATCTTTTGTGCAAGTTCGTTTGTTTCTTCCAGTGATGAAATAACAATTTGTTTCATCGCATTACCTCTTATTTTCTAGCATTATATGCCCAAAGTGCAGGTTTGTATAGTAATTTGTTCACAGGAATATTGAACTCCCCAATGAACTCATTAATCGTTGGATTGAAGTTGCTTTTGAACTTGGTTAACCCATCGTTAAAGTCCCCTTCAACTCCCCCCATGTTGCACCATGCACAACCAAGGCTAAATGCTTCTTTCATTTGTTCAGGGTAAATGTAATATTGCGGCATGAACTTTTTAAAGCGATCGTCCATTCCCGCATATAACATTTCCATGGTATTTCCATATTTGATCGACAACACACCTGCTATGACTTGTTCTTTGTTTGTTGTTTCAAACGTTGCATATTCCTTCAATGATTTCTCTAAGGAATTTTTACGATCATGTAAACGTGTCAATTTCTTACGACTTGATGGATCTGTTGTTTCAAGTTCTTTGTTGATACTTTCTAATTCTGCAGTAAGTTTGGCAACTGAAGCTGCAATATCAACCGTTGCTACATATAAAAACGCATCATCTTTGTAGATATCCATCAATTTTTTAAAGTAATCATAGTTACGTAGCGACACTTGTTTTCTTTGTTCGGTCAAAGCCACAACATCACTAAACTTATCCACTTCATCGATTCCAGCTTTACGCACGACCACATCGTGTTTGATCGCATCTTTAATTAAACGTTTTGTATGTTTTGGCAGTTTTTCTTCAAAGTCATCACAAGCATATACATTTGCTTGGTATCTTGGTTGAATGACACTTTCAATCGTTTTTGGATACCCTTGGTGAAATGCACCAGCTTCGCGTAAATTTTCCATAATAGTTGTCACATCGTAACGGTCTTCATTTACTTGCTCTAGCGTAAAGTCATTTACATGAATTCCTGGATCCATTTTAATAAAGACACATTTATACGTTTTAGCAAATTTCTTCAATTCTTGTATGAAGTATTTCACCAAACGTGCATTTTCATAATCCATGATGGGTCCACGCGGAATATAAAACATCGTAAGTCCACCAGGCAAACGTTTGATTAACACCAACGCACTGGCAACTAATGTTCCATGATCTTCCACACCGACTATGGCGTGATCCCAGTTTTCTTTTACTTTTGCCCATGATGATGATTGCAATAAATTGCATAGTGGATGCTTGCTTACAAATGCATCATGTGCACTAGGTTCTACTTGTTTAAACTGATACACGTTTATTCCTCCATTCTTCCTTCATAATCAAATACTTATTATAAAGACGTTCGATTTCTTGATGATCGAACGGTGATTCTTTGCGTTGAATACGCGCTTCTAAATCTGCAAGTTCTTGCCAAATCACTTGGTCAAGTTCTTCTGAATAGTGCATCTTGGCACCATGTTCTTCATATTCGTCTTCATCAAGTAAGGTTTGCTCGTAAGTATTACTTACTTTGATGTCCAAATCGTAATCGATATTCTTAATGGCTTCTCCATCGTATATACTTGGACTTGCCAAGTTGCAATAGTAGAAGACTCCGTGTTTTCTTATCATACTAATCACGTTATACCAGTGATCAGGATAGAAAAAACAAATCGCTGGTTCACGTGTTAACCATTTACGCCCATCTGCTTCTACTACATAGGCACGGTCTGTGATTGCAACAATTCTTTCTTCGTTTGCTTCTATGACAAAAGCTTTCGACCATGTACGGTGAATACTACCGTCATGCTTATAACTTTGGATATATACATACTCATTTTCTTTTGGTAACATACTTCACTTCCTAACTGATTTATTATACCACTAACACCATCATATTTCACGGTTACTTCAATGATCTTACCCGCAACAAACTTCTATTTATACTCCATAAATGAATGAATGAAAACTTATACATACATACGCACATTCTTCTCTATACAAGAGATCGTTTTTATTGTAGTATACAAGCATGGAAAATAAACTACTTTTGGCACAGTTTGCCGCGATTATCGAAGACATTTCTGAAGACATCTCTTTACTAAGTAATGCCAGTGCATTTATGATGCAAATGATTGATGACATTAGTTGGGTCGGCTTTTACTTATACAAGCATGACAACTTAATCCTCGGACCTTTTCAAGGAAAGGTTGCCTGCACCAACATTGCAATGGGTAAAGGTGTTTGTGGAACAAGCGCAAGTGAAAGAGTTACACTCCTTGTTGAAGATGTCCACCAATTTCCTGGACACATCGCTTGTGATAGTGCATCCAATTCGGAAATTGTTGTCCCTATCATTGTTAATGATACACTCTATGGTGTACTCGATGTAGATTCTACAAGTTTTGCACGCTTTCAAGAAACGGAAAAAGAACTGTTTGAAGGATTTGTTGATTTACTTGTCAATCACCTTTCAAAACTATAAAAAACCAGGAATGGTAAAGTTACATGACTTTATCTTTCCTGGTTTTATTTTGAATAAAAATAAGCTTTTGATAAACTTAGTGCTTCTTTTGCACTAAAGAAACGACAACGTGCTCGTGAAATCAAAGTCTCATTCACAATTTGACGCTCTTCTAGAATATCCTCAATATCTTGAATGTTGATTGGTTCATATGCATAATCAAGCATTTGCATAAATCCTTTTTTCCCTTTGCGGTCAAGTGGACTTGAGACAATACGAATGGGTGTGTTTTCATCATTGATGCGTGCTGCTTTAAAGATGTCAGCACCCTCGTATTTCATACCAAGCAATAATACATATCCGTTCAAATCCGCCATTCGTTGAATCGGAGAATTTGATTGCAACGGAAAGTGCAACAGTTGTTTATCGCAAAGCAGTTTTGCATATTTTCCCCATGCCACAAACGAATGAGTTGGGTGATTGCTACGATACACGCCATCATGTAAAATCATTTGATTGGCTAGTTGATTTCTTGATTGCGATAGTTTTTTATGAAACGCAGGCATTGCTTCACGTAATACCTCTACTTGATACGGTTTACACGCTCTTGTGTCCCTTGTCAGTGGATCCACATTGTCTAAGGTAAAACTACTTGTCATAAAGGTTCCTTCATAACCAAGTACCTCTTGTAAAGCCTCAATGATACTACGGTTACCACCAACGACATATGAAAAGTATTCTAAGGCACTTTGCACATAGACGACCATTCCCTTTTGTAATCCAAGCGAGCGAAAGTGTTCCACTAAATCATCTTTGGTAATCACATTTTCACCAATTAGTTTGCGCTCAGAATCCCTTGTGATATTAACCATTGCTTCCATTCATTAGGCTCCTTACTGTATTCATATACTCCATTTTCCGTTACTTGTCCTGCACGAACATGAAAAAGAACAGGCCAACTATCATACCCTGATAAGGTATGTTCCAATTGGTTTTCAAATGTATCATTAACATCTGTTTCATTAAACGTATATAAGACGATGTTGTTTTCTTTAAAGTCATCGATGATTAAATCTTCGAACTCCTGACATGCACTACTTCCATCATAGGTAATCAACAATAGGAAATCTTCTCCATTATTTACTTTTTCTAGAATTTGCTCTTCTCCAATATAGGTAAAACTATAGCTTTCTTTCTTTTGACATCCAGCCACAAGAAATAATCCACACACACATAAAAGCGCAACAACTTTACTTCGCATCTTTGCTTCCTACAACTTCACGTTGGTTATGCGCAATTCGACTAGCTGCACTGGCTGCAATTGCCCCCACGATATCATCTAAAAATGTATGACAGATGTTTGGATTGTCTTTATGATCGTTTAACTCTTTGATAATTCCAAATTTATCTTTATCAATAAATCCAAAGTTTGTAAGTGCAATTGATCCATATAGATTACAAATTCCATAGGCCATTACTTCATCAATTCCATAAAGTGATTCATCACGGTTAATGATATCTTCCAAAATCTTGTCATCTAGGATATGCTGCTCAGCTGCTTTATCTAAAGCAATTCCTGTCATAATGGCATGTTGGACTTCACGCTTTTGAATAATGCTATTGACTGTTTCACTCACTTCATCATTTGTGACACCAGTTTCGTGATCTTTTTGGAGATACATGACACAATCATTAATGTCTTGTATATTCACTCCACGCTCTTTTAATAATGCTATACAATGTTCAAACATAAGTAATCCCTCTTCTTCTTTTCTTACCTTCTATTATACATGAGTTTTCATTATTTGGAGTGGCAAATGTTAAGTCAAAAAAACAAAGCGAACAACGATCAGCTTTGTGTCTTTGAATTATGCGAGTAGTTTGCGATTCATCCATTTCCCACTTCGATAACGCAAGAAGAAACACGTACTACGGAACACCCAGTCAACAAGCATTCCAATATAGACTGCTTCAATACGCAAATGAAACAAACCCGTTAACATGTAAGCAAGAAATACCCGACATGTAAACATCGAAACGATGGATACGACCATCGTAAATTTGGCATCGTTACTAGCACGCAGTGCATTAGGAAAGGCAAAGGACATATTCCACATAAGAATGTTACCCACAGCCATCATCATGATTAATACATCTGCGATTTTCAGCGTTTCTGCACTTAAGGAATACAGTTGAAACATCGGTTGTTTCAAAATCACAAACAACAATGTTGATGCGGCTGTTGTAAGATAGCCATACAGCATCAGTTTGCGAATGTAATACTTTGCCTGGACATAATCGTTTGCTCCAACACAGCGACCAACCACCGGGATCATAGCTAACCCAATGGCTGCTCCAGGTACAATCATAAACGAACTAAAGTTTCCAATGACCGCATTGGCGGCAATACTCGCTGCCCCAAAAGTTGAAACCAGTGATTGCACAATAATCTTTCCACCTTGAAAGATTCCATTTTCAAAACCAGAAGGAATAGCAATACTTAAAATCCGTTTAACCATCGTCCAATCAAACCGATAGTCTTTAAGGTTGTTTACATAAAGTGGTAAACTTTGATCATTTAATCTTCTCGTGATTAAAATGGAACCAATGATTCGACTCAACAGTGTAGATAACGCTGCTCCTGCAACTCCCCAACCAAAGCCAAAGATAAACAAAGTGTTCCCACATACGTTTAAACCGTTCATTAACAGCGATGTACGCATGGAGATACGTGAGTTCCCCATAGAACGAAAGATGGCAGCACCACCGTTATACAAAGCGATAAATGGATATCCTAGTGCCGATATAAAGAAATACATCATAGCATATTGCATGATTTCTTTTCCCACATCACCAAAGATTGCACGTAAGATATTTCCTTCAAAGGCAATCACCAAAAACGCCACGACAATGGCAATCCCCGTTGCAACAAACAGTAATTGTTTACATGCATCGCGCGCTTTTCTTGCATTATCTTGACCCAAGTATTGACTTGCTACTACAGCTCCACCAGTTGCCAGTGCCGCAAAGATATTAATCAACAAGATATTGATAGTCTCGACCAACGCAAGTCCACTAACCGCATTTTCTCCTACAGACGAAACCATGATGGTATCAATTGCACCCACAGAAATAGAAAGCAACTGTTCCACCATCAAAGGTAGAATCAGTCGCCGTAGTTGAATATTATCAAAAAAGTAATTGCTTGGTGTTTTTTTCATATGTCTTATTATACACCTGCTCTTTAGAATAGACTAGTCTTTCCCACTAGGAACACAATCCTCTGTATGCACTTCACTTTGGAAATCATCATCAAACCCATTACGTTTTCTTGAGACATACATACGCATATAGAGATTTTTAAGAATGATTGGACTAACTATTTTCGTTGTTAATAAAACTTTTTTAGGCACAAGAAATTGCAAATATTCTTCATCATATTGTACATCTTCCAGGTCTTCATAGTTTACTCTAGTTACAGTGAAATCATCAACTTCACTATACTCAAGAAATCTTTTATAGAAACTATATGTAACTTGATCTATGCATAGATGTAAAGGGTATAAAAATGGTACAACTTCATCTTCACCTTTCAATTTGATGCTAATGATATATGGTGCATCATTCCGGTTAAGTATTTGTTGTTTTTCCACATCAAAGTGTTTACTATCCAGTGTCGCAACAAAACTTTCAATTTTATCTGCTTCTTGTTTTCCATGTGCAAATCCAGGATATAAAACCATTACAAGCAACGCAGGTTTATGTGCAATGGCAAACGCTTTATGTAAAGCTTTGATGACATCATCTGCATTCGTTGTTATTTTTTCATCTCCTCCTGGCAAGTATCCTAAATTAAACACACCTACATCAAAAGCACCAACGTAGCTTTCAAGATGAATATGACTATCACAAATCCATTCAATGTTGCTTCGTTGTGCAATTGTTTTTGCTTTTTCTATTGCAACTTCCTGAACATCAAAGGCATACACCTGCTTGCACTGTTCACTGAGAAACTTTGTATCGTATCCATTTCCACACGTGAAATCAACTGCAATGTCTAAGTCTGAATGTTCTGCAATAATTTTATGAGCGATTTCTACAATTTTATCCATAACTATATTTTAACTGAAAAAAGATAATGTTACCATCATCTCTTTCATTTATTACAATTTTTTCATTATTTTTTACAAAATCTTTACAGAAGATTCAAACTATTTTTTCTTATTCCTGTAGATGACAAACACAATCCCCAACCCAGCTGCTGCTAGCACGACTATCCACAATACAGCATTCGTAGTATCCCCGGATTCTGGAGACGTTTGTGGATTGCTAGTTGATATTTGTGGTTTATCTGTTGATGGCCCTTCTGGCGTTACCTCTTTATCCACAAACTTTGTAATCCCTTCAATTTGGGTTAACGGTTTTTTTGCAAGAGCAATCCAAGCTTCATTGTTTTCATCAAAATGCCATGTTGCTTGTTTCGCCGTTTCACCAAACGTAAGCAAGCCTTGTGTGCTGTCTTGTTTTTTTGCTTCGATTTTTCCATCCCAAGCAACAATTGTTCCTTTATTTGACAGCGAGGATCCTGTATTTGCTACTCTTGCATCAAAATCTGGGAAATTCCCTATAACATCAGTAAGCAAATTTCCTTTACCAACTAAATAACCATCACTACCAATTGTTACATTCATAATTGATAGCTCACATGACAAGGCTGGTCCTTTATGATTGATAATTCCACCCTGATCAACAACCGTCGAACCCATACCAACAACATCGATTAAAGGCTTATTAGATGCTCCTGTCCATGTTCCGACGATGTGTATTTGTCCTTGATTCATTCTGAAAGAAAGGGGTTTTTCAATTGCATCAACAACTTCTATTTTCAACAAACTATCAACCACCGTTGCGGCATAAAAATCTTTCGTACTTCCTTCTATCGCACCAACCTTTACATTCATTGTAGCATCTTCACCCATAAAGAAAATTCCATCTTCTATGGTTGTTTCGACAGTTCCTAACACAACAACGTCAAGATTTGTATAGTAACTATACAATGTAGTTTCACTTTTTAAATCTCCATCAATTTTCACACTTGCACGTGCGTTTTGATTGGTTTGATTATCATAGACATGAACGGTGCTCACACCTCTCATTCGCGTAATAACATCTCCTTTTACTTCAACAGATGCATCTTCTGAAATTTGAATCCCTAAATCTACGTTTGTAATAGAGCCTTCTACAACAACCGTTGCTTGATTATTTGCATACACTGCCCAATTCGGTAGTTGCGGTACATCATTTTCACTTTGTTTAGACTCTATTGAATGTACGCGTGCATAACCATTTCCAGCAACTGTAAGAGCTGTATCAGAATTTTCAAGTCTTAGATCAACGCCCTTGTTGCCTATATAATCAAAACGATACGTATCATAAACAGACAAACCACCTTGTACGAGCAACCCGTAATCGCTTGTATCTATAGTGAGATTGCATTCATATCCATAATCAATTTCAAAATCTTGTTCGTGAATTCCTAAGACAATACGTTCTGTTTCTACAACATGATCCGTCGCGATTTTTATTGTTAGATCACTATATCCTTCATCCACTATGGCAGCAAGCAATTCATTTACTGAATGATATTCATAATCATCCCCAATACCAATTTCAAACGTTCCTTGTTTGCTTTCATTCTGACTATCATCTTTTACGATACGGATATCGTTATAGGCTAGCCATCGACTGCCATCATCAGCATATACCCAGCACACATCTTCGTATTGCTTTGCAAAAATCTCTAGACCAACTTGTGAATTTGCTGGTTTTTTCTCTATATTACTTTTGTCCCAAGCAACAATCGCTCCATCATTACTTATCGTGGTTGACAGAACAACATCCGTTATATCTGTACCTATACCTAATATAAGCGCATCTTGATTGATAAAAATAGGATTATCATCATTTGCGACAACAGCAAGTCCCTTTAAATTCACAACGTGTCCATCAATTACAATGGAACCTTCTCCATTTGTACGAATTAAACCACCAGAACTTTTACCAATGATGTTTGCGTTTAACGTAAGTTGTGCATCATTAGCTAAGTTTACATGGTGCGTCATATGTAAATCATTCAGCCCTTCCATGGTTAATGTCGTATCTCCAATCACAGTATAATGTAGTTGATGTTGTGAACTTTCAATTGCTTTTGCTTTTACAGAAAATTCTGAAGGCTTGTCAATATCCCCCAAGAAGGCGAAAAGACTTCCATTCGAAACAATCTTTTGTTTTGTTTCAAATTGCACCTTTCCACTTATGGTAAACGTTATTTGATCCGATTGGAATAACCCATCAACCTTAATTTTTATCGCTTCACTTACATTATCCAATGTATCTGCATTAATACCATAATAATTATTTTTAAAATCACCTTTAACATGAACTGATGCATATTCTTCAGCATTCATAATAGTAAGTGGGTTTGCGAGATTACGAATATCTCCTTCTACAACAATACTTGCGTTATTAGTAATATATATTCCTTCATTAAAATTATTTAGACGATTATCACCTGTTTGATAATTACCACTTATGTTTGTTACACGCGCAAGTGATGCATCATTTAAGTCTATACAAGTATGAGACTCATTACCCGTAGCTTGCGGAACAACAAGATTCACTTCATTTTGACCGATGTAATCAAACTTGCTTTGTCCATATAAGAAAAGTTTTCCCTCAATGGTTAATGTACCTTGTGTTGTATCAACAGTAACATTCTTCAATGTTCCATGATTACCAATCGAGATTGTTTCTGTTTCGACATATCCTCCACTAGGAACGGTAATCTGAATAGACTCTTGGTTTTTGTTATTTGCATCGTAGATAATCGATGCAAATGTATTCTTGTCATTTAATTCGTATATTTGGCTAGCATCCAAACTTTGCTTTTCTATACTCTCTACTGTTTTGCTTGTCACCGTTTCAGCTTTTCTCAACGCTCCACCTGACACAGGCAACATACTAATCATAAGTAGAATGATGCATCCACTTACAAAAAAATTGTTTCTTACATTTGATTTCATATTCTTTTCCCTTCTAAAAATCACACATACTACGTTAAAATTACTCTACACGTATAGTTTTAAGTTATTTATTGTAAACACACAAGCAATTACCACCAAGTTTATAACTCGAGCAATTTCTTGTTTTTCTGTCGTTTATTGCTACATACAGCGTTTATAGATTTCATACACATCATTAGCTTCAAGTACTTCATAACCATCAATGTGCCCACCTGGACGCACCTTTACACATTCCTTAGCGAGCGCTTCTAAATTTGCATCTGTTGGAATACCAAGTTCTTCAAAGTTTTTTGGTAGCTTCATTGTCTCAGTAAAAAATGCATACAATTTTTGAATTCCTAAGGTTGCACAAGCACGTGTGTTTTCTTCCTCTACATGAAAGACTTCACGGGCAAATCTTGCGATACGGTCTTTGTTGGTATCATTTAGAATATAAGCCAACCAAGCTGGTTCCAACAAAGCAAGCGTAGCTCCATGCGTTACATCATAATATGCACTAAGTATGTGTTGCATCGCATGACAGCTCCATTTCTTGCCTGGACCTGCAACTAAAAATCCATTGATTGCCCACGTTCCTGCCCACATGATATTTGCACGCGCTTCGTAATTATCAGGTTCATCTAGTAGCACTGGACCATATTTCACGCATGTCTTTAATAAGTCAATTGCCACTTGATCAGAAATATCACAACCTTCTTCATGGTGAAAAAATGTCTCCATAATATGTGACATAATATCTGCAACTCCTGCAGCACTTTGAAATGCACTTACAGTATAGGTATAGGTCGGATCACAAATACTCACTTTTGGAAACAACAAATCACTAGCAAACCCACGTTTGCTTTTGGTTTCTGGATTTGTGATAACCGCTGTTTGATCCATTTCACTACCAGTTGCACTTAACGTCAACACAGAAAGAATCGGTAAAGCAACTTTAATCTTTTTCGCATCTAGGGTTAATTCCCACGGATCTTCTTTTGACAGTGCTCCTGCTGCAATGCCCTTTGATGCATCAAGCACACTACCGCCTCCGACAGCGAGAATGACATCAATATTATGGGTTTTACAAAGTTTTACCCCTTTTCTCACTGAGTCAATTCGTGGATTTGGTTCGATTCCAGAACATTCAACAATCGTACAATCATCTAACAAACGATAGACTTCATCATATAGTCCAAGTGTTTTTATACTTCCTGCACCGTAGACAAGAAGGACCCGTTTACCAAAACTTGCTACTTCTTCAGGTAAGTGTTGTATTTGATTTTTTCCAAAATGGATTTTCGTTGGGACATAATATGTAAAATTCTTCATATGTTTCACCTCGTTATATCTCCATTATAGAATGAATATTCTCAATATTCTATGAAAATCAAATGTACCAGTCAGATCGAAACATGACTTACCTTTTTCATGCTCTCTAATTATGATGCTAGAAGAGCGGACAAAGTTAATATAACCCTTTATAATTAGATATATAAAAAAGGAGAACGCACAATGGAGTGGATAGAGAAATTCAATAAAGCAATCACCTATATGAAACATCACATGACAGAAGACTTACAAACCAAAGATATTGCAGAAATCGTTGGTTGCTCAACCTATCATTTCAAATAATCTTTGCGTATATGACAGGGATTCCTTTATCTGAGTATATTAGACGTAGACGAACGTATTTGGCAGCTGTAGATTTGAAAAACACAGATAGGAAGATCATCGATATTGCACTCACGTATGCCTACAACTCACCTACAGCATTTAATCGTGCGTTTCAAAGTGTTCATGGCATTGCTCCATCACTTGTTAAAGAAGATAGTTCTCAATTTAAATCATACTCACCTCCAAGCATTCAAATGGTGATTAAAGGTACAGATAGTTTAGACTATAGAATTGTAACCAAAAATGCTTTTCGTATTGTTGGTTCATCTACTTCACTTCACGGAGACTTCGACAGCATGTTCAAGCCGGTTAAGTAACTATGGGGCAGCTGTGAAAGTAATGGTACGATGCAAGAATTGAACCAAACATCACAGAAAGATACTCTTGAACTTTTGGATGCACATATGGTAGATATTTATACATGGGCTATTTTCTCTTATCGAGATAAAACACTAGAAGAAAGACAGACAATAGGAAGTCGTATTATTTATGAGTGGTTGCCAATAAGTGGCTATGAATATGACATTGGACCTGACGTAGCTGTTCACACACAAACAGAAGATAAAAGAGTGATGTGTGAATACTGGCTCCCAATAAAAAAAAGACAGGACAACAATGATGAATTAAATAAAAGATAAAAACATAGAACTAAACGATACCAACTTAAAGCATATCTTAGGTGGTAGTTTCTTTGCATACAAAGAATTAAGTGAAAATCTTGTCGAATTAAATGCCGATCTTGAATGGCTGTTTTATAAAGACGGTGGTTGACTCGCTAAAATTACACAGTAGAAGAAACCCCTCTGTTTGGAGACAAACCACAAAAAAACGGTTTTCTATTGCCATTTCATTTTATTGAAAAATCAATTTCAGGGGAAGCGTTAGGTAACCCATAAATGGATTGCTTATCAGATGTGTATCAACTCATCACATGGGAGTGTCAAGAAAAGTGTGTAAGTAATTAATGGAAGTTAATGTACTTGTTAACACGTTCCTCAAAATTGGGATTG
>LVZN01000023.1 GCA_001695645.1 Erysipelotrichaceae bacterium MTC7 | reverse complement strand
AGCACGAAAGGTGTTTATGTCGTAACGTACAGTGTTACAGATAACGATGGAAACAGCGTAAGTAAAAACCGTGTCGTTGCCGTTGGTTTATATGTAGGAAAAGATTACATCTATGATGTCAACAACTTCGTAATCTTAGAAGATGATGTTGATGGAACAAACGAACAAATCTTAGACTTAACGGATGCGAAAGCATGGGATAAAGCAACTGGACAACCAGTACCAGAAGACAAACTCATCGTTAAAGACAATGATGGTTATCAAGCGATACCTGATGACTATAACGTAGTGATTGCAGTCGATGATGCAACAGATCCAAAAGATGATGCACATGCAATCGCGAAAGTAGTCGAAGGTGATGTGATTACACATGGCGATAACTACACAATCGTAGCAAGTAACATCGTCATGACAGTTGATGAAGCCAAAGCGATCACAAATGATGATCTAGTGAGTCTAGCAAAAGCAAAAGCATGGAAAGTAAAAGACTTAACTGAAGGAACGGTAAGTTTAAAAACAACAAACTTCAAAGCTGAGGTTAATGATTATGAAGCAACTTTCCAAGTGGATGAAGAGTTAGATACAACGGTTACTATCAAGATTAAAGTTATTGATAAAGACGTGATTGAGCACGGAGATAAATACACAATCGGTGCAAACAACCTAGTCTTAACATTGGATGAAGCAAAAGCAATCAAAGAAAACGATGAACTAATTGGCTTAGCGCAAGCAGAAGCATTCAAACGTAAAGATATGAGTGCAGGAACAGTACAATTAGACGAAACAGATTTCAAAGCTGAAGTGAATGACTTTACAGCAGTATTCAGTGTTGAAGAAGAGCCAGCAACAAAAGTAACGATTCAAATTAAAGTAATCGACAACCATATCATTGAACATGGTGATAACTACACAATTGGTGCAAATAACATTATCTTAAAACTTGAAGATGCTGCTAAGATTGTGGACAACAATGACTTTATTGATTTAAGTAAAGCAGTTGCGATCAACCGTAAAGATATGAGTGAAGGAACTGTACAACTAGACAGTACAAACTTCGATGCATTGACAGTTACAGCCAAAGATTACGCTGCAACATTTAGTGTAGTAGAAGAGCCGTCAACGACAGTGACTGTCACAATCAAAGTTGTTGATAAAGATGAATTAACAGCTGATGACAAATACGCGATTGGTGCAAATGACTTTGTTATTACACGAAGTAAAGCAGAAAACTATACAGATGCTGACCTAATTGAGTGGGCGGATGCACAAGGTTGGAAGCTAAAAGACTTAAGTGATGAAAAAGTTAGTGTTGCAAAGAAAAACATTGGAACTGATATTTCTTCTGATGAATACTATGTAACATTCCAATTAATCAACGATCCAGCTACAACAGTTACTGTAAAAGTAACAATCTCTAAAGGTGATGAACCGCTATTAACAGTTGATCCAGCATTTGTTGCATTGGAAATCGGTGATGCATTTGACTACAGAAATGGAGTTAGTGCATACGACGAAGAAGATGGAGATTTGACAACGAAAGTAGTATCAACAGGAACGGTAGACACAAGCACCAAAGGTGTTTATGTTGTAACGTACAGCGTTACGGATAGTGATCACAATACGGTAAGTAAAGATCGTGTTGTTTCAGTTGGACTATACGTTGGTGAAGACTACATCTATGATTTGGATAACTTTGTCATCCTTGAAGATGATGTAACTGGAAGTGATGAACAAATCTTAGACTTAACGGATGCAAAAGCATGGGATAAAGAAACTGGAAAACCGGTGGATGATGACAAAATCATTGTAAAAGACAACGGTGGCTATTGTTCAGATCCTGAGGATTACGAGGTAATTATCGCCGTTGATGATGCAACAAATCCAAAAGATGATGCAACAGCAACAGCAAAAGTAGTCGAAGGTGATGTGATTGAACGTGGTGATGGAAACTACACAATCGTTGCAAGTAACATCATTATGACCGTTGATCAAGCCAAAGCGTTAGCAGACAATGATGCACTTGTTGGTCTGGCAAAAGCTAAAGCTTGGAAAATTCAAGATTTATCTGAAGGTCAAGTTAATCTTGAATCTACAGATTTCAAAAAAGCAGTAGGTAACTATACAGCAACATTTAATGTTGATGCACAAAAGACAACGAAAGTAGATATCCAAATCAAAGTCGTTGAAAAAGACGTCATTGGACATGGAGACAAATATACAATCGCTGCAAATAACATCATTATGTCATTAGATGAAGCCAAACAAGTTACAGACACAGGTAAACTAGTTCAACTAGCAAAAGCAGAAGCATTCAAACGTAAAGATATGAGTGCTGGAACGGTACAATTAGATACAACTGATTTCAAAGCTGAAGTGAATGACTTTACAGCAACATTCAGTGTTGTTGAAGAGCCAGAAACGCAGATAACTGTTCAAATTAAAGTAATCGATCGACACATTGTTGTGCATGGTGATTCATACACGATTGGTGCAAACAACATCATCATGAATGTAAAACAAGCACAAGCGATCACCGATAACGATACACTCGTGACGATGGCAAATGCAGTAGCAATTAGTCGTAAAGACATGAGTGCTGGAACAGTGAAATTAGAAAGTACAGATTTTGCGGCAGCAACCGTAATTGCTAAGGATTACAAAGCGACATTTAGTGTTGAAGAAGAGCCAGCAACGAAAGTTACTGTGACCATCAAAGTTGTGGATAAAGATGAACTAACAACCAACGATGACTACGCAATTGGAGCAAATGACTTTACCATCACAAGAGGTAAAGCAAGTGATCCATCAGATGCTGATTTAATTCGATGGGCAGATGCACAAGGTTGGAACGTAAAAGACTTAAGTGATGAAAAAGTTATCGTAGTTGACAAGAACATTGACACGGATGTTAATGGAACGGACTACTACGTAATCTATGCACTTAAAGATCACCCAGAAACGACAGTAAAAGTACATGTAACTGTGGAAACTGGTGATGAACCAATGCTAACGGTTGATCCAGGATTTATGGAATTGGCAATTGGCGATGCATACGACTATAGACATGGAATTAGCGCACTTGATACAGAAGACGGTGACCTTACAGACCAAGTGGTTTCAACAGGAATCGTAGACACAAGTAGCAAAGGTGTTTATGTTGTAACATACAGCGTAACAGATAGCGATGGAAACAGTGTGAGTAAAAACCGTGTCGTAGCAGTTGGTTTATACGTAGGAGAAGATTACATCTATGATGTCAACAACTTCGTAATCTTAGAAGATGATGTTGATGGAACAAACGAACAAATCTTAGACTTAACGGATGCGAAAGCATGGGATAAAGCAACTGGACAACCAGTACCAGAAGACAAACTCATCGTTAAAGACAATGATGGTTATCAAGCAAAACCTGGTGACTATAACGTTGTCATTGCAGTTGATGATGCAACAAAGCCAAAAGATGATGCACATGCAATCGCGAAAGTAGTCGAAGGTGATGTGATTACACATGGTGATAACTACACAATCGTAGCAAGTAACATTATCCTAACGTTGGATGAAGCAAAAGCGATCACGAATGATGACTTGGTTAGTCTAGCAAAAGCAGAAGCATGGAAAGTAAAAGACTTAACTGCAGGAACGGTAAGTTTAAAAACAACAGACTTCAAAGCTGAGGTTAATGATTATGAAGCAACCTTCCAAGTGAATGAAGAGTTAGACACAACAGTCACAATCAAAATTAAAGTTATCGATAACGATGTGATTGAGCACGGAGATAAATACACCATTGGTGCAAACAATATCTTGATGACTTTAGATGAAGCAAACGCCATCAAAGATAACGATGAGCTAATCAAACTAGCAAAAGCACAGGCATTCAAACGCAAAGATATGAGTGTTGGAACCGTGCAGTTGGATAGCACAACATTTGTGAAAGCAAAAGGTGACTATGAAGCAACATTCAGTGTAGTAGAAGAACCAGCAACAAAAGTAACTATCGCGATTAAGGTTATGAATAAAGACGTAATCGAACATGGTGATGTGTACACAATTGCTGCAAACAATCTTGTTCTCACATTGGATCAAGCAAAACAAATCACGGATAATGATGAACTCATCAAGTTGGCAGATGCTGAAGCATATAACCGCAAGGATATGAGCAGAGCGACTGTGAAACTAGAAGGCACAACATTTAAAAAGGAAAAAGGTGACTACACAGCTACATTTAGCGTAGTAGAAGACCCTACAGTGAAAGTGACAATCGCAATTAAAGTGCTTGCTAAAGATATTATCGAGCATGGTGATTCGTACACAATTGCTGCAAACAACCTTGTCTTAACATTGGATGAAGCAAAACAAATCGCAAGAAATGAAGACTTGATTGATCTATCACAAGCAGAAGCATACAACCGTAAGGATATGCGTGCTGGAACGGTGAAACTAGAAACAACAGACTTCAAGAAAGCAAAAGGCGACTACACAGCAACATTCTATGTGGATGAAGAAAAAGCAACAAAAGTAACCATCGCAATTAAAGTCCTCGATAAAGATGTGATTGAACATGGTGATGATTACACGATTGCGGCAAACAACTTAGTTATGACATTGGATGAAGCAAGACAAATTGCCAACAATGAAGACTTGATTGATGTATCGCAAGCAGAAGCATACAACCGAAAGGATATGCGTCCTGGAACGGTGAAACTAGAAAGTACAAACTTCAAACATGAAAAAGGTGATTACACAGCAACGTTCTATGTTGATGAACAACAAACAACAAAAGCTACAATCAAAATTAAGGTAATGGATAAAGACATTATCGAACATGGTGATAGTTACACAATTGGTGCAAACAACATCGTAATGACGTTAGATGAAGCAAACCTAATTGTTGCAAACGAAGAATTGATAGGATTGGCGAAAGCAGAAGCATACAACCGCAAGGACATGCGTGCTGGAACCGTAAAACTTGAAAGCACAAACTTCAAAAAAGCAACAGGTGATTACACAGCAACATTCTATGTTGATGAAGAGCAGGCAACAAAAGTAACCATCGCAATTAAAGTTATGGATAAAGATGTAATTGAACACGGTGATACGTACACAATTGGGGCAAATAACCTCGTAATGAACGTTGAACAAGCACAAGCAATTGCAGATAACCATGAACTTGTTGGTTTAGCACAAGCCGAAGCGTATAACCGTAAGGATATGAGCGCAGGAACTGTGATGCTAGAATCAACGAACTTCAAAGCGGAAGCAGGAAACTACACGGCTACATTCTATGTCGTAGAAGAACCTGCAACAAAAGTAACGATTGCAATTAAAGTAGTTGAAAAAGATGTGATTACATCAGAAGACAACTATGCAATTGGTGCAAACAACATTACCATTGATACACAAGTGGCTTCAACAATCACAAATGATCAATTAATCTTACTTGCAGATGCTGAGGGTTATAGATTAAGAGATCTTGCCTTAGTAGCAGTTGAAGTTGAAGATCACAATATCGAAGGTAAACTTGGTACATACACAGCGACATTTAGAGTAGTGAAAGATCCATCAATCAAGGTGACAATTTCTGTACACGTTGTGAAAGTGGATATGGCAATTCGTGCAAACGACTTCACAATCCCATACAAAGAAGCTGCCAGCTTAACAAAAGAACGCTCACTTGAACTGTCAGGTGCTGATGTTGTAGTTAATGCATCAAACAAAGATGGATATCCAACAGCAGCAGCAATCGAAGTACATGAACCTCACTTAAATACCGTAAATGCAAGTCCAAGCGAAGGTGGCGTATATGACATGAAATTGAAAGTCAACCACCAAGGCATTGAATATGCAACTCTGATTAAGGTAACTGTACTTCCGATAGAATCGCCAAGTATTGCACCGAAAGAAGAACCTACGACATCAAACCCAAGTACTGGTGATACAACAAGTACGAACGGTTTAGTCGCTCTTGCAATGATGTCATTGTTAGGTGCATTCGTTCTCGTAAAACGCAAAAAAGAAGAAGAATAGTAGTAGTAATTTACGTAAGTAGAGGAGTATGTAAGGTATTCCTTTACTTGCCTTTAAAAAAATAAGACAACAGGAGGATAGAGATGAAAAAGAAAATGGTCATGTTTTGCATGGTGCTGCTTTTAGCAGCATGCCAAGGCAGCGCAAAAGACAAAAATGTATCTTGTGAGTTTGATTCAGGAGCTTCAGGAGTCACTGAAAAAGTAGATGTAACCTACGATAGTGATAAGAAAGTAAAATCACTTATTGTAAGTCAAGAGGCTGCATTAGCAGATTATCTATTTGAAGATTATGAAGTCAAAGAACTTGAACAACTATACAAGGACAAATATGTCAATCCAAATAAGAAGCAAGAAGGTTTAACTTTCGATATTTCAGTTGATGAAAAAGCAAAAAAACTTTCAGTTAAAGTTGAAGTGGACACATCAAAAGTTTCTGAAGCGGATATGACAGAACTAGGCTTGAATGATTTTAAAAAAGTTGATGATCTAGTAAAAGGCTTGAAAGCAAACAATTACACGTGTGGGAAAATTAAATAACCAACTTGTGTAACCTATAAAAAAGTTTTATCCATGCTCCTAAACGTAAGGTCTTAGATGCTGTGACAGTGGTAAAGACATGCAAAACATACATATCAGGGAGTGTAACCATAAGGTGCGGATGTACATAGTACAGTTCGTGCCTTTTTGGCGTGTTGTAAACAAATTGTATACTGAATGGTTAGGGGCGACAATCAACATGAAGTTTGGTAAAGTATAGTAAAGATGTTTCGAGGGGGATAAATAATATGAAATTGATGATGACAGCAGTCATGGCATTATCTTGTTTGTTTGGTGGAATGCAACCGATTGGTCAAGAGAAAGCTGTGTTGACAAAAGAGGGTGCAATTGCAAATGAATCTGTTAGTATTGAAATCCAGGATATTAAGGATGTTGAATTGCAAAGGTTTCTTTATGAACAAGTGGACGGAAGAGATAGAGTTAGTGGGGCTACACCTGTAGCTGAAGCTGATGGCAAATTGGGTCGAACGGAGTTGTTTGTAAATAAACTTATGATCGATTGTAGCGTATATAACATTGAAAGCTTTGAGGGTTTGGAGTTCTTTACTTGCTTGACAGATATTACCATACTGCATTATCAAGGAGAAATCTTAGACTTTTCAAAAATGGTGTTCAACTCTGGAGTTGGTACCACTGAGTTATATATGAAAGAAGCAAAATCGTTGAAAAGTGTAAAAATACAGACTCATGAAGATTATTCATTCTTTATTGAGATTGAAGGTGGGACCACGGGTGTGCTTGATTTATCCGATGTTACGAATGTACGGGTTTTCCGTTTAGCAAATATAAACGCAACGGAAGTTTTGCTGAGTGAAAGAGATGAACCCATTGTATTAAGCGTATCCAATGCTAAGAATTTAACCAGTTTAGACCTTAGTAGCTCCGTGTTTTTGCTTTCCATATACAATGTACCACTGGAATCGTTGGATTTCATTCCAAGTGAGTTAGTATACTTGAATTTGTTGAATACCGATATAACCAATGTAGATACATTTTTAAGTAAAGCAACAAAACTGGAAGAATTGGTGGTTGCAGGAAATAAACTGTCACAACTGAATGTGCCAAGTGACTTGCTTGCTTCTTTGACCTTCGCTGACTTGAATTGGATGAGTGATGATGGATTGGGTGAAAGTTATGCAAGCAATACCATTACCTTAGATGCAAAAAAGATGACACATGGCTATGAACTGATTCTTGATGATTTGGATGTAACGATGGTTTCAATCGCAGCTGGCTGTAATTGGAGAATTCAAGGCAATAAAATTGTCTTAGATAAAGATGAACTTGAACCGTTTAGATACTACTACAAGGTAAAAGATGAGGGGAAGGTATATGAATTCATTGATGAGTATGATACGAGACCTGGATACCTGGGAGATGAAGCGTTACGTTTCACACACTTGTTTGTACAAGCTGATGTAAGAGTAGTTGAAAGTTCTGTGCAAAGTCCAGAAATAGCACCAACAAAACCATCAGCTCCAGCAACGGGAGATTCAACAAATGTAATTGGCTTGTTGTTTGCTGTTGCAATTGCAGGCACACTGATGTTTAAAAAACGAAAATTTAATTAGTTTAAAAGTGTGGATGATGATCTACACTTTTTCTTTTGTTTTGTTGATAACGGTTTCATTTTGAAGCCTAGAATACAAATGTGTTCGACAAACAAAGGTAAATACTTTGAAAGTCGAAATTTCTTCAAAAAAAGTATTTACTTTGATAGTCCAAGTATGTATAATGTAAACAACTTTGAGTTTCAAAGGTTTATTTGAAGGAGGCATATTATTATGTTAGAAGACGTAAAAAAAGTATTAGTAGAGGCAATCAACGTTGATGCGGACGACGTTAAGCCAGAAGCAAACTTAAAAGATGATTTAGGAATTGATTCACTTAGTGCAGTAGAACTTGCACTTGAACTAGAAACAGAATTTGATGTACGCATCGAAGATGAAGAACTAGCAAAATTAGAAACTGTTCAAGATATCATCGATATTGTTAACGCAAAGAAATAAGTAGAAGCTAAGATTTCTTAGCTTTTTTTTAAAGGAGATATAGGATATGGATACAAGTAAAATACAAGCAATCATTGCTTTATTTGAAGATAGTTCACTAGCAAAAATGGAATTGGAAGTTGATGATATCAAAATCGCAATGGAAAAGCCAGGAGCCAGTGTAGAGTACGTTAGTGCACCAGTAAGTGTGGCAACACCTGAAGTAACAAGCAAAGTAGAAAGCACAAACCAAGTAAGTGGAAGCGAAGTGAAAAGTCCACTAGTTGGTACGTACTATGTAGCACCATCTGAAAACGATGCACCGTTTGTTGAAGTCGGCACACAAGTTAATGCTGGTGATACCTTATGTATCATTGAAGCGATGAAAGTACTAAACGAAATCAAAGCACCTTGTGCAGGACGCGTCGCGTGGATTGCCAAAAACAATGGTGACATGGTGCAATTTGATGATGTCTTAATGATCATCGATTAGGTGATACTATGATACAAAAACTATGTATTGCGAACCGTGGAGAAATCGCCGTTCGCATTATTCGTGCTTGTAAAGAGATGGGAATCAAAACGGTTGCCCTTTACTCGAGTGCGGATAAGGATGCATTGCATACACAACTAGCTGATGAGGCAGTGTGTATCGGTGGTCCTAGAGTAAATGAGAGTTACCTGAATATGAATAACATCATTCAAGCAGCTTGTAGCACAGGTAGTGATGCCATTCACCCAGGCTTTGGGTTTCTAAGTGAAAATCCAAAGTTTGCTAGACTTGTTCAAAGCTGTGGTTTGATTTTTGTTGGTCCAGATCCAGAGATTATCGAAAAGATGGGTAACAAAAGCAAAGCACGCCAAATGATGATGGAAGCTAATGTTCCAGTCATTCCTGGAAGTAAGCAAATCTTGAAAGATGAACAAGAAGGACTTGCACTTGCAAAAACCATGGGCTTTCCTGTGATCATCAAAGCCAGTAGTGGTGGAGGGGGACGAGGAATGCGTATTGTTCGTAATCAAGATACGTATGTTAGTAACTTCAAAGCTGCCAAAGCGGAAGCCATGGCTTGTTTTGGTGATGATGATGTGTATATGGAAAAATACTTAGAAAATCCAAAACATATCGAAGTCCAATTGTTGGCGGACAAACATGGAAATGTCATTCATTTGTTTGAACGTGATTGCAGTTTCCAAAGACGTAATCAAAAAATGATTGAGGAAGCACCTTGTCATATATTGGATGATGCGACACGTCAAAGTATGTTAGATGCTGCAGTACGTGCTGCATCGTATGTGGGCTACAACTCGGTTGGAACCATTGAATTTTTATTAGATAAAGACAATCATTTCTATTTCATGGAAATGAACACACGAGTACAAGTAGAACACCCAATCAGTGAAATGATTACGGGTGTCGATATCATCAAGGAACAAATTCGTTCAGCTGATGGGACTGTACTGAAATACAAACAAGCAGATATCGTTCGTCAAGGATATGCACTGGAATGTCGTATCAATGCGGAAAATATCGCATATGATTTTGCCCCAAGTCCAGGAAAGATTAATTTCTTACATATTCCTGGAGGAAAAGGGGTACGAAGCGATTCGGCTGTATATTGTGGATATGAAATTCCACCTTACTACGATTCGATGATTTTAAAACTTATCACATTTGCACCAACACGTTTGGCTTGTATTAAAAAGATGCGTAGTGCACTTAGTGAATTAATTATCGATGGTTTGGAAACCAATATTGAATTCCATTATTTGGTTTTACATGCACCAAAATTTGTAGAAGGAAAATACGATACAGGTTTTGCTGAATCCTATATAGAGGAGTTAAAAGCAAATGGAGAATTTATTTAAAAAACGTCAAGAACGATTATCCATTTTCAATCGTTCAAGAAAAAAAGTTGTACATCAAGTAGAACCAAAAGAAATACCAGATGACATTTTAAAAAGTTGTGAAGTTTGCAATGCAAGCTTACCTTATGAAGATTTTGTCTCAAATTATTATGTGTGTCCTCGTTGTGGTCATCATTTAAAGTTGAGTGCAAGAGAGCGTGTTCGTCAAATCCTTGATGTGGATAGTTTTAAAGAACTTGATGCAAATATGGAAAGTGATGGTACAAGTTTTGTTGGTTATGAAGGTAAACTTGATAAATACAAACGTGCGACTGGTTTAAAAGAAGCTGTGATTTATGGAACCGGCTCGATTCAAGGAATCAAACTGGTTGTAGCAATTATGGATAGTAATTTCATGATGGGAAGTATGGGTAGTGTTGTTGGTGAAAAAATCACTCGCGCAATCGAACTTGCCACAAAGAAAAAACTACCACTTTTGATATCGTGTACAAGTGGTGGGGCAAGAATGCAAGAAGGTATAGATTCTTTGATGCAAATGGCAAAAACTAGCAGTGCCTTAGAACGCCACAATCAAGCAGGTTTGCTTTACATCTCACTACTTACCAATCCAACGACTGGTGGAGTTAGTGCAAGTTTTGCGATGCTAGGCGATATCATATTAGCTGAACCTAATGCACTGATTGGCTTTGCTGGACGACGCGTGATTGAAAAAACGATCAATGAAGTACTACCAAAAGAATTTCAACGTAGTGAATTTCTACTGGAGAAAGGATTTGTGGATGCCATTGTGGAACGTAAAGATTTACGTGACACCTTACATAAACTGTTGGCATTTCACCTAGGATAAGTACATGAACTTAAAAGAATGTGAAATCTTGATCCAATCATTGGAAGCGGAAAAAACAAAAGCAGACAATATGGATCCAAGTTATTATGAAGAAATTGATGCGCAAATCTTGCGCATTCAAGAAGAAACATATAAGAACTTAAAAGCTTGGGATCGCGTGTATTTAGCAAGACATGCAGATCGTCCCAAAGCGCATGATTATATTGCCTTGTTGTTTCCTGATTTTATGGAGCTACATGGCGATCGAGGTGTGCGTGATGATCAAGCATTAATTGGTGGTCTAGCAACCTTTGATGGAAAAGCGGTAACTGTGCTTGCACAAGCCAAAGGGAAGAACACGGAAGAAAATCTTGTTCGTAATTTTGGGATGAGTTCACCAGAAGGGTACCGCAAAGCGTTGCGACTAGCCAAACAGGCGGAGAAATTCAATCGTCCCATCATTAATTTGGTGGATACCTCTGGAGCGTTTCCAGGAAAAGAAGCGGAAGAGCGTGGACAAGCAGAAGCAATTGCAAAATGCTTAGAGGTGTTCTCGAGCTTACAAGTCCCGATTATTTCCATCGTCATTGGTGAAGGTGGAAGTGGAGGAGCACTTGCCTTAAGTGTTGCGGACCGTTTGGCCATGTTAGAGAACTCGATTTATTCGATTCTTTCACCAGAAGGGTTTGCATCCATTTTATGGAAAGATGCAAGTCGTGCCAAAGAAGCTGCCGAACATATGAAACTTACATCCTATGACTTACTTAGTAAAAAAGTCATCGATGCCATTATTAAAGAACCGCTTGGTGGAGCACAAAAAGATGTGCAAGAAGTCGCTAAGAGCATGGAACAATACATTCGTGAAGAACTTGCTGTTTTAGGTAAAATGAAACGCAAAGACTTATTGGAAAAACGATATGAGAAATATCGTCGTATGGGAAGTGATACCTATGAAAAATCGTAACATTCTTGGAAGTGGGTATGCTGTTGGTAACAACACAGTCCCAAACCAAGCATTTGAAAGTATTATTGAAACAAACGATGAATGGATTGTTTCGCGTACAGGAATTAAAGAACGTCGCATTTCAACTGACCAAAATACAAGTGATTTAGCAACAGAAGCTGCAAAAAAAGCAATTGCTAATGCAGGTATTGACCTAAACGAAATTGATTTGTTGGTTTGTGCAACAATGACGCCAGATAACATCACACCATCAACTGCTTGTTTGATTCAAGGAAAACTTGGCTTACAAGATAAAACCATGATGGCCTTTGATATCAGTGCAGCTTGTACCGGCTTTGTGTATGCCTTACAAGTTGCAAGCTACATGTTAGCTGATTATACATGTGCTTTGGTCGTTGGTGTGGATGTGAATAGTAAAATTGTGGATTACACAGACCGAAATACATGCATCCTATTTGGCGATGGAGCTGGTGCTGTCATCATGAAACAAGAAGCTACTGAAAAAGAAATGTATCACTATGCCAATGCTACTGGTGATATGAACGGAGAACTGATTTGCCCTGGTTTACCTACTCATGAACTTTTGAAAAATGGAAATCATGAGATTGGTTACCTTTATCAAAATGGTAGTGAAGTCTTCCGCTTTGCTGTAAAAGCATTGCAAGAAGCTGTTGAAGCAGTTCTTGAAAAAGCTGGAAAAACAATTGCTGATGTTGATGTGCTCATTCCACATCAAGCCAATATTCGTATCATTAACAATGTGGTAAAACGTATGAAAATTGATGAAGCAAAAGTTTTTACCAACTTACATAAATACGGCAACACCTCAGGAGGAAGCATTCCCATTGCTTTAGCAGAAGCGATGGAACAAGGTGTGATTGCTCCTGGTATGTGTGTTGTTATGGTTGGCTTTGGTGCAGGATTTACTTGTGCTGCAAGTCTCGTAGAATTCTAAGGAGAATCACCATGTTACATAAAATGTTAAATATTAAATACCCAATTATCCAAGGAGCGATGGCAAACATTGCCACAGCAGAATTTGCTGCTGCAGTAAGTAACTGTGGGGGACTTGGAATCATTGGAACGGGAGCGATGAGTGTAGAAGAAGCACGTGATGCGATTCACACTTGTAAATCATTAACCAAGAAACCATTCGGTGTGAATGTGATGATGATGAATCCCTACACAAAAGAAATTATGGAAATGATTGCTGCTGAAAAAGTTGCAGTGGTAACAACTGGAGCGGGAAATCCTGGTCCTTACATGGACATGCTTAAAGCAAGTGGAGCGAAAGTCTTTCCTGTTGTGCCAAGTGTTGCTTTAGGTATTCGTATGGAACGTTCAGGAGCGGATGCTTTGATCGTCGAAGGTGGCGAAGCTGGTGGACATGTTGGTGAACAAACAACGATGGCACTGGTACCACAAGTATGTGATGCAGTAAGTATTCCAGTGATTGCAGCTGGAGGGATTGCTGATGGACGTACTTTCAATGCAGCTCTTGCCTTAGGTGCAATTGGGGTGCAAGTAGGAACATGTTTACTTGTGGCTAAAGAATGTCCAGTTCATGAAAACTACAAACAAGCAGTCTTAAAAGCAAAAGATACCGATACGGTGGTAACGGGTCGTAGTATGAACTCACCTGTACGTATCTTAAAAAACAAGATGGCACGTACGTATACAAAGCTAGAAGCGGATGCTGCAAACCGTGAAGAATTGGAAAAATTAACCCTTGGAGCACTTCGTAAAGCAGTGTTTGAAGGTGATATGCAAATGGGTTCAGTTATGATTGGACAAATTGCCGGTATGGTAAAAGAAGAAAAAACACTTCAAGAAATCTTAGACTATATTGTATGTGATAGTAAAGTTCAACTGAACGAACTAGAAAAGAAACAAGAGGAAATTTCATGCAACAACTAAAAATCAAAGATAAGACATTCTCTTTCCCTTTGATTCAAGGTGGTATGGGTGTTGGTGTATCTTTAGGGAATTTAGCTGGAGCCGTTGCTAGCAATGGTTGTATGGGGGTAATTAGTGCTGCCCATCCTGGTTATAACTTACCCAACTTCCGCAGTGATAATCTAGTTGCAAATTGCCAAGCAATTGTTGACGAAGTAAAAAAAGCTCGTGACATTGCCTTAGGTAAAGGTTTGATTGGTGTCAATATTATGGCTGCAAGTAAAAATTACGTCGAGTACGTACGTGCGGCAGTCAAAGCAAAAGTTGATGCCATCATTTCTGGCGCTGGATTGCCCCTTGATTTGCCAAGTATGGTCGATGATGCAAGTATTTTACTAGCACCGATTGTATCTAGTGGTAAAGCTGCAAAACTCGTGTGTAAGATTTGGGATAAACGACACCAGGTTGCACCAGATTTTGTGGTGATTGAAGGAAGTGAAGCAGGTGGTCACTTAGGATTTAAAAAAGAAGACCTGTTAGAAAATACATGTCAGTCATTGGAAGATATTTTCCATGACGTAAAAGCTGAATTGAAAGCATTCGAAGAAAAATACAACCGTAAAATACCAGTGTTTATGGCTGGTGGAATTTATGATGGAAACGACATCGCAAACATGATCAAGCTTGGAGCAGATGGTGTCCAAATGGGAACACGCTTCATAGCGACGGATGAATGTGATGCCAATATTGCATTCAAACAAGCCATTGTCGATTGTCAAAAATCAGATATTGAAATTGTGCAAAGTCCAACTGGATTTCCTGGACGTGGAATTATGAATGCGTTCATGAAAAAACAAAAAGAACGTGGGAATGTCACAATTACCAAATGTTTGAATTGTTTAACACCATGCAATCCATTGGATACACCGTACTGTATTAGTGAAGCACTCATTCAAAGTGTCAAAGGTAATACAGATTCTGGACTGGTCTTCATTGGCAGTAATGCATATAGAGTAAATGAAATTGTAAGTGTGGATCATTTAATTGCAGAATTAAAAAGTGAAACCTTACAAGCGTTAGGGGAAACAAAATGAAAATAGGATTTATTTTTGCTGGTCAAGGTGCCCAAAAAGTGGGTATGGGTAAAGAATTGTATGACAACTACACCGTTGCAAAAGCAGTCTATGATAGTGTAAAGCTTGATTATGATGTCAAACAACTTTGTTTTGAAGGACCAGAGGACATGTTGAATGATACAGCCTATGCACAAAGTGCCATTTTAACAACTTCATTAGCGATTGCAAGTGTTGTTTCAAGTTATGGAATTACACCTGACTATGTGGCTGGGTTGAGTTTAGGAGAATACAGTGCACTAGCGTATGCAGGAGCCTTTAGTTATAAAGATGCAGCATACATCACTCGTCAACGTGGACAGTTGATGGCAAACGCTTTACCTGCAGGAACAAGTGGAATGGCGGCAGTCTTGAATTTGGATGAAACATTGATCCAAGATGTTTGTGAGCAGTTAACCAACCAAGGTGAGCTTTGTCAGATTGCAAACTACAACTGTCCAGGACAAATTGTCATTACAGGAACAAGTAAAGCGATGGAACTTGCAGTTCCATTATTGATGGAAAAAGGGGCAAGACGCGTCATTCCATTAAATGTTAGTGGCGCATTCCACTCAAGTTTATTAAAAGAAGCGGGATCTAAACTACGTGAAGTACTTGAAACAATCGAAATGGAAAAGCCGAAACTGCCAGTTGTGTACAACGTCAGTGGACAAGAAAGCGAAACACCACTTATGGATCTTTTGGAACAACAAATCCAATCCAGTGTGCGTTTCTCACAAAGTATTTCGTACATGATAGATCAAGGTGTCACAACGTTTATTGAAATTGGACCAGGCAGTACCTTAAAGGGGTTTGTCCGCAAGATTAACCGTGATGTAAACGTGTATAGCGTAGAAGATGTTGCAAGTTTAGAAGCAATGATAAAAGAGGTAAAACCAAATGAATAAAGTTGCATTAATTACAGGAGCTAGCCAAGGTATTGGCCAAGCGATTGCCTTACAAATGGCAAAAGAAGGATACGATATTGTTATTAACTACATTGGAGATGATACACCAGCATTAGATACAGCAAAGCAGTGTGAAGATTTTGGTGTGAAAACCTTATGCATCAATGCGGATGTTACGGACTTTGCGGCTGTTGAAGCAATGGTTAAAAGCGTACTTGAAGTCTTTGGACAAATCGATGTACTTGTCAATAACTCAGGTATTACAAAAGACACGTTAATGTTACGTATGTCTGAACAAGATTTTGATGCAGTTATCGATGTGAACTTAAAAGGAACATGGAACTGTATCAAGCACGTGTTAAAACCAATGATGAAACAACGCAGTGGTTCTATTATTTCCATGGCTAGTGTCATTGGACTCATTGGAAATGTGGGACAAGCAAACTATGCTGCAAGTAAAGCTGGAATTATTGGGCTAACAAAAAGTGTTGCTCGTGAAGTTGCACCACGTGGAATTACCGTAAATGCAATTGCACCAGGGTTTATTACAACAAAGATGACAGAAGTCTTAAGTGACGATGTAAAACAAGCCATCTTAACGAATATTCCAATGAAAGATTTTGGAACGATGGAAGATGTGGCAAATATGGTTAGTTTTTTAGCTAGTGATAAAAGTCGTTACGTGACAGGACAAGTTCTTCACGTTGATGGCGGAATGGTAATGTAGAGGTCGCTCATGAAAAGAAGAGTTGTTATTACAGGAATGGGTGCATTAAGCCCAATTGGAAATACTGCACCAGATACATGGCAAGCAATTAAAGATGGCGTATGTGGAATTGATAAGATTACTCATTTTGATACAACAGACTTTAAAGCAAAACTGGCAGGTGAAGTAAAAGATTTGGATATGGAAGCCTACTTTACAAAACGTGATTTGAAATTCAATGACCGTTTTACTCAGTTTGCAAGAATTGCAGCGAAACAAGCAATGGAAGATGCAAAGCTAGATGTTGAAGCGATTGATGCAACACGCTTTGGTGTGATTGTTGCTTCGGGTATTGGTGGAATTGAAACCATTGAAGGTGCAGAAGATAACTTAAAAGAACGTGGACCAAGTCGTGTTTCACCATACTTTATTCCCATGGCACTAGTGAACCTTGCTGCTGGTAGTGTTGCCATTGATGTAAAAGCCAAAGGACACTGTAGCAGTCAAGTAACCGCCTGTGCAGCAGGAAGTAATGCCATCGGTGAAGCTTTCCATAAGATTCGTGATGGCTATCAAGAAGTGATGTTAGCTGGTGGAACTGAAGCAAGTATTACGCCACTAGCAGTTGCTGGATTTAGCAGTATGCGTGCCTTGCATACAGGTGAAGATAAAAATCGTGCAAGTATCCCGTTTGATAAAGAACGTAGTGGCTTTGTTATGGGAGAAGGTTCAGCGATTTTGGTACTTGAAGAACTGGAACACGCAAAAGCTCGTAATGCAAAAATCTACGGTGAAATGATTGGTTATGGTTCATCTTGTGATGCGTATCATATAACGGCGCCAATTGGCGATGGTTCTGGTGGAAGTCAAGCCATGGTGAATGCAATCCAAGATGCAAACATTCAAGCAAGTGATATTGCGTATATTAACGCACATGGAACAAGTACACCAATGAACGATAAAACCGAAACTGCTGCAATTAAAGGTGCATTTAAAGAGCATGCATATGACCTAATGGTTTCCTCAACAAAAAGCAACACAGGACACTTACTAGGTGCTAGTGGTGCGGTGGAAGCATTGATTACCATTAAAGCCATTGAAGATGGCTTTGTACCTGCAACCATCAATTATAAAGAAAAAGATGAAGATTGTGATTTGGATGTTGTGGCCAATGTTGGTCGCAAACAAGAACTTACCTATGCCATGAGTAACTCACTTGGGTTTGGTGGACATAACGTAAGTTTAATCTTCAAGAAATGGGAGGCGTAACATGGTTTACAATTCAAATGAAATTCAACAAATTATTCCCCATCGTTATCCCTTTCACTTAGTGGATCGAATCGATGAAATTAGTGAAGATGGAAAAACGATCATCGGAACAAAATGCGTAAGTACAAATGAAATGCACTTTCTTGGTCACTTCCCAGAAAAACACGTGATGCCTGGGGTGCTCATTGTTGAAGCGCTTGCCCAAACGGGATGTGTCTTACTTTTATCGAAAGAAGAAAACAAAGGGAAAATTGGTTACTTTGCGGGAATCAATAAACTTCGTTTTAAACAACAAGTGATCCCTGGAGATGTCTTAACCCTAAAAGTTACTTTAACCAATGAGCGCGCTGGAATTTACTTCGCTGATGTCGAAGCCACAGTTGCTGGCAAAGTAGCAGTGAAGGGTGAAATCATGTGTGCTGTAGGAGCATAACATGATTGCCGGAATCGGCTGTGACATCGTTGAGATTTCTAGATTGGAGCAAAATCAAGAAGCACTTGCTGCTAAAATACTTTCAGCAAAAGAACTTGAGCTCTACAACACCTTGAAAAATAAACAACGAAAACAAGAATTTCTTGCTGGTCGCTTTGCCGCGAAAGAAGCGATCTTTAAAGCATGTAATGAAATGAAACTCATCACAAACATTGAAATTCTCAACGATGAAAATGGCAAGCCTGTTTGTTCTGTCGATGGATATACAATTCATATATCCATCGCACATGAGCAGGATGTTGCAATAGCATACGCAATTTGGGAAAAGGAGTCTTAACATGAGTATTTGGCAAATGATTAAAGTCTTACCTCTCTTACCAATTGCATGGTTTTCTGCGATTGTACAGCGCAACAAAAGTATTGCTTTGCGCTATCGCACGTTTTCCTTACAAAGCAAACGACTGTTAAAAGTCATGGGTTATAACCTGCATGTCTATGGACAAGAAAACATTCCAAGTGAAGGAGCGATTCTATTTGTTTCCAATCACCAAGGAACCCTTGATCCAGTTCCAATCATTGCAAGTTGTCCCTATCCGTTAGCATTTATTTCAAAAAAGAAAAACGAAAAGTTACCAATCTTTGGGCGGATTGCCCGCGTTTTGGATGTAATCCATTTTGATCACGAAACTCGTGAAGGAAATGTCTACATGCTTCGCGAAGCAGCTAGACGACTCAAACAAGGTCGACGACTGCTGATTTTTCCAGAAGGAACACGTTCGCGTCACGATGCGATGAATCCTTTTAAAGCAGGTGCTTTACAACCTGCATTTATGGCGAAGGCAACGATTGTTCCTATCACGTTAAACAATGCGTATTGCATTGATGACAAAAAGGACAAAAACAAAGATATTTCGGTTACTTTTGGAACACCAATCACATACGAAATGTATCAAGGTAAAGACAAACAAGCGGTAAGTGATTACATTTACCAACAAATCGAAAAGAATATTATTTACAAAGAGGCATAGGAATATGTCTTTTTTGTATTTGCCTGTAGAGTTAGATGTCGATTCCTGTCATAATGGAACGAAAATGGCAATAAACACGCGATTCATGACATTCATTTTGGTTTTTAGTGCCTGTGCTTAGGTTGCATTGGCATGTTATGGTAAAATACATGTGGAAAATCAAACTGAACATAATAACGTACATCTAGTTGAGATGTGTATATTGGACAGTTTGTTGAGAATATTTTTCGTGTGTGAAAAGGAGAGGGTAACTAAAAAGGTAGTGTTTATAATACGTTACTGTTGTAACGTGAACTGTGTATTGTTTAAAAAAATAGAGGAGAGAAAGAAATGAATAAAGTTTTATTGTGTTTATTAAGTATACCAATGGCACTTGGAATGCTATCACCACAAGAGGTGAACTTAAAAAATGATGAAGCAAAAGATGCAGCAACTTGTCAAATCGATCAAGATTTTGAAGCATGGTTAGATACTGTTGGGTTTACATATGAAGATACAGAATTAACAATTGGTAAAGGTGATGGAAACGATGATTTACTTGATGACATCACTTCGCTAAAAGGACTTGAGTGTTTTTCAAATCTTATCGAACTAAATGTTAAGGATTTACCTAATCTAGTTGAAATAAATTTATCGACTTCAGTAATGATAGATAATATTTATCTTCAGGAATTGGAGAATTTAGAAAGTCTTACCGTAACAAACCAAGATGAGTTAATTTCGTTGAATCTGTCTGATTTACCTGCTTTGGAAAAATTGAATATCAGTCAAAACAAAAAGTTTAAAATGATTGATATTCAAACAATGTTAAACTTGGAGATATTGAATCTGAGTAATAATCCGAAATTAGAAGAAGTATATGTGCAAAATGCAAAGAACATCCAAGAGATTAGTGTTGAAGGAGATGTAAGTCTCATGGATTTTCATTTGTACAATGTGGAAAAACTTTCAAAACTGGATTTCCAAACGAACAATCACTTGGACAATATAGTACTTTATGATGTTATGGGTTTAGAGGAAATTATCCAACCTTCGCAGAGTGCAGTTGTCACTTTGAATATTCAAAATGCTCCAAACTTGTCAAAATTGGATTTGTCAAAACAAAGTAAAATTGATTATTTGAACTTGAGTATGATTGATTTGGTTGATTTGCGGCTAAGCAAACTTGAAGCAGATATATTGGAAGTTTTCTTTTTAAACGTAAAGTTTTCAGCATTTGAGTTTGAGAAATTGAGTGATGTAAATAATATTGTTTTTGTTAATGGAGGGACAAATATATCATATGTACCTGAAAATATACTGGAAAAATTAATTTATTTTATCGATGAAGAAAGACTTGCAGATTTTGATTTTAATTATACTACAGTTGAGAAAAACACAACGACACTGTCTTATACAAAGAACGATGATGATTATGTCGTTGACTTGCCAGATGGTTTAAATATCGAACGTATAACACTATCCAACCCAGATTTCGTTGTCAAAGACGGTAAGTTAATGTATAAAGGCGATGACTTTGAAACAGCAGTGAAAGATTTTTACTATGATTATTATGTATTTGAAGGATCAACAGATTCTGAAACAGATATTACTGATGAAATGATGGGAGATAGGACTGCTAAACATCGTTCACAGTATCTTCGTGTCTATCCAACTTTTGTTGAAAAAGTAGAGGAAGAAGAATTGCCGGATAAAGGTGAGGAAACAACTGACAGTGGTGATACTGCAAACAAGGGTGACGCAACTGACATGGGAACTTCCACAGATACAACAGTGGTTGCACCAGTTGTTGACACTAGCAATGCAGCAACCGCACCAATAACAGGCGATACAACCAACCAAGGATTCTATGTGTTGTTGGGATTGCTGTCGTTATGGGGAGTGCTTAAAACACGCAAACGCCTAAGTAAGATGTAGACAGAATAAGCAAGAAGTTAGCTAACAACTAGCTTCTTTTTTTGGTGTGTTAATTTACATACAAATAATGATTATTATAATTGATAAGTAAATACAGATTTGGTACAATACTCTTTGTTAGGGTATTTAGATAAAACGGAGGGGAACGTACGAATGACAAAGCTTGCGATACTGAAAGCACTCTTTGCGCTTTCTTTACCCATGTGTGCAACGACAGCGTTTTCAATGGACGAGGGGTCTGTAAATGAAGCTGTTGATGTCGTGGAGGCAAAACAAAAGGTTGGCTATCGCCTGCCTGAACGAAACGAAATGTATGTAGTGACGAAGGTTGGAAAAAACTTTCAATTTGTGCAAAAAGAATTTCCTGAGTATGATTTAAAGACGTTGCATTTTAAACTGTCAAATGAGAAGACGATTCAAATCGTGCAAGGTGGCTGGATTCAAGCGTTACAGCAAGGAAGTGTCCAACTTCAAGTGCTTTCGCAAAACGATTTAGAACTCGCCAAGTATACGATTATTGTGGAACATGAAGATGTTAATTTGCAAGACTTACATCCACATTTGGAAGTAGATAATTTTATGATTCGAAATGAAAGTGCTGATCGTTACAAAAGTGCCAGCAACTGGATGAGTTTGGATGATTCTGTTGTAGTTGTAGATGAGGGTGATATCTCTTTTGTTTCTCCTGGTAAAACCAAGGTGTGTGAACAACTTGATCATGCGTGTACTGATAATGCACTTGATGTACAGTTAAAAGAAGATTATATTACCATCGGAAAAAGCGAGAATCAAACGATTAGTCCAACGCGTTATGTTTGCATTGGCTTTGCGACAATTTGTGTCATCGCTTTGATTGCATTGAATGAATATTATCGACAAAGAAACAAGGCGTAAGTTTTGTTTCTTTTTGCTTATTATAAGCATAATATATCCATTGTCTCGCTTTGTTTAAAAACGATGGAATTGTAAAATGTAAGTGTGTGGAAGGAGTGTGGATGGTATGCATATGCTACATGTGGATGAGATACTTTCCTTGTGTGTGTTTATTGGCTTTGGTTGTTTACTCTTTACCTTCTTTTATAAAGCCAATAAAGAATAAAAACAGCAATTTCGGTTGCTGTTTTTATTTTCTTTCAAGTTTTGAAGGATCGATACTTCCATAGGTTTTGACCATGCGTTTTTGATAGATGGTGTAAATCACGCAATAAAGTAAGAGCGAGAAGATAATGCCAATCAGTGCACCACTGGTGTCAATTAGGACATCTTTGAATTGTCCTGCTCGGCCGGCAACGGTCAGTTGGTGAAATTCATCAAAGCATGCATAAACAAAACTGAAGGATAATGCTCCAATGATGCGTAAAGGCATTGCGATGGGAAACGTAAACATGATGCACATAGCATTTACACATAAGACAAAGAAGATGAACATATGCGCAAGCTTGCGAAAAACGTATTCGACAAGAGCAAGATGACTTGGCGATAGACTTTGATATAAGTCTTTGCCAGTAATGAGTTCCACGATTTGGTAAAACATTTTTACAACATTACCACTTAAGGCACTTGAAGTATTTCCACTATCTGCACTAAATGAATAAATCACATACATCCAAATAAGCAAGCTAACAATTCCAACTGCTCGTAATATGCGGATGTGTTGTTTTTTTACATACATACTTAGACTGCCTCTTCTTTCAAAAGGTATTGTAAGGCACCAGAAGGACAACCATCCACAATCCGGATAACTTCCTCTGTTTGTCCGTTATCTGGTAAAATCCAAGGTCTACGACAGACTTTAAATACGTCTTTATTGCTTCTTACGCAATGGGCCGAGTGCGTGCATAGCGAAAGTTTAAAATATACGTTTACATCTTTACCACGGTATTCGCGGTATCCATTTTCCAATAGTTGTTTTTTATTAATGATGACTCCTCTACAAGGCGGATGCTGATTTCGCCTGAATTGATAATCTCTTTGCTTTGATCTTCTTTGATGACATGCAACTGTCCATAACAATCAATATCTTCCACATATGCATCGTAAGCAGGGTTTGCTAGGACCCGAATGGTTTGATGGTACACATTGGAATACTTCAAATAAGGCTTGTGCCAAGCGTTAGTTTCCATCCGCTGATATTCTGTTATAAAGTTGTTTAAGATGGCCACAGCTAGCTTAAAACGGTCAACTGTGCCAATTTGGTCCTCTAAGGTTGTTGCAATTTGATCAAGTGGTGCTAAAAAGTCTTGATGGTAAACGTTAAGACCAATTCCCACAACAAAATAATCGACTTGTTGCTTATTTGCTTGCAAACCACTTTCTACTAAAATACCACCAAGCTTTAACTGATTGCAAATCAAATCGTTAATCCATTTGATTTGAATGACATGGCCATACAAAGATTCAATCGCTTTTGCTACTGCGACAGCAGCACAAGCGGTAATGGTTAAACTGGCTTTAAGTTCCAGGTTTGGTTTTAAGAGAATCGACATGTAGAGTCCTTTGTCAGCTTTTGATAAAAAATCACGCCCGTTTCTGCCTTTTCCTTTGGTTTGCTCGTTTGCTATAAAAAGGGTTCCCTCTGGAAATGTCGTTGCCACTTGTTTGAGTAAATCATTTGTGGAACTGATGGTTTCATAGGATTCGACAATCGTAAAAAACGGATTCAGTTGTTTTTTTAGCTGGTTTGCATCAATTTTCATACAATAATTATAGCATATATTGACTTGTTTTCTTAAGTGTATTAATATGTTAATACAAGGAGATATGTATGGACAGTCTAATAAAAGTAGAGAATGTAAGTAAGCGTTATGGAAAACGCGTCGGTTTACAAGGTGTTTCTTTTGATATTAAGCCAGGAGAAATCATCGGTATTCTAGGTCCCAACGGAAGTGGGAAAACAACGTTGATGAAGATTATGAATACTTTGATTGCCGATTATGATGGAAAGATTATCGTGGATGGAAAACCGTTAGGGATCCATTCCAAGGAAGTGATTTCCTTTTTGCCAGATGAACCGTATTTTGAAAAGTGGCAAAAGGGAGTCGATGTACTAAATATGTTTGTGGATTTGTATGAGGATTTTGACTATAACCGTTGTTTACAGTTGTTAAGTAAATTCGATATTGATTCACGCTTGTACTTTCGCCAAATGTCGAAAGGGATGAAAGAAAAGTTTTTATTGAGTTTGGTGATGTCACGACGGGCAAAGATTATTATGTTGGATGAACCCATTGGTGGAGTTGATCCAGTCGCAAGAGATGTCATTTTAGATACCATTTTAGAAAACTACGATGAAAACCAAACCTTGATTGTTTCTACGCATTTGATTAGTGATGTGGAACGAATCTTTAACCGGGTCATCTTTTTGAAAGAAGGAAGTGTTGCGCTTGATCAAGAAGTGGATGATATTCGTATCCACCAACGCAAATCCATTGAAGAAATGTTTAAAGAGGTGTACGCAAAATGATGAAGTTATTAAAATATGAAATTCGTCGCGGTTATGAACAATACCTCATTTTGTTTGTGGCGATGATTGGGGTTGCACTGATGGTCCGTTTCGGTGGATTTTCGCAAGTCATGAATGATGGAAGCGTGATTTCCGAAAATGGTTCACTACAAGTATCGGCAATTGCAGCGATTATCTTGATTATGATTTATGGACTTTTGGTATTTGGAAGTATTGTCTTTGTTGGTTTGCAAATTCTTCGTAATTTTAATCGTTCGATGTTTAAAAGCCAAGGGTATTTGACTTTGACTTTACCAGTAAGTACAACCAAGTTGTTGCTTTCAAAAATGCTTGTTGCCTCATTTTGGTTTGGCTTAACGATCTTGGCAATTTTTATCTCGTCGATTTTGATGACGGAAGTCTCATTAACCCTAGGAAGTATCTTTGGTGCAAACGTTGATATTCAACTACTAGCGGTTAGCGTTATAGAATTTATGATAAGTACGATGCAATCGGTACTTTGTGCCTATATGATTATTACGTTCGTGCATACCAAATACGTGAAAAGTCACCGTATCTTGGTGGCAATTATCACCTACATTGCAATTTCTATTGTCCAACTTGGAATCAGTTATGTGTTTCAAAGTGATGCTATTATGCAGGCTTCAACGCTTGGTTTTACGGTGAGTTCTTCAAGCGTATCATCCACAGATGCACTGGAAACCTATACAAGTATCATTTACGAAGATATGTTTGTACAACTAGGACTTGCAATCATTTGGGGAGCTGTTTATTTCTTTGTGTGTAAGTATCTCTTACAACGCAAGATTGAGTTGGATTAGAGGTGATATGATGGACTTTAATCCAAATGTGCCTATTTACATCCAAATCATGGATGAGTTTAAAAAGAATATTGTTTCTGGAAATTACGAACTTGGATCACGCGTGAAATCGGTTCGTGATTTAGCTGTTGAATATGGAGTGAATCCCAATACGGTCCAACGTGCCTTAAGTGAATTGGAACGTGAAGGGTTGCTAAAAAGTGAGCGTACGGCTGGTCGCTTTATCTCAGAAGATCAAGACTTGATCAGTAAACTTGAGCAGGAACAAGCAACAAGTATGGTGCGTTTGTTTATTGGGGATATGCATGACATTGGTTATGATGATGCCCAAATCTTAAATGCAGTAAAAAATGAATTAGCGAAGAAGGACGATTGATCGTCTTTTTTCTTGCAATTGGTGAAGGGTTGGCATTTAATAAAACTATGAAATATAAGGGAATAAAAAAACCAGTCATTCTTTCATTTGTTGCGGGAATGCTTGTAATGGGTATGTTAATGGCCGTACTTGCTTACGCGCCAAACTTCACAAAAGAAGAAACTACAAAACCAGTGGAAGTGTTACCGCTGCAACCAGTGTGGTATGAAAATCATCATATCATCAAACACGCACTTGGTAGTATTGATGGCAAAACGGGAACCAATACAATCAGCGCTTTGCAAGAAAACTACTTGGCAGGTGAACGTTTGTTTGAAGTGGATTTGAATGTCACAAGTGATGGTGAGGTGGTACTTCATCATGACTGGGAAGATAGTGGCCAACATTATCTACAGTTTTCTAATGGCATTCCTAGTCACGAAGAGTTCAAACAAAATTACAAGTATTATAAATATCCAGCCAGTGATTTGAAGGATTTGATCAGTTATATGGATAATCATGTAGATGCCATGTTTGTCATCGATACAAAGTACACCGATGAAATTTCCATGGAATCCATCATTGAAAAAATGGTAGTGTATGCAACCGAGCATCATAAGTTGGATGTTTTGGACCGGATGATCATACAGTTCTACAGTGAGGAACAATATGCAAATCTTAAGGCAATCCATCCATTCAAACACTATATGTATTCCTTATATAAAGAGAAAAACAAAGATTTTGAAGCAGTCTCTAATTTCTGTGCAACCAATCAAATTCCAACAGTACTCATGAAACATAGCTGGGTAAAAGATGAAACAAGTCTACTACCATTTATCCAACAAGGGGTAAAAGTGTATTTGTATACAACCAATCAACTTTCGCAAGTCTATGAAAAACAGGCACTAGGTGCCTATGGTTTTGTCAGTGATCATTTGCAAGAAAGTGATTTGCAATTGAAACAACTGCTTGATGCCCAACAAAGAAAAGAAGTTCAACCCTAGTAATGGCTGAACTTCTTTTTAGTTACGTCTTTGCAAAGCTTGATATTTCATTGTGGCAATTTCTTTATAAATCGATTCGTTTCGCGTTTCATATAACATCATTGCCCACGTACACCAAAGCAGATTATGAAAATCTTCCCATAAGGCTAAATCATGATAAAGCGTCTCACTCATTTCATCAAAATATACATTATAAAAGCGTTGGCGTAATGTTTCGTCTGTGATGTTGTTTTCTGATAAAAAACTCATGACATCAAACAGTGCATCATTTGCGGCAGCATACTCATAGTCAATCAGATAATCACGGTCGTTGCCAAAAAGTAGATTTCCAGAAACCAAATCGTTATGGCAAAGCACCTGTTGGTGGTTAAGACTTTTTACCTTTTCCACAATGTCTTGATAGTTTGAAAGATCGTAGATGGGATGTTTGAGCATCGCTTGATACTTTCTTAAGGTTGCCACTGGATCAAAAGGAAAATCAGGAGCAGGTTTTTGGTGCAATGCTTTCACCAAATGAGCAGCTCGTTCAATCTTGTCTGGATAGGGACATTCTTCATATTCATACAATGAGGAGATGTATTTTGTGATTTTGATGCCTGTTTTTGGATCAAAGTACATGCAAGGAACATCAAGGTCAGAAACCATCGTGTTTACCATAGCTTCATGCTCACGTGAAAACACATGACCCTTGTCAAGGAAAGGGACTCGCATGACATAGGTTTCACTATCCACTTTAACGAGGTAGTTGTGGTTGCTGATTCCTTTATCGAGTTTTTCAATGCTGATATTTTTATTTGGGAAAATATTTTCCAAAAGCTCGTATAGTTTTTTCATTAGTTTTATTATACGCAAATGTATCGTATACAAGCAATAGAAATTATTGATGATCGTTAGATGATGTGATAAGATGAACCCAGCTAAAATAAACAAATAATGTTTGACTTTGGCCGCAGTTGTGGTATCATAGTCAAGTAATAAAAGCTAGTAGAAAGTAGAAGTCCACTTCTCACCTGCTGTCACTTAGACTGAGGTATGCGCTACATAATACGTAGAAACTGTATTAGTTAGGCAAGTGGGCAATTTATGCTCACTTTTTATTTGTGTTTGATCACGAGGAGGTGTCTATTATTAGAAAGGTCGTACCAAACAACGTTAACACGGATTTAGTTAATGAAAAGATTCGCTTTAAAGAAGTGCTAGTCATCGATGCAGATGGTGAACAATTGGGAGTTATGTCGCGTAATGATGCTTTAGATAAAGCATTCTCGCAAAATCTTGATTTACTATGTGTGGCTCCAAAAGGAAATCCACCAGTTTGTAAAATCTTAGATTACGGTCGTTACCGTTTTGACATGCAAAAGAAATCAAAAGAAGCTAAACGTAAGCAACACGTTGTGGAATTGAAATCGTTACGTTTGCCACCAAATATCGACAAACATGATTTTGATACAAAGGTTCGTCATGCTCGTAAATTTATTGAGCAAGGACACAAAGTTAAAGTTGATATGCGCTTTAGAGGTCGTATGATGACTCGTATCGATGTTGGTAAAAAAGCGATGAATCAATTTGTTGAAGAAATGCAAGATATTGCAAAAGTAGAAAAAAGACCAATGCTGGAAGGTAACACAATGTCTTTGGTGTTAGCTCCAATGGGTAATAAAAAATAGTAGGAGGAAAGTTTTATGCCAAAAATGAAATCACACAGTGGATTAGCAAAACGTGTAAAAAAGACAGGTTCTGGAAAATTAAAAAGAGGACATGCTTATACATCACACCGTTTCCACGGGAAAACAAAAAAACAAAGAAGACAATTAGCGAAACCAGGATTAGTTAGCGAGAGCGATTACAAACGTATCAAGCTAATGTTACAAAAATAGTAGGAGGAATTTGATATGCCAAGAGTAAAAGGTGGAACAACAACACGCGCTAGAAGAAAAAAAGTAATTAAATTAGCGAAAGGGTATTTTGGATCAAAACACATCCTATACAAAACAGCTAATGAACAAGTAATGCACAGTCTTAAATATGCTTACAGAGACCGTCGTCAATTAAAACGTGACATGAGAAAACTTTGGATTTCTCGTATCAACGCTGCTGCAAGAATGAATGGGTTATCTTACTCAAAATTAACTTGTGGTTTAAAATGGGCAAACATTACAGTAAACCGTAAAATGCTTTCAGAAATGGCTATCCATGACGAAAAAGGATTTACAGCAATCTGTGAAGAAGCTAAAAAAGCTTTAGAAAAAGGTCCAGTTGCAGCTACACCAGTAGCAGCAAAAGCTGAAGAAAAAGCTGCACCAGCTAAGAAAGCTCCTGCTAAAAAAGCAGCAGCTAAAAAAGATGATGAAGCTAAAGCAGAAAAGAAACCAGCTGCAAAAAAACCAGCTGCTAAGAAAACAACAGCTGCTAAAAAAGAAACAGCAGAAAAGAAACCAGCTGCTAAGAAAACTACAGCTGCTAAAAAAGAAACTGCTGCAAAAAAACCAGCTGCAAAGAAAACAACTACGAAAAAAGCTGCTGACAAGGAAGCAGAATAGTACAGTACAACTATTATGGGCCAACAAGAACTGAATACAAGGCACACCTTGAATGAATTGTTAGTTGGATTATTTAATTACATACTGTATATCGAAGAACGTAATTTAAAAGAATCTGGAGTGGACCTTTCGATGAATGATGTCCATATTCTAGAGAATATTCAGAAAGCCAGCGACAATTCAATGTCACACATCGCCGCGCGAATTATGGTAACGCAAGGAACTTTGACAACCAATGTAGCCAAATTAATTAAAAAAGGGTATGTGGAACGCTATCGCGATGATAAAGATAAACGTGTCGTACGTCTGCGATTGACAGATAAAGCATTACCAATTCTTGATATTCATGAAGCATTTCATGCAAACATGATTGATAAGGCAATTGGTGATTTGGGCTTAGATGAAAATATAGTGCTTAATGAAACACTGGAACGTATCTTAGCATACTTCCGTGATGAATATCGCATTAAAGCAAAAATATAGGATGCACGATTGTGCATCCTATTTTGCAGTTTCGATCATGTGGGTGTTGTCACAGGAACAAACGTATGTAGTTTTTCTAACAATAAAAAATGTATTAAGAATGGAATCAATCATAGTGAATCATGTCTAAAGTTATGGTATTATGATTAATGACAAAATACTGATGCATTGTCATTATGAAAGAAGGAGTAACGATTATGGAAGGCTTGGAATTAACTTGTTTTAATATTATTGCAAATGTTGGAGGAGCTAGAAGTTTATTTATTGAAGCGATTCAACATGCAAAAGCAGGAGACTTTGATAAAGCACAAGAAGCAATTACTGAAGGAGAAGCTTGTTTTACTGAAGGGCACCATGCCCATGCAAAATTGATCCAACAAGAAGCAAATGGTGAATTTGAAAAAGTAACATTATTGCTTTTACATGCAGAAGATCAATTGATGAGTGCTGAAGCATTTAAAATCTTAGCACTTGAGTTTATTGATGTATACAAACGCTTTGCTGCATAAAACAAACGTTGATACAACATCGTAAAACAATAAAAATGGAGTTTTCAATAGAGAACTCTTTTTTGTTGCTTACAAATTGCTTGTTGACAGTTGTTGTCACTATGATAAAATAATCACAATAACGTTGAAGAGAAGAGTAGTATATAAGAAGCTGATGTAGCGAGTCCTGGTTGGTGAAAGAGGGACAGTAAGGTGTATATGAAGATGGTCTTGGAGTTGTCTAAATGAGCTTTTGTGAGTTTAGATCGGTGGTATCCGTTAACGTACAAGCACGTGATGGCGTGTGATAAGGTGATGCTTGCATCACGAAATTAGGTGGTACCACGAAACTTTCGTCCTAAGGATGAAAGTGTTTTTTTGTTTATGGGGGAAATTATGATGAAAAAGACAATAGGTGCAGCATTTCCATATACCATTACGGTTATGATTGGATATGGGTTTATGGGGTTTGCCTTTGGTATGCTGTTTGAAAAAGCAGGTTATGGTGTTGGGTATGCCTTGTTGAGTAGTTTGCTTATATACTCAGGAACGTTACAATTCTTATTGGTTAGTTTTTTGAGTGGGGGAGCAAGCATGATTAGTATTGTTGCTTTAAGTGCCTTAACCAATGTTCGCTATAGTTTTTATGGACTGTCTTTTTTACAAAAGTTCAAGGGGTATGGCATCATCAAACCGTATATGGGATTCTTATTGACGGATGAAACTTATGCGATTTTGGATACGGTTCGTGCTCCGGCAGGTATTTCAGAAAAATGGTTTTGCTTTTGGATTGCCTTTTTCCATCAACTGTATTGGGTGGTTGGAAGCATCATTGGTAGCTTGTTATCAAGTGCAATTACCTTGAACATGAAAGGAATTGAATTTTCCATGAGTGCTTTGTTTGTGGTTATGTTTATCGAACAAATGAAAGTATCGAAACATCCGTTGCTTGGTATACTTGGGCTAGTGATCAGTATCGCTACTTTGATTTTTGCCAAGGGTATGTACTTTGTTAGCATCTCCATTGCACTCATTATTTTGATGTTATGTCTTGTCAGGAAAGTAGGTGTGATTCATGAATAACCATGCACTCATTGTCATATTGGTATGTAGTTTACTAACGATTGTTGCACGCCTTTTACCATTTATCTTTTTTCCAGAAGGAAAAAGCATCCCAGGTATTGTTGTCTACTTTGGCGAATACTTACCACTAGCAATGATTGCCATGTTAACTGTGTATTGTTACCAAAGTGTTGATATCCATACAGGAACTCATGGCATTCCCGAGCTTCTTGCCACTGGATTAGTCATTGCTTTACACTTATGGCGTAAAAACATGTTTATCAGTATTATTGGCGGTACAGTTTTTTATATGGTACTTGTCCAAATGCTTTTTGTGGCATAAAATGGATAGATAGTGGAGGAAGTTTATGAAAGAAATATTTATTGCGACAAGCAATTTGCATAAAGTAGAAGAATTTAAAGAAATGTTACAACCACTTGGGTATAACGTTAAAAGTCTTCGTGATTTGGATGAAACCATTGAAATCATCGAAGATGGAGCAACCTTTGAAGAAAATGCTTACAAGAAAGCGAAAAGCGTTTATGATGTATTGAACGTAGATGTCATTAGTGATGATTCAGGTTTGTGTGTCAATGCAATGGATGGAGCACCAGGGGTTTATTCGGCTCGCTTTATGGGAGAAGATACCGCTTATGACATCAAAAACCAAGCGATTATCGATCAAGTCCAAAATGCAGATGATAAAGGTGCACAGTTTGTTTGTGTGATAAGCCATGTCAAAGCGGATGGCTCACATAAAGAATATCGTGGGGAAGTACATGGAGAAATCAACGATCGCATGTTAGGAAGTAACGGATTTGGTTACGATCCAATCTTTTATTACCCACCATTTGCAACAACATTAGCAAATGTAGAGCCAGATAAAAAGAATACGGTTTCACACCGTGGTCTTGCACTTGCCAAACTATTGGAGGACTTACAATGATCCATATTGTCTTATACGAACCAGAAATCCCACAAAACACCGGAAATATTATGCGTACATGTGTGGCAATGAATTGCAAACTGCATTTAATTGAACCTTTAGGTTTTTCACTTGATGAAAAACACCTGCGCCGTTCGGGATTGGACTACCGCAAGGATTTGGAGTATACAACCTATCCAAATTGGCAAGATTTTTTAAGCAAACAAGGGGAAGGTGAAATGTACTTTGTGTCGCGTTATGCCAAACAAACGCCAGATGCATTTACGTACCCTAGTGATCGAGATATTTACTTGGTTTTTGGCAAGGAAAGTACAGGCATTCCAAAAGACATCTTAAAAGATCATTTAGACCGCTGTACCCGCTTACCGATGGTCGCTAGCGCCAGAAGTATGAACTTAAGTAATTGTGTGGCAATCATGGCCTATGAAGTCAATCGACAATTGGATTATCCAGGTTTAGTTAAACATGAAGTGATTAAAGGTGAAGATTTCTTAGAAAATTAAGAAATCTTCTTTTTGTCTAGTGTGCATCTTCTATAACTTTCGTATATAATAAAAATAGGAGATTATGGATGAAAAAAATAATTGTATATGCGATTGCTACAGCACTGGGAGTTCAACTCGTAACGATTGCGCCAAAGAAAAATCAATTTGAAGGAAATGAAACGCAGTGGCAACAAACCTGTTCCCAATACATTACGGATCCAGGTTTGCAAGAAACCTGTCGTTCGTTTTTAGAATACATGCAAGGACAAAAGGACAGTTACTTAAAAGAAGCAGATGCGATTCAAGATAAAATCGATGGTTTGAAAAATGATATTGACCGTTTAGCAAACCTTTCACGAGAGTATAGTGAACAAATTGTTTCGTTAAACAACCAGTTGGCCCAAGCTGAACAAACTATGGCTGCGATGGAAGCCAATATTGTTGTTGCGCAACAAGATATCGAAAAAAACGAAAGCAACATTGATAAACGCAAGGTTCATATTATGGATCGAATGTTGGATTTGCAAGTGGATATCAACACCAATCAATACTTTGATTTCTTAATGGGATCAAGTAGTTTTGTGGATTTTATCCAGCGTGTCCAAAGCATTCAAACTTTAACCGAAAGTGATCAAAATTTAATTGATCAACTGCAAGTGGAAATTGACCAGTTGAAAATTGCCAAAGAGGAGTATGCTCGTTTACAAGATACCTTAGAAGCACAAAAAGAATCTTTGATTTACAGCAAAGAACACATTGCGAGTTTAGAAGAAGCAAATAAAACGATTATGCTTGAATATCAAAAAGTACAAGCAGATTTAACGGCAGAAAAAAACCGCACAATGGCAGCAGCTAATACAAGTGAAGCGAATATGCCATCATTAGATTTTGGAACCTTACCGGAAGATGGTAGTGAACCCGAAGTGCCATTACCGCCAATGGAAAGTGCATCTTTTGTGCGGCCGGTTCAAGCTGGATACATATCCGCTGGTACCTGGGAATATCCAAATGGTTGGGGTAAACACTTAGGTGTTGATTTTGCCGCACCGATTGGTACACCAATCTATGCACCAGCAGATGCCATTGTCTTATATGCAAACAATCCAGTGGATACAAACAGTGGTTATCTCGGTAACTGGTCAGGGGTACCGATTGGTGGCGGAAACACCATGTTGTTGTTGATGGAAGTGAATGGTGTATGTTACGTCATGCAATTTGCTCACTGTAGTCAAAGTATGCCAGTTATTGGGAAAACTTCCGTGAAACAAGGAGAACTCATCGGTTATGTTGGCAACTCTGGAAACACATCAGGGGCACACTTGCATCTTGAAGTTTTACAATTGAAAATCAATAAAAACCAAGCGATTAACCAGTGGAATGCCACAAAAGATTGGCAGTACCAAACTGGATGGGACATCCCTGCTAACTGTAGCAGTCTTGCTTGTAAAATGCGTCCTGAAGAAGTCTTTGGTTTATAACAAACGATAACAATCAAAAAGTGGTGTCGCCATAGGCATTGCTTTTTTTTGTGTATAAAATTATATATTATAATTAATATTATAAATGAGATATTGACAATAATAGATACTTGTTTTATGATTTGAAATGCTTATATCATACATGTGTAATGCGTTTAATTTTAAAAGTATTACGAATTGGGCTATGATTGAATTAGAAACATGTGGTTGCGTAAGTTGTTCGTAGGATTTCAGCTTACAATTCACGAAACATTGTGAATGGGGAATTGTTGTTTTCGTATATTGATATGTGTTTATAGTGCGGATACCGGAAATTGGAGGATAAGGTATTCACATGAAAAAAATAAGGAATTTGTTGATAGTCATAATAGCGTTTGTGATATGTCTCAATTTATTTCCACAAAATGGAATCTTAACAAAATTGTATAGAGAAAATCCTGTATCAGGTGATGATGTATCGGGGATGGAGGGCTATACTTTTTTAACTGAAGATTTTTCATATCTTGATGGTAAATTAACCTATGGAAAAGACAAACCAAGATATGACTACCAATACCTTTTTAAATACTACAATGCAGTAACTTGGGAAAATACGGATGTTGGAAAAACCGAAGGTTCTGTTTTAGTCGGAGGCCATTTTAAACCTGAATATAATAGTTATGGTAATTTGAGTCTAGGAAGGGCAAGTTACATCAAGGGACGAATTGAACTCGGGCAACTAGGGGGAACTGAGCCGACAAGACAATACTTTGGGATGGATAACGTTTTTTCAATAGGTGCCGGTTATACCACGATAAATAATGGTGTTGCAGGAATTGCTGGAGATCGTGGGATTTACCACAGTAATGATTTTTTTGACTTCAGTACCATTTCTTCACAAAATGGACAAATACAACAAGACTCACAAGCGATGATAGAAGATGAATCAACTATTTTGCATGTAAATGATATCGTACCATCTAGTGATGGGATAAATTGTGTTTACATACTTGATGGACACAGTTATACGATAGGTGATGATCTATACAAAAAAATGTTGGAAGGCGGCACATATGACTCTCCACAAACGAATCAAGCAAAATCGGTAAACTTTGTATATGTTACGGAGTCTGAATCTATGTCAAGTGATAAAGAAACGGTGATAAACTTTCCTAAATCATTATTAGAAGAGGATTCAGGAAAGATGCTTTTACCCAATGCAAAAGCTCTGATTGTTGAAAGTCTAGAAAGTATTTCTAATACCTACTTTGCCAACGTAAATTTTGGCAGCTTACAAACACAAGCTCAATGGGCAGCAAAAAGTGAACGATTACGTGAAGGAACAAAGTTTATTTGGAATATTCCATTTGCAACAGAACTTAGAATGCATGAAGAAGCTTTTGGCTTGGTGTTAGCACCTAATGCGAACATCGATGCATCAAAAGATGCATATCGGTTGTATGGACAAGTGATTGCAAAAAGCATAAACAGTACATCATTAGAAATTTACAGTGTTCCCTATGGTGGGACAGACGAACCTTTAGATCCTTATGAACCACCTGTACAAACCTATAACTATACAATTAACAAAATATGGAAAGATGGAGAAACGGTACTCAGTAAAGAATCACTAAATGATTTACATGCAACATTTATGCTATGTGATAAAGATGGTAATCGTGCAAAGGATGAAAACGGTAAAACATATGATCCTGTAAAATTAACTAAAGATACGGGATTTGAGAATGTTGTAGCTTTTAAAGGAATCCATCGCGATGACTATAGAGTTGTAGAAACAGAAACTGTTGATGGTTGGATGAAGGATGAGAATCCGGTTGTAGAGAACGGAATTTCCACTTTCATCAATACGAAAATGGTAAAAAAGACATTTGACTATACAGTAAATAAAGTATGGAAAGATGGAGAAACGGTACTCAGTAAAGAATCACTAAATGATTTACATGCAACATTTATGCTATGTGATAAAGATGGTAATCGTGCAAAGGATGAAAACGGTAAAACATATGATCCTGTAAAATTAACTAAAGATACGGGATTTGAGAATGTTGTAGCTTTTAAAGGAATTCATCGTGATGACTATAAAGTTGTAGAGACAAGTACTGTTGATGGGTGGTCAAAAGATGAAAATCCGGTTGTAGAGAACGGAACCTTCACTTTCATAAACCGCAAAAAGCAAACAATTACAGTTGAAACACAATGGAATTTTCAAAACGATCAAATTATAAAAGCGGGTTTAAGTCCTCATTCAATTCTTAAACTTTCTGGAGGGCAAGAGGTAAGTGTTTATTTAAGTGATGGCAGAGTGATCGTTCCTGAAACCACGCAGACTTTGAAAGAGGAAAATAAATGGACTCATACTTATGAGAACCTTGATTATGGTTTATACACTCCTGTCATCGAAGGATATTCAGATGGTTGGACATGGAATTCGACAGAAGAAGTTTCAGACAATCACTGGATTATTACTTTTAATCAAGTACCAACTTATGATTATACGATTACTAAGAAATGGTCAGAAAATGGTGAAAACCTAAAAAATGATCAATTAAGTGGGCACACTGCATCTTTTGAAATCAAGGATGGTGAAGATGTTGTTGCTGAGGTTAAATTAGATGGAACAGAAGAAACTCCATGGACAACAACAATCACAGGTCTTGATAAAGCTGACTACACAATCGAAGAAGTGGGCTACACAGCGCCAGAAGGCGAAGAATGGACAAAAGCTGATCCTGAAGTGAATGCGGAAAATAGAATCTTTGCATTCACCAATACGAAAGAGTTGAAGCAGACCATTCGCGCACAAAAGCAATGGGCGCATAAAACAAATCATGACTTTGATGAGAATGAAGCGTTTGTTATGTTCCAATTGTACAAAATTGTAGAAGATAGTGAGGTTGCCGTTGGCCAACCAAAAAGGGTAGATAAATCTACAAATTGGAAAGCTGTTTGGGAAGAGATGCCGATTGAAGAAACCTACAAAGTTGAAGAAGTTGTTGGGTATGAAAACTACGTGCATACAAGTACGTTGTACAATGAAGAACTTGATACATGGGTCATTACAAATAAGTTTAAAGGTAAAGATCCAATGATAGATATGGGTGTACTTAAAATCCACAAACAGTGGAATCATGGATCTAATCCTAAATTGCTTCAACCAAAAACGGCTTATTTTGATATTTACTTGAATGATGACTCAGAACCGTTTGAGACTGTCGAACTTACAGAAGTAATGAATTGGGAGTATAGTCAAGACTACCCTCAAATCATTGGTATGAATGGTTTTATCGATATTCCCGTACTTGCGCCTACAGAAGGGACGACAAACACATATCGGGTTGTTGAACGTGATATTGATAATTATGAAACGATACTGCAAACCGAAGATGGTTGGGAATATCACTCAACAAGTATATATGTAGAACCTGCTACAAATGTTGAAAAGCCCAAAGACAATGAATACACATCTGATGAAGATGTCATTGTTCCAGCGATTGGGATTGATAAAGATGATGAAGATAATACATCTGCAAGTCCTGACACACGTGACACTTCAAATGCAATGGGAAGTGCACGTATGTTGATACTGTCAGGATTTAGTTTTATTGTCTTGCTATTAAAGCGAAGAAAACAATCATATAAGGAAAAATCATAATAAACAACGTTTAGAAGAAATGTGCTACATGTATTTGGAAAAGAAGGACCCTGGGTCCTTTTTTCTTTTATCGATAAAAGGACCGATGAATTGAGCAGGTTGCAATAGGAAAATATACAACAAAAGATTGATATAAACGGTATGATTGCATGGTTCATAAAGCAAGGAAAATATAGTAAGAATGCCAAAGTTTTATGTTTTATAAAAAGTAAGGGCAAACAGATTGACCGATAGAGGGTTCTAGGGTAGGACGTGCTAGCATTAGAGAAATCTTACGAAACTCACTCTAGTGTATGTGTAAATGTGTCAGCTACATTGGGTAGGACCAACATAGCGAAAATTAGTGTGTCTTATAGAAAAACACAGTTTTGTTTTACTATAGGAGAAAAAAAGATGAAACAAGGAATAAAGAAGTTTAAGATGTTTGGTTTAGCATTGATTTGTGCGTTTGTATTACCGATTACATTTGGTTTTACAAACAAGACGCTATTAGCAAACGAAGTGGATGCAGTAAATGTATCTAGTGAAGGAGAAGCGACAAATACAGAAAAAACAGAATTAATTACAGTTATAAATTACTTGAATGATGATTCAAGTGAACCAGTGAAGTCGGTACAGTTTGATGGATTTGTGAAGCCCACAGCAATTGCAGATATTAGTGCTTATGCAATTGATACAAACCGTAGTTTTTTTGGAAATAAAGATGCGTCAGAAGAGGTTACAATTTCACTAAAAAATGCCATTCAACAATTCGAAGATGCCAATAAGGTGTCTGGGTTAGCTGGTTTGGATAGAATTGTATATGCTTATGATAAAGTGAAGTTAGATGGTGTTATTGGAATTGCACAGTCAATCTTTGAAGGTACATATGAAGAAAGTGACGTTCCAATTGGTAATTCAGGCACGCTTGTACTAACGTATTATTTATGTCCAAATGAAGATAGTACAAAAGAATTTAATACAGAAATTAATTATTCTGATTCGGATATGATTAGCGAAGTTGGTCTTTTGAAAGCAAGTCAAATTCCTAATGTTGATCTTTACAGTTTAAGTCTTAAACAAAGTATCTTAAAGGCTACATATGCAGAAGTTGAAACACAAAATGATGATATTGAATCAATAAATTTTACAACTTTGGAAGATATTATTAATGGATTTGAAGCAGAAGGTGTAGATACTGGCCTTGCAGGATTGGAACAAGTTGATAGTGTTGAAGCGTATGCAAGAGTAGATGCAGTACTTGAAATGTACCAAGACATTTTGAACAATGATGCAGTTTCAAATGGTACATATACTATGTCATATAAACTGTTTAGACATAAAGCAATTTCCACAATTACTAACTATTCAGACAAAGGTGAAGTTGTACTAGATAGTTTTGTACTTCCAAGTACAATCGAAAATGTTAGTGATTACACAATTGATCTTGAAACAAGTACAATGACAACGAAGAATGGTATCGAATTGACGTTAAAACAAGTGATTGAAAACTATGCTACTGCAAAACAAGTAACAAATCTAGCTGGTCTAGATTACGTAGACAACGCTGTAGATTTAGCTGATCTTGATGCTGTGGTACAGTCCTTAGTGAATTCAATTAATAATGTCAATGTAACTGATCAAGGTCCGTATACATTCACGTATACATTGATTAAAATGGAAACACCAATTTCAACGAAATCGTTTATCACGACGGTAGATTACTCTGATATAGAAGGTGAAACTAACCATCAAGAAGAAGGGTTACAACATATTGCTGATATAAAAAATTGTACAGAGTATGTCCTTGATTTAAATGCATCAACATTTGTTGTAGGTGATGAAGAAAAGACCTTAAAAGAGATTGTAAAAACGTTTGAGGATAAAGGAATTGATACACAATTATCTGATATTGATATGTTAGAAGTCAAACACTACGACCAATTCCGCTTGCATGTAAAAAAATTGGTGACTATATATGAAAGCCAACGTTCGATTGCCCCAACGGAACATACATTAAATTACGTGTTAGTGAAAAATGAAAGTACGACAACTGAACCAATAGTTGTTGATCCATCAGCTGAGCAACCAACGTTAGTTGTAAGTGTTGTTGTAGATGGTCCAGAAACAGGTGATACAACAAATCCTTGGTTGTTTGTCAGTGCACTAGTGGCTGCAGGAGGATTATTAATGATTCTTGCAAAACGTAAAACTTCATACAAAGCATAGAGCATGGGTGTGAAGTTGTAGGAATGATGGAAAGAAATGAGCTTATAGATATAGAAAAAGCAACTGTCGAAAGTTGCTTTTTTTGTATATGTTGATTTACTAGATGACACCTTGTGCTAACATAGCGCGTGCGACTTTTAAGAAACCAGCGATGTTTGCTCCTGCCACATAGTCTCCTTCAAGTCCGTATTCTTTAGCTGTCGTTGAGATGTTTGCATAAATCTCTTCCATGATTGCTTTTAAACGTGCATCTACGTCTTCGAATGTCCAAGATAGGCGTAGTGAGTTTTGGCTCATTTCCAAACCAGAAACGGCAACTCCACCTGCATTACTTGCTTTTCCAGGAACGTAAAGAACGTTGTTTGCTTGGATGATACTAACTGCTTCAGGTGTACAAGGCATGTTTGCACCTTCCGTAATTGCTTTTACACCATTTTTCACAAGTGTTTTTGCAGCTTCTTCGTTTAATTCGTTTTGTGTTGCACATGGCATAGCAACATCACAAGGAATGTTCCAAATACCTGCACATCCTTCGGTATACGTTGCAGTTGGTACAGCATCTACGTATTCCTTAATTCTTGCACGGCGCACTTCTTTAATGTCTTTTACAACATCAAGGTTAATTCCGTTTTCGTCATAGATGTAACCAGCAGAATCACTAAGTGCCACAACTTTTGCGCCCATTTCAGTTGCTTTTTGTGTTGCGTAAATTGCCACGTTACCTGATCCAGAAACAACTACGGTTTTACCAGCAAAACTTGAACCATGGTCGTTTAACATCGCTTCGGTTAAGTAGCATAGTCCATAACCAGTTGCTTCCGTTCTTGCTAGTGAACCACCGTATTGTAAACCTTTACCAGTAAGTACCCCAACGCTTTCGTTGCGGATTTTTTTGTACTGTCCATACATGAAACCAATTTCACGTGCCCCAACTCCGATATCTCCAGCTGGAACATCTGTAAATTGACCAATGTGACGGTTTAATTCGCTCATAAAGCTTTGGCAAAAGCGCATGACTTCTGCATCTGATTTCCCTTTTGGATCAAAGTCACATCCACCTTTACCACCACCCATAGGCAATGTTGTTAAGGCGTTTTTAAAGATTTGTTCAAACCCTAAGAATTTAATAATACTTGCATTTACTGATGGGTGAAAACGAAGTCCACCTTTGTAAGGCCCGATTGCACTATTGAATTGAATACGAAATCCACGGTTGACTTGAACTTTTCCGTTATCGTCTACCCAAGGAACGCGAAAGAAGATTTGTCTTTCTGGTTCTACGATACGTTCGAAGATTCCAGCATCTAAGAACTCTGGATTCTTTGTCGCTACGACTTCTAGAGATTCTAATACTTCCTCTACCGCTTGTAGAAATTCCGGTTCGTTTGGATTGCGTTTTTCCACCATATCCATAACATATTGCAGTTTATTTAACATTCTTGTGTCCCCCTTGTATATTAACTTTTCTGCTTATCTTGAAACAACGGTTGCTATTCACCGCTTTTTCCATAGTTTGAAAGAACCCTAGCACTCGGTTCTTTTGTGGCACATCCTTCCCATTGTTGGTTTGGTAGCCAGTAATCGTTAATCAGTGTATCGTGTCCTTTGTAATATTGATCAAAAATTTCACGATAGTATAAACTTTCTTTTGTATAAGGTGCACAGTGTGTGTATTGCTTACACTTGTACGCCATTTCTTCATCTGTATATAAAGTTTCTGTATATTCTTTAATCACATCAACTAGTGAGTGTCCAACCGCATCAGAGAATGCTGCTTTATCTCGATAGAGAATGCTATCAGGAAGCATGTCACCTTCAAAGGCTTTACGTAATAAATATTTACCCATGTCGTAGTGGTTCATTTTTAACTCAGGTGCAATGGACATAATCGTATCGGCAAATTGCAAGTCGCCAAATGGCACGCGTCCTTCCAGGGAGTTACTTGAAATGCAACGGTCTGCTCGCAGTACATCATACATATAGAGTTCACGCACTCTTTTTTGCGCTTCTTTTTGGAATTCTATCGCATTTGGCGCAAAGTCTGTATATTTATATCCTAGCAGTTCATCTGAGATTTCACCAGTAAACAAAACTTTAACATCACTGTTGTCTTTAATCCATTTACATAGTAGATACATTCCAACGGAAGCACGAATGGTTGTGATATCCCAAGTTTCCAGTGTTTGAATGACTTCAGGTAAAGCATTAAGGACATCATCTTTGTCGATGATTACTTCATAGTGATCGCTACCGATAAAGTTCGCTACTTCTTTAGCATATTTTAAATCAATGGCATCATCGACCATACCGATGGCAAAGGTTGTGATGGGTGTAGCACTTGCCTTGGCAGCAATGCTACAAACCAAAGATGAATCCAAACCGCCGCTTAATAAATAACCAACGGGTGCATCTGCGATCATTCGCTTGTGTACACCTGCAACCAAATCTTTGCGAATTTGCTTACAGATGCTATCCACATCCAAATCGATGTAACGACTTGCTTGACTGACATCGTAATATCTTGTGAACACACCATCTTTGTAGTAGTGTCCTGGTGGAAATGGATAGATGCTATCACACATATCCACGAGGGCTTTTGCCTCGCTAGCAAACATGATTTTCTTACTGTCTTTATGGTAACCATAGAACATGCCACGAATCCCAAATGGATCACGAGCAGCGATAATGGAATTTGTAGTTTCGTCGACTAAGACACAAGCAAATTCCGCATCAAGTTTTTCAAAGAGTTTCACTCCATACCTTTCATATAACGGGATGAGTAGTTCACAATCACTTTCACTTGTGAATGCATAATCCGTAAACTCTTTTTTCATTTCTTTATAGCCATACAACTCGCCGTTACACATCACCGTAATTCCGTGACTTGCAAAGGGTTGCATCCCACGCTTGTCTAAACCAACGATCGCTAAACGATGAAAGCCAAAGATTCCAAGTTTTGTCGGTTCTACTTTGGACATATCCGGTCCACGATAAGCAATTTTGGCAAAGCTTTTGGCAAATGTTTCTTTTGATACGCCTGTATCACTACTAAATAAAATTCCACACATGATTTGTACCTCCAATTGAACAAAAAAACAGTCTCCTCCCACAAGGGACGAAAGACTGTGTTCCGCGGTACCACCCTATGTTACCATACGCCGTTGTATGATCACTTTTAATAACTATCATTATTAAGCTTCTTTAACGTGAAGCGACCGGCTAACACTACATATCGCATTAGCAACTCCTAGGTGTTTTTCTGTTAACGCTTATCATCAAGTTTCCACTAGCCTTGACTCTCTAAAGACAGTTTGTTAACGTACTCGTCCTAATCATTGTTGTTGAGGTTATTTTATCAAACTGAAAAAAGAAGTCAATAAAAATGTGAAAAAGTTTACACAAAACGTATGTAACAATTTACATTTATCCTTATAAAATAAAAAAAGACAAGCTGTGCTTGTCTATCAACTAATCGTTTAACCCGATAGTTGTTCGTAATCCATTTGTTGCAATTTCCAAATCTGTATTCAATGTTTCTACATCAGCTTTGTCTGCTTCACTTGCCTCAGCTAAAATAGATTGAATTTTTGCAATAACATTTACGATTGCTTCATTATCAATGGAGTCTTTTACATCTTCCTTTGAGACTTTATCTAGAATTGTTTGTACTTCATCTGCAGCTTTTTTTGCATCTAAATCTTTATCTAAGTACTTGTCCATGACTTCAACGACAGCTTTTCCATTATCATAGAATGCTTGACTTACACCTTCCGGTAATTTGTTGCTTGATGAACATCCAAATAAACCCAGTGCACACACCATCAATATGGCAATAATTTTCTTCATTTCTTTCCTCCAAAATTGTAATCCATAAGTATTATAATACTTGAATATAATAATGCAATTGATTTTTTGTAAAATAGGGAAAATTTAGAAAGTATAAGCATTTTATTCGCAAAAATTCAGATAAAGTTTGGTTTATTGAATTGCGAATTGTGAATGACTGTACTATAATAAACTAAATTGTGAATTAATAAAAAAAGGAGTGGTATATTTTGGATCCCCAGCAGATCATAATTTTAATTAGTTTAGTTGCATTAATTGCGTTATCCGCAATGTTCTCAAGCAGTGAAACTGCTTATTCAAGTGTAAATGTTATTCGTTTAAAAAATATGGCCAAGGAAGGTAATAAGAAAGCAGAGTTAGCGTATAAAGTTCATAAGAACTATACTTCTGCAATCACATCCATCCTTATTGGTAATAATATTGTAAATATACTGGCGACATCTTTGGCAACCATGCTATTTACGGATTTATTTGGTAACAGTGGGGTTGCTTTTGCAACGATTGTTATGACAATTGTTGTACTTGTTTTTGGTGAGATTACGCCAAAGATTATAGCAAGCAGCCATCCAGAGAAAGTAGCTATGCGATTTGCACGACCGTTATCGTTGCTTATTGCGATTTTCAAACCGATTAGTTTTATTGCAGTAAAAGCGCAATTGCGTTGGGATGAAGATGAAGAAAAGAAAGTTACAGCGACTGAAGATGAACTTCTTGAAATCGTCTCGACAATCGAGCAAGAAGGAGTTTTGGTTCAAGAAGAAAGAGAATTGATTGAAAGTGTCATCGAATTTGATGATACGGCAATTAAGGATGTTATGGTTCCTCGTGATGATGTCATTTGGATTTATGACAATGCAAAAACCGATGAATTAAAAGAAATGATTTTGACACACAAATTATCACGGTTTCCAGTCATCTCCCACAAAACCTTAAATGTGGTAGGTGTCTTGCGGGTTCGTGATGTATTTGAGGCAATGGTGGCTCGTAAAAAAATTAGTATTCCTAAGTTAATGAGTGAACCACTGTTTATTTCACAACGAAAGAAGTTGCCACAAATTCTTGAATCGATTCAAAAAAATCGAGTGCACATGGCCATTGTGACCGAAAGTGCAAAAATTGATAACTTTGTAGGTATTGTTACCTTAGAAGATATCCTAGAAGAACTTGTTGGTGAAATCTATGATGAATACGATTTATTACCTGACCATGTCGTTGAAATTGGTCACCACACATTTGAAGTTGAAGGAAAAGTTAACTTAGCACATTTCTTTGATGAATATTTAGATGATTATGAGTTGCCAAAAACAAGCGCTAGAAGTATTGCTGGTTGGGTTGCAGAACTTGCCGGCGGACGTGTGCGTAAAGGTAAAGAAATCGATTTTGAAAACTATGAGATCAAAGTGCTTGCAACGAAAGAAGGCAAAGCCGAAAAAATAGAGTTAACGGTGTTAACACCGATAGAAAGCGAGGAATAAGTTATGCAATTTTTACAAAAGATTGAATCAAGTAATGCTCCTGCACCAGTAGGCGCATATTCACCAGCAGTTAAGTTAGGTGATTTCATGTATATGTCAGGGCAATTGGGTCTTGATCCAAAAACAAATGAATTGGTAGAAGGTGGTGTTGCCGCTCAAACCAAACAAGCGATGGAAAACATTCGTGCACTATTAAATGAAGTTGGTTTGGATATGCACCATATCGTAAAAACTACGATTTTATTAGCTGACATCAACGACTTTAGTGCCGTTAATGATGTATACGGAGACTACTTCACAGATGTCTTCCCAGCAAGAAGTGCATTCCAAGTTGCAGCTTTGCCAAAAGGGGCAGCAGTAGAAATCGAATGTATGGTTATCGATACGTTAGTATATGAACGCCAAGCAGAACAACAACACAACCATGATGGATGTGACAGTTGTGGCGATGGTTGCGGTTGCGGCGGTTGCTAAAACATACAAATATGGAAGGATGAAGGTAACACTTTGTCCTTTTTTTTGCTTGAATGACTCAAGAATTTAGCTATTCCATACATAGAAAGCACCATTCATGACATCAATCTATACGTCCAATACATTCGAATTGACATATAAAATATAAGTATATAATATGAAACGGTGTGTGTTTATGTAATTTAGAGGGAGAGTTAGATGAATATTAGAAGAAAAATACGTAATTTAGTAGTTGTCTTTTTATGTGCAATGGTAATGTGTTGCTCATGGCCGACAACTGTATTAACAAAAAGTGAAAACGCGATTGACTTGAGGGTTGCAAGTGTAACTGTAAAAATCAAGCAAGATCAGACCGTTAAGACTATGGAAGATAATATCAATGCTGCATTGAATAAGGTTGGAAAAGATGGTGTAGTAACTGTTACCGGAGAAAATATATTGTCAACTCATAATCTTCCAGCATTACAGTTAGAATTGAATAGTCAAACGGTTATTTGGAAAGCGGTGTATAAAAAAAGTGTCGATAAAAATAAATCATTGATAGAAATATCGAGTGGTTCAACTAATGGAAAGTTCGTTGTAGACAACGGAACTTTATACAATGCATACATTTGTGTGTATGATATGAGTGATTCAACAACGATTGAAGTAAAGTCATCCAGTATCGTGGAATCTAAGACTAGTTATGCGATTATCTCAAAATTAGAAAAAGTATCTGGTGGTAAAATATTAGTATCTGGTGGTACTGTGCAAACCGGAGCACCAGGGACTTCTCCTGCAGCAATCTACGCATATGGTGGGATTGTAGAAGTAACAGGTGGATTAGTAAAATCAACCAAGACATCAAAAACAATCAATGCGAACAGTGTTTATGTTACAGGTGGAGAAGTCGTTGGACCAGCGCAAGCTGAGAACATGATTTCAATGCCTGCACCAGCTATCGATGCGATTGAAAAAGTTATGGTTAGCAATACAGGTAAAGTTACAAGTACATCGGCATCGGCCATAGAAGGGCCACGTGAAGTAGTTGTAGAAAAAGGTGGAGTTGTTAGCGGAGGAACCGCTAAGCATCCAGGTATCTTTATTGATAATGAACATTCCTTAACGGTGAATGAAGGAGGGACTGTCGAATCGAACATCGCGAGCGGTGTAGCAGTTGGTGCATTTACAGACTTAATCGCTTCAACAGATAAGAAGCATATTGTCATTAATGGGGGGGTTGTAAGAAGCACTGGAAGTAATGGATCAGCAATTAAATCATACTCCAATGATGGCAAGCTAAACTTTACTAATATAGAAATCAATGGAGGAGTTGTTGAGTCAACAAATAATGGGTTTGCCATAAATGTTGCAGATGATCACACAGCAGTTGTCATTAATGGAGGAAGTGTAATATCCGATAGTACAGCGATTGGATCTAACGGGAAAGTTGTGACGAATGGTGGTCAAGTTACTGGAACAAAAGGAATATCAACAACCGCAGATATAAACCGAAATCAGAATATACTGATTAATGGTGGAACCATAAGTGCAAGCAGGGTTGCCATCGATGCGGGTTCAAGCACAGGTATGGGTGCAAATGTGATAATTGATGGTGCAAATACCGTTATTGAAGCCGCAGGCACAAATGCAACTGCAGTGCAATCATCCAAAAAAGTAACACTTCTTGATGGACATATTAAATCAAGTGGTTATGCACTAAAGGTGAATTTTTATGGGCAAGCGGATATTCGTGGTGGGATAATTGAATCTACTAACGATAACGCGTACTCTACAATTTACAGTAGTGATGATAAAAGTAAAATCAATATTACTGGTGGAACTGTGTTAGCACCAAATGGGAATAACGCAGTTGCGGCGATTGGAACTGTTACGGTATCTGAAACTGATAAGAAAACGTTGATTCAAGCAGTGTCTGGAAATGCGATAAAAATATCAGGTGATACCAGCAAACTGAATGTTACAGGAGGGTTAATTCAAAATTTCAACTCGACAAATCCTGCGATTATCATGAATGGTAAATCTACGCCTGTCATCAGTGGTGGTGTTGTCTTTAGTTATGGAAATAAAACTACAGATATTATCAATAGAGAAAGTTTTCATCCTACGGATGGTGGCGAGCTGATTGCTTGGGATACCGTAGATGGAAAGCACAAAGAGTATACTGCGAATACGGATGATGAATTGTTCATGTTGCCAGCTAATACAGCCACTTGGAATACTTTAGATGACAAGCACGGTGTTGCCTATGAAAATGCAAAAGCTAGTGGTTTTGTACCATTAAATGTCACAGTGAAGAAGAAGCAACCAAGCTTAACAAATTTCACGCATAATATTGATGATTATGTCTACGATGGAACATCCCATACATTTACAGTAAAAGGTGCCAATGGGTTTACTACTGCAAATGGTGGAACAATCGACATCTACTATGAAGGTATTGATTCGACTGTATATAGTAAGTCTTTGACTCCTCCTAAAGCAGCAGGAGACTATCAAATAAGTATCACAACAAGTGGTGGTAGTGCATATGAGGCGATTCAAACACCACTTGTGATAGATAGCTACACAATTAAAAAGCGCCCACTTACACTGTCGGGAGTGAAAACTCTAAATAAAGTTTATGATGGTACTAACTCTGTTGAACTAACGGATGGTACATTAGAAAACGTAACCGTGTATGATAAAGGAGATGTGCGCGTTAATTTGAAACGTGGAAGCACGCTTGATCCAAACGTAGGTGAAAATAAAACGGTAACTACAGATGTAGAACTGATCGGACCGGCAAAAGATAACTATTCAATTGTTCAACCATCAAACCTAACTGTGAATGTCACACCGAAAGAATTATCGATAATTGGTGTGCAGACTGTTGATCGTGCCTATGATGGAACGACCGATGTAAAACTCATTGGTGGTACACTAGATGGATTGGTTGGAAAAGAGACATTTATAGTTGATTTGAAAAAGGGTACAGTTAGTGATCCAAACGTAGGTGCTAATAAGAAAGTTACAACTGACATCCAACTTACAGGAAATGGTCTTAGTAATTATACGTTTAAGCAACCTACAGATATTACGGTCAGCATTACAAATAAAGAAATCACGATTCAAAATGTAAAAGCAACGAGTCGTGTGTATAACGGAAAAACAAAAGTAACTCTAACTGGTGGAGAACTTGTCGGTGTTGATAAAGCAGACAAAGATAAGCTTTCATTCGACTTAATAAGTGGAGAGATTGCTGATGCAAATGCTGGAACTAACAAGAGTGTAACGACAAATATTGAATTAACCGGTGAGGCAAAAGATAACTACGCCTTGCTGCAACCGACTGATGTAACAGTTAATATTACACCAAAAGATTTAACCATCGTTGGTGTAAATACAACGAATCGCGTTTACGATGGAACAACAAGTGTTGAACTAACTGGTGGAACACTAGTTGGATTGGTTGGTACAGAAACATTTGATGTTGAATTAAACAGCGGGAGTATTGCTGATCCAAACGCAGGTGACAACAAGTCCGTAACAACAAATATCCAATTAAGAGGAGCAGGACTTGACAATTATACATTCCGTCAGCCAACAGATCTTACAGTAAATGTTACACCAAAGGATCTTACGATTGTAGGTGTTAAAGCTGTTAATCGTGCCTACAATGGAACGACAATTGTAGAACTAACTGGTGGCACACTAGCTGGATTGGTTGGTACAGAGACATTTACAGTTGACTTGAAAGAAGGTAGTATCGCTAATCCGAATGCAGGAACGAGCAAAAAAGTTACAACTAAAATAGAACTTTCTGGAGATGGTCTTAGCAATTATACATTCAAACAACCAACATCTATTGCAGTTAACATTTCAATCAAAGAAATCACGATTCAAGATGTAAAAGCAGTGAATCGTCCTTATGATGGAACTCTAAGCGTAGAACTGACAGATGGAAAACTTGTTGGTGTTGAGAAAGTAGATAAAGACAAGCTCGCATTTAGACTGCTTAAGGGAAGGATGAAAAGTCCAGATGTTGGAGAAAACAAAGAAGTAACAACAGATATTCGACTAACTGGTAATGATGAATATAACTACATTCTTACCTATCCAACATATGTGAAAGTTAACATTACTCCAAGAGAAGTTATAATCACTGATGTCGAAGCAGTCAATCGTATCTACAATGGAGAAAAAACAGTTGAACTGACTGGTGGAAAGCTTGTTGGAGTTGTTGCAAATGATAACCTTCCCTTTACTCTAGGAAATGGAATTGTCGAAAGTGCAAATGTTGAAAACAATAAAGTTGTAACGACAAACATTGAATTGAGTGGAAATCAAAAAGATAACTACAGTCTTGTCCAACCAACCGATGTGAAAGTTAAAATTTCACCTAAAGAACTTACGATTGCTGATGTTACAGCTGTCGATCGCGTTTACGATGGAACAAACATAGTCGAATTAATGAATGGTCAGTTACAAGGTGTCGCTTTAAAAGATGAAGGACTTGTTGGATTTGATGCAAACCAAGGAACCATTGAAGATGCAAGTGCTGGAATGAATAAGGCAGTGAGTACAAAGATTGTATTAACTGGAAGTGAAAAAGATAACTACACATTGTTGCAACCGAAAGATATAACAGTTACAATCTTGCAAGCACCAATTGTTGGAAATCACCAAGAGTTCCATGCCATTGAGGAAAAAACTGCAACTTATACTTATGACATTGCAAACTTGTTGCCAACATTAAGCAAGAATCAAAAACTGGGAAACACACAATTTTCGCTTGGTGGACTACATGATGAAAACCAAATCTTGTCGCATGTGTCAATCACTGAAGATCACAAGATTGCATTCACACTTGCAGATGTAGTCGCAAACAATCAAGCAACGATTACTTTGCAAGTAGATAGTGCTAACTTTGAAACATTCTTTGTGGATTTACAAGTCATTGTTGATAAAAAAGCAACACTAGTTCCTATGTTTACGATGGAACATAGCGTTTATGATGGAAAAAGCAAAAAAATTGGTGACCTTCATTTTGTGGATGCAAATGGTGAAATCGTAGAACTTGCAACTTCTGATTATGATGTTATCTATGAATACAGCCATGCGGATTCACAAAAATTATCAAGAGCAAATGTGATTCCTAAAAATGCTGGAAGTTACAAAGTTACGGTAACCGTAAATAAAAACAATCATGTATATGCAGGAACAACAACAAAAACCTTTGAGATTGGTCAACGTGAGTTGAGTATCCATGCTAAGGATGTGCAACACATCATAGGTGAAAACATGCCGACACTTTCATACGAGGTAAAAAATCTGGCGACTACTGATAAGTTAGAAAATGTGTTACTGACTGAGCCAGTTCTTACACACCAAGCAGGAGATTTATCAAAAGCGGGAGTGTATGAAATCGCAGTTACTGGTGGAACTGTACATGAAAACTATAAAATCAAAGCATATCATGGAGCAGTGCTTAGCGTTTTCGCAAATAAACAAGATCCTAGCATTACACCTGGTGCGAATCAAACGACCAACCCGAAAGATACAACTTTAACTAAGGGTGTTGATACGTACGATGCAACTCATGTAGGAATGCATGGTGGAATGTTACTTGTCAGTATGTTTGTGGTGGTATTCATGATAAAAAGAAGAGAAACTAGTAAAAAGACAAAATAGTACTAAGGCAGTATCATTGGATTTCTAGATGCGTGTACGTAAAACAAAAACGATACAGTTAGAATTGATGTCAGTCATGGCAAAAGAAACGGGTCAAGCAGTTGACTCTTTTCTTTTGCACAAGGTGAGAGCATTATGGGGAATACTTATGGAATGTGCATTTCCTCTTCCATTGGCTTTAAAACAAAGGTATAATAAAAACGTATTTCAAAATTTGAGGGAGGAAATATGTTAGAAAAATTATTTAAGCTTACGGAAAAGAAAACAACCGTAAGAACGGAGATTATTGCCGGTGTAACGACGTTTTTAGCAATGGCTTATATTCTTGCTGTTAACCCTGCAATTCTTGGTGATGCGGGAATGGATGCAAAATCTGTATTCCTTGCAACTGCAATTGCTTCTGCAATCGGTTCTGTATTAATGGGTCTGCTTGCAAACTACCCAGTAGCGCTTGCTCCTGGTATGGGAGTGAATGCATTCTTTACCTATACAGCAGTTATGCTGATGGGAGAAACTTGGCAAAGTGCCTTAGCTGCCGTTTTTGTTTCTGGGGTACTATTCTTACTAATTTCAGTGACTGGGGTTCGTAAAGTTATCATTAACGCGATTCCAAAACAATTGAAAATTGCCATTGGTGCTGGTATTGGATTCTTTATTGCATTTGTTGGATTGAAAAATGCAGGAATCATCATTGCTAGTGAAGCAACTGGTGTTGCTATGGGTTCACTTACAGAACCAACCGTAATGTTAGCAGTGTTTGGAATTATCGTAACCTTTATCTTGGTTGCTAAAGATGTACCTGCTGGTGTCTTCTTTGGATTGGTAATTACGGCAGTTGTTGGGTTGGTGTTTGGTTTTCTAGGTGTAGAAGGAATGCCACAACTACCAACTAGTTTTGATCTAAGCTTTGATATGAAAACCATTGGTGGATTTGCGGATGGATTTGACAAGCTATTCTCAAACATTCCAAACATGATCGTAATTGTATTCTCATTCTTGTTCGTTGATTTCTTTGATACAGCAGGAACACTTGTTGCGATTGGAAACCGTATTGGTTTGGTAAATGACGAAGGTGAAATGGAAGGTGTTGAAAAAGCACTTCTTGCAGATGCAGTTGCATCGGTGATTGGTTCAATGATTGGAACAAGTACCGTTACATCATTTGTAGAAAGCACAAGTGGAGTTGCTGTTGGTGGTCGTACTGGATTAACGGCGATTACAACGGGTGTACTATTCTTAGTTTCGATTTTATTTGCACCACTTGTGTTATCGTTAGTTACAAGTGCAGTTACTACACCAGCATTGGTTGTTGTTGGAGTATTGATGGCACAGCAATTAAAAGACATTGATTGGGATGATTTTGCATTTGCTGCTGCAGGATTTATCACAGTTGTTATGATGATTCTAACTTACTCAATTGCAAACGGAATTGCTTGGGGATTCATCATTTACACATTTGCGATGTTAGCAACAAAACGCGCAAACAAAGTTAGTGCAGTAGTTATCGTTTTGGATATCATCTTCGTGTTGTATTTCACGATGGATGTATGGATGAAATGGTTCTAAAAACTAGATGCATATGAAGGACAGTCACACGACTTGTCCTTTTTTTTAGGATTGCACACGCCTTTTGTTTATCCATAAATAGAGGTAACTTTTACTTCAGGAAGGAGAAAACTTATGCAAATGGTTTTACCAAAACATTATGTAGCTTATGAATCTAAAAGTACACTGTTGGATGGACAAGGGTTTTACATCAATAATAAAAACTTGCGCATGATTGCTTTTGCTATCTGTTCCAACCCGTACAATGTGCAAGCACTAGCTTGGGGTGTGCGTTCCAGTGCCTTTTGGGTTGCCGGTAAATGCGCTGCCTTTGGCCCACTTGGTGTAGCAGTTGGTGCGTTTGCCGCAACCTTTCTTATCGCCGGAGCAACAAGTTTTGCTAGCGCATCGGTAACCGCACTTACTCGTGGCAAAGGGGTATCGGTTAGTATTGGTTGGCAATGGGGTATCATTCCGTATTTATCAACATCGGTGCGCTAAGATGCATGCACTAGAAAAATTGCAACGACGTCTTTGGCAACATCTAGAAAGATATGCAAAGTATGTTGGAGCACTCCTTGTGTTATTGAGTGGCATGTTGATGGTGCTTTGTTTTTATGTAGTACCTACAAGTTCCATCTGTAACCTTTGTTACTTTGTTGTGTTTTATGGATCTTTACTTTGGCAAGTGCAGTTCTATAGTTATTATATTCGCAACCATCATCCCAACTATCGCAATTACAGTGAGTGGATTTTATTGGTTCGGGTATGGATTCATTTTTGTATGGGGACTTTACATCAACCTGTCTTTACTTTGGATCAGCAACAAACCATAACACTCATCATCTGTAGTACAATTCTACAAGCAATTGTCGTCTATGCTTTGGATTCGCACTTGATGATACCGACAAACCAAAGAAACAAGCAATAACTGTAAAGGGGCATGGCTTTTTACAAGCTATGCTTCATTGCAATGAAAACAAGGTGTAGATGCCTTGTTTTTTTATGCAATCTTCAGGAAATCTTTAGTCTTTAGACCTACAAAAAAACGCGTAAACATGGTATTATAGCAAATGTATGAAAAATGATAACGACTATGTAATTAAAATTGATAAAAATGGTGAACCAGTCACCGTTGCACAAGTGCATACGGTCCTTTTAGAAATGCTGAAAGATTTAGATGCCATTTGTAAAGCAAATGATATTCCGTACTACCTAACTGGTGGCTCATGTTTAGGAGCAGTTCGTCATAATGGGTTTATCCCTTGGGATGATGATGCTGATGTTGGCATGATGTATGAAGACTACAAGCGCTTTTTACAAGTGGTCAAAATGATGGATTCGAGTAAGTATTACTACCAGTGTTTTGATACCCACAAAGAATACAACGTTTGTATTCCGGCGATGAAACTGCGTCGCAAAAACACCTATGTTAAAGAGGTAAATAGTTTGTTGAAAAACAAATGTACGGATGGTGATGGTTTATTTATTGATGTCTTTATTGTGGACTTTGTAGATGAACGCCGTTGGGTCGACTTTTTGTGTCGCTTGAAAAGTTTGTTGTACATGGTTGTTGTGACGTTTTTTGAAAACATGATGAGAAATCCACTATGGTTAAAGACAAAGTACTGGAAGTTTATTCGCCGCTATAGTGCAAAAGCGAAAAAACGCGGTTCCAAAACGATTGGTTACGATTTAAGTTGGACCTTTGATAAACCATGGAAACCAGTTGCCTATAAAAAAGCGGATATATATCCGGTTCAGTATCATGTCTTTGAAGATACGATGTTGCCAATCCCAAAGCATCCAGATGCATTGTTGGAAGTTGAAATTGGTGGCGTATACATGGAATATCCAAAAGGCAAGATGCAAGCACCAAAACATATTGTGGATATCAATTTAAAGGGAGATACACCAGAATGAGTTATGCACCAAGACGCAAAAAATTAAACTATAAAGTTGTGATACCACTTTTGGCATTGCTTGTTTTAATTGCGTACCTAGGGGTACATTTGCTGCTTGGACAAAATGAAGAAACAAAAGAAAACTATACAATTTGTGACTATAGCGGGGAAAAGACCGTCAAGGCAATCAATCAAGATGCCAAGGCGGATTTTACCATTAAAGATTATACGTTTTATGGGGAGAGTTTAGCACTATTTAAAGATGCATATAAAGGTGAACTTGCAGATGGTTTAAGTTCACTAACGGTAAAGTTAAAAAACCTTTGCACCGGTGAAGAAACACCATTTGTGGTGGATAAAGGGTTGGACCGAAAAATTATGTTAGGAAATTTAACACCTGGTATGTATGAACTATACGTGAGTGAGAATCTAACAGATAAACGTATCGTGTTTGATGGAGATGTTGATGATTCCATTATGACGATAACTCGACATGGTAAGAATCAACAAGTGCGAGTCTTCACGAATCAAAATCTCTTACAAGATTACGATATAAAAATGAAAAAGAATTATCTTTTTGTTGAAGTAACAGAAAAGAAGATAAAGAAACATACCTATGATGTTGCCATTGATCCAGCAGGACTTGATGCGTCATTTACCAATGGGGTGGTGACAAATGGGAATGAAGGAAATGGTTTGGTGGAAGCCCAAGAAATGTACCAAGCTGCAGTAAGTTTAAAAGAAAAACTAGAAGCCAAAGGGTTAAAGGTATTGGTGTTGCGTAACGATTCAGATGCAATTGATACCTATGGACGAGATGGTCGCTTAGCAAAGGCATATGAAGCTGGTGCAAAGTACTATTTCCGTTTGGCACTTGATAGTGATGTAAGTAGTGATGCAAGTGGTTTTAATATATTTTATTCTGGTCATGCAAGCAATATGTTTGCTGCGCGTATCGGGTATGATTTCCATCAAAAAACAGGATTAAAAGGCTGTACAGTGTATATGAAATCCACCGATGAAGTTGGGGTAATTCAATCCAACTTGCTAGCTGGATTGCTTGATGAACGTACGGTTTACGATAGTGATTTGTGGATCCGTGAAAGCGGAGGACGTGCAACGCAAGCTGGTCTTTACTCAGAAAATACGAAAAAGGGAACGGCGTCATTTGCCTACAACAACCCATATGGTATGAATAGTTTACATATTTATTTCGGTTTTGTGAGCAATAAAAACGATGCCAATACTTGGAAGGAACAAAAAGATCAAATCATTACTTCGCTAGCCAATTCCATTTCCACATATTTACAGTTGGAGGAATAAATATGCGATATCAAATAAGTAAAGGAAGTAAATCCTTTGGTGCCCATGATATCTTTAGCAATCTTACCTTTGAAGTCAAAGATAAAGAAAAAGTTGCGATTGTTGGGCGCAATGGGTGTGGAAAAACCACACTTTTAAAAATTATCGCTGGTGAAGAGCGTTTGGATGGTGGAGATATTCACCATGACCGCAACATCCAAATTGGATATCTTGCCCAAACAACCTTCTTTAGTGAGGATCATACGGTCGAAACAGAGTTTGAGAAAATCTTTGAAGACCTACATAACATAGAAAAACAACTCATCGATGTGAGTAAACAAATGGAGATTGACCACAGTGAAGAGACATTAGCACTGTATGGAAAGCTTCAAGAAGAACACGAACGACTTGGTGGTTACACCTACAAAAGTGAAATTCAAACGATTTTCACGAAATTTGGCTTTGCACTTGAAGATATGCAAAAGCAAGTATCACAGTTTTCTGGTGGGCAAAAAACCAGATTGGCGTTCGTTAAATTATTATTAAGCAAACCAGATATTTTATTGCTGGATGAGCCAACCAACCATCTGGATATTGACACGATTGAATGGTTGGAAGGATATATTCAATATTATCCAAAAGCAGTCGTGATGGTGAGTCACGATCGAACCTTCTTGGATCGGGTTGTCGATATCGTTTATGAACTTGAACTTGGTAAGATGCATAAATACGTTGGAAACTATTCGCACTATGTGGAAGCGAAAAAAGTGGAGATGGAACGAAATCGTCGTGCTTATGCAAACCAACAAGAAGAGATTGAACGGGTCGAGCAAACCATTGAAAAGTTCCGCTATAAGGCAAATAAAGCGAAAATGGCCCAATCAAAAATGAAATACTTGGACCGCATGGAGAAAATCGATTTGATGCAAAGTGATACACGAAGTTTTCATGCTTCATTCAAAAGTCGCATCAAAGGAGGAAACCAGGTCTTAAGTGTGAATGATTTAACCATTGGGTATGATGTTCCTTTGTGTAACATTAACTTAGAAGTTTTACGTGGACAACGAATTGCCATCATTGGTGGAAATGGACAAGGAAAATCAACCTTTTTAAAAACCTTGATGGGACTGGTTGAACCTTTGTCTGGTTCCTTCATGTTTGGTCACCAAATTGAAATTGGTTATTTTGATCAAGAGTTAACCCAGTTTAAAAACAATACAGATACAGTTTTAGAAACCGTTTGGGATAAATATCCTGATTTGAGTCGAACGGAAGTACATTCCGCTCTAGGAAGTTTACTGTTTCATGGTGAGGAAGTCTTCAAGGAAGTGCGCGTTCTTAGTGGAGGCGAAAAAGTACGACTTTCGTTTGTGGATTTAATGCTACAAAAGCCAAACTGCTTACTGCTTGATGAACCTACCAATCACTTGGATATTGTCGGTAAAGAAGCACTTGAAGAATCGTTGTTGAACTATGATGGAACGATGTTGTTTGTCAGTCATGATCGATATTTCATTAGTAAATTAGCCAATGGAATTCTAAAGATTGATGATGGAGTAGCTGTCTATCAACCACTCAGTTTGTCTGAGTTTCATGAAAAAGAAAAAGCACAAGTGGTTGTGGAAAGTAAAATCGACACAAAGGCAAAAAAAGAAAAGCCAAAACATATCAATTATGGACGTGAGGTTTCACGTTTAGAAAAGAAGATTGCCAAAGCGGAAGAAGAACTTGAAGCACTTCGTGAATTGCGTTTTGAACCTGAGTACTATCAAGATGCTAATAAGATGAACGAACTTGATGAACAAATTGATGATGTTCATACACAGATTAGCCAAATGATGGAGCTTTGGGAAGAATACAGTGAATACATGGAAAGCTAGGATCCTAGCTTTCTATTTTGATGGGAGAACTTATGAAATTATACTTTGATTTAGATGATACTTTATATGATCGTGTACAACCTTTTGCACGCGCATGTAAACAAGTGTTTCCTCACTTGCTTGCCCACCCTGTTCAAGAAGTGTATGACACTTTTCAACACTATAGTGAACAAGTCTTTGGGCAAATGCAAAATGGTGAAATGAGTTTACAAGATTTGCACGTGTACCGTTGTACGAAGATGTGTGAACACTATGGATATGTCATTGATCGTACACAAGCACTGATATTTCAAGAAGCGTATCAATCGAATCAAACAAAAATTGAACTATCCCAAGATATGGTAAACTTACTTGATGCACTGGTTGCTAAACAAGTGAGCATTGGTGTGATTACCAACGGAGATGCTGCCCATCAACGTATGAAAATTAAACAACTTGGACTTGAACGTTGGTTCAAGCTAGAAAATATCTTCATTTCTGGGGAAGTTGGGATCATGAAACCAAATCTTGAAATCTTTGAAATGGCAGGAACTGGAGATGATTATCTTTATGTAGGTGATTCCTATGCCAACGATGTCGTTGGGGCAAAAAACGCAGGATGGAAATGCATTTGGTTGAAGAAGAAAGATGTTGCTAGTAATGAAGTCAAAGCAGATTATGTTGTCTACAATGAACAAGAGTTGTGTCTAAGTATCAGAAAACTGTTTGCACTTGATATGTAAACATAAAAAGTAACTCAAAGGGGAGGTATGAGTTACTTTTTTATTTGTTGTTTATTTAAAAAGGGAGAATATAAATTTTCATTATTTATCTTGTATTCAAATTATAATATTTTAGGGAGAATATTATTTTTTATGTGTTTCGTATGTAAGAAACGCTCATGTTTCTTGCTTTCTTGTTCACCTCCTTGACTGTCTATATCATAGCCCTTGTCTATGATATTCATAAGGAAACTTTGTGAAGATTGTTTGAACAAAGTTGAACAATGGGAAAACAATATGGAAAAAATACATGAGAGTAAAAAAAGCAATGCAGGGGAGGATGCATTGCTTTCTACAATTATTTTATTTTAAAAGGGAGAATATAAATTTTTGTTATGTTTATGTGTGTATGTATAAAGAGAATATTATTTCTTTTTCGTTGCAACTAGCTTAAGAATATAAGCCAGCATGATTTCTTCTTGGCTCATGTTCACCTCCTTAACTGTCTATATCATAAACCAAGGGCATGATAACATTTAGAATGAATGGTGAAAATTGACTGAACAAAGTTGAACAATACAAGAACACTTACCCATATTGATAACGTTTTGTTTTCTTAAGCAAGTATAGCATGAAGATGGACATATAATTGGTGTTGATAAGTTCCACCACACTTGAGATGTCGCCAGTAAGCATTAAACTAAAAAACATGGCAACCAAAAGTGTGATCATTGCTTTGACAGTTGTGATAAATAAATAAAAATTATGTAAACGGTACATATACAAAAGCAAAAGCAAGATGTAGCCAATAAAAGTTGCAATTGATATGTACACATGCAATTCGCTTGCAAGCAAACTTGTATCCTTGTTGTAAGGAAGTACATAAGAGATACCATGCAAGATACCTAGAATGCTTACAAGTAAGATATAACTAGCATGTTGGTTATGCGTGATTTTCAACAAGGCGATAAAGGTCACTAACATATGCATCGATAGCAAAATTCCCCAAGTCAAAAAGATGGGGCGATACGCGCTTTGATTTCCCACATAGGTAAAGTTTTCATACAGTAAATGACTTCTTGTGGCAATGTAGATGGATAGTCCAGGAAGTAGGAATAATCCAGTTATATTCATGATCATCCACCAATTTCGTTGTTGTTTTGAACTTGTCATAGAAATATTATACATACTTTTCAAAGTTCGTGAAAGAAATCTCAAGTTTTATTGAAAAGCGGTTAGGCAAATGGTAATATATTAGGGTATTGTATAATTACAGGAGGACTTTAGAAATGGCAAATTGTTTAATTGCACAATCTGGTGGACCTACAACAGTTATTAACGCTACAGTAGCGGGAATTGTTAAAGCAAACCAATTAAACCCAATTTATGACACTGTATATGGTGGACTAAACGGTATTGAAGGAATTTTAGAAGAAAGATTCTACGACTTAACAAACATGAGTGATAGAGAAAACCAAATTCTTTGTCAAACTCCATCAAGTGCGTTAGGATCATGTCGTTACAAATTAAAAAGAGATGACGATAAAGATTACCAACGTTTAGTTGATATCATGGAAAAATATGACATTGAAATTCTTTTCTACATCGGTGGAAACGACTCAATGGATACAGTTGATGCATTAAGTTCATGGGCTAAGAAAAACGGAATCAACAAACGTTTCGTTGGATGTCCAAAAACTGTAGATAACGACCTTATGGTTACTGACCACTGTCCAGGATTTGCTTCAGCAGCAAAATTTGTTAACGCAGTTGTTGTATCTACTTGGTTAGACTTAAATGTTTACGCTCCAGAAACTCGCCCAGAAGTATTCATTCTTGAAACAATGGGAAGAGATGCTGGATGGTTAGCAGGATCTTCAGTAGTATCAGGAAAAGTTGATATCTTAGTATTACCAGAAGTAGACTTCGATCAAGACTTATTCTTAGCACAAGTTAAAAAAGTAATGGACGAAAAAGGAAAATGTTACGTTGTAGTTAGTGAAGGTGCTCACTACGCTGACGGTTCTTACCTTGCTGCTGCTAAAGCAAGCAACGATGGATTCGGACATGCTGTATTAGGTGGAGCTGGTAACGCTCTTAAAAACATGATCTTAGAAGCTGGTGTTGCACCACGTGCAAAAGTACAAGATTTAAGTACTGCACAACGTTGTGCTAACTACATCCAATCTAAAGTAGATGTTGAAGAAAGTTTCAAACTTGGACAAAGTGCACACATGCGTTCAATGAACCCAGAATACACTGGACAAGTTGTTGGTGTTGTTCGTAAACCAGGTAAAGAATACGATGTTGATTACGTAGCTGGACCTGCTCACGATTTCGCTAACCACGTAAAAAACATTCCTGCTGAATGGATTTTACCTAACTACGCTGGTCTTACACAAGAAGGTCACGATTACATTCAACCATTAATCATGGGTGAACCAGACTTAATTATGGAAAATGGGGTACCTGCTTACGTAGTTCCTTACTACATGCAAGCAAAATAATCTTACTTTCATAATAAGATACAAAACAAAATAATTATAAAATAAATCGAGGCAACTTCTTGCCTCTTTTTTTCATCATGTTATGATGAAAACGAGGTGACTGGATGAACTTTTTTTGCACGAAGAAGGTATTAAAACATGTTGTTGTCTGCGAAGAAATCCAAGTGGACTACAATTCACTGTTTTCGTGGTATTGTAACATTGTGGAGTTGCAGGATAGTTATCGTGTCATTTTTGTCCACGAGCGCACCTACTATCCCTTAGTGTTAGAGGGAGTATGTGAAGTTGAACTACGAAATCTTGAATGGTTGTGGCAACAAGCTTTGCTGACTGCAACAAAACTACAAGGATTGGATGACTACCATGTTGCCATGTATTTGGACTTTAGTCACAAGCAACATTTGTATATTCACAAAACGACATCAAGAAAAGTGCTTGGTGTCATGCAGCAATACATGCGAAGTGCACAAAATATGCGAACATGGGAAATTGACTTAAATAGCAAACTTGTCATAAATGTAAGTTTGGATCTTGCAGAAAATCCAGTGAAAAAAGATGGTCGCTATGTGATCCCACGACAAGCCGTGGAATGTGACTTACTTACCTTTGATCCATCATTTAAAAAAAGTGGATTTTTGTGTTAAACTAGAGTTAGTTTTAAAACAATGAAGTGCACAGGAGGACAAGATGTTTTTTAAAAAGAAAGTAAAAGTAGAAGCAAAGAAGGGAATTGTGACAGTCGCAAAAGGAAGTCTTAAACCAATTACAGAAGTAGAAGATCAAGTATTTGCTAGCAAAGCCATGGGTGATGGATATGCAGTAGCACCAACAGAAGGAACAATTTGTGCTCCAGCAAGCGGAACCATTGGATCAATTTTCCCGACAAAACATGCGATTACTATGGTTGCAAATGATGGAAAAGAAATCATGGTACACATGGGTATTGATACGGTAAACCTAAAAGGTGAAGGGTTTACGTCAAAAGTAAAAGAAGGGCAAAAAGTCGTTGCAGGAGAACCAATTGCCTTGATGGATCTGCAAGCAATTGCACCAAAAGTACCTTCAACTGATGTCATGGTTATTTTCTTAAATTTAGATGGACAAAGTGTAGAAGTAAAAACTGGTCCATGTGAACTTGCAGAAGAAGACCGTATTAACGTAGCATAATGAAACAGCGTGAGCTGTTTTTTTAATGTTTGATAAATAATATACACTTTGTTATAGTGAAACAAACGAGGTGAAACATGAGTGTACTTATAAAGTTAAGAGATTATCGTAATCTTCCTGAAGCAGAGAAGCAAATTAGAGATTTTATTTTACAAAACCCTAAAGATATCGTAGATATGACTATATATGAAGTAGCTAAGCAAACATTTACGTCTACAGCTACTGTTGTTCGTCTATGTAAGCGAGTAGGGGCAAAAGGATTTAACCAATTCAAAATTATGATAGCTTCAGAGTTACAAGGTTTTGAAAATGTACATTTGAATGTTTTAGATACAACAACCGTCAATCGAGAAGACACTCCTAAAATAGTAATTGATAAGATTACGAATATTGATGTCCACTCAATTGAAGAAACACGATTGATCTTAAACGAAGAAAGTTTAGTTGAGGCTGCTAAAAATATCCATAAAGCTCAGGTTGTCGATTTTTATGGTATTGGAGCATCAAATGTAGTTGCTTTGGATGCTACATATAAATTTATGCGAATTGGAAAAAACGTTGCTTGCTATCAACTAAATGATAGACAATGGGTACAAGCATTAAACTCAAGTTCAGAACATGTTGCAATGGTCTTCTCATATAGTGGTGAAACAAAAGAGATGATTGAGATTGCAAATGAGTGTCAAAAAAATGGATGTTATGTTATATGTATAACAAGCAGTACATCGAATACGTTAGCTTCAATTGCGGATGTATCGATTGCTGTGAGTAGCAAAGAAACTTTGTTTAGAAGTGGTGCAATGGCTTCGCGAATTACGCAGCTATATATTGTGGATGTCTTATATGCATTAGTATTTCAACTAGACTATGATAAAGCAGTAGAAAAGGTAAATAAAACACGAATCACAAATTAACAAAGTTTCATTATATGAAACTTTGTTTCGTTATGCGCCTAGTTTATTGACATATAGTTTCATTAGTTTATGATGAAGGTGTAAAGAAAATGGAGGATACCAAATGATTACAATTACAAGAATTGATGAAAGATTAATTCATGGCCAAGTTGCTTTTGCTTGGACCACTGCGTATAAAGTAGACGTAGTAATGGTTGTTGATAACGAAGTATCTAAAGATGATTTTCAAAAATCATTATTAGAAATGGCTTGCCCCGCAGGTTTGAAATGCTTAGTTGTTGATGATGAAAAAGCAGTAAAGTTTTTAGAAAGAAACGAAAATAAGCGTTTCTTCATCGTTGTAAAAGAACCAGGAGTTCTTGTTAAAATGATGAACAATGGAGTTGCATTCGACTCAATTAATGTGGGAGGTATTTACTTTAAAGAAGGACGACGTCAGCTTTCAAAAACCGTATACGTTGATGATGCGATGATTGAAGACTTCAAAAAGTTAGATGCTAATGGTGTTGCACTTGATATACGAACTACACCTTCAGATTCAAGTGAAGATTTAATGAAACTAATTTAGAAAGATAGAGGGAACTATATGTCATTAGTAACTGCGTTATTACTAAGTGTATTTATTGGAATAGTAATAACTGAGAATTATGGTTACGGATATTGGATGATTTCACGTCCGATTTTCGCAGGACCATTAATTGGATTAATTTTAGGAGATGTTCAAACTGGACTTATTGTAGGTGGTAGTGTTGAACTTATGTATATGGGTATCTTGCCTATTGGGGGTAGTGTACCACCAAATGCGCAAATTGCAGGTATGCTCTCAACAGTGTTTGCCATTCAAAACGGTGGTAATCCTGAAGTAGGGATCACATTGGCATTGCCAATCGGAATGCTTGCTCAATTACTTATTATGTTTGCATGGAACATTAACATCATTATTATGCACCGTGCAGATACATATTTAGCAAAAGGTGAAATCCGTAAAGTAGAATTTGCTCACTTAGCGGGATTACCGATATTCTTTATTGTTTTCTTTATTCCGTCATTTTTGGCAGTATACTTTGGTAGTGATTTTGTAAACAATGTTGTTGCAAGTTTACCTGCTATCGTCACAGATGGAATGAAGGTCGCATCAGGAATCTTACCAGCTGTTGGTATGGCAATGCTATTGAAGATGATGGATATGAAAAAATATTGGCCATTCTTCTTAATTGGCTTCGTATTAGCTACGTATGTTAATTTAGCAGTTCTACCAGTTTCATTGCTCGGATTTGGTATTGCAGCAGCAATGTTCATCTTTGAAAAGAAAAACGAACCAAAAGATGAATTTGATTTAGATGATGATGGTGGATCAAGTGCTCCAGAAGAACTTGAACATATTCTTACAAAAAAAGAGTTACGTTCTACATTCTTCCGTTCATTCTTCTCGATGACTAGTATTAACTATGAACGTTACTGTAGTTTAGGGTTTGCGTTTGCAATGATTCCTGCACTTAAGAAACTTTATCCAAATCAAGATGATTTGACAGAAGCATTAACACGTCACAATGAGTTCTTTAACTGTCATCCATACACAGGAAATGCTGTAATGGGTGTGTCATTAGCACTTGAGGAACAAAGAGCGTTAGGAAAACCAATTACAGGAGAAGCAATTTCTTCTACAAAAGCTGCGTTGATGGGTCCTTTATCAGGAATTGGAGATTCTGTATTTAAGGCAACCTTTATGACGGTATTTGCTGCTATTGGAGCAGGTCTTGCATTAGATGGTAGCATTTTAGGACCAATTATCTTTATTGTTCCTAACTTGATTTTAAACGTAGGATCAAGATGGTTATTTATTAAACACGGGTATGCTCTAGGAACAAGCATTGTTGCCCGTATGAAAGAAGGTAACTTGATTGATAAGTTTGTACAAGGTGCAACAATTGTCGGAATGATGGTTGTTGGTGCGATGATTGTAGGATTTGTAAAAGCACCAGTTGCTTATGTATGGACTTTTGGAGAAAAAGAAATAGTTGTTCAAGAATTATTAGACTCAATTTTGCCATGCTTAATTCCTTTATTGATTACTTTGGGATTCTACCAATTACTAATGAAAAACAAAAAAGGAATGTACATTTGTGTAATTGTAAGTTTTATTCTTGGAATTGTTGGAAAGATGATTGGGATGTTCTAAATGAAAAATCAAATAATGAAAGAAATCAAAGGTGGGTTGATTGTTTCATGTCAAGCTCGTGTTGGATGGGCGATGTATGGCACATCAATCATGGCAGCATTTGCTACTGCTGCTAAAGAAGGTGGTGCAGTTGGTATTCGTGCAACTGGAAAAGATAATTTATTAGCGATTAAAGAAAAAGTAGATTTACCATTAATCGGAATAAATAAACAATTTCGTGACGATTGTGAAGTTTATATCACACCAACATATGAGAGTGCAGTAGAAATACTAGAAGTTGGTATTGAAATTATCGCTCTTGATGCAACAAAAAGGGCTAGACCTAATGGGGAGAACATTAAGGACATAGTATTAAAAATTAAACAAAATTATCCAGATGTCTTGGTGATGGGAGAAATTTCAACATTAGAAGAGGCAAAATATGCTGATACACTTGGATTTGATATACTTTCAACTACACTTTCTGGATATACGAGTGAAAGTTCGAATGTCACGTCTGTAAACTTGAAGTTAATTGAAGACATAGCGGCGTTTACAAATACACCTATTATCGCAGAAGGAAAAATTGAAACACCTAATGAGGCGAGAATGGCATTGGAAAGTGGAGCGCATTCTGTGGTAGTTGGAACGAGTATTACGCGTCCAGAAATACTAACAAAACGTTTCGCTACTGAAGTTGCTAAGTTTTCTGAAAAGGAATAGAGTAGACTACATTATTCGGTAAGGAGTACGCATGATAGATTTAACAAAATTAACAACGGAACAAAGAAATCCAGATACGATGGATTTGGATGTTTTGTCACCACTAGAGTTTGCAAAGAAAATGAATGAGGAAGACAAAAAAGTTCCTGAAGCGATAGAAAAAGTACTACCTGAAATTGCACAAGCAATTACGTGGGGAATTGAAGCATTAAATAACGGTGGACGAATCATTTACATGGGTGCAGGAACATCGGGACGTTTAGGTGTACTTGATGCTGTGGAATGTCCCCCAACCTTTGGCGTTTCTTATGACACAGTTATTGGCTTAATTGCTGGTGGAGATAGTGCATTTGTAAAAGCAAAAGAAGGTAGTGAAGATTCATTAAGTGAAGGTGTTGAAGACTTAAAACGCATTGAGATAAACAAACAAGATCTTATCGTTGGTTTAGCAGCAAGTGGAAGAACACCATATGTAATTGAAGCACTAGGATATGCAAATGAAATTGGATGTCATACCGTTGCAATTGCATGTAATAAAAACAGTGAGATAGGTGCAGTTGCAAAACTAGCAATTGAAGCAGTACCTGGTCCAGAAATCTTAACCGGATCAACTCGTTTGAAAGCAGGAACCACGCAAAAGTTAATCTTAAATATGATTTCAACAGGAGCGATGGTTGGAGTAGGAAAAGCCTATGAAAACTTGATGGTCGATGTAAAACTATCAAACAAAAAACTTGTTCAAAGAGGAAAGAACATCATTAAAGAAGTAACAGATGCAAGTGATGAAGTCATTGAACAAGCAATTGCGGCAAGTGGAAATCGAGTGAAAGTTGCAATTGTTATGATTTTACATCAATGTGACGCAACTGAAGCTGAAACTTTACTTGAAGCAAGCAAAGGACATATACGAAATATAAAGTAAATGTGTAAGGTAGGGATAATTCTCTACCTTACTTTCAATTTAGTAAAAAAGGTGTAAAATGAAATTATGATAAAAGCGATATTTAGTGATTTCGATGGTGTCATTGTTGACTCAGAAGTGTTAATGGTGGAATCCAATGAGAAATTTATGAAGAAAATGGAATTACCGTATGATGAGCAAGAACTAAAAAACTTGATTGGTTCATCACCACAGATGGATTTGTGGCATAAGGTTTATGAACATGCAAATGCACCGTATTCATATGAAGTCTTTCGCGAACACTTATGGGAACACCGTGCACATGTGCGTAAGTTGAACTACAAGGAGATTATGTTTCCTGATGTTCCAAAAGCTTTCCAACGATTGAAAGATCATGGTATGTATGTGGCTGTTGCAAGTTCTTCACGCAAAGAATCATTGGAACAAAATTTAAAAAACTGCAACTTGTATCCCTATTTGGATTGGGTCATTTCTGGTGAAATGTTTAAAGACAGTAAACCAAATCCTGAAATCTACCTAACTTGTGCAGCTCACTTTTCCTTACAACCAGAACAGTGTGTGGTAATCGAGGACTCGTATTATGGAATCAAGGCGGGAAAACGGGCTGGTATGTTTGTCATTGCCATCAAAGATTATAACTTTGGCATTAATCAAAGTGAGGCAGATATGATTGTTGATACAATGTCAGAAGCTTGCGATGCAATCTTAAAAATGAATGAGAATGAAAGAATAGGGAAAGCATAAATTGTCTTTTCCTTTTTTTGTGACAGATGTCACGAATATGTGAACGGTTTCAAAAGTGCTATAACTTGTTTGATTTTAGGAATGAGTTTGGTATAATTGACATTAGAGATTAATAAGAGATTCGGAGGATGCAAAATGTTAAAAGGTATTGCGGCGTCAAGTGGTGTAGCGATTGCTAAAGTCTACAAACTTGAAATGCCAGAAATGAAAATCGAAAAGAAAGAAGCAAACCCAGAAGAGGAAATTGCAAAATTAAATGCTGCAGTTGAACAAACGGTTAAGGACATTGAAGCTATTAAAGAAAGAGCTTCATCAAACTTAAGCGCAGAAGAACTTGCTGTATTTGATGCCCACTTAATGGTTGCACAAGACCCAGAATTCATTGGTGCTGTTGAAGGACAAATCAACTCAGACAAATGTAATGCAGAATACGCAGCTGATAGTGTTGCAAGTATGTATGTTTCAATGTTTGAATCAATGGATGATGCTTACATGCGTGAACGTGCAGCGGATATTAAAGATGTTACCGTACGTTTAAAAGCAAACTTATTAGGAGTTCAAATTCCTGATTTAACGGCTATCGACGAAGAAGTTGTAATCGTAGCATACGATTTAACACCATCTGACACAGCACAGTTAAATAAAAAATATACAAAAGGATTTGCTACTGAAATTGGTGGTAGAACAAGTCACTCGGCAATTATGGCAAGAAGTTTAGAAATTCCTGCAGTTGTTGGATGTGCTGGAATCCTTGAAACAGCAAAACACGGTCAAGAAGTTATCCTTGATGCAATTAAAGGGGATGTAATTTTAGATCCTACGGCTGAACAAAAAGTGGAATACGAAGCTAAACGTGTTGCTCACGAAGAAGAAAAAGAAGCACTTAAAGTATTAGTTGACCAACCATCAGTATCAAAAGATGGACACCATGTAGAACTTGCTGGAAACATCGGTACACCAAAAGATGTTGAAGGTGTTCTTGAAAATGGTGGAGAAGGTGTGGGACTTTACCGTACAGAATTCTTGTACATGAACTCACAAGACTTCCCAACAGAAGATGAACAATTCATCGCATACAAAATGGTACTTGAAGGAATGCAAGGAAAACGTGTCGTTGTTCGTACATTAGACATCGGTGGAGATAAAAAACTTCCTTACTTTGAATTCCCAGAAGAAATGAATCCATTCTTAGGATATCGTGCAATTCGTCTATGTTTAGATAGAAAAGATATCTTCAGAACACAATTACGTGCATTATGTCGTGCATCAATCTACGGAAGATTATGTATTATGTTCCCAATGATTGCGACAGTGAATGAATTCGTAGAAGCAAAAGCATTCTTCGAAGAATGTAAAGCTGAGTTAATTGCTGAAGGTGTTGAAGTAAGTGACAACATTGAAGTTGGTATGATGGTTGAAATTCCTGCTGCTGCAGTACTTGCTGACCAATTTGCTAAACACGCTGACTTCTTCTCAATTGGAACAAATGACCTTATCCAATACTCAATGGCAGCTGACCGTATGAGTGAAAAAGTAAGTTACTTATACCAACCATATAACCCAGCAATCCTTCGTTTAGTTAAAATGACAATCGATGGAGCGCACAAAGAAGGCAAATGGGCTGGTATGTGTGGAGAAATGGCTGGTGAACCAAATGCAGTTGCAATCCTTCTAGGACTTGGACTTGATGAGTTCTCTATGTCAGCGACTTCAATCTTACGTGCTCGTAAAATGATTACTTCATTAGATAAGAAAGAAATGGAAGCTGTTGCTGAAAAATGTTTAACATTTGAAACGGCTGCTGAAGTTGAAGCTTACGTAGAATCAGTTATCAATAAATAAGATATAAACGCAAAAAGTTTCCTGTTATGGGAAACTTTTTTGCGTTTTATCGAGATTTTGATTGATACGTTTTCAATAACAGAGGATTTGTATGAAAACATGTATATGATAGCATCATGTGCAAATCGTCTCAAGCGATTCTAAACAACATCATAAAATATCACAAACATTCCATAAAAATTCAATACAGACAATTTGTTTGCAAAAATTAATGCTACTTCAAAGAAAAATATTTATATATTTCAAAGCATCATAGTCGATTTGATTGATGTCTCGAAAAGAAAAAACTTGAATTTGTAAAACAGGTGAGAAAGCAGGCGAACCCTACTTTTTTCTTAAGCATTTTAGTTAATTGGAAGTGACTGATTTGCTATACTATATCTAGAAATAGAAAGAGGTGCATAGCATGGATGTAAAAGAAAAAGTATTGGAAGTGATGAAAGAACACGGTCAACCAATGAGTGCTGGAGAAGTTGAAAAACTGTCTGGACTTGATCGTAAAGACATCGATAAAGCTTTCAAAGAACTTAAAAAAGAGGAAGCAATTGTATCACCTGTACGATGCAAATGGGAGCCAACGAGATAATCGTTGGTTTTTTTTGGCCAAGAAAAAAAGACCTACGCGAGGTCTTTGTCGGTAATATAAGCATAAACAAGTTTCATTGTGTTTTCCACTGCTTGGTAGTGCGTACGTTCCATTCCGTGGCTTGCATGAACGCCAGGTCCAACAAGGGCACCACGGATGTTGTTTCCACCACGTAATGCAGCACTAACATCGCTTCCGTAGTATGGATAGATATCCACTGCATATGACAGTTCGTTGGCTTTTGCCAGATTGACAAGTTTTGTCGTCATGTTGTAGTCGTAAGGTCCACTTGAATCTTTGGCACAAATACTTACATCATATTCCGTACATGCAAGATCCAAACCAATACACCCCATGTCAACAGCTAAAAGTTCATTGATATGAGAAGGGATGTTGCTTGAACCGTGTCCAACTTCTTCATAGGTAGAGAAAATCATTTCTACGTTGTAAGGAAGCTCGATTTGGTTCATTTTTATTGTTTCGAGGATACCCATTAAAATGGAAACAGAAATCTTATCATCTAAGAATCTTGATTTGATAAAATCGCTTTTTGTGATTTCTACTTTTGGATCAATGGCCACAAAGTCACCGTTTTGGATACCTAGTTTTTCTGTGTCTTCTTTGCTTTTAACAACTTCATCAACACGTACAAGCATGTTTTCAAGCTTACGTTCTTTTGTTGATGCATCTGGATATACGTGACTAGCTGGTACATTGGCAAGAATGGTTCCTGTGTAAACATCACCGTTTCTTGTATGAATGCGACAGTATTCTGCATCAAGGGTTGGAATAATAGGTCCACCTAAGTTGGTTAATGCAAGTGAACCATCACTTGAAATGGAACGAACCATTAAACCAAGGGTGTCGGTGTGTGCACATAAACCAACGGTATAATCGCTTTTTCCTTTTAAAGAAACAATCAAGTTTCCTTTGGCGTTACGTGAAGTTGTAAAACCAAGTGTTTGTACTTCTTTTTCTAAGTAAGCGATTGCCTTGCTGGTGTAACCAGTCGGGCTATCAATGCTCAATAATTCTTTAGCAATTTTTAAAACATAATCTTTATTAAAATTCATAATGCTCCTTCTTCCTATTTTTCAATGACAACAGCATCGATGCCATCTTGTTCTTCTACTTTTACACGGATAATCTCATCGATGGAACTTGGAATGTTTTTTCCAACGTAATCTGCACGTATGGGTAATTCCCGATGTCCTCGATCAATCAAGACGGCAAGTTGGATTTCTTTGGGCCTAGCATTTGCCATCAAAGCATCCATGGCGGCACGTACCGTTCTTCCTTTAAATAGCACATCATCAACAAGAATCACTTTCTTATTGTTGATGGGTAAATCGATTGTTGGTTTTGCTTCAGCTTTTACATCATCACGCCAAGGATACACATTGATTCCATAACATTCGACCTGTTTGTTTTCGAAAGCTTCAAGGTTTGCTTGAATTCGTTTTGCTAGGTCAATTCCACGGGTTTCTATACCGACCAAAACAATTTGATCCACACCTTTGTTGTGTTCAAGAATTTCATGGGTGATTCGTATAAGTGAGCGACGCATACCATTTGCGTCTAGTACTTGTTTCATCATATAACAAGTATAAATTGCTATGCCAAAAAAGGCAAACATCTACTGCAAAAAAGAAGATTTGTCTAAGTGAAGCAAGAAAGTTGTAACACTATATAGATTTTGGCATAAAGTAGGGAATTATTCGCTATAGTATATATGGGCAAAATGATTTAGCTTAAAGTTTATTGTGCTATAATGCATGTGTAAAGAGGTGATGGAGTTGAATGAACAAGTATTAGGGAGAATCCACTCCTTTGAAAGTTTTGGAACTGTCGACGGTCCCGGTATTCGCTTTGTGGTATTTATGCAAGGTTGTCCGATGCGTTGTTTGTATTGCCACAATCCAGATACGTGGAAGATTGGTAGCGGCGGCGATGTTTACAGCGTTGATGATGTAGTCGACCAAATAAAAAAATACAAAAACTACATTAAAGATGGAGGCGTGACCATAAGTGGAGGAGAACCACTTGTCCAAATCGAATTTGTGACAGAACTATTAAAACGTTTGAAAAAAGAAGGATTGCACACCGCTGTTGATACCAGTGGAATTACCTTTGTCAAAGACAGTCCAGCAGTAATCGAAAAGTTTGATGCACTATTGGAAGTTGCTGATTTGTTTTTACTTGATGTAAAACACATCGATCCGGCAAAACATAAAAAACTAACGGGGAAAGATAATCGCAATCCACGGGACTTTATGGACTACTTAGCAGATCACAACAAACCAGTATGGGTACGTTATGTGCTTGTACCTGGATATAGTGATGATCAAAAAGATGTTGAGAAGTTGCATGAATATTTAAGTGGTTACAAAAATATCGAAAAGATCGAAGTCTTGCCATACCACACCATGGGAATTGCAAAGTACCAGAATTTGAATATTCCATATCCTTTGGAAGGTGTGGATAAACCAACAAAGGAAGTCATCGATCGAACAAAAGAAATTTTAGGAGTGAAAAAACATGTTAACAAATGATAATTTTAGAAATGAATTTACAAAGAATGAATTTTCTTTGGTCTTAATTAGTGGTGATGGTTGTGCAAATTGTACAACCATGTCACCGATTGTCCAAAGTATGGGACGTAAGTTTGACAACTTAAAAGTGTATTTGATGGACGCAAATGAAAACAATAAAGATATCAATACTTACTATGATGTTCATCAAGTTCCAACAATTCTATTCTTATATAAAGATGAATTAATCAGTAAAGTTCAAGGGTATCAACCAGAAGAGATTTTACAGATTTATCTTGAGTCAAAGATGGAAGAATACAAAGCCAATCACATGCATTAAAAAAAACTTATAAAGTGATATATAAATTGCAAATAATTATATATCTCATAAAATATGATATGTAGTGGAATGGTAATATATAGGATTTTATATAAAGTGTGACAAGTATATACAATCGTGTTATACTTCACTCGTTGAAAATGATAAGGGTTTTTCCCTTAAGAAGGAGAGGTAGACATATGTACAAAGGTTGGCAAGGTTTTAACTCAGGAAACTGGACTGACGAAATCAATGTTCGTGATTTTATCCAACGTAATTATACAGAATATGAAGGAGACGAAAGTTTCTTAGCAGACCCAACAGAAGGAACAAAAGCGCTTTGGGATCAAGTTACAGAATTAAATAAAGAAGAAGCAGCTGCAGGAGGTGTTCTTGATGCAGATACAAAAGTTGTATCATCATTAACAAGCCACAAGGCTGGATACTTAAATAAAGATTTAGAAAAAATCGTTGGTTTCCAAACAGATAAACCATTCAAACGTTCATTACAACCATTTGGTGGTATTCGTATGAGTGAAACTGCTTTGCAAGCTTACGGATACGAATTGGATCCAGAAATTAAAGAAGTATTCTCAAAATACCGTAAAACACATAATCAAGGTGTTTTCGATGCTTATACACAAGAAATGCGCCGTGCACGTACTTGTGGAATTATTACTGGACTTCCTGATGCTTACGGACGTGGACGTATCATTGGAGATTACCGTCGTATTGCCCTATACGGTGTTGATTTCTTAATTGAAGACAAACAAAACTTATTAAATACAGTTCTTCTTGGATCAATGACAGAAGAAAGAATTCGTGATCGTGAAGAAGTTAGTGAACAAATTCGTGCCCTAATTGCCCTTAAAGAAATGGCAATGATTTACGGAATTGATATTTCAGAACCATCAGTAACAGCACAAGAAGCCATTCAAGCTGTATACTTTGGATACTTAGCAGCAGTTAAAGATCAAAACGGAGCTGCCATGTCACTTGGACGTACATCTACATTCTTAGATATTTACATCCAAAGAGATTTAGAAGCTGGATTAATCACAGAAGAAGAAGCACAAGAAATGATTGATCACTTCATTATGAAATTACGTTTGGTTAAATTCATGCGTACACCTGAATATAACGAACTATTCTCTGGAGACCCTACTTGGGTTACAGAAAGTATTGGTGGTATGTCACTAGATGGACGTTCACTAGTAACAAAGAACTCATTTAGATTCTTACACACTCTTGTAAACTTAGGACCAGCACCAGAACCAAACTTAACAGTTCTTTGGTCAACAAGATTACCACACAACTTCAAACGTTTCTGTGCAAAGATTTCAATTGAAACAAGTTCAATTCAATATGAAAACGATGACTTGATGCGTATTGAAATGGGTGATGACTATGCAATTGCATGTTGTGTATCTTGTATGCGTGTTGGTAAAGATATGCAATTCTTTGGAGCTAGAGCAAACTTAGCTAAATGTTTACTTTACGCAATCAACGGTGGTGTTGATGAAAAGAAAAAAATCCAAGTTTCACCAAGAATGGAACCAGTAACTTCAGAATACTTAGACTACGAAGAAGTTATGCAAAAATATAAACAAATGATGTCATGGTTAGCAGGATTATACGTAAACACATTAAACGTAATCCACTACATGCACGATAAATACTCATACGAAGCATTAGAAATGTCATTACACGATCACGATGTACGTCGTTTCTTCGCTACAGGTATTGCAGGATTGTCAGTTGTTGCTGACTCATTATCTGCAATTAAATATGCTAAAGTTAAAGCTGTACGTGATGAAGATGGAATTGTTGTTGACTACGAAGTTGAAGGAGAATTCCCAACTTACGGAAACAACGATGACCGCGTTGACCGTATTGCAGCTGACCTAGTAAAAACATTCATGAACATGATTAAAGAACACCGTACATACCGTAATGGAGTTCCTTCAATGAGTATCTTGACGATTACTTCAAACGTTGTTTATGGTAAGAAAACTGGTAATACACCTGATGGTCGTAAAGCTGGAGAACCATTTGCACCAGGAGCGAACCCAATGCATGGACGTGATACACATGGTGCGGTAGCTTCACTTGAATCGGTTGCAAAATTACCATACGAATATTCACGTGATGGAATTTCTAACACATTCTCAATTGTGCCAGACGCTCTTGGAAAAGACGAAGACTAATATAGAAGGAAGTGACAAAAATGAGCAACAAAGCAGAAAACTTAGTAACAATGATCGATGGATATGCACAAAGTGGTGGACACCATTTAAATGTTAACGTATTTGATCGTGAAACATTATTAGATGCACAAGCACACCCAGAAAAATATCCACAACTTACAATCCGTGTATCAGGATACGCTGTTAACTTCAACAAGTTGAGCAAAGAACAACAAGATGATGTTATCCACCGTACAATGCACGAAGGAATGTAATACAAAAGTTTATATGAAAGACATCAACGTTTACAGTTGGTGTTTTTTTTACGTTTTGCGAAGCATAGGCTAGACATTAACCTCTATGTAGGTGAAGGAACGTAAAGTGAAATCTCACGATGTTCCTTGTAACTTCAACACACACAGTAAACATGAAGAAAATAACAATCCTTACATCCCTACGTAAGGATTGTTATTTTTTGGTTGTGCATATTTTGCTAAGAGGTACATACTTACTGCTTGTATTTACTGATTTTAGGCAAATATATAGACAATATCATATGTTATGAATATACTAAAGTATATGTAATTGGTCTACATTAAGTCTTCATTGCGTGCAAATGTAAATTTTTTTAAAAAAAGTTATCAAATTTTTGAAGATTTTTATTTTATGGAAGTCTATATAAGTGAAACCAAGTTTATACATCCCTGTTGTATAGGTTGGTTTTGACTTCCACACACATAAAACCTGAAGTCAGAGAGCAATCTGCTACTATGGATTGCTTTCCTTTATCTACTTTTAAAACTATTTTGAAGGTAGATAAAGGAAACAAGGGATTGTGTTGTGTAGAAAAGATGTAAGTGTGTGAATAAAGGGAACTCGAATATCAACTATTCTTTTTCAGTGCCGTTTTCTCACATGGGCACTTTTTTATATGACAGAATAAAAAGTGAAGCCTTGGAATCCTTGCCTATGCAAATAGGTGAAAATTACAATTGTATGTGTGAAATAAGGAGGGTTATGAAAAAGAAAGTAATAGGAGTTGTAATGACAATATTCATGCTAGTCACTGCTATTTTTGCAGGAAACATGAGTGTACAAGCTGCTGAAGAATTAGAGGACATGACAGGGGCAAATAAAATTACAACAAAAGCAATCACATTGCAGTATGAAGACTGGAACAAAGATTGGCATGATGTAACGAAACCAGAAGGTGGCGTTATCGAGTTAAACAAGTGGACACAAATCCGCTTGAAAATTGATTGGGAAGCAGTATACAAAGATGGAGATAGCACATATCTTCTTTTACAAACTGGAGATACATTTAGTTTTGAAATTCAAGAAGAAAACTTTGGTGACAAAGAAGGATTCGGTTTTCTATTCACGGATGGCAACGGGAATCCGTTTTCTTTATTGGATGTAACCGACAAAGAAATTGGAACCTTTACAGTGGATGCTAATGCAAATACAGGGCGCACAGTAATGAAAGTGACGATCGGTGATTTGCCGCATGGAGATGATCCAGATTCTCCATACGTTGTACGATCAGGTTCTTTATATGCTAAAGGAAAGATTGTGAAGTACGAGATGGATTCTGGATTAACTGTGAATGGAGAAAGCGTTTTTGGTGAAGATAATCCCATCACCTCACCTGAAAAGCCGGTGGTTGTTGACACTGGAGCAAATCCAAAAGAGTCAGTGCCTGGTTTACTTAAAGAAGGTATCTACGATAATGTGGCAAAAAGAGCAACTTGGACATTGCATCCTGCTTATGATTATTATGCAGCATTAAGCAATGGACAAAAAGATGATAAAGGCAAGATTAAAAACGCTAGAGCAAATGCATATGTTGAAGATAAGCTGACGTTCAACCAAACGTTGGAAAGCATCACAGTACAGTTGCAACTAAATGCATATGCAACAACCGAAAAAGATGGAACACCAATTGACTATGCTTCTAAAGGTATCGAAAATGGAGACGTTGGACAATATTCTGACAAAGTTTACAATTGGCTAACGTTCTACAATGAGAATACTAAGGATTTATTTACTTATATTGAATATGATAAGGAGTCAAATGAAGCCTTTGCTGAAAAAGGCTATAACTTTGAAGCTGGAATGGCATATGATGAACTTAAAGAAAGTTTCTTAGATCAAGCAGAAAGACAAACGATTTTAATTTATAAAGAATTAGATACGAATGGTCTGGTGAGTACGACCGTACTTGTTTATTTAGGGGATTTAGGAGATAGTACAGATGATACGTTCACTGGAGTTAAATTTACAGATCTTACATGTGTGAAAAATATGGAAGAGGTTGAAGGGCGAACAAAGTTTGAATCTTATTTAAGATCACTAACAAGAGAAGTTGAAGTTGATGGTGTTAAGGAAGATGAAGAAATATTTACAAAAGAACAAGCCAAGTATTTAGACACGGAATTTGCAAAAGTAGGTTATGTGATTCCTGCATATACCATTAAGTTGAAAACAAGTTTTGCTGATGGAATGATGGAAGGCGAAAATGTTACAAACCAAGCAAATATGTATTGGAAAAATGGTACAGTAGCATCTGATGAAAAGAAAGTTGTATTTAGTACGTATAGCGGTACTATCGTTGGCGATGCTAAGGGTAGTGCAACTGTTAAGAAATATGATCTAGCAACAAAAGATGAAGATGTAAAACAAACCATTGCAGAATCTACATTTGGTTTATATAAAGTTGCAGATGGTACAACACCTTCGAAAAATGATACGTTAGTTAAAGAAGTTATCACAAATCCATGGGGAACCGCTAAAGTTGGTGGCTTGGATGCAGGATATTATTATTGGAAAGAACTGAAAGCAGCAGACGGATATACCGTAGAAGATGCCATATATGAACTGGATGCAAGCCCAGATAGTCAAACGCATGTATTTGAAGTTGTGATTCAAAACTATGGGCAAGCGTCCATTGTTACCAACGTGTATAACAGAAAGTTAAACACAGTAGATGTGAAACTTATCAAATATGAAGAAGGAAGAAATGACACTGTAACATTGGATGATGCACACTTTGATTTATACAAAGTCGCAACTGGTCAAGATGATATCAAGCTCAATGATGTTGCTTATGTGACTGACATGTATGGTGAAATAACAGTTGAAAAGTTACAAGAAGGATCGTACTATTTTGTAGAAACAAAAGCACCAAACGGGTACACGTTATCAACAGAAAAACTTGAATTTACAATTGATGCACAAACCACGCAAACAATTATCGTCAAAGCTTATAATGAGAAAATAGTTGAAGTGCCAACAGAGGAACCTAAAGAGGAACCAAAGGATGATCCAAAGGGAGATCCAAAAGAAGAATCGAAGGATGAACCGTTTCGTCAACTACCGCAAACTGCAGTGAGTAAAGAATTGGAAGCTTTACCAAGTATAAAAACAGGGGACAACAATCCAGTAAATACTCTATTAATATACGCTGTGTTAAGTGCCATTGTGGTTTGTTGCATTGCCTATAAGAAAAGAAGAAAAGAACAATAGAAGATAATGAAAAAGCTAGTGATATCCTATTACTAGCTTTATCCACTCTTAGTAGTTGCTTGCTACATAGCAAACCAACGAAGTACAAAGAGCAATTTAAAGTGTGATGAATTCAGGTTAGAATTAGAAAAAAAGGAATGTGTGACATGAAAGATAAAGAGAAGTTGACGCAGTTAATCACTTTAGTAAAAAAGGGTGATTCGCATGCGTTTGAAGAGTTATATTATGCGTATGTAAACAACGTATACTTTAAGGCGATGAACTATTTTCACAATGAAAGTCTAGCAAGAGATATTGTGCAGGAAGTGTTTCTAAGAGTGTATAAGAATATTGAAAAACTTGATAATGCAAGTGCGTTTTACACATGGTTGATGCGCATCACCTACAACGTTTGTAACGACTATGATAAGAAAAAAGAACAAGTAGTAGATCTTGGTGATGACTACTCAATTGAGCAATTTGAAGATCTAAAGCAAAAAGATGCAAAGGCGATATTGGAAAATAAAGAGTTGCAGAAAACGATCTATGAAAGTATGCAAACCTTGAAAACACCACTTCGCACAGTGGGTATCTTGCGTTATTATGATGAACTTTCGGTTAGTGAGATTGCAGACATTTTACAAATCCCAGAAGGAACGGTGCATTCGCGTTTATACCATATGAAAGAAAAACTTAGAGAAACACTTGAAACTCAAGGGATTTCTGCCAAAACTGTACCGAGTTTTGTTTTATCACCGATGCTGTTCAAACTGGCGTATGCGGAAGGTTTATCACAAATTCAGTTTACTAAACCGCTAGTTTTTGGGGGTGCACTTAACGCTGTGGTTTCACAAACATCTACAACTGGTGCAAAAGTAGCAACGACAACAAAAATATGGATTGCTTCCTCAATTGGGGTGGCTGGGTTGGTTGGTGGCTTGGTTTACAACCAACAACAAGATGACACTCCAGTTAAGCAACAACCAGTCATCTCACGACCAGTAACCCAAGTGGAAGAGGCCGCAAAAATAACAGCAATTACATACCCTGAAGCATGGACTAACGAGGCTTTTGAACTTCAAGTTTCAACATCCAATGAACATTATGATGAAATCTTAGTTAACGGTTCACCTTCCTTAACCATTTCGCAAAATGGAAGTTATCTTGTGAGCTTGAACTATGAAGGAAAACAAGTAGATGAGCGAAGAGTCGACATTACCAATATTGATCTTGTAAGTCCCCAAGTTTCGCGGTATGACATCTCTGGAACAACCTATACCATTACTTTAGAAGATGATTTGTCACAAATTGACTACGAAAGTATGGAATATGAAGAGGATGGCAATGTGCAAATCCCAAACATAACAATTGATCCAGCGGCAAATCTAATCACAATTACTTGCGATTACCATAAAACTGGTACTTTGCGAATCTATGACTATGCAAGAAACCCGTTGACTTTAAAGTTAAAAGATGGGGAGTCGTAAGTTTTAAGAAATTGTCTGTAAATTTGATAAAGTTTTTTGAACCTTTTTGGTACACCTTTCGTCTTAATAATGAAGGGATGCTTCTTCAAGGATAAAGAAGTAAGCCTTTCCAACTTCTGTCACACATAAATTGAAGTTGGATGGTAATTTTTGCGACCCTGTAAGCAAAGATTGCTTTCCTAAAGCAAAAGGATATGTAGCGCATCACGTATGTGCAGCATATCCTTTTGTTTGTGTGTGCTGTGTATAAAAAATTTACAAAGTGATATTGATAAAACCAGTCATTTACATGTAATCTGCAAAATCTAGCGTATACTTAATGTAATGGAGGTACTTATGATTCAAATAAAACGTATATATGCACCAGCAGACAAAAATGATGGAACAAGGATTTTAGTCGACCGTTTGTGGCCAAGGGGTGTGTCAAAAGAAAAAGCAAACTTATTCATGTGGGCAAAAGACATTGCCCCAACAAACACGCTACGTAAGGCATTCAATCATGAAGATGATAAATGGCCATATTTTCAACAAGCCTATCTTGATGAACTAAAACATAACCCTTACACGCAAACGTTTCTATCCATCATAAAGGAACACGTAGCAAAAGGAACCGTAACACTACTGTACGGCGCAAAAGATGAAGCACACAATGAAGCAGTGGTGTTACATAGTTTTTTAGAAAGTCAGCTTGGTTTATAACAAATCAGACATCATTTTTACAGCATTCATGCAAGTAATAACAAAAGGATAATCGTAAAAGATGGTCCTTTTTTTTATGCGCTAGGAAGTTGGTGGGTGTATCGGATACTAATTTGTACAAAAAGTTTGCACAAAAGTTTCTTGATTTTAAGATAGCTAGTAGGTTATATTTTGTAAGAATTAACTCAATCATGTGTGTAAAGAAGTATGTGTGTCAAAAATAGTTGGAGGATTATATGAAAAAGATTGTTATTTTTGTCATACTTTTTTTGGCGTCTTGTACGCCACAACAAAGTCAAAGTAAAAAGGACAAGTATTACTTCATGTTTGCAACACCGCTTGAAAATCATGAAGTGTGGCTAGGGGCAAAGGTTGGTTTTCAAGATGCTTGTCAAGCACTGTCTGTAAATTGTGAATGGGTTGGACCATCGGCGATTGACATCAAGGCGATGGAAGACACGATGAAAGTGGGGGTATTACAAGGTGTTGATGGCATTATCACGCAAGGCGTAGTCGGTAAGCAAGCACTTATGTATGCCAAACAGCACAAGGTTCCTGTCGTTTTTGTTGATGCAGATCAAAGCCAGTCTTCACGTATGTCTTTTTTTGGTAAGGATTTTAATGAACAAGCAAACATGCTACTAGCTGACATTGAAGAACATTTAGGCAAACAAACCTTTTTGAAACTTGGTATCCAAGTTGCCGAAAAGGATTTTGATATTGCCCAAAAACAAATAGAAGAGATTGAGCGCGTGTTTGCAACTCACCCTGGTGGTTTTGTCATTCAAAGCATAAGCGAATCAAAGTCGGAATCGTTACGTGCCAAAAAAGCGTGGCAGGAAGTTTTGGAAACGGTCAATATTAATGTAGCCATTAACTTTGCAGGTGAGTCAGCAGTATCCTGTGGCGAGGTTGCCAAAGCATTGCAAATGAAAGATACGTTGCGCATCTATGGAGTGGATGATATGCCACAAACCATCCAAGGAATCAAAGATGGTTTAATTGATGGAAGTGTGGTTACTTCATTTTATGAGTATGGCTACAAAGCGGTGCAACAACTGTACGACTATCAACGGTATGGAAAACTTCCCACGCAAGAAATCAATAGCATCAAATTGTTGATGGTAAATAAAAACAACTATCAAAGTTATGCAAAGGAACTCAATGATGTTCAACAATAATAATAAAATGAGCTTTAATCGCTCCATCACAAAGTTGCATCTGATTTTAGTTTTTATTTTTACGCTTTTGGTTCTGTTAGCATTTTTCTTTAACCGTACGGAAGTTAGTATGTATGAAAGAACGTTGCATATGTATAGTAACTTAAGTGGTTTTTATTCAACCTTGGAACAGTCCAATCAAAATGCGAGAAGCTATTTGTATTCTGGAAGCGTCAATGAGTTAAACACATACAATACAACCATCGAGGAATCAAGAATGTATGCCACTCGCTTATATGAACAAGCAGATGAACAAACCAAGTGGAAATTTGAACTGCTGGACCATATGCTGGACATGCATGAAAGTTCTGCAAAGGCTAGTTTTGAAACCATGCAGTCACGACAGGCAAGCGACCAAGCGGTTTATCAACAATTTAGTGAAGAATACGAATTGATTCGCTCAACGTTTACCAAATACTACAACATCGTGGATAACCAAGTTGTCTTGCATTTAAAAAACATCAAAATTAGTGAGCGTTACTTACTAGGATTTGCCTTATGTATTGCAGGGGTGGTAATTGTTGTGTTACTACAATATGCAAGACGCTCTGTGCGTTTTATTACCACACCGATTGCAACCATCATCGAACATATCAATTCGATAAAAGAAGGAGATTATGATCTTTCGAAGATTAACAATCGCTTTGTGGAGATTGACACCTTATGTCTAGCTTTGGAAGATATGGCAAGTAAAGTCAAACAAAACATTCAAAATGAACAGGAAAAGGTATGGTTGCAACATCAACTGTTTGAACAGGAAAAAGAAAACCTTAAAAAAGATGAATTGTTGGCACAAAGTGAACTGCGAATGTTGCAAAATCAAATCAATCCGCATTTTTTGTTTAACACGATGAATATCATTTATAAGAGTGCACAAAGGGAAGAAGCATTCGTGACCAGTGACATTGTTTCGAAAACAAGCGAGGTTTTACGTTATGGCTTGGATAAAGCCAATCACATGTCGGATTTGAAAGGAGAATTAGAGTCCATTCAAAGTTATATCTATATTCAAGAGAAGCGTTTTGGTAATCGGATTCGTTTTCTTTTTGAAGTGGATGAATTTGTGCCAAACATCCCAATACCAGGTTTGCTGATTCAACCACTTGTGGAAAATGCGGTAATCCATGGACTTAAAGACACCACAAAAGATGGGGAAATACTCATTAAGGTCTCCTATCAAGATGCGTTATGCATTTGTGTCAGTGACAATGGCATCGGTATGGAAAGCTTACAACTGGAAGAGCAAGTGATCCAAGATTTTAAAACAAATCACAGCAAAAGCGGACTGGGGTTATACAATGTTATTCAAAGGGTCAAAAAGTTTTATGGAAAAGGGGCAAGTGTGTCATTTCAAAGTTATCCGGATTGTGGATTTGAAGTTTGTATAGAAATTGAGGTAGAAGAGAATGACTATGTTTCGTTTATTGATAATTGAGGATGAGCAAATCGAACGAAAAGCGATTGTCGAAGTAATAAAAAAACGCTTTTCGCATAGCGTAAGTGTGCTCCATGCAGCAAATGGAATGGAAGGGTGGAAGCTGTTTAGTAAATACAAACCGGAAATCGTCTTAACCGATATTAATATGCCAGGGATGGATGGTTTACAGTTAATTGCCAAGATAAAAGAACAACAGCCAAAGACGGTTTGTTTGGTTTTAACGTCCTATAACTATTTTGAATATGCACATGAAGCAATCAAACTTGGTGTAGAAAACTTTTTGCTTAAGCCAATCCAAGATGATCACTTGGCAAATAGTATCCAACAAGCCTTGGATAATTTAAGTAGTAAAGTCAGTCATGAAAAACAAAGAAACCAACTGATCTTAAAGATGGAAGCTATGAAACCAATTTTGGAAAGTGACTGCATTCAAGGAATTATTGAAAACAAGTCAAGTGATGAACTCAAGCAGATGTTTGATCTACTAAACATTATTCCAAAAGATGGATTTGCCATTGTTGCCAAACAGGTGGATGGTATGAAAGTCATATTGCAAAAGTTTAGTAGGGAAGCAGAAGAATTGGGTTACTATTGCATGAAAGACAATTATTATGGGCACTTGATTGTGTTTGTTTTAAGTGTTGCAAGCATATCACAACGCGAAGTGTTGCAACTACAAGCGCTGATTGACAAGTATTTTACGATCTGGGAATGTATCGGTATTGGTGATATCAGTAGTAACATTCATGATTATCATCATTCGTTTTTACATGCAACAAAAACGATGGGTGCATCCAGAATATTGACTCGTAAGGTCCATGATGCAAGTAACATTCGTGAAGACTATGAAATTTTGCAACTTTGTAACTTACTGGTTCGTGATTTTATCAAGTTGGATACAAAGGCAATCAAAGAAAAGCTGGACTTATTTCTGATGCAAATCATGTATGTGGATGGAAAGCAACTCACGCGTTTGGTTCGTGAGTTTCAAATGCAGTTGATTGCATCCATCAATAAAGAGTTTAAAGCAAAGTTAAAACCTGAATCGTTGGTAGACATGGTTGCTTTTCAAGAAGGAAGTGTTCATGCAAACTTGCATGAGCAGCTTCATGCTTTTGTGGAACGTTTGTTTTTTACGATGCAAGATGAGCCATCAACGCACAGCCTTGTGCGTAAGGCACTTGCTTATATTTCGTTGCACTATACACGAGCAATTACGCTCAATCAAGTTGCAGCCTATTTGGATGTGACACCGTTTTATTTAAGCAAATTATTAAGTACACAAATGCACAAAACCTTTACGGAAATCGTTACCGAATTACGCATTGAAAAATCAAAAGAGATGTTAAATGAAAATAAGAAGATTAAAGAGATTGCGTTGGATCTAGGCTTTCAAAGTCAAAACTACTTCACAAAGGTATTTAAGAAAGTAACCGGTGTAACCCCAAAAGAATACAAAGATATTTCCAGTGTATGAAATTGCTAATTTTTATAGCAAATTACTACAGTTTCCTCTATATAATGTAAGCGCATACTTAAAAAGGAGGATTTTATGCATAAATTGAGGACATTATTGTGTGTAGCATTTTCAACACTTATGGCGTTAAGCGTAGTAACTTATCCAGAAGTTTCTTTAAAAGCAGCGCAAAGTAAAATAGAAAATATTACGGCAACAGCAAAAAGCTCAAGTGGACATGATGCATCTTTGGCAGTGGATGGTAATAAAAATACATTTTATCAAACACCATCTTCAAACTCCCAAGAAGATCATTACCGGAGCATTGATTTACAATTGGATGGTTTATACAACCTTAGTGAGATTAAAATTTTCAACAATGTAGGACCATACTATAACTATCAAATCTATGCATCCAAAACCGGATCATCATTTGAGAAAGTTGCGTACAAAGATGATGAGACAAAAGCAACAACAGCAGGGGATAGCCATGCGCTAGCAGGTGTAGAAGCGAGTGTTATCCGAATTAATTTAAGTTATACCTCAGGTATGATGGAGGGAAATCTTGCCGAGGTTGAAGTATACGGGGAACGCATTGGTGATAAACAAGTTGACCAAAATAAAATTGAGGTTGATAACTTTGCAGATACCAAATGGAAAGATGCGTATGACAAATTTGCAAACGATCAAGCGTATGCAAACTCGAAGACTTTACAAGAAATGTCAAACTTAGTTGGACGCGTTATTGGGGAAGCATGGACTGGTAAGTTCACGTTTGAAATGCGCGATGACTTAGAGGGAAAAGATATTTTTGAACTAGAAAACGGGGCGGAAGGAACCATTATCATTCGTGGAAACAATGGGGTGGCGATGGCTTCAGGATTCAATTACTACTTACGCAATTACTGTAAGGTTGATTACAACCCAATCTTTGCTTCACAACTGCAAATGCCAGAAAGCTTACCAGCACTCGACAAAAAAATTGTGAAGGAAACAGAGTATGATTATCGTTATGCATTAAACTTCTGTACTTATTCGTATACGATGGCTTTTTGGGACTGGAATGAATATGAAGCATTTCTAGACTGGGCAGCCATGTCTGGAATCAATACCGTACTTGATATTGTGGGTCAAGAAGAAGTCGTTCGTCGTACCTTACAAGCATATGGTTACAGTGACACAGAAATTAAAGAATACATTTCTGGGCCAGGATACTTTGCTTGGTACTATATGCAAAATATGACTGGGTATGGAGGACCATTACCCGATAATTGGTTTGAAAGCCGCGTGGAACTAGGAAGACAAATGCATGACCGCATGCAAACCTATGGTATAACTCCAGTGTTAAGTGGATTCTCTGGCATGGTTCCTAGTAACTTTAAAACAAAATTTGCGGATGCTGCAGTGATTGCATAAGGTGACTGGTGTGGGTTTGCACGTCCGGATATGTTAGCGACATATGTGAATAGTGGAAAAGACTATTTTGATGAAATGGCAGATGTGTTCTATCAAGCACAAACTGATCTATTTGGTGAGATTACAGATATCTATGCAGTGGACCCTTTCCATGAAGGTGGAAGAACTGGAGATATGAATGTAAGTAAAGTTTATGAGATCATTCAAAAGAAAATGATGGAACATGACAAAGATGCGATTTGGTTAATCCAACAATGGCAAGGTAGTATGTCAGATGCAAAACTACAAGGACTCAAGGAAAAAGATCATGCGATGGTCTTGGATTTATTCTCGGAAATCAATTCGCAATCCGATGTGATGGAACGCAATCAAATCCCTTGGGTTTGGAACATGCTTCACAACTTTGGTGGGCGCATGGGTCTTGATGCAAATCCAGCAAAACTAGCACAAGAAATTCCAAAAGCATATGCCGAAAAATCGTATATGACAGGAATTGGAATGACACCAGAAGCCCTTGAAAATTCACCAATGGCTTACGAACTGTTGTGGGATATGACATGGACAAAGGATGCCATCGATTACCGTGATTGGGTGCAAAAGTACGCAGAACGCAATTATGGTGGAACCAACCAAGATATTGAAGAAGTATGGAACATCTTGCTGGATACTGGCTACAACCAGAAAAACAGCTATTACCAAGGGGCAGCTGAATCCGTGATGAATGCACGGCCTACGATGAACTTTACATCTGCTTCAACTTGGGGACACAGTACCATCAACTACGATAAAAAAGAACTTGAACGAGCTGCGTATTTGATGGCTAAAAATTACGATACATTCAAAGACAGTCCTGCTTTCTTATACGATCTATCTGATATTACACGTCAAGTACTTGCCAATGCAGCACAAGACTATCACAAAGCGATGGTCAATGCATACAATGCAAAAGATGAAAAACAATTTAGTGCAGTCGCAGATAAATTTTTAGAAATGATTTTACTACAAGATCAAGTCTTATCAACAAACCAGGATTTCCTCGTTGGAAATTGGTTAGAAGATGCACGCAGTATGTTGGCTGATGCAGATGATTGGACAAAGGATTTATTTGAATTCAATGCGCGAAGTTTGATTACCACTTGGGGTGGTAAAAAGAATGCCAATGGTGGTGGATTAAAAGACTACTCCAACCGTCAGTGGGCAGGACTTACAAAAGACTACTACTATCCTAGATGGGAACGTTGGGTAAATGATATAAAAGCAAACTTAGCAAGTGGAACAAATATGCCAAACCGTGATTGGTTTATGATGGAGTGGGCATGGGTCAACAAGAAAAGTGATGAAGGAAGCACGTATACAACAACTGCTTCAGATTTAGACATTAGCCAACTTACGTTACAAGCTTGTGAAAACTATAGCTTGGATGTTTTAGAAACGATTGTTGGGGAAGTGGAAGAAAAAGAAAACATTGCGTTAGGCAAAAACGTAAGTGCTTCAGTTACTAGTGACCATCAAAACCCACTAAGCAATCTAACCGATGGAAATAAAAACACACCATGGAAAGCAGAAAAAAACGAGGGCACATTTACGTTAACTGTGGACTTAGAAAACGTATCAAGTATTGAGGGTATGGAAATTTCATTGCCACAACTTGCAGGTGGTTTTCCATACGCCTATGAAGTTGAAGTTTTCCAAGATGGTTCTTGGACATCCATTGCCAAACAAGAAGAGCAGTTGATGACAAGTCAAACCCTAATTGACTATCGTGGAATTGCTAGTCAAGTGCGCTTTACTTTATCAACAAGTGATACTAGCATTATTCCAGAAGTAACGGAACTTATCGTATATGGAAAAGCGGAAAAGAAAGCTGTATACGAAAACTTAGCGCTAAGTGCAACTGCAAGTTCAGATCGTAATTCACAAGGCGGAAGAGCGCCAAGTAATGCCATCGATGGTGATTTGGGAAGTATTTGGGTAAATGATGGAGGTCATTTTCCAACAAACTTCTACATCGATTTAAGCAAAGAAGAACATGTGGATCTTATCGAACTATACTTTGAAAAGAAAGACTTACCATTCAAGTACAAAGTGGTTGTAGAAGATGCAAAAGGCGTAAAAACCACCGTGTTAGATATGTCAAATAACGCGGTTGATCTTGAACGCATGTATAAGATTAGTGTAAATGCAAATGTGAAAAAGGTATCCATTGAATTTATTGGTCGTGCAACTGGTGGATCGATTCCTGGCGCATGGGCAGCACTTGCAGAAGTTAAAATACTAAAAGAACAAGAAGTATCATTCAAAAGTGAAAACATAGCAGCTGGCAAACCAGGACTTGTTAGCAACGAAAAGAAACAATATAACACAGACAAATTAACAAATGGGGATCTAAGCGATTTGGAAAACATTCAAACGGATATTTTCCCAACAACGTTTACTACAGATTTACAAGCAGATCAAGAAATCAGTGAAGTACGCGTGTATTTTGAAAAGGCAGGAATTCGCTTTCAGTTTAAAGTCGATATCGAAGATGCTTCAGGGAAACGTACAACCATTCTTGATAAATTAGATAATGTAGCCGATTTAGATGCGATGTATACAATTCCAGCAAACATCGTTGGTTCAAAGATTCACGTCGTAATCGAAGGCCGTGCACAAGGTGGAAACTTCTATTTGGCGTCGCCTGCACTTTCAGAAATTGAGGCCTACACAAAACCAGAAAGTATGTCAGAAACTGCGACCATCACTTCAAATGTTGATTTGAGCGCAGATGAAAAAGCAAAACTAGTGGATGGAAACTATGACACATTTGTAAACTTCAATCAACAAGGAGAAACAGAGCTTATCTTTGCATTTGAAAAACCAGTTGATATTTACGCGTATGAGTTGTATAAAGATGCAACATCAGCACTACAATACAAAGTGGAATACGCAAATGATGCAAAAGTTGATACTTGGGAAATGCTAGATGATGAATCGAACAACTTAAGCATCAGCAAAAAACATGTCACACAATTTGATCCAGTATTAACAAGTCGCATTCGTTTAACTTTGTTAAATGCATGTGAACTTCATGATTTTAACTTGTATCACAAGGAAGCAAATGCAGCATTAGAAGCGTACATCCATACGTTAAACGATGCACTTGCAAAAGTAACCATTGGTGAATATGCAGGGAATTATCCACAAGCTGCAAAAGATGCACTTGATCAAAAGGTGGATGTTGCAAAACAAGCCTTAACGAATGCTTTAAATTCAGCTGAAGCAAATGCACACATCCAAGCATTGAAAGATGCATATGCAGCCTTCCTTAAAACTTACATTACCATTGATCGTACCGGATTGTTGGTGGAACTATGTGAAGTAAAAGCTTTACTTGCTATTGATGAATTGGCAGATGATGCAACCCTAACATCTGCATACGACAAAGCGAAAGTCGTTTACGATACAACCAAAGTAAGTCAGCAACAATTGGATGAGGCGGCCTTGACTTTGCAACAAGCAAAAGAGGTAGCCATTGCCAAACTCGATAGCATTGGACGCTATCATGCAACACTTGCCATTGCACAAAGCTTAGTTGAAGAAACCTCTGTGGGAAACCAAGTTGGACAAGTCAGTCAAGCAACAATGGATGCTTTAGAAAAGGCAATTCAAGTAGCGACTAGTGGATACCATCAAAGTAAACCAACGAGTGAAATTGATGCGATTACAAGTGCACTAGAAACAGCCATTACTACATTTAAGGATGGTATGGTTACCTACAACAAAGATGCACTGGTAGAAGCCATTGCGCAAGCAAGTACATTACAAGAAAAAGATTACACAAAAGACTCATGGAAAGCTATCACGAGTGCTTTACAACAAGCGCTTAAAATAAATGAAACAAGCACGTCAATGCTTGAAATTGAAGCAGCAACAGATGCTTTACTTGCGGCGATGGAGCAACTCGTAACACTTGACCGTAGTCAATTGTTAGCCTTGTTGGACCAAGTAGCAGCACTTGATGAATCTTTGTATAGTAAAGATTCCTATGCACAGTTGGTCGAACTTAGTCAAATTGCTAACGCACTTTACAACCAAATCAGTGTCAATCAAGAAGACCTTGATCAAATGTGCAAAGATGTGCAAGACAAAGTAGATCAACTTGTCTTGTTGAATCGTCAAAGCTTGCTTGATACGATTGCAAACGTACGTAAACTGCATGGTGAAGACTATACAGAGAACTCGTGGAAGCAATTGCTTGCTGCTTTGAAGAAAGCACAAGACATCGCTATCCAAGTGAGCATAAATCAAGTGGAATTAGATGATGCAAATGCAGCATTGCAACAAGCTATTGATGCACTTGTTGATGCAGATTATGCACCAAGCAAAGATGCACTAGCAAACCTGCTTGAACAAGCAAAAGCATATCTTGATGGAAGTGACTATACATTAGCATCATATACTGCATTTGAACTTGCTTACCAACAAGCACTTGCAGTGTTTGCAGATGAGCAAGCAAGCGTATCACAACTACAAGATGCATTTGCAAACTTAGAAAACGCAATTCGTAACTTGGAAGTAAAACCAGGAGTTTCATTACCAAACATCTCGCCAGAGGGTCAAGGTGATCAAAGTAGTACTGGTTCAGGAACGAATACGGGTGATGCAACAAATGTTGCAAGAGATGTAGTCGTCTTAGGCTTTGCACTTGTATTGATGTATGCGCTAGGACGTAAACGCTTTACAAAAGCAAAATAAATTTGGTTGAAACTATGAAAATAGTTTTGATAAAGTGAAGATTGAGATTCGTAAATATAAATTCAAAGCATGTGTAGATTTCATATATAAAATCGTCGAGACAGTGTGCATGCAATGAAATTTGGATACGTATGCCCTTCATTCATATGTCTAAAAAGGTTGGTCCTAAGGAGCAGCCTTTTTAGCGTTAGGAATTGTTTTATGATTCCATCGATAGTGTCATAACATGTACTATCATGTGTTTATGAAGGAGTAACATTTTAATTTGTCCTTACAATGAAAAAATACAAAAAAGATAGATTTTGTCATCTACTAATAAACGTAGATTATTCATTATCTATCTTTTCTTTATTTCAAATTGTTCAGGGTATATCAGTAAACCCCAACTTACTGATCATACTCTCTGCTTTTTTTCTTCAATAAGCTAAAAGACAACACGAACACTTGCTAGATCTAGACACCGAGTAATGGGTTGTTGATCAACGACTTCGCTTTACTTATCGATTATGTTATGAATAATCATTAAATTATTTATTAAAATATTGCAATTAATCAATTATTTTTATAAAATGGGTTGGCAACATTTCTGACATCGTTTCTTGTAGTGTCTAAATAGTCGCAATTGATCGTGTTGGTGAATCTATATGAAAAAGAAATGCAATCGAAAGGGAGTGGATAATGAATAAGCGGATAGAAGATAGCGTTGTCAATAGACTACAAAATGGTGATAAACATGCACTCGTTGAAATCTTTGAATTTTACCAAGGACCATTATATTGCTATGCACTATCGATTTTACGTAATACTCACGATGCAGAAGAAGTTGTTCAGGATGTCATGTGTGTCATAACTGAAAAAATCTATCAACTACGAAATCAAGAAGCGTTTCACTATTGGATTTTTGGTATTGCAGGAAATATATGTAAGACAAAACTAAAGCGAAAGAAACAAACTGTGCAAATAAGCGATGAATGTGATTTAGAGCAACTTGTCGTTTCACCAGAAAATCCGCAGCTTGACTTTGATAATACAACGATTATGAATGCGATTCTCGCTTCGTTTCAAAAGTTAAGTCCAACTTACAAAGAAACAGCCCAACTTCGTTTTCTAGCAGGACTTTCCCAGAAAGAAATTGCTGAGAAATTGGAAATCAAACCAAGTTTGGTCAAAAGTAGAATTTACGAAGTACGACAAAAACTGATTACAGATTTGAAAAAACAAGGATACACGCCAGATGAGTATTATAGCTACAATGGTGGGTTCTACATATTTGATATCATGCAAAAAGATAACCAACGTGCATGTAAAGTGAAGATGCGTAATGTGAAGAAGAGGTCATATGGCAAGGTAGTGCATCAGGCTTTGTCTAGAATGGAAACAATGAGTCTTGTCATCTCATGTGTTTTTTCAAGTATGGTCATCCTTCCAAATTTTCAGCTTACAGGTGCAGTGAACCAAAGTGTTAACTTTAGTTCTTTTCAGGAGTATGAACAAATTACAACCAAAGATTTTCACGATAGTAGAACGACTGTAAAGGATAAAGTTTCAAATGTTACGAAAACAATTAAAGAAGTTCGCTATGTTCCACAACCCATTGCTGGACCACTTGAAGTACGAATATATCCATTTGATACAAACACAAGTGCAGATATAGGTGTGCAATGTAACCAAAAACAGTTGTGGCATACACGCATTAAAGACTACTATACTTTTTATGCTCATGATAATGGCATGTATAAAGTACAGGTTGGTCAAGAAAAAAGAATTGTCCATATCCAAAACATTGATAACGATATTCCAATTGTTACTTCAATACGTAAAAATAATCATGGTATTTCTCTGCGTATTCAACAGACGAAAAATGGTATTGATTACAATAATTCGTATATTGTATACCAAGACAAGCATTTGAAATTACCATCAGGTCATGATCTTGAAGGGATTTTTGAAGGTGAGATTTTGGTTGTGTTATGCGACAGTAAAGAGAATGTGAATATATTTTTATTTAAATTATAAAAAAGTACCCAACCTTTTTGGAGAAACGAATACTTATTTATAAACCAAGTGGCTATGGAGGTGAAGGGTACAAAAAGGAACGGCATAGAAATATAAAATAAATGAAGAAAAATGGAGGAAAATATGAAGAAAATAAAACAATACAGTATGATATGTCTTATGATCGTGATCATGCTTACAACAACTGGATTTACTGATCCAGCAGCAACAGAAAGCTTGCAAGTAAAGGACAGTGAAGTCGAAGTGACGCCACGTGCAGCATTACAAAGTGGGGAGTATTTTAAAACTGAAGATGGTGTTGATGGGGTTAAGGTTGCAGGGAATTATGTTGCAACATCATTTAGAATTTTAACAGAACCTAAAGACGGTCAAAATGGAACTGTGGAGATAGGGGCTGGGATTGGAAATGATGCTGCTATTGCTAGATCAGCAAGTGGGGATTTATATATCCCTAATACTGTAACATACGAAGGCAATACTTATGATATAGTATCAATTGGTAAATATGCATTTAATTACTGTCAAAGCTTAACAAGTACAGGGTTGGAAAGTAACACAACAGTGACTACGGTTGGAAATCTTGCATATGCACTTTGTGCCAGTTTAACAAGTACGGGATTGGAAAGTAACGACAAGGTAACAACAATTGGAGATTATGCATTTCGATTTTGTAATAGCTTAACAAGTACGGGATTGGAAAGCAACGACATGGTAACAACAATTGGAGATTATGCATTTGATGGTTGTGATGGCTTAACAAGTACAGGGTTGGAAAGTAACAATACAGTAACAGCAATTGGTGATGCTGCATTTGCAGGTTGTACTAGTTTGGTAAGTACAGGCTTAGAAAAAAACAAGACAGTTACAACAGTCGGAGAAAGTGCATTTCAACAGTGCTATAAATTACTAAGTACAGGTTTGGAAAATAATAGAACGGTAACGACGATCGGAGATTATGCTTTTTTATTGTGCACAAGCATGAATGATGTCATCTTGATCGAAACAGATCTTTCTAGATGGGGAGCAAATGTATTTAATATGACGAATGTAAATGTTTATTATCCTAAAAATGCAACAAACACAGAAACATTCTTGAAAACTCCGACTGACTGGAGAGCGATTCCTTATGAAGTCAAATCAATCACTGTGAATACACCCTCTAAAGTTAATTATGAATTTGGTGATTCATATGATCCAACAGATTTAGTTATTACAGTATACACTGTTGCAGAAGATGGATTTGAGATGCTAAACGACATCGCATACAACGAAAATCAAAGCGATTTTACTTTTGACTTATCGGACAATCTTAAAGCATCGGATGAAGCAGTAACAATTACCTATAAAGGGAAAACAACAACGTTGGATATTAACGTGAATAAAAAAGTAATTAACATCCCTACAGTTAATGGTGAACTTGAACACGATGGAACAGAACATCACATTTCAGAAGTTCTTGATGGTCATGATGATTCAACGATGCAGTTAGTAGGAGATGTGCTTAAGAGTGATGCAGGAATTTACACAGGAAAAGTTCAATTGAAGGATGTTGACAATTACATGTGGTCAGATGGGACATCTGATGCGAAAGATTTAACTTGGACAATTAAAGAGAAAGCTGTAGAGGTTGATCAACCAAGTGACATCAATGAACCAACTGATGCAAGCAAACCAAGTGATGATACCATTTCAGATACAATCAGCCTTCCAGAAACAAACTCTTCAAATGATGAAAAAGCAGTTGAAGTAAAACCAGTGTTTAACGGAGAAGTAGCTAACACAAGTACGGTGATTCCAACTGGAGATTTAGTAAATGTGATGGGATTGCTTATGTTATTTGGCGGATCAGTTTTAGTAGGTTTCCTTATCTTGTGGAGAAAAAGAAACTTTCATAAACAATAGGTAGCGCATAGGATAAACTTTAGATAAATAGAAGATAGATTTGATAGTTATTTTACATGTAACATAATCAACATCTATCTTTTTTATACACGAAAGCAAATATAGATGCTCGTCATATCATAGTGAGTGAGTTATGTACGTGGTAGATGATTTGTGCTATATTACCTATATTAGAGGGAAAATATGATGAATCAATTTGATAATGTCTTGAAATTTAGGGGTACGTGGAGATTGTATCAAAAACGTGTGTTGGATAACTTTGACCAACACAAAGCTGATGAAAAAATACATATTGTTGCTGCACCGGGGTCAGGTAAAACAACTGTAGGCATTGAAATGATTCGACAATTGGGCGCAAACTGTCTCATATTAACACCTAGCATCACGATACGCGAACAGTGGTTAGCTCGCATACAGGATGCTTTTTTGTGTAAAACAGTTCAAGCAAAAACCTATCTATCCAACAGTCTACTCGACTATAAGCCAATCACCGCAATTACCTATCAAGCTTTGCATAGCATGTATACCAAACAGGCAAGTGATGATGCACTTGATTCGATTGATGTGGTCGCCTATTTGAAAGCGCAACATGTAAAGGTGATTTGTTTAGATGAGGCACACCATATGCGTAATGAATGGGTGAAAGTGCTTGAACAAATTCTTGGACAACTGGAAGGTATTCGCTTAATCTCGCTTACCGCAACTCCACCATATGATGCAAACCCAAATGAATGGAAGCGATACATTGATTTGTGTGGACCAATTGATGAAGAAATCTTTACACCTGAATTGGTCAAGGAAGAAAGTCTATGTCCGCACCAAGATTACGTGTACTTCAACTGGCCAACCAAAGAGGAAAAATTAGCCATCAAAGAATACAAGGAACAAGTTTTACTTTGTCAGCAAGAGTTAATGGATTCTAAACAGCTGTACGATCTTGTTTCGAGCCATCAAGTGTTAAAAAATCCAAATGAATGTTTGGATCGACTGCTTGAACAACCAGCCTATTTGTATGCATTAATGATGTACATGCAGGAAAAACAAATCGTTTATCCAAGCCAACTCAACCAAGTATTGTCTGTCAAAAAAGGAAACTTACCGACATTGTCAGTGAAACATTTAGAAATTTTGATGCAAGGTATCTTGTATGATGATACAGATCGTTTTGTTAATAAAAACAACGAAATTGAAGTTTTGCGTCAAATTCTAAAAAAATATGGATGTATCCAGCGTAAGCAAGTCAAAATGATTACCAATGAACGCATCGATAAACTGTTAATCAATAGCAAAGGAAAACTAGAAAGCATCAAAACGATTGCATTGGCTGAATATGACAACATGAAAGAAAATTTGCGCATGTTGATTCTTTGTGACTTTATCAAGAAAGAGGCGTTAGATTTACTTGGTACAGGTAAGATGAGTCAAAGTGTCGGGACTATCACCATTTTTGAAACGCTTCGCAGTCAATCTGTACAAATGAAGCTTGCTGTACTCAGTGGAACAGTCATCATTTTACCGGTTGCTGTTGCAAGTTCTATTTGCGAACGTTTACGTGAACTGGGATACACCTCACAGACTGTAAAGTTACCAGTGGATGACTATGTCTTACTAGAAAGTAATGCGGAAAGTGGCACACTTGTAAAACAAGTAACCTTAGCTTTTGAAAACGGACAAATTCAAGCATTGATAGGCACAAAAGCCTTGCTTGGTGAAGGTTGGGATTCCCCTAGTATCAATTCTTTGATTTTGGCATCCTTTGTAGGTTCGTTTGTATTAAGCAATCAGATGCGCGGTCGTGCCATTCGAAAATCCATGAGTGATCCAAATAAAGTGAGTAATATTTGGCATTTGGTTTGCATCGAACCAAAAATGAACAAACAAGACATTCTCTATGATCCTTTTCATTCCATTGATCTACAGACACTGAAACGACGGTTCAAGACATTTTTGGGTGTCCATTATACAAAGCCGGTGATCGAAAGTGGTTTTGCAAGACTAAGTTATATTCAAGATGTAGGTGATACACTTGATGAAAAAACAGTTGCAAAGATCAACAAACAAATGCTAGAAGCAGCTAGAAAACGCAAGGAGTTGCATGAACGATGGAATGAAGCGCTTGTTTGTGTGAACCAACAAGTCCCAATCGAAGATGTGGTTGAACTTGATGTAGAACTATTGAAAAAGAACTATGTGTTTACCAATTACTGGATGTTTGTCATGTGTATGGTCATCACAACGATTGCAATTCAGGCCGCCCAAAGACTGTTTTATCAAACCATGCCAGTCACCCCATTTACCGCGATTGGCATACTTCTTGTAGCTATCGTTCTTATCTTTCTTTTAGATTGGGGGTTGTCACGTCTATTTGCCTACGTGACTCCACAACATACCGTCAAGAAAGTGGGACAAGCAATGCTAGCAGCGCTTGAGGAACTGAATCTAGTGAGTCATGAAAGTAAGTATGTACGGGTAAAGAACGTACAAGCAGCGAGCACGATGATGGCGTACTTGGAAGGTGGAAGCGCCAAAGATAAACATTTATTTTCGACTTGTATGGAAGAGTATTTTGCGTTGGTGGAAAATCAACGATACATCATCGTACGAAAAGGTCATAAAAATGCTTTAAACAAGTACTTTGTTGTGCCAGAAGTATTTGCCAAGCGTAAACAAGATGCAGAAATATTCTTGCATCAAGTAAAGCGGATGTTAGGACGATGTGACCTTGTATATACAAGAAGTGCAAACGGTCGTAAAATCTTATTGAAAGCTCGTGGAAAATGTTTTGCCTATGCCAATCAAAAGATGATTGACTCCAAATTGAAGGTGCTTGGTAAATTCGAATAAGTACATCTATATAACCATAAGGTTATCATGTGATTCAGTTGATTACTGACATCCTTTTTTTGTATGAGGAAGAGCATCGTAAAATACGTGAAATTCATGTATAATAAATTTATGTATACGATCTTAATTGTTGAGGATGAAAAGAATATTCGTGATGAACTTTCAACCTTTTTAAAAACGAATGGATATGAGGTAATCACCATCACTGATTTTCATGAGGTAAGCAAGCAAGTTGTAAATCTACATCCACATTTGGTATTGTTGGATTTGAATTTGCCTGGGGTCGATGGAAATCATGTGGCCAAAGAAGTGCGCAAGCAAAGCAATGTTCCATTGATTATTGTGACAAGTCGCAATACGGATTTGGATGAATTGATGAGCATGCACATGGGTGCAGATGACTTTATTACCAAACCGTACAATTTGCAAATCTTGTTGGCACGCATGGAGCGTATTTTGAATCGTAGTTATGAAGGTGATCAAGGTAGTAAACTCTATGTGCGTGATGTATTACTTGACGTGGCGAAAAGTACACTGACTTATCAAGATGAAAGTATTGAATTGACCAAAAATGAACTACGTATTTTAACAACCTTATTCAAACATAAAAACAACATCGTTTCACGTGATGAATTGATGTCAGAGATGTGGGATAGTGATATGTTTGTGGATGATAATGCACTTACGGTAAATATGAATCGTTTGCGTAAAAAACTGGCATATCTAAACTTGGCCGATTTTATTGAAACCAAACGTGGTATGGGGTATATCATTCATGCGTAAATCTACCTATGTAAAAGAGCATTTGTATGTCCTATTGTTTGGTATTTTGTTAAGCGCATTGCAAGTGTTCTTTATGATCGCTTCTGGCGTAAATGTTGACACCATCGTATTTTTTATGGTAAGTTTGTGGCTGTTTATTCTTGCTTTTTTGGTGATCGAATATCGACGCAAACAAAACTTTTACCACAATGTGCAACAGCAATTGGAGCGTTTGGACCAAAAGAGTTTGTTGCATGAAGTCTTAGAAGTTCCAAGTTTTGAGGAAGGACAAATCTTTTACCAAACCTTAGAAGTTGTAAATAAAGATTACAATGACCGGCTTGCACAATATGCAAAGCGGGAAGCAGATTATAAGGAATATGTGGAGATGTGGATTCATGAAATCAAAAGTCCATTAACTGCAGCAAAACTGATGAATACCAATCATCCAAGTCTTATTAGTAAAGAGTTGGCAATCGAAATGGATCGCATGGATGATTACATTGAACAAGCGCTATACTACGCCAAAAGTAGTGATCCTCAGCAGGATTATGTCTTAAAGGATATGAATCTTAGTGATAGTGTGAATGCTGCTGTGCGTCGTTTAAAGCAACGCTTTATCGCAAAGCATATCAAGTTAACGATTCAGGATTGCGATTGTAAGATCACCATGGATAGTAAGTGGTTGGAGTTTATCTTGCATCAAATACTTGATAACGCATTAAAATATACAAATGATTATGGCAAGATTGAAATCTATGCAAAAAAGCATGAAGAACATATCGAAGTGAGTATTCGTGATCATGGAATTGGTATTGATCCCAAAGATCTACCACGCATCTACAATCGTGGGTTTACTGGTGAAAATGGGCGCTTAGAAAAGAAGGCCACCGGGATGGGTTTGTATTTGTGCAAAGCTTTGTGCGATAAACTTTACATTCAACTCCAAGTGGATAGTCAATTAGGTAAGGGCACATCGGTAACGTTAAGTATTCCGAACACTCGCTTTTATAAACAACTAGTCTCATAAAAAAGGAGCAACATATGGCAGAATATCAAAAACGTAAGGACAACCAAACAACGATTGTGAATCGCAGTATCAAACAAGGGTTAACCTTTGGTAGTGCACTTGCAATGGTGATTAGCTACACTACATGGCATAGTGTAGGCTGGGCAATCATTCATGGCTTACTTAGTTGGGCCTATGTGATTTATTTTATGATTTTTCACTAGAGGAGGAACAATGGATAGTAAAAGAGAACCACGATTTATCCGTGTGCATCAAGAAGAGAAACAGGTGACATCCTATGTGATTGAAGACCAAGTCACGGGTGTTAATTATTTAGTGATTGAGACACAACAAGGTGCAGGCATTACACCCCTATTAGATAGTCATGGTAAAGTTGTCATTACCAAACATATGATTGGTGATATTGACCGCCACGAACCGTTATAGAAGGTGCACTTGCATCTTTTTTTCTTACAAAACTGTAAGGTAACTGTAAGTTAGAAAGCGTGTATACTTTTTGTAGATGGGATAGGATAAAGGCATACGAGGAGGAAGTTTATGAAAGAAGTATTACATGTGCAAAACATTGAGAAATATTATGGAAATAAGGACAACCTGACAAAGGCACTTGATGGCATTAGTTTTGGTATTCATGAAGGTGAATTTGTGGGGATTATGGGTCCAAGTGGTTCCGGAAAAACAACCCTGCTTAACTGTGTATCTACCATCGATAAGGTAACTAGTGGAAACATCCACATCGACGATACCAACATTACCGAATTAAAAAAACAAAAACTTAGTAAGTTTCGTCGCGAACAGTTGGGCTTCATTTTCCAAGACTTTAACTTACTTGATACCCTTACGGCCTTTGAAAACATTGCTTTGGCTTTAACCATTCAAAAAGTAAATCCAAAGAAAATTGATGCAAAGGTCAAAGATGTCGCTAAGAAATTGGATATTGAAGAAGTCTTATCCAAATATCCATACCAAATGTCAGGAGGACAACGTCAACGTGTGGCTGCTGCACGTGCCCTGGTGCATAATCCAAGCTTGATTTTGGCAGATGAACCAACTGGAGCACTAGATAGTAAAGCCAGTCGGATGTTACTGGAATCCTTAGAAAAACTAAACAAAGCGTACAATAGTACGATTTTACTAGTTACACACGACACGTTTACTGCTAGTTATTGTGACCGTATTTTATTTATTAAAGATGGAAAAATCTTCAATGAAATTTACAAAGGAGAACAAAGTCGTAAACAATTCTTTGATCAAATCATTGAAGTCGTTACCTTATTAGGAGGTGACATCTCCAATGTACTTTAAAATTGCTTTACAGAACGTTCGTAAGAGTTTTCAAGATTACTTTATTTATTTTTTAACCCTTGCGTTCTCCGTTTGTTTGTTTTTTGCCTTTAATTCATTTACTGAGCAAGAAGCCGTGATTAGTCTAAGTGCTTCACAAACCGAAATCATGCAATTGCTATCAGAAATTATGGGATATATGTCAGTATTTGTGGCCGTTGTACTTTGTTTTCTGATTATGTATGCCAACAGTTTCTTAGTACGTCGGCGCAAGAAAGAATTTGGGACCTACATGCTGCTTGGAATGGAAAAATCCAAGATGGCTAGAATCTTACTTTATGAGACGTTTATCATTGGTTTGTTGTCACTAGTTGTGGGAGTTATTTTTGGTATTGCATTATCACAAGTGTTAACCATTGCTACAGCAAGTTTATTCGAAGTACAACTCAACTATCAATTTGTCTTCTCTTTTGATGCGCTACTGTTGACCATACTTTGCTTTGGCATCGTTTTTTTACTAGCGATGGTACTCAATGTTTTTATCTTATCAAAGTTTAAACTCATTGATCTACTTTATGCAGATCGCAAAAACGATGAAATGCGCATCAAGTATGTTGGTGTTTATGTTGTGATTTTCATCCTTGCTTTGGTATGTTTGGGATATGCGTACTACCTAGCATGGACTGATCCCATCCAAGTCTTAGGTAAGAACTTTGCCAAAGTCATTATCCTAGGATGTGTAGGTACACTACTCTTCTTTTTAAGTCTAGCTGGCTTTATGTTACGTTTTGTTTCAAGAAGTAAAAAACTATACTACAAAGGTTTGAATATGTTTGTGTTAAAGGAAGTGAATGCAAGTATCAAAAGTAACTTCATCTCGATGAGTTTTGTTTGTATTCTGCTCCTGTTGTCAATTGGTGCATTGAGCACTGGATTTAGTTTAAATGCTACGATTAACCAATCCTTGAAACAACAAACCCCTTACGATTTAAGTTTGGAGTATCAACAATATCAAACTGACGATCGCTTGGACATCGTAGATGTCACGATTCCAGAAGCAATCAAACAGGAAACAAGTACGTATCATGTGCAAAAACAGGTCGAAGTTCAAGTTCCTGTAGCTACTTATAAACAAGCGTTTCAACATGTTCATGCATATTATGAAAAGAATAATTTAGGTATCATTGAACAACCGGAATGGATTGGTGTAACGTTCATTCACGAAAGTGACTTCAATGAGGTATTGAGTGATTTAGGTTATGATACGGTGGATGTAAAGCCTAAAGAAGTCATACCCTACGCGAAGCAAGCACAACTACAACGTGCGATCGCGAAAGATGTAAAACAACAGGAACCGTTCAAGGTGCAAGGTTACACATTTAGCTTACGCGAAAATGAACTGCCTGATCTTGTATTAGCGACTGCAAACACTATAAGCAATACCATCACTTTTATTGTGGATGATCGTATTGTATTCAAAGATATCGTTACTGCGCATCAAGCAATCAATATGAATGTCAAAGATGAAACAAAAATAGCGGATATGCAAGCACAGTTGGATCAGGAAGTATCTTCTCAACTATCAGCACACGAAGGTTCGTTTTACTACTCTTTGACAAGTCGTCAAGATGTCATGGATGCAAGTAAGGGAACTGCAGTTATTACAACGTACATTGGGATTTATTTGGGAATTGTCTTTATGTTAAGCAGTGTAACTTTACTTGCCTTGCAACAACTGACAAAAGCAAATGACAATAAAAAACGTTATATGATTTTAAGCAAGATTGGTGCAGATGATAAGATGATGAATCATGCATTGCTAAAACAACTATGTATCTATTTCTTTATTCCACTGGCGTTAGCTCTTGTGCATAGTATTGTTGGAATTCACTTTATTGATTCCATTATTATGAGTGTTGGAAGAAGTTCCATTGTAGAAGGTAGTGCCATTGCTTGTGGCATTCTATTGCTAATTTATACAAGTTACTTTGTTGTTACCTACGTTGGTGCAAAGAAAATCATTAAAACGAAATAGTGTAAAATGATGTCCTTGCGGATGTCATTTTTTTGGTTACACAAGTCGCTTACTTTTACTCTCACGGCAAATGATGATACATGTTACATTATGATTCGGATGGAATCAATTTCTTATCCCAGCTCACATTTCAGATTATTAGAAACTTAGCATATCGATAAATAATGTTTGTGATTTACTCACTTTCTTTTTATGACAAAAACCCATATAATGACTTTGTTGCACAATCAAGAACGTTTCGTATCTTCAATTCATTGGTATGAATGAAAGCTAAGACAATAAAGCTTCATATTGTATCTAGTTTGAACGATCGTTTTGACAAATGTGTGGAATCAAGACAAACAAGAGAACGGAAAGCAATAGTTCTTAAGTTGTACATACATGATTGTAAAGACATAAAGTGTTTATAGATAACGAAAGAGGGAGGAAATACGTGTGAAAAAGGGAAAATTGAATACGTACGCAAGATTATTTTTAGTATTATTTTTAATATTTACCGCGATTGGATTTACAGATGGAAAAGGAATTGAGCAATTAAAGGTCACTGCTAATAAAATAGAAGCAACAACACTAACAACACCGATAGAGGGTGAATATTTCGAGACTTTGGGAGTTGAAGTTGGCGGAGTTGCAGTACAAACGTCGTTTAAAGTTTTATCTGAATCAAAAAATGGTCAAAATGGAACCGTAGCAATACAATCAAAGGACGATTTTATGAGTGCTATTCATAGTGACTCAAGTGGTGATCTATATATACCTGTTTCGGTTAAGTATCATGATTTTACTTATGATATAGTCGCAATCGGAGTTGACGCATTTTCCTCGTGTGTGAATTTAACAAGTACCGGATTAGAGAATAATAGCACTGTCACAACAATCGGGGATGGGGCATATTCCTTCTGTCATAATTTAATAACCACCGGATTAGAGAAAAATAACACGGTGACAAGAATTGGAGATGGGGCATTTACTGCAAGTTCTATAACAAGCACAGGCTTGGATAAGAATAGTACAGTGACAACAATTGGGTATGCGGCATTTTCCTTTTGTTTGAATTTAACGAGTACAGAATTAGAGAAAAATAGTACAGTGACAACAATCGAAGAAGCTGCATTTGCCTACTGTGTGAATTTAACAAGTACAGGCTTGGAAAACAATAACGTAGTGACAACAATCGAATCATATGCATTTAATGGTTGTACAAGCCTTGATGACATTATTCTTACTGAAACCAATCTTTCAAGATGGGGAGTGCGTGTGTTTATCAACACAGAGGTACGTGTTTACTATCTAAGGACAGCAATACATGCAGAAACATTTTTGAATAACCAAGGTGGCATGCATGCAATTCCTTATGATGTAGCATCCATTCAAGTGAAAACTCCCTCAGAAATTAATTATGAATTTGGGGATTCATATGATCCAACAGATTTAGTGATTACAGCAAGCTATATTGTGGATAGCAAAACAATACCTAGTAGAGATATTAAATACATTGAAAATCAAAATGACTTCAGTTTTTCTTTATCAGACAATCTTACATTGTCTGATGACGTTGTTACGATTACATATGGAGGTAAGACTGATGACCTAAAAATTACTGTTAGTAAGAAAAAGGTTGATATACCAACAGTAAATGGTAGTTTTACAGAAAACGGAAAAGCACATAAACTAGTAGATATACTTGAGAATTACGATGCTGCAAATGTTATTTTAACTGGTGATATTGAAAAAACTGCTGCTGGTAATTACACTGGAGTTGCAACTTTAAAAGATCCAGAAAACTATGAATTTAAAGATAGCAAAGAAACATCAAACTCACTTAACTGGGTAATTAACAAAAAACCTGGTACACCAGATAAAGAAGAAGATAATACAACAGATAATGGTGACAAAGGAACATCAGGTACGATTGGTCGCCCAAGCACAACACCACAAGGAGATGGTGCAGTTGTTAAAACCGGAGATGGCTCTAGTACAAGGGTATTGTTTGCACTATTAAGCATTTCAATGTTATATGGATGTAGCGTATTCATTAGAAGAAGAAAATACAATAAGTAAACAAAAAGAAACCGAGCTACCATCGCTTGGTTTTTTCATTTTTACCAAATATTAATGTTAAACAACCATCATCTATGACGTAAACCATTCTTATGTACTTGCAGTCATATCTTTTGTTTATATCTCATTGTATATAAAAGCGTGCAAAAATCTCGATATTTGTGTAACGTTGATTTTTTATCATATTTTCAAATTTCATCTATTTAACGCACATTTACATACCTCTAATATCCACAAGCGCGATGTTTATAAAAATATAAATTTTTTAGGCATATCGTTTTATATATAAAGCGTTATTTGTTAGTATATGGGTAGGAAGAGTAAAAATGGAAGGAAGTGAGTCGATGGTACAAAAAGATTATTATAAGTGTGACATAGATCAAGTCGTCGCAGATATTGACAGTGACATCACAAATGGATTAACAAGTAAGGAAGTTGATGTCCGCTTAGAAGAATATGGAAAAAACGTGTTAGAAGGTGCAAAGAAGGTATCTGCTTGGCACATTCTATTAGAGAAAATACATAACATCATTGTCTACTTACTATTAGTAGCAGCAACGATTTCGTTTGTCTTAGGTGATGTTGTCGAAGGGATTGCGGTTTTGATTGCGGTATGTATTGCGGTTGTCTTTGGTTTTGTATCGGAACTAAAAGCGCAAAAATCAGTGGAATCCTTGCAAAGCATGATTAAGACAAAAGCCAACGTCATTCGTGATGGAACACTGCAAGAAATCAACTCGGAAGATTTGGTTCCTGGTGATCTACTTTCCTTGAAAAGTGGTGATGCGATTAGTGCGGATGCACGATTGATTGAGTCAACCAATTTAGCTTGTATGGAAGCGAGTTTGACTGGAGAAAGCATTGCAGCTAGTAAAGATGCAACGTTAACTTTTGATGAAACCGTGGCGCTTGGTGACCGTAAAAACTTTGTCTTTGCTGGAACAGCAGTCACTAGAGGAAATGCAAAAGCACTGGTAACAGCAACAGGAAGTTACAGTGAAGTTGGACAAATTTCAAACTTGCTAAAGGAAACAAAGAAAGAGGCTAGTCCACTTAACCAAGAACTAGATAAATTGGGAAAGATGTTGATTGGGGTTGCCGCTTTGTTTGCACTTGTCGTGATTATCATTGGTTTAGCTACCGGACGCGAACTATCGTTTGTTTTACAGGTTGCCTTGATTTTAGCCATCGCATCCATTCCTGAAGCGATGCCTGCAGTCTCGACAATTACGCTTGCCAAAGGGATGTCGCGAATGAGTGAACACAAAGCCTTAGTGAAAACGCTCGATGCAGTGGAAACGCTAGGAAGTACGAGTGTGATTTGTTCAGACAAAACGGGGACGTTAACCGAAAACCAAATGACAGTGGAAGCCATTTATGTTTTGGATGATAAAGAGTATCAAGTTACTGGTGGTGGATATGAACCGAAGGGTGATATTCTCTACAATCAACAAGTCGTAGATGTTCAAAGTGAAACAAAGTTGCAACAGTTTTTGTATGCTGCAGTTTTAAACACAAATGCAACTTTGCATCAGGACGGATCAGAATATAATATCATTGGCGATCCAACGGAAGGTTCACTGATCGTACTTGGTGAAAAAGCGGGTTATACGCGAGATCAATTGCATCAAGATGGATTTACTCGACTTGATGAAATCCCATTCAATTCGAAACTGAAGTATATGATTACACTTTATGAAAAAGGAAATGAAAAATATACCTTTATCAAAGGTGGTCCAGATGTACTGTTGGATATGTCGCATCACGATCAAGATACAAAAGCCAAACTACGTGCGGAAAATGAAAAAATGGCGAGTCACGGTTGGCGTGTTTTAGCCATTGGGATCATTGAGGACAATGAAGCCATCTACAACAATACCTGTGATGGGAATGTTCGTATTCTAGGTTTGGTTGGTATTATTGATCCACCTAGACAAGATGTGATGGAATCGATTCGACTTTGCCAAAGAGCTGGTATTCGCGTCAAGATGATTACGGGAGACCATCCGCAAACCGCAAGCGTGATTGCCAAACAAATTGGGATGCGTTCGTACCAAACAACCATGACGGGATTTGAATTTGATGCAGCAAAACGCACGCAAAAGTTTGACCATGATGTCTATCGTACTGGTGTCTTTGCGCGCGTAAGTCCACGAAACAAACTTGATATCGTGAAAATTTTACAGGAACATGAGGAAGTTGTGGCTATGACTGGTGATGGTGTCAATGATGCACCTGCCCTAAATGGAGCGGATATAGGAATTGCCATGGGTGTTAGAGGAACCGAGGTTGCCCGTGAAGCGGCAGATATGATTCTAACAACCGATAAGTTTTCAACGATTGTTGACGCAATCAAAGAAGGTCGTATTATCTTTGCCAATATTCGTAAGTTTGTGTACTATTTGTTTTCTTGTAATATGGTGGAGATTACCTCGATTATTCTTTCATTGTTGTTTTTGATACCGGATTTACCTGTGTTACCTTTACATATTCTTTGGTTAAATCTTGTCGTTGATATACTACCAGCCATGTCTTTGGGATTTGAACCAGCAGAAGATAGCATCATGGATCAACCACCGCGGAAGAAAGGACAAGGTTTATTGTCTGCAGATTTTCTAAAACCGATTTTACTAAGTGGGTTGGTTTTAGGTTTAAGTGCATTTGGAATCTATGCATTCATGTTGCATCGCGAGGTTTCTGTGATTGAAGCACAAACGACAACCTTTACCTTAATGGCAATTATGCAACTATTGCACATCTTAAATGTGCGACGTTTGAAAGTGTTTGGTTTAGACAAAACCCTATTGCAAAACAAGTCGATGATCATTGCCATGATCGTTGCCATTAGTTTGCAGTTGGTGGCCATATATGTACCATTCTTTAATTCGGTACTTGGTACTGTGCCTTTAGGAATTGAAAATTGGATTTACATAAGCATTTTTGCAACAGGTGCAACCATCGTTGTGTATGCACTGAAACGCTTATTTAAAATGAAGTAAGAAAAAAGGTAATCAGCTCACATGATAGTGAGTTTGATTACCTTTTTGTTAGGCAAACATTTGAGTAAGTTGCATTTTAAATGGTTCTTTTGCATAAAGTGCGTGTAAGATATCAGCTGGCATTAAAATACTTTCACCAGCGTTTACTGTAAACACATTACCATCGATTGTGATTTCTGCACTTCCCTCAAGAATGCTTACAAGCGCATCTCCTTTTGAGGTGTGTGCTCCAATTTCTTCACCTTGGGCGAACGAAAATAGGGTCATCGATACATGTTCGTTTTGAACAAAGATTTTACTTACGACTTCACCAGGGTTTGCTTGTACCAAGTTTTTAAGTTCTACAACTTCACTTGGCGTAATGTTTTTACGACTTTGTTCATGTTGACTTCCTATTAGTCGATGATATTTCCATCGATACTGATTGTTTTAACTTGCCATGGAATGAATTTACCACTGTTTTGTAAAGCGGTTTTAGCAGCAAACTCCAACCCACCGCAACAAGGTACTTCCATACGTACAATTGTGACACTTTTGATGTCGTTTTGTTTAATGATTTGCTCGAGTTTTTCGCTGTAATCACCTTCATCAAGTTTTGGACAACCGATGATACAAATGTGATTCTTGATGAAATCTTGGTGGAAACTTGCATAAGCGTAAGCTGTACAGTCTGCGGCGATGAGTAGGTTTGCTTGATCAAAATATGGGGCAGATGTTGGCACAAGTTTGATTTGAATCGGCCATTGACGCAGTTGGCTTTGACTTGCTTCTTGCACTGCATTTATCGTTTCAGTTTGTGGATGCAACGCTTTTGCCATGGAACCAGGACAACCACTGTGGGCATGAATAGGAACTTCCACGTTTTTATGGTGTGGATTTCCTAGTTCTGCCATCGCCTTCATGTGGGCATCGACGGCTTGTTGGTCATATGCTTCCACTTCTTTTTCTTCAATTGTGATGGCTCCAGTTGGACAACTTGGTAAACAATCGCCAAGCCCATCACAGTAATCTTCTTTGATCAATTTTGCTTTTCCGTTAATCATAGCGATGGCACCTTCGTGACAGGCTACTGCACAAGCAGCACAACCATTACATAATTCTTCATTTATCGTTACAATGTTTCGTTTCATATGGTATATCTCCTTCATGTCATTTGACTTTGTATGCATAGAATACTATAGTGAAATTATTAAGTATGTTGTTATTACAACAGATGGAGCATGATATGAATAAAGTTTTTCAAATGATTTATACACATCCGTTATTTCGTGGTTTAAAGAACCCAGAAGTTGAAGATATTCTCAATAGTTTAACCTATAAAATCTACGAGCATGAAACAACAGTATTTTCCATGGGTGAAAGTCAGTACGCCATTGGTTTTATCCTTAAAGGAAATGTCACAATTTCCAAACTCGATTACTGGGGCAATCGAAGCATTGTCAATGTGCTTGGAAAAGGTGAAATCTTTTGTGAGTCCTTTGCCTTTTCTGGTGTGGATGAACTACCAGTGAATGTGGTAGCTCAAAAGAGTACCAATCTTTTGTTTATTACACCTGAACAGTTTATCGATTTTGGGGTGCGTTATCCGCAACTGATGAAAAACATGATGTATATTTTAGCTAGTAAGAATGTCTTTATGACCCAAAAAATGGATATTTTAACCAAACGTAAGATTCGCGAAAAGGTGTTGGCTTTTCTTTCGATGCAAGCCCAGCAACAAAGAAATTATCGTTTTACGATTCCATTCAATCGAAATGAACTTGCAGATTATTTGTCCGTTGATCGCTCTGCCCTCAGTGCGGAACTTTCAAAGATGCGGGAAGAAGGTATCATTGATTATCATTTAAGTGAGTTCACCATCTATTAACTTATGATATATAAATTTGATATTCCCCTCATATAGATAGGGGAATAAGCCATGAAAAATACCTGTTTTTTTACCATATATTAACCAAATCTTAACATTACTTTCAAGTATCTCAATTGCTAGAAAAATCATTTAGCTTTAGTATTGATTTATAGGAAGAAAAGAGTATGATTGTGCTTATGGATTTTGCATCCATTCATATTTACATTTGTTAGAATGTTATGGGAAAGGTAATTATGGAGAAGAAACATGTGGACATTCATAAACTTCAACCCCAAGAAGTTTATGAAGCTCTAGGTAGTAAACCACAAGGTCTATCAACTAGTGAAGTTGAAAGCCTGCGCGCTACCTATGGAAAAAATGAAATTGAAGAAGTAAAAGGGGAGCCAACCTGGAAACTATTTCTAGGACACTTTACTTCAATGATGGCAATTTTGCTATGGTTTGGTGGGCTTGTAGCCATCATTGCCGATATGCCAGAGTTAGGAATTGCGATTTGGTTAGTTAATGTGATCAACGGGCTCTTTAGTTTTTGGCAAGAGTTTCAAGCAGGTAAAGCAACCGATGCCTTAAAGAAGATGTTGCCATCCTATGCACGTGTGATTCGTGATGGAAAAGATCAACAAATCCTAACGGAAGAATTGTTGCCTGGCGATGTGATGTTAGTTGAGGAAGGTGATAAGATTAGTGCGGATGCACGTCTTGTTGAAACCTCTGATTTTCAAGCTAATCAAAGTGCCTTAACTGGAGAAAGCAATCCGGTACACAAGCAAAGCGATGCTGTAATAAAGGCGGATTTGACACGCTTCGAATATCCAAACTTAATCTTTGCGGGAACAAGTGTATCCAGTGGTTCTGGGAAAGCAGTCGTAACAGCCATTGGAATGAATACTGAGTTTGGTAAAATTGCAAACCTGACACAAAACATGGACGTTGATAAAAGTCCACTGCAAAAAGAACTTGACCGGCTAACGCGTCAAATCTCATTGATTGCTGCTGGTATTGGGTTATTCTTTTTCTTATCAGCCATTTTATTTGTACATGATCCCATTGCGAAAAGTTTTATTTTTGCTTTAGGAATGATGGTTGCCTTTATTCCAGAAGGTCTACTACCAACGGTAACTTTATCTTTGGCAATGGCAGTCCAACGAATGGCCAAAGAACACGCCTTGGTAAAAAAACTAAGTGCGGTGGAAACCTTGGGTAGTACCAGTGTCATTTGTTCGGATAAGACTGGGACTTTGACGCAAAATGAAATGACGGTTAGCGATATTTGGTTAGCAAATAAAGAGTATAAAGTCACTGGTTTGGGTTATTCAAGTGAAGGTTCAGTCGAACTTGATGGAAAACCAGTAACTTATAAAGATGATAAAGATTTGGAATTACTACTTCGTGGTATGGCTTTATGTAGCAATGCGCGTATCGTTCCCCCTAACGAGGAAAACGATCGTTACACGGTACTAGGAGATCCAACCGAAGCTTGTTTAAGTGTCTCTGCCAAAAAAGCTGGCATTGATATGAAACAGATGAATGAACAAGCCCCACGAGTACGTGAACTTCCATTTGATTCACGTCGTAAACGTATGACAACCATTCATCAACTGCACGATGCATTTGATGGAAGTAAGCGAATTGCCTTTGTAAAAGGTGCGCCAAAAGAAGTTATGGAATTGTCGACGCATATTATGGTGGATGGTCAAAAAGTTGAAATGAGTGATGACTATCGTCAAAAAATCATGGATGCAAATGATACCTATGCACGTAATGGACTTCGTGTGTTAGCTTTGAGTTATCGACCAATTACAAAAGATAGCAATGTGCCGGTGCAAATGAGTGCCTACACACCAGAAATTATTGAACAAGATTTGGTGTTTGTCGGTCTTGAAGTCATGCTTGATCCCCCACGTCCAGAAGTGGCAGCAGCGGTAGAACTTTGTCACAAGGCAAGCATCCGTATTGTGATGGTCACTGGTGACTATGGATTAACTGCAGAAAGTATTGCCAAACGAATTGGGATTGTCAAAGGTGAGCACCCACGTGTTGTTTCGGGTATGGAACTGGAAAGTATGTCAGATGATGAACTGAAACATGCACTAAAAGATGAAATCATCTTTGCCAGAGTTGCACCAGAACAAAAATACCGCGTTGTTAGCAAACTGCAAGAAATGGGTGAAACCGTTGCCGTTACCGGTGATGGAGTGAATGATTCACCTGCACTTAAAAAAGCAGATATTGGTGTTGCGATGGGTATTACTGGTACCGATGTGGCAAAAGAAGCTGCCGATATGATTTTAACGGATGATAACTTTGCAAGTATTGTAAAAGCTGTTGAAGAAGGACGTGCTGTTTATGCAAACATTCGTCGTTTCTTACTTTACATTCTTAATTCGAATATGGCAGAAGCCGTGCCTAGTGCAGCCTTCTTATTCTCTGGTGGACTGATTCCACTGCCATTAACCGTTATGCAAATCTTGGCAATTGACCTTGGTACGGATATGTTACCTGCACTTGGACTAGGTACAGAACTTCCAGAAGAAGGAATTATGGAACAACCACCACGGAAGAAAACCGATCGTTTATTAAGTAAATCGTTAATCATTAAAGCCTTCTTATGGTATGGTTTGATTGCAGCTGTGATTTCCATGGCTGGATATTTCTTAATCAACATGGCAGCAGGATGGCCAAACGAGCCGCTTGCTAGCTCTGGCGCAGTTTATAAAGAAGCAACAACGATGACACTTGCAGCGATTGTCTTCTGTCAAATTGGAGCTGTGATTAACTGTCGAACAAACAAACGTTCCGTATTTACGGTCGGCTTGTTTTCAAATAAAAAAATCGTGTTTGGAATTGTTTTTGAAATTGCATTGCTTGCATTGCTAATGTATGTGCCATTCTTGCAAGATGTCTTTAACACCGGACCACTTGGCTTGCATCAATGGGTCATTCTTGCAATCATTCCAATTCCGGTTATTGCACTAGAAGAATTACGTAAAAAAATCATGTATAAAAAGTCAAAAGCAACTAGCAAAGGGGTGAAGTAAATGAATATTATAATCGTCGGTGGTGGAAGAATGGGTAGCGGCTTAACAAGCAAACTATCATTAGAAGGCCACAACATAACCTTAATTGATACCGATCAAGAAGTGTTGGATAAGCTTGGTAAAACAAGTACGTTTAGAGCAGTTCACGGTTTAGGGTTTGATAAAAAAGTACTTGAACAAGCAGGGATTGAAAGAAGCGATGCGCTCATCAGTTGTACAAATTCTGATGAAACAAACGCTTTGATTGCCAGAATCTCTAAAAATATCTACCGGGTTCCACACGTAATTGCGCGTCTATATGACCGTGATAAAGCAAAGATTTATTCGATGCTTGGTGTGCAAACCATCTCAACAACCGATTGGGGAATTACTCGAGCAAGTGAAATTATCACCTATACCCAATTGGATGGCATTATGTCACTTGGTGGTGGGGTTGAGTTAGTTAAAGTTGATGTACCAACACTGCTCGTTGGAAAAACCATTGAGGAAATTAACCGCCTTGGTGAAGTTCGTGTTGTTTCCATTGAACGAAACAATGATGCATTCTTGCCAACTGGTGGGACAGTTCTACAACCAAATGACGGCTTATTTATTGCTGTGTTAAATGCTTCGGTAGGAACGCTTAAAAACCTACTGGGCATGGACTAGGAGGTGCATCATGAAAGTTATTGTGATTGGTGGAGGACAAGTAGGTTCTTACATTAGTGATATTTTAGTGAAACATGACATCGATGTAAAAGTGATTGAGTCCCGTGAAAAAGTATTGCAAAAAATCCGTTCTAAATATGATGCAAACATTCTAGTGGAAGGTGATGGTAGTGATCCGCTTGTTATGGCTGAAGCAGGAATGAAAGATGCTGATGTTGTTGTATGTGTAACAGGGAAAGATGAAGTCAACCTTGTTAGTGCAACGATAGCAAAATATGAGTTTGGGGTAGACCGAGTTATTGCACGTGTCAATCACCCGAGCAACGAATGGCTGTTTACCTTAGAAATGGGAGTTGATGTAAAAGTCAACCAAGCTGAGTTATTGGCTCGTTTGGTCGTTGATGAAATTGACATGCGTAATGTAATGACATTGATGAAATTAAACCGTGGCGAGTACTCAATTAGCCAAATTTGTGTAGCAGTAAATTCACCAGCCATCGGCAAAGAAATTAAGGATTTACAAATCCCTGATAAGGCAGTCTTGATTGCCATTACCCGCGATCATGAAGTTGTCATTCCAAAAGGAAATACGACAATTGAGCAAAACGATCACATCATGGTACTATGCTATGACGATCAATTGGAAATGTTAAATAACTTATTTTCATAAATCCTAATATTCTTTAAAAACCACCACAAATACAATCGGTATTCGTTGGTGGTTTTTTCTATGACAAACGTGATTGTACATACTTGATGAAATGTTGGCAATGACAATACATGCAGTAAAAGTAAAAGATGCAATCTTAGGTAAATCTAAGTTTGCATCTTTTTGTTAATCATTCAATGTTTCATAGCTAAGTAAGTCACCAGGCTGACAATCAAGCACCTCACATAACTTGAGTAAGGTTTGCACCTTGATGGCTTTTGCTTTTCCATTTTTTAAAATGGAGATATTTGCCATATTGATACCCACTTGTTTAGATAGTTCAGTTACGCTCATTTTCCGTTTTGCTAGCATGACATCAATGTTGAATACAATCTTTCCTTTTTCGTCCATTAGATGGTCAACTCACTTTCTTCTTGTAACTGGGCCGCTTCATAGATGAAGTAGCTAAGTGCATAACTGGCTCCAGCAACGGCTAAGGCAAAGATAATCGCAGTACCTGAACCAATAACGACAGGAGCATCAATGAATCCGTTCATTGTCATGACAAACATGCCAATGGAAAAGTAAGTGGCATCACCTAGTGCAAGAATATAAATATAACGCATGTAGGTTGCAGTTTTTCTAGTAAAGTGTTCAAACTTCATAATCCGTAGACCAATTGCATAACCCAAGACGATGATACCTAAAACAGGAAGTCCTGTGAGTTCAACAAAGGTAAGCACAATGGTTTTGATATGACTTAACTCAGGTGATGCATAAGCATATTGATCAGCCAAAACTGGAATAAAAAATCCATAAACAATAACAGCGAACCCCAAAATCATTGTTAGAAATAGAAATAAAATAATTGGTATATGTTTTCCTTTCATAAAAACCTCCATGTATGTACTTCTACATTAGCAAGGGAAAAGATAAAAAACAATATAAATTTATTGTTTTACGATAAATTTATATTGTTTATAGTTAAAAATTGGATTTTGTTATTGCATCGATTTCTTTGATGATTGCTTCATCTAAATCGGGTTTATCTAATGCTTTGATGTTTTCGATGATTTGCGATGGTTTGCTTGCTCCAATCAAAACGGTTGTCACACCTGGTTCTCTAAATTGCCATTTGATTGCCATTTGTGCAAGTGTCATATCGTTTTTTCTAGCAATTTCATGAAGTGCTTTGATTTGTGGTAATTTTTCTTCGACGCCAGTTTCTTGTAAGAATCGTGCATCGGTTTTCACTCTTGAGTCTTCAGGAATTCCATGAATGTATCGTTCCGTTAACAAACCTTGGGCAAGAGGAGAGAAACTAATGATTCCACTACCTTCTTTCATTGCGGTTTCTTTTAATCCGTTAGTTTCAATGTCTCTAACAAAAATGGAATACTTGTTTTGGTTAATGATACAAGGTGTGCCTAGTTCGTTTAAAATCTTTACAGCTTTTTTTAAGGTTGGTCCATCGTAGTTACTTAGCCCTACATAAAGAGCCTTTCCACTTTGGACAATTGAGTGAAGTGCACCCATCGTTTCTTCAAGTGGGGTGTTTGGATCCATACGGTGGTGATAAAAGATATCAACATAATCCAAGCCCATCCGTTTTAAACTTTGGTCAAGTGATGCAATCAGATACTTTCTTGACCCCCAGTCTCCATAAGGACCATCCCACATCGTATAACCGGCTTTGGTTGAGATGATTAGTTCATCGCAATATCCAGCAAGTTCATTTCGTAAGATTTTTCCAAAGTTTTCTTCTGCTCGTCCGGGGATTGGTCCATAGTTATTTGCTAAATCAAAATGGGTAATTCCATTGTTGAAAGCTGTCATAACCAAATCCACCATCGTTTCGTATGGTGTGTGATCACCAAAGTTGTGCCATAACCCAAATGATAAAGCGGGTAATTTCAAACCTGTGTTTCCACAGACGTTGTACTGCATATGATCGTAACGATCGGAATTAATGTTTTGCATAATTTGCCTCCTGTTTCTATTTTACCATATGTGATATGGTCAATGAATGATGAACAGTTTTTATATTTATAAAGTATGTAAAGAATAAGAAATTGTACGGTATTTCGGAAAAATGTACAGGATAAAGAGTTTGTAAGTGCTTACAAATCAATTAAGATGTACATAGAAATTCATAACGAGAGGAGAATAAAGTCTATGAAAATCAAAAAAATTGTATTCGCATGTTTATCGTTAATGATGGTAGCAACGATGACTGCATGTGGTGGAGGAAAGGATAATGCGAACGAAACGCTAGTAATCTACTCACCAAACTCAGAGGGGTTAGTTGAGGCGGTTATTCCTGCATTTGAAGAAGAAACAGGAATTAAAGTCGAAATACAACAAGTGGGAACAGGAGAATGTATTAAAAAGTTACAAGCAGAAAAAGATGATCCTGTTGCTGATATTATGTGGGGTGGACAAGATACACACTACTTACCAAATAAAGATTTATTTGAAGAGTATGTAAGTCCAAATGATGAAAACGTAATTGAAGCTTACCAAAATACTTCAAAGGTTGCTTCTGCATACACATTAGACGGAAGTAACTTAATCGTAAATAAAAACTTAATTGGAGATATTAAAATTACATCGTATGAAGATTTATTAAATCCAGAACTTAAAGGAAAAATTGCAACGGGAGATCCAACAAACTCTTCAAGTTCATTTGCACAACTGACAAATATGTTACTTGCAAAAGGTGGATACGATGATGATGCTGCATGGAAATATGTAGAAGATTTATTCACAAACATCGATGGTAAAATTTCATCTAGTTCATCTGGAGTTTACAAATCTGTAGCAGACGGTGAAATGGTTGTTGGTTTATCTTATGAAGATCCAACGGTAACATTAGTTCGTGATGGTGCACCAGTTGAGGTGATTTATCCAAGTGAAGGAACTGTTTTCTTACCAGCACGTTCAGGTATTATCAAAAACTGTAAAAACCCTGAAGCAGCAAAGAAATTTATTGATTTCATCCAATCAAAAGAATGCCAAGACTACCTTGGTGAAAACACAACAAACCGTCCAGTACTAAAAGACGTAAAAATGGGTGATGTTATGAAACCTATGAAAGACATTAAAACAATTGAAGAAGATAGTGAATACGTAATCGCTAATAGAGAAAACATCGTTGAAAGATACAAAGACGTATTCACAAAAATTTCATCAAAATAAGCAGACAGAGGGGAGTATACCATGAGCACAATTTCAATAACACATGCGCTCAAGAAATATGGGGATAATGTGATTATCCCCGATCTTGATTTAGAATAAAAGATGGAGAGTTCTTTACTTTGCTAGGACCTTCAGGATGTGGGAAAACCACATTGTTAAGAATGATTGCAGGATTTAACTCAATTGAAGGTGGGGACTTTTATTTCAATGAAGAGCGTATTAATGACAAAGAACCAAGTAAACGAAACATCGGGATGGTGTTTCAAAACTATGCGATCTTTCCGCACTTAACCGTTCGCCAAAACGTTGAGTTTGGATTGAAACAAAGAAAACTTTCAAAAGAACAAATAAAAACACAAACCGATAAATTTCTAAAACTTATGCAAATCGATACATATCAAGAACGTTTGCCTGAACGTTTATCCGGAGGTCAACAACAACGTGTGGCTTTGGCACGTGCGCTCGCTATTATGCCTGATGTATTGTTGATGGATGAACCGTTAAGTAACCTTGATGCAAAACTTCGTGTAGAAATGCGGGAAGCCATTCGTAACATTCAAAAAGAAGTGGGTATTACAACCGTTTATGTAACGCATGACCAAGAAGAAGCGATGGCAGTAAGTGATCGTGTGGCAATTATGAAGGATGGAATCATTCAACACTTGGGAACGCCACAGGATATTTACCATCGTCCAGAAAATACGTTTGTTGCTACTTTCATTGGTCGAACAAACTTACTTGAGGGAAAACTAACACAAGAAAACGGACAGATGTATGTTAGTGTGGAACAAGAAGCACCATTTGCAATTGACGTAAATACGACAGAAGCACAAGATGTTGTAGTTTCCATTCGTCCAGAAGAATTTCAAATTTGCACAAGTGGAGAAGGTATCAAAGCTGAAGTGTTAGATAGTATCTTCTTAGGATTGAATACGCATTATTATTGTAAACTTGGTAACGGAAAAGTTATTGAAGTGGTCAGTGAATCTGATTTGCGAAGTAATGTAGAGAAAGGCAGTGAAGTAGTACTTGCAGTCAAAAGCCACAAGATCAATGTGTTTGATCAAAATGGTGAAACAAACTACTCAAAAGGTATGTAGTTTTGAAAGCTAAGTTACGCATGGATCCATGGAAACTTATTACCATTGGAGTCATCTTACTTTATGCAATCTTCTTGCTTTATCCTGTTGGGAAATTGCTGCTACAGGCATTTGTGGATAAAACAAGTGGAGACATCACATTTAATTATTTTATTAAATTCTTTTCACAGTCGTACTATTTTGATACCTTAATGAATAGTTTTAAGGTTTCCTTATGTGCAACAGCATTAGCTTTAGCAGTAGGGACTCCATTAGCTTACTTGTTCACAATGTATCGTGTGAAAGGAAAGAAAGTGTTACAAGTCTTAATTATCATCGCATCAATGTCAGCACCATTTATTGGAGCGTATGCTTGGATATTATTGCTTGGACGTAATGGAGTAATTACAAATTTCTTTAACCAAACTGTTGGTTTCCAAACACCTGATATTTACGGGTTTGGTGGAATCTTACTTGTCTTTACCTTACAACTGTTTCCACTCGTGTTCTTGTATGTACAAGGGGCGCTAAGAAACGTTGATAATTCATTGATTGAAGCAAGTGAAAACATGGGGTGTACAGGAGCAAAACGTTTCTTTAAAGTCATCATTCCGCTCATTATGCCAATGTTACTTGCTGCAATGTTACTTGTATTCATGCGAGCACTTGCAGACTTTGGGACACCAATGTTAATCGGGGAAGGGTATCGTACATTTCCTGTCTTGATTTTCACCGAGTTCTTAGGTGAGGTAAGTGGTGATGATGGATTTGCAGCAGCGATTGCAATTATTGCCGTATTAATTACAACGATAGTTTTCTTAGTTCAAAAATGGGTTGCAAACCGCAAGAGTTTCTCGATGAATTCATTGCATCCAATTGAAGAGAAAAACTTCCAAAACAAACGTACGAGTATAGTATCTTATATTTTCTGTTATGGTGTTGTTGGTTTGGCGATCTTACCGCAAGCGTATGTTATATATACTTCATTCTTAAATACACGGGGAAAAATATTTGTGGAAGGGTATTCGTTTGAATCGTATCGTACTGCATTTTCAAGATTAGGAAATTCTATTCAAAATACCATTTTGATTCCTGGGATTGCACTTGTGTTGATCATTTTGTTAGCCGTATTAATCTCTTATTTAACGGTACGACGTAAAAACCCTGCAACTGGAACCATTGATGTAATTTCTATGGTACCTTACATTATTCCAGGAACGGTTTTAGGGATTGCTTTACTAACAGCATTCAATACAGGAATTATGGGGTCAGGAATTTTAGCGATCGGTGGAACGATTGGTATTATGATTGTGGCACTGGTCATTCGTCGGTTACCGTATACAATTCGTTCTTCAACGGCAACATTGCAACAAATACCGATGAGCATTGAAGAAGCGGCATTGAGTTTGGGTTGTTCGAAGATGAAAACTTTCTTCAAAATTACTGTGCCTATGATGGCAAACGGAATCATTGCTGGAGCAATTCTCAGTTGGGTAACGATGATTTCGGAATTGTCGACTGCAGTATTGCTATACACAGTAAAAACCCAAACGTTAACCGTTTCCATTTACCAACAAGTTGTGCGTGGAAACTATGGGGTAGCAGCTGCTCTTGCAGCCATCCTAACAACATTAACAGTTATCTCTCTACTCATTTTTATGAAGATTTCCAAGAGTGATAATGTTACAATTTAAGGTGTCAAAGACACCTTTTTGTGGTATACGAGGGACCTATGCAACAATTTAAAGAAAACCTACAAGAGGATCTTAGAAAATTCACCAATCGCATTTTGATTGCGTTTTTCGTCTTGTTTACCATCATGATTTTACTTGTTGATGTGTTTAGTGTTTCGCGCAGTGTTGATGAATCATCGTTCCAAGTCAAAGGTGTTTTAAATAACATTTTCGATCAATACGAAGATACCTTAGAAGTCACACGACGCAATGAAAACTATTTGAACTACCTTAAAACCGGGCAAGGTGAAGACTGTGTTTATCAAACCTACTACAGTTTCAACAGCAAAGCGGATGTAAAAGCGGATTTGTTACTGACAGATGTACATAAGCAATTGCAATTTTCAACGTTTAATATCGAAGATGAAAAAATGTACATGGATAAATATGCATACCTTGATACAGATTCTTTGCGCAACAATCGTTACACAACACGGGTACTTCGTATCTCAAAAAATACGACTTGTCTGGTTTTTACTTCAGGATTGTTTGAAGATGAACAGCTGGTTGGCTATGTTTCTTACTTCTATAACCGGGATGCTTTAAACAACATCATCTCAAGTACCTACAATAAAACTGCAATCGTTGATGGTTTTGGCAATGTTCTTGCCTCGAATTCCGTTGAATTCCAAAGTGGTAGTTTGCATCGAATTCAAGATCAATATCTAAAAGAAGGGATCAAAAAAGATGGTGACAACAATCTAATTTACGTGGATAATGACACGTATCGTCGTGGAGCAATGCTTTTACATATAGTAAGCTTGGCACACTTGAATGGATATGTATCTTCTTATGTATTGGGAATTGTTTTATTCACATGCTTCTCTGGATTAACATGGTGGATTTTACGCAAACAAAATCGCTTATTGGTTGAAAATCGCGTACAGAGTATAGAGATGTTAATGGCAGAGCTAGAAGTGATCAAAGCAGGGGATTTGAATCACCGCATTGTGATGCATTCTGGTGATGAATTTGAAAATCTCGCTAATGATATCAACGACATGGTGGTTGCGATTCAAACCATAGCTTCGCAAAATAGCGAATTGCACTACAATCGAAAAATGAGTGAAATCAAACAATTGGAAGCTCAGTTGAATCCACACTTTATTTACAATACCCTAGAAACCATTCGCTATACGATTGAAAGTGATCCTGCTATGGCAAGTGCACTTATCATTAAACTGACAAAAATCTTGCGATACAGTATCAATCATGGTGCAGATGAAGTCCATTTGGAAGAAGAAATAGACTTTGTGAATCAATATCTCGATATTATGAAATATCGTTATAAGGAACGTTTAACGGTAAACTTAATGATTGATGATGCAGTCACGGATGTGCTAGTACCCAAACTGCTGATACAACCATTGGTGGAAAATAGTATCAAATATGGGTATGAGAAAAAAGATCAACTTAAAATAGATGTATTTGTATATTCAAAACTGGATTATGTATTTATTGAGGTTCATGACAATGGACTGGGTATTGAACCAGATAGACTTGTCCAAATTCAAGTGAATCTAGCAAAACAAGCCAATGCAAATTCACAGTTTGGTTTGTATAACATCAATCGAAGATTGTTGCTGATGTATGGTTTGGATAGTCAATTGGATATTATGAGTGAAAATCAAGTAGGAACAAGTATCTTGATCAAAATTAAGCAAAAAAGGAGTTCACATGTATAAAATTTTAGTTGTCGAAGATGAAGAGATTATTCGTAAAGGTTTAATCTCACTCATCGACTTTGAAAAATATGAATGTATGCTAGTTGGTGAAGCATCCAATGGTGTAGAAGGGATTCAAGCAATTCAAGAGTTGCAACCTGACATAGTGATTAGTGATATCAATATGCCACGTATGGATGGTTTAGCGATGATTGAAAAAACCATTGACTATAACTATACCGCAATTATCATTTCTGGGTATAGCAACTTCTCCTATGCTCAAAAGGCGGTTCGTTTTGGGGTGAGTGATTATGTCTTAAAACCTGTGGAACAAAAGGAATTAGAAGCTGCTCTCCAACAAGCAATTGAACAAAGAAACATGCTAGCAACCTATGAGAAAATCCAACAAAACAAAGATGCCTTACATGACATCGAATTGCTTAAAGTTGTCCAAGCAAAAGATGCGTTGGTACAAGATATGCTACAGTTTGTAAGTGCGCATTACCAAGAACGAATTACCATTGAAGATCTATGTGAAACGTTAAATTACAGTGAATCACTATTGAGTCGACGTTTTAAACAAGCCGTTGGTTTAACCTTTATTGAATACCTCAATCGCTTTCGTATTCAAAAAGCCATTGAGTTACTAAAAAACAAAACGTTTCAACCAAACGAAATTCCCGAACAAATTGGTATAAGTGAATATAAGTACTTCAGTGTTGTTTTTAAAAAATACATGAACTGCAGTCCCAAACAATTTGTTGAATTATTAGAAGAAAGTAAAACAAGCAATCACTAAAAGATTGCTTGTTTTTGTTAGCGAGGGCGACCAAAGTCAGTAGGTCCACCGTTCATTTGACCACTATTACCAATGGTAGTAACTGTGGTGGTAAAAGTAAAGGTCGTGATGGTTGAATCGTCCACTTGTAAGGTATAGGTTGAGTTGAGCTGTAATGCTGTATTTGCAATGATTAAGGAATTGGCTTTTTTAGCGTTCGTTCCATGATAGATTTCATTGCCTTCTCCGTCAAGAATGGATACTTGCGCACCGGCTTGTATCGAAGTGTCCAAGTTGATCATGACGGATGGGAGTGTAGACGTACTACTTATGTTAAGTGCCATTCCACTAGAGCCATAGGCAACTAGACTGCCTCCATTCACAAGAAATGTTCCATCGTAATCAAGTGCGCCGTTGCCGTCATTTGTTGGTCCGTAGACAAGAATTTCACCACCAGCAATTGTTGCATCACCATTGACATCAATACCATCACCTTCTGCGTTAACTAGGATATTTCCACCTGTGATTAGTAACGTACCAGTTGAAGATGAAAACCTATCGCTACCAGGGCCACCAGGAAAACTTTGAGATGTTGATTGGGTGGAATCATCGCTACCTCCTGCAGCATTGATTCCATCATCAGTAGACACAATAGAAATGGTTCCACCGTGGATTTGCAAATCACTTGCTTCAATTCCTTCGTAAGAAGTTTGGATATCAATCGTACCTTGATTGATGACTAAACTTGTATCAGCATGAATGCCATCATCACCACTTTGGATTGTTTATTGCCCCCCATCAATTGTGACATTTTGTGCATGTAAAGCATCATCTGTTGCATCAATCGTAAATGTTCCTTCACTAATGGTGAGTGACGTATATGCTTTAATTGCTTTATGACTTGATTCATCATTTCCCGATGTTTGCAATTGATAGCTGCCACCATGAATTTCGATGGTTCCTTTTTTAGCATCTGTATCATTCGTAGATTTGATGGCATCATTTACTGCTTCAATTGCAAGGTTTGCATTTTTCAGTCCCAGTGAATCCTTACCTTGGATTCCATCATCATTTGCTTGTATCTTGATCGTTGCATCTTCAATGATTACATCATCTTTACCAACAATGCCATCTTTGTAATTTGCTTGAATAGATAATAAACCCGTACCATTAATCACTAGATCATCTTTTGCAAAAAGTGTTGCGTCTGGTTCACCACTCTCATCGAGACTACTGTATGTTGATGCATCGCTGAGATGATTCTCTGAGTTTTCTTTTAGCGTGATGGTCGTTGTCTCCGCATTTTTAATATAAATTGCACTACTTGTTTCACTATGAATGTTAGCGTTAACCAAAATAAGGGTCACCTTCGCATCGTCTGTGGTATCGACAATCACTTGTCCATTGTCCAGTGTGCCAGTTATCGTGTAGTTTCCAGCTTTGGTGATGGTTGCAGTTGTTCCTGTAATTACAACACCATCAGTTTTACAGTTAATCGTATCCTTATCTAGCGTAATTACATTCTCTTCGTTGTCTGTGTTTGTTGCTTTTTGCTTGCTTGTTTGACAACCACTGACAATTATCATACATAGCAATACAATAAATATCTGTTTTATGTGTTTCATAGGATCTCCTAAAACTCGTCAATTTGACTAAGGTTACTGATGGAAATATTTAAATTGGCATTATGCATTCGTAGGACATCAAGAAGTTCATGTTTATTTTGACTTTCATACATAGATATTATGTACGTTAGTTCAAACACACTTCCGAAATCTTTGGTACGCATGCGCACAAGTTCAAATGCTTTTGTGTAGTCTTGAAGAATGTTTGAAAAGAGTTCTTCCACGTTCATTTCTTCAGGAACCAGCATTACTAGTTTCAAACGTTTACTATGTTGGTTATGACTTTGAAACACTTCCAATGAAAAGAAGACGATACAAATGCATACCGTGATGACAATCGCAAACAGTAGTGCTTGAAGTCCACATGCTAAACCAACGGCAACGCAAAAGAGAATATATACAATATCGCGACTACTTCCTGGTGCGCTTCGAAAGCGAATGACTGAAAAGACACCTGCTAAAGAAAATGCACCGGCAACGTTATTTCCAATCAATAAAAATACACAACTCATTAAAACGGGAAGTAAAAGTAAGCTGATGATTAAGTTTTGCGAATAGTGGTTTTTACTTGTGTGTTTATAGGTCAAAGCAATCATTGCTCCTAATAGTAAAGCAATCCCCATGCTACAAAGTAGATTTTCGAGTGATAGGGTTGTTGTGTCTGTAGTTGTATTGAACAGTGTTTCTAACATATAATTCCTCCATTTGCTTATTTGCGTGTTTCTTTTCTGCTAGTTCTTTTGTATAAAGCTCATATTCTTTTCCTATTTTAGAAAAGCTTTGTTTATATATTTGGTGTTGTTGTAAAAGTTTGACCAACCACAAAGGAAAACTTCCTTCGGCTTTTATTTCTAAAACATACAAACCGGGTTCGAGTAAAATGCGGGTTTTGTCATGCTTGCGATGACTTATGATGTTTGTATCAAAGGTAAAACGTAAACCTTTTTCTGTAGTTGAGAAAAACGCATATCGATCATATTGCACATGTACTTTCAGGTGTAACCGCTGTTTATCAATCATCGTTTTCAACTCGTATAATACTTGTTGATTGATATTAGAGATATCAGCAGGTAACACACCTTTTTCAATAAATGCTTTTGCTTCTTGAAAAGTCATTTGTACCCTTCGTTTATTTCCATACTTCTTGTATTTCTTTTTCACTTCCACAAAGACGATACCGGTATCAGTAAATGGTGCATATCCACGAATTCGTAGTTTTTCTTTATATCGTGGTTTGCTAACGGAACGTTGTAGATACGTGTTGTAAGCATCATCAATGTAGTAGTTGTAGATGGTGTAAGGTTTTCCATCTTTGTTGTAGATATCATGTTCGATGCTCTTTTTGAGTGCAACTAGTAGAGCATCTTTTTGTTGCTGATTGACTATGAATTTACATTCATGTCGTCCAAATACTTCTTTTGCCATATAGTTCCTTTCGATGCAAGTGATTGCTTACTAGAAGTATAGATAGCAAATCTTAAAAGAAGGTTAAATGGAATTTAAGGTTTTTTTAAGGAAGAATGATATACTTACTATGGGTATATATATGCGAATATTAATTATTGAAGATGAAAAGAAACTAGCAGATTCACTTGCACAAATTCTTAGAAAAAACAATTATCTAGTTGACGTCGCTTATGATGGGTTGGACGGTGAAGATCAAGCGTTAGCGAATATTCACGATTTGATTCTTTTGGATGTGATGTTGCCAAAACAGGATGGCTTTCAAGTGCTATCTGCTTTACGCATGCAAGACATTCAAATTCCAATTTTAATGTTAACAGCAAAGGATCATGTGCAAGATAAGATACGTGGTTTGGATTATGGAGCAGATGATTATATTGCTAAACCTTTTGATACCCAAGAGTTACTTGCACGTATTCGGGCAAATCTTAGACGTCGACATGTGATGTTGGAAGAAGATGAATTATATTTTGGTGATATCCAGTTAGATAAAACAAATCTATTACTGAAAACTAAGTGGAATCAAATCACCTTAACTTTGAAAGAGGCAGAGATTTTAGAATTGTTAATGTCGCAACAAACAACGGTGACAACAAAGGAATTATTGCTGGATAAAGTTTGGGGCTATGAAAGCGATGCTAGTTTTAACCATGTGGAAGTTTATATTTCTTTTTTACGTAAAAAACTAAAATATGTGCAATCCCATACGGCAATTCAAACCCTTCGTGGGGTTGGATACAAACTCGTGGAGGTGCAAGATGTTTAAGAAATTAAAAAAGAAATTTCTACTGATGAATGTAATCAGCATCGCCTGCATTCTTTTAACTGCATTTTTTGCGGTAGGCTTTTTAACTGTTCAAAACACCAATCGCGATATTCAAAAGGAATTAAGTAAAACCCTGGATGTTCATTTTAAAGCACCAATGATACCAAATAAAGAAGATAGCAATGGTCCAGAAAGTATCTCGTATCTGGCTGTTGTGGATAAAGATAAAACAATTTTAGCAACCAGTGAACCATCCTTTGTTTCGTTGAATGAAACCGTGTATACAAGTTTGGTCGAGAAAGTGGATATTCATAAAACAAATGGATACTTTCAATTGAACGGACGATACTTTGCATATAAAGTGCAAGAAAACGCTGGGAAATATAAAATCGCTTTTTTGGACATCAACCAGCAAAGTGACATGCTAAAGCAAATGATGATGGCATTTGGTTTAGTTAGTGTAATTTCTTTAGTGGTTGTCGTTTGGTTCTCAAACTATTTTGCAGGTCGGGCAATCGCACCTATACAAAGCACCTTTAAAAAGCAACAGGACTTTGTTAGTGATGCAAGTCATGAACTAAAAACACCACTAACCATCATTTCAACAAATGTAGATGCCATGTTATCAAGTGGTGAAGATACGATTTCTAATCAAAGACGGTGGCTTGATAACATTCAAGATGAAGTCAAGCGAACCACCAAACTAACCAATTCTTTGCTCTATCTATCAAGAAGTGATGAAGATTATGTAAAACAACATCAAATCTTTGATTTCTCTTTGGTGGTTGAAGAAGTGTGTTTAATGATGGAAGTACAGGCATTTGAAAAACAGTTACAGCTTGAACCAAATATTGCGCATCATGTGCAAGTCAATGGACAAAAAGAACTGTTGGAACAAGTTGTAGTTTCCTTACTTGAAAATGCGTTAAAATATAGCGAAGCAAACAGTACGATTCACGTACAACTGCAACAGGATGGAAAGTATGCGAATCTGCGTATTTGCAACCCAAGCCCAACCTTACCAAAAGAAAAAACTGAGCGCTTGTTTGAACGATTTTATCGAGCAGATGCTGATCGCAACTCACAAACGGGTGGTCATGGTTTAGGGTTGTCGATTTGCCAACGTATTGTGGAAATCCACAAAGGAACGATTCAAGCAATCAGTGTAAACGATATGTTTACCATCAAGATACAGTTACCACACGTGTAAAAAGAAGAGCCTCTCCACGACTGTGGAAAGACTCTTTTTTATTGATAAATATCCGCTTTTTTTGTTTTCGAACCTTTAAGGCGAAAATAGAATAAAACAGCAGCACCGATTATAATGTTGATGTAATACGTTGCTAAACGCCAAATGATCATAATAGGTTTTGCATAATCGTGAAAGACGATAGCGTAAATCAAGATGAACATGGTTTCCGTAAAGCCGGTGTCTCCAGGTAGTGGCGTTAAGGCATTTAACATATGCACAAAGGATGAGATAGCCACAATGTGGAAAATATCGATGGGTGTAAGTGGCAAGTTATAACCAAGTGCAATGACATATGGAATGCTATAGAAGATTGTCATTCGTAATATGTTGCACAAGATTCCTTTTACCAAAAGTTTCTTACGCTTTTTTAGTTTTATAATCTCACTATGGAAGTATTCTAAGGAAAGCTTCCATTTTTTTGCAGTTTCTTCTGGGTTTTTGACAATACGTATTTTATGCAATAGTTTAATGATCCATTCCGTTAATGCAATAAATGCATTTGGGAATTTTGTCATTAACCACAAGCCAATAATAACAAATGAGTTAATTGCCCAACCAAGAATAATAAATGGCATATATACAGTTAAATCTGTTAGGACAAAACTAATGTTACAAATTAACATCAATGCAGCATACACAATGACGACAATTTGAAACATGAAGAAATCCATCCATAAGGTACTAGCGATGTCTGGGATTTTCATACCGATTTGTTTAAGCGCGAAACTTTGAGCAACTTGACCACCACCAACAGGTGTCACACCGTTGAAGAAAGCAGCGACATATGCATTTTGAATTCCGTCAATGACACGGATATCTTTTTTGTATATTTTGGCACATCGACTAATGACATAACCTTGTAAGCAATAGTAAATAATTCCCAGTCCACAAACAATGAAGACTAACCATAAAGGAATGGCTTTTACGTTTTCTATTACTTGTTTATAGTCATCATGTAAGGTGAACCATAAAGCAAAGGCAATTAAACCAATCAGTAGGAGTGCATTTAAGATATTTTTTTTGATAGGCGAACCCTCCTAAATCATTGTAACATGAATATTTCATGTATCCCATAACAAAAATGTAAGGTAAAACAGAGGTTTGTTACTACTTCTATAGTACACAAAAAAATGAATATATGAAGTCATTGAAATTGACTTTCATTATATAACTAAGTTATTATATAACGGTATGTGTGTAAGATAAGTATTGAAGAGAAGGGAAGTATTACATGAAGAAACACAAACTGATAAAAGGTTTGCAAGTGTTTATCTTATGCATAATTGTCATAACGATAAGTATACCTACTCCATATGGACATGTCCGTATGAAGCTTGCAATTGAAGAAAGAGCGGGAAATAAAAGCGTAGTGATTAGCGCAGGACAAACAACCGTGCAAATGCAAGAGAATATTCAAAAGGCACTTGATGAAGTAGGTGCGAATGGGAGTGTCACGGTTACAGGCGAAAATGCCTTGGTGATGAGTGACGATAATCCGATGCGAGTTACATTGAATAATCAAAAACTCGTATGGAAGGCGAAGTATAAACACTCTTCTGTGCGCGTTGGAACGCTAATCTTAATTCGAAAAGCCTCTAAACAAAGTGAGTTTATTCTTGATACTGGTGGGGAACTTATCAGTCAAGCGGACGCAATCACAAATGAGAGTGAAACAACAAATATTATAGTTAATGATGGGTTGATTAGCGCAAAACAATCATCAATTGTTTTTCCGCAAAGTCTTAAAGATCGTGCAAGTGAAATAATCGTTAATGGAGGGAAAATAATAACCCGTAACGATGGTCAACTAAATGCGGCCATTTTAGCGCGCGAGAGTCATGTAACCATAAATGGTGGGGAGCTATTATCTAAAGTGAGTGCTAGAACCATTATGGCAAAAAATGTAAATATCAATGGTGGGACTGTAAACGGACCAGAAACAATCGTTGACCTTGCAGGTAATAAATTGGAAGCAATTATAGCAAATGATGTGGTTGTATCTGGAAAAGGAACTGTTAAAAGTACAATTGGAACCGCTCTTTCTGCTTCGGATAAAGCAGTCATTGAAAATGGTGGAAAAGTAAGTGGGGGAACAAAGGGTGAACCTACAGTTTTGGTGAATGGTGCAGCAACCTTAACCGTCAATAAAGGTGGCTTGGTTGAATCAACAGGGAAAAATGCAATTGCTATAGGAATGTTTCATGGAGATATACTTGAGGATTCAATTGTCATCAACGGTGGAACGGTCCGTGCAACTGGTGAATATGGTTACGCCATTGCATCAATAAAAAAGCAAAGTACATTTCCAGCATCTGGTAATATTGTCATACATAGCGGTATTGTTGAGGCAACCAGTGTTAATGGTACTGGAACTGCTATTGGAATAACTGAGTCTAACCACAGTTTAGTTGTAAATGGGGGAACCCTTCGATCAAACAGTGCTGGTATTTACGCAAATGGAAATGTGGAAATCAATGGTGGAGAAGTTACAGGTTCAACCGCTATTAGTGTTATGGGAGACCCAACACTCAAGAAAAAACTAGTCATAAATGGTGGTAAAATTATTGGTTCACAAGTGGCAATTGACGGTGGAAGAAGAACGGACGACACTATGCCAATCGAAATCAATGGTAAAGACACGTTCATTGAAAGTACAAGTTCGAATAGAGTTGCGATACATTCAAGTTCAAATTTAACCATTAACGATGGAACCATTCGTTCAACGGGGACAGCCATCGAACAAATGCATAAAGCACAAATTGAAATCAATGGTGGTCAGATTACGTCAACATCAACAAGTGCGTACAAACGAGCTCTTGATTTATCTAATACATCAAGTACGGTAAAAATCTCTGGTGGAACCATTCAAGCAACCGGAAATGGAGCGGCGATTTATGGTTCGATGACGCTGGATGTTACACAAGCAAACGGTGCAACAACACTTATTAGGGCAAAAACAGAACCGGCAATTCAATCGTATTTTGGAGAAGATGTAATTTCCATCCGTGGCGGGTTAATTATGAATGAAAGTGCAACAAAACCTGCGATTCTAACAAAAGAAGAAGCAAGTCTAAGCCTGCAAGGTGGAGCTGTGTTTAGTTATGGGAAGTCAACGAACGATGTGGTTAGTAAACCAGGTTTTTCACCAACATCAGCAGGACAAATCATCGCATGGGATACACAAGATGGGGCATCACAAACGTACGAAGAATTAAGTACGACAGATTTATTTTTGGCACCAGCAGCAAATGTATATTGGTCAACGCTAGCAAAAAATCAATATGGAATTTCATATGAAAATGAAACAACAAATGGATTTATTGAACTACCTGTACAAGTTATACAAAAAAGACCAACAAAACAGGAATTTACCAATACCTTTGCCAATGTGATTTATAATGCAAAAGAACAACCAGTTCTTGTGGAAGGAAAAAATAAATTCACTACGCAAACAGGTGGATTGATTACCGTCCATTACAAAGATAAAAATCAAGTCGTTACAACAACTGCACCCAGCCAAGCTGGAACGTATGAAATTTGTGTCACTACAACAGGTGGTACTGCTTTTGGACCGATTACAACACCGTTGAAAGTTGGAACGTATACGATTGAAAAATTACCGCTTTCCCTTGAACATATAAAGGCAACCAATAAAACGTATGATGGATCAACAAGCGTTGAACTTACGGGGATGTCATTGCATGATGTTTTTGAAAGTGATAAGCAAAACGTTGAACTTACCATCGTACATGCAAAAACGAAGGACGCAAATGCAGGAAAACTGAAGCATGTGTATATAGGCTTTACCTTTAAGGGAAGTGCCGCAAATAACTATCGACTGATTTTTCCAAACAATTTAACAGTCGATATCTTACCTAAAGAAATTACAGTTGCAAACGTCAAAGCAACAAATCGTGTCTATGATGGAACGAAAACGGTTGAACTAACAGGTGGAACGCTTTCGGGATTCATTGGAGATGATGGTGCAAATGTACGTCCATCATTAGGTGAAGGAAAGATAATGACTGCTAATGTTGGAACTGCCAAGTCAGTGCAAACGGCAATTCAACTACATGGTGACTATGATGTAAACAACTATACATTTGTCCAACCAACCGATGTGACAGTCAATATTTCAAAACGAGAGCTTCACTTAGAAGATGTACGTACAGTCAATCGTGCTTACAATGGAAAGACAAGTGTGGAATTACAAGGTGGTAAACTTAAAAATGTGGTAGCAGGAGAAGATGTAAGCTTTGATTTACACGAAGGACAGGTTGCGAGTGCGGCAACTGGAAAAAACAAAGCCGTTAGCACAAGTGTAACCTTGACGGGAAAAGATAAAGGCAATTATACGCTACAACAACCAGATGATCTGTTTGTAGATATTGCCAATCACGTACTTAGCGTCAAAGGTGTTCAAACCATCAATCGTGTCTATGATGGAACAGAGATAGTTGAACTACGCGGTGGAGAACTTGAGGGAGTTCTTGCTGGTGAAACTGTAAGTTTGCAAGTTGGACGCGGAACGTTAGACAATGCAAATGCAGGAAATGCAAAAGCCGTAACGACCAACATGCAATTAACGGGTGCAAATGCTGCCAACTATACAATTGAACAACCATCAAATCTTACGGTGGATATTGCAACTAAAGAAGTTGAAACAAAAGATGTAAAGGCGAAAAGTCGTGCTTACAATGGATCGAAGCAAGTGACGTTAACTGGTGGAACCCTTGAAGGGTTGCTTGATGTAGATCAAGATGATGTACAACTTATTGGGACTACAGGATATGTTTCAAGTGCAAAAGCTGAAATGCAAAAACCTGTGCGTACCGACCTAAGCATCGCTGGAGATCGTGCACACAATTACAAGTTGATCCAACCAACCGATGTGCTTGTGGATATTACAAAAGCCGCAACCAAAGGGAAGACAAAAGAACATACACTACAAGAGAATACTGCTGATACGTATCGCTTTGATTACCGTAGTCTTTTACCAACGTTGCCTGAGCATCAACAACTTGGAAATGCGAACTATCAACTGGGTGAAGTGAACAACGATGACGGACTGTTGAGTGAACCTGTGCAGTTAAATGAAAAAGATATCGTTATGCATGTTGCTGCTGTGCCTCATGGTAAAAAAGCAAGCATCCCAATTCTTGTATACAGTGATAACTTTGAACCATTTGAAGTAACACTTACCTTAACCATAAAAGAAAAAACACAGCTTACTCCAGTGTTCACTGTAAAGGATCTCGTATACGATGGTCTTGGCCATGAGCTAAGCGAACTTACGTTTGTGGATGCAAATAAAAATATTGTTGAAGTATCACCAGAAGCGTACTCGATTATGTACATGGGGATAAACGGAACGGATTATGCACCAAGTGAGATTGCACCAGTGGATGCAGGAACGTATCAAGTTTATGTCAACATAAACCGTGAGGTTTACGAGTACAAAGGACATGCAAGTCAACAGTTTACGATCAACAAGCGTCCATTACACCTACAAGCAAATGATGTTAACATTACGGTAGGTGATGCGTTGCCAGAAGCAAGCTTTGTTGTTAAAAATTTAGTGGAAGGACATAGACAAGAAGATGTTGTCCTTGCAGTTCCGCTGTTGGTGTATCCAGTAAACAATACCCAAACAAGTGGAAAACATGCAATTACCATTTCGGGTGGAAACGTACATCCAAACTATGAAATTGCATCCTATACACATGGTGTTTTGCACATTCAAAAACAAGTGGAGAACCATCCATTGGTTGAAGATGAACACCAAGGATCGCAGACAAGCACTTCAACAGTGATTGAAGCAGGTGATGTTTTTAGAAGTACCAATTATGTGGTTTTACTTCTACTAGCGTTTGCCACTACTGGAATCTTAATCTTAAAAAACAGAAAAAGAAAATAGCATACAAACATAAAGGCACTTCAGCTATGGGGTGCCTTATCGTTTGGTGGTTTGGGATATATTGTCATATCAATGGGAAAAAAACTGGAAATACGTTACCATATACATATAGAACAATCCCTAACGTAGAAGTTAGGCAGAAGGGATAGGATATACAATGAATGAAGAAACTTTTGAAATACGTTTTTTAAGCGTGCAAGATATTGATCAAATGGTTACATTTGAAACCTACAATCGTGAAAACTTTGAACGATTTAACCCAACAAAACCGGAAGCGTTTTTTACCAAAGCAGGGCAAGAAATGCGGATGGAACATGTTTTAGCTTTGCGGATGAGCGATTTGGCGTACGCCTACGGCTTGTTTGTGGACAAAGAACTCATTGGGACCTTTGATATCTATCAAGTTGAAAGAGGGGCGATGCAAAGCGCCTGGCTTGGGTATTGTATTGACCAGGACTTTCAAAACATGGGATATGGTACTTCAGCCATGCAACAAGTGATTCAACTTGCATTTCAACAATTGAAATTGCATCGCTTAGAGGCATGGGTAATGCCAAACAATACAGATTCGATTCATTTACTAGAACGTTGTGGTTTTGAAAAGGTTGGTCTTGCAAAAACAAGTATCTACGTTCACGGAAACTGGGAAGACCACTACATCTATGCGTTATGTAACCCTAACTTTGGGCAATAAAATTGCACCGAAAGAAGATACCACGTAAACTATACATATAGAAATGAGGTGTAAGACATGTTAGCAGAAAACACAAAAGCTTATGATTTTGCTTTAGAAGATGCGGATGGTAAGGTGCATCACCTTCATGATTATCTAGGAAAGAAAGTAGTCGTATATTTTTATCCAAAAGATCATACGGCTGGATGTACAAAACAAGCGTGTGCCTTTCGCAATGCGTTTCAAGATTTTCATGATGAAAATACAGTCGTCATTGGAATCAGTAAGGATAGCAAAGATAGCCACCGCAAGTTTATCGACAAATACGATTTACCATTTATCTTATTAAGTGATCCAACCCTTGATGCAATTGAACAATACGGTGTTTGGGTTGAAAAAAACATGTATGGTAAAAAATATATGGGTGTTGCTAGAGCAACATTTGTGATTGACGAACAAGGTACAATCATCAAAGTTTATAAACGTGCAAATCCACAAAAGAATGCAGAGGAAATTGTGGAATACTTGAAAAGTTTATAATCCAATACGGTTGATACAAGCCACTATCATGGTGGCATTTTTTATGGAATAAAGACGAGATTACCATATGTAAATTCGCATGGATAAAATACAAAACAACATATAGATTTTTTTTATTTGTTTTGCTAGAATAGCGGTAAGAAACTTTATTGTATGGAAGTTTCTAATCATAATAGGCATGTGAGATGTATGGTAAATGGAAAGTGGGGACTTGAAATGAACTGGTACAGTATATTAAATGAAGAAGAACAAACATATATGAATGATTACGTAAAAGCAGAAGGATCGCTTATTTCTTTAGCTAGACAATACAATTTGAGCTATCGTAAAGTAAAAGAAAAGCACGAGGAGATTTTATCGAAAATCGAGTCGATTGTACAAAGTCAAGATGTACAAAATCCAGCAACAGTAGAACTCTTTAGCAAAGGAGAACTAAGCTTAGAATTAGCAGACATTTTATTTAGTAAATATCGCAATTAACTAAATACTATACATTTCGCTAAAAAAATCATGCAAATCGAGACCAAAAAAAGCAAGTTCACTTGGGGTGATTAACTTGCTTTTTTTGTTTAATATCCGGTTAGTTGGATGTATTCATCCAAACTCACAAACCGATAGCCATTTGCAAGAAGTTGGGGAATGATCATCTCCACAGCACTTGCACTGCTGTCGTAGATATCGTGAAATAGAATGAGTGAGTTTTGATTGAGACTACTCATTACGTTATTCACAGTTGCTTGTGGGTTTTGCTTGTTGCGCCAATCATTACTATCCACATTCCAAAGGATTTCTTTCTTTTGGATGTGTTGACGAAGTGCATCACTATAACTACCATAGGGTGGACGCATATATCTTGTTGCTTGACCACCAGCGGCGATAATTTGTTGATCGGTTGCATCCATTTGTTGCTGGGCTGCATCTAAAGATAGGGTTGCCAAATCCGGATGATCATAACTATGCGAGCCAACGGTATGACCTTCGGCAATGATACGTTGTAGCATTGCTGGGTTTTGTGCAACCTTTTGACCTAAGACGAAGAACGTCGCTTTGATATTGTATTGCGCTAAGACGTTTAAAATGCGTTCTGTCGAGCCATAACCAGGGCCATCATCAAACGTAAGGGTCACGATTTTATCACCAGCATACTGTGGGATTTGTGGAACCGTGTTGGTTTGTTGCTGACTTTCTTCTTGTTGACGCTTTGCTTCTTCCTCTGCTTTTTTTGCTTCCTGTGCTGCACGTTCTGCTTCTGCTTTCTTTCGCTCTTCGTAATCAACACTTTTAGGGAACTGAGATTTAATGACACTGTTAAGATCTTGTGTATCATTTTTTAGCAAAGAAGTCTGATTTTGATAAAGCGCAATTGGTTGCTTTTGCTCTTGCGATAGTTTTGTCATGATACCTTTCGTTGTTAACGTACCTAGTAGGACAACACATAAAACTAATAGGAACGTTAGAAAGGTGTTATTTCGTTTCTTATTATTCATACATGTATTATACAATAAAAGAAATCCATAGTGGATTTCTTTTGACTATCTTTGTGAAAAAGTTTTACAAGTAATTTTCCAAACCCCTTCAATTTTCATTAAGTGAAACATATCAATAACAGTAGCTTCACCATAGAAACCTTCCACTTGCATACAAACAGAAGCAATGTTTCCTTCTACTTGTAGGTGGGTAATGACATACTGACAATCATCACCGTTTTCTTTCATTGTCGGTTTACTGTTGATATCATCATAGAATACTTGTGGGGTAGCCATGACGCCATATCCATTTAAGTAACCGTACATTGCTGCATCTCCATAAAAGATGGTTTGTAAAGTCTCAATGTCCCCGTTGTAAACGGCTTGCATATACGTGTCTACCAGTTCCGTAATAATCTTTGCATCGAATTGTTTCATACCTTATCCTCCTCGTGGGTATATATCTACTTTTACTATACCTTAGGCGTATCAATCATGCAAAGCAGGTACATGATTTTCAAATGAGGGGTTTTCCTTTTTCTAAGAGTAAGCTATGATAGATGCATGAAATATACGACACCAATTGAAATGTACGATGCCATCATACAAGATGAAACCATCGATACTATAGAAGCATGTACACACTATCTAAATTGTCATATCAAAGATTTTGATCTCGTTAAAATTGATCAAGTAAAGTTTGAGCGTTGTACGTTTGCTTTCGACAGTTTTAAAAAGTTGGAAATCCTTGATGTAATCTTCCTTTACTGTGATGTGTCAAATTTTGATTTCGAAGAAAGCTTATTGCACCGTGTAGATTTTATGCACTGTAAGTTAATTGGTGCAAGTTTTATTGAAGCAAGTCTAACCTATGTGCGTTTTCAAGAATCCATCTTACGATATGCTAACTTTGCGACAACGAAAATAAAAGAAGTTGCATATACAAGTTGCGAACTTGTCGAAGGCTCATTTTTAGGGATGAAACAAAAGGGCTTATCATTTGAACAATGCCTTATCAACAAACTCGATTTACGAGAAACAAGTTTAGCAGGCCTGGATGTATCGAACTCTGAATTTGATAGTTTATTTGTGGATTTACAAAAATGCAAAGGCTTAAAAATACGCTTCGACCAAGCCGCATCAATTGCATTAATGCTTGGTTTGGAGATTGTCTAAACCACAGAAAAATAGGTAAAAATAAAAAAACTAAAAAAAATAAAAAAAGTTGCATAAAAACACTTGCACAGATGAGAAATCTTTGGTATTATTAACTTCGTTAGCGGTAAACAATTCGCAAACGAAGAAAATATGGTCCTGTGGTGTAGTGGTTAACATGCCTCCCTGTCACGGAGGAGATCGTGGGTTCGAGTCCCATCAGGACCGCCATCGGAAATTCAAGGAGTCATATTCTTTAGTTCTTAAAGAATATGGCTCTTTTTTGTTTTATTAGAAAGGAAGTGATGAGTATGGCCAAAAAGTTCGATGAGGAAAGTATAAAAGTTAAAGCTTCGCTGTATGAAAGAGCTGCAGAGATGTCTTTAGAATTAAGAAAAGAGTTCTTTCAAGAAATTGCTGAAGAACTTAAAGCGAATAATATTTCACTTATGAAATTTTCTAAGATGATGAACATGGACTATATCAACATGAAAAAATACATCCATGGAAAGGCAAAATCAACTCTGGAAACAATGTGCGTGTTTGACATTGCTATACATGGCAATGCAAAAGAAACCTTATATGATGATGCTAAAAAGAAAGCAACAAAAATCAGGAAATGTTTTTTCAAGAAGTTATTAGAACAATTAAAAAAAGATAACATTTCACAAAAAATGCTATCTGAAACGATCTACATGGACTCATACAATACAAATAAATATATCCTAGGAAAATTAAACCCTAATATTGAAACGCTGTATGTGTTTGCTCTTGGCTCTAAAATGGAAGTATCAGTATTGGAGCAATATTTTAAACAAAAAAAATCTAATTCTCAAAGTTTGGACGCTTCGAATTAGATTAACGATTCACAACACGAATAAGCAAAGCAAGCAAAGCAAGTAAGCAAAGCAAGCAAATGAATGAATTAAGCAAATTACGCGAAATAAGCGAAATAAGCAAAAACAAGCTTTTCGTGATGCTATATGCATATTATAGCAAAATACAACTAAAAAGCAATATCTAAAAGCAAAAGACGCATTCAAGAATATGAATGATTATAAAGAACTTGGGATTGCCTAATAGCCCAGGAGAACCTTCTTACAAACACACTGAAACACACACACAAGCCAAAAATTATCAGGTAAGGCAATTCAACAAACATAAAAGAAACGTTTGTTGGATGCTGTGAGCGGAATCGAGAGAGAGAATACAAAGCATATACCTTACTCGATTGCTTTCACAGGATCTAATAAATACAAGGAAGGAAGGAACTGATCAATTATGAGAATAGAATTAACCAGGTAATTACCCGTACAGCAGTAATGAATAAAAGCAGATTACAAAAAAGAAAGAAAAGTTCGAGCGATTATATTCTATAATCAATCGAAAAAAACAAAAAAAACATTCCCGGGAACCGGTGATGTTTAGTTATATGGGTAGTGTAAAAAGTTTATGAAAACGAGTGAATTCCAAAGGTGATTAATCTTTGGAAATGGATATAAATGAGATCTTTGAAAACGAAATCTAAATTCAAAAGAAAAAATCATGCAATTAAGCATGATAAAAAAACCAATGTGGCTAGTCTAGTTTGATTGATTTGTTAGTGTATTTGGTATTGAGAACTTAATTCGATAAGTTTTAACCATTTGTCCGGCATGAGTTCAGCACCATCAAAGAGGTTGTCATCAACAGGTGTTTTGTAGCCTAATGATGAGTGTCTTCTAAGGAAGTTGAAGAAAGCTACATAACACACCATATAGCTATTTGCACATATGAGTGAGTGATAACCGTTTGTCCCGTGATAGTTTTGCTTGAAGGTTCGGTTTAAACGTTCTTCAATTTGTTTAAAGGGACGATTTGCTTTGGAAACCGTATCTTTATTAGAAACGCCAATGACTTGGATTAAGTCGTAAGGCAAGTCATGTTGTTGAAAGTAAAGCTGTGCAGCG
>LVZN01000022.1 GCA_001695645.1 Erysipelotrichaceae bacterium MTC7 | reverse complement strand
GATGATGGCAAAGTGGACACACCTGTTCCCATCTCGAACACAGAAGTTAAGCACTTTAACGGCGACGATAGCTTGGCATGCCCAAGTGAAAATAGCAAATCGCCAGTTGATTAGACATCCATTCGGATGTCTTTTTTTATATTTGTTGTTAGAGGCGTATGCTATACTAAGAAAAAGGAGTTGTGTCATGAGTGTAGATTTTAAAAAAACGGAAAAAGAATTATATACGCCACCAAAGAAACCAACCATAATAAATGTGCCTAAAATGCAGTTTATCGCAGTAAGGGGAAAAGGTGATCCAAACGATCCAAATGGTGATTATAGTCTATGTATTGAAGCTTTATATGCAATTGCATTTACTTTGAAAATGAGTTATATGAGCGACTATAAGATGGAAGGCTATTATAAATATGTAGTACCTCCATTAGAAGGTTTATGGTGGCAAACCGATATTAAAGGATTTGATTATTCACGTAAGGATTTATTTGAGTATATTTCTTTGATACGTATTCCTGATTTTATAAAAGAGGAAGATGTCACTTGGGCAATCAAAACTGCATCTAAAAAGAAAGGAAAAGACTTTCGTAATGTTGAGTTTTTTGTCTATGATGAAGGTATGTGTGTACAGTGTATGCATATTGGACCATATGATGATGAACCTGCAACCATTGCGAAAATGGATGCATTTATGAAAGAAGAAGGATATCAACTTGGTATTAGTGATACACGTCATCACCATGAAATATATCTGGGGGATCCAAGAAAAGCAAAACCCGAGAAGCTACGAACGGTTATTCGTCACCCGATTTGTAAATGTTTATAACAAGAAAAGTACAGTTGGAAAGCAAATACTGTACTTTTTTTCATTTATGGTATAATATAAGCCGTATGAAAGATTTAAAAAATGCAAAGATACTAGTCGGATTATCAGGTGGTGTGGATAGCGCTGTCGCTGCTTATTTATTAAAAGAACAAGGATATGATATTACTTGTGCCTTTATGCGCAATTGGGATGCGTATGCCAACAATGATATTGCTGGAAACCCAACCATTCAAAATGATATTTGTCCACAAGAAGAGGATTACAACGACGCAAAGAAAGTTGCTGATAAACTTGGTTTAGAACTGTTACGCGTCGACTTTGTTGAAGAGTACTGGAACCAAGTATTTACATACTTCATTGATGAATATAAAAAAGGAAGAACACCAAACCCTGATATCTTATGCAATAAATATATAAAATTTGATAGCTTTCTGCAGTTTGCCAAGGCAAACGGTTTTGATTATGTCGCAACGGGACATTATGCAAGAGTCGTACATAACGATGATGAAAGTGTCATGTTACGCGGTCATGATAGCAATAAGGATCAAACCTATTTCTTATGCCAAATCTCACAAGATGCACTTGCACAAGCTTTATTTCCAATTGGTGATATTGATAAACCACGCGTTCGTGAAATTGCTAAAGAATTGGATTTAAATGTCGCAACAAAGAAAGACTCAACTGGTATTTGTTTTATTGGTGAAAGAAACTTTAGAGACTTTCTAACAAACTACATCCCAGCTAAAAACGGCCGTATTATTGATATTGATACAGGACGTGATTTAGGGGAACATATTGGAGTCTTATACTACACGATTGGTCAACGTAAAGGTTTGGGCATTGGTGGAGAAGGTGGCCCTTGGTTTGTTGTCGGTAAAGATGTGGAAGCAAATGAACTATACGTAGCTGCAAAAGAAGACAATCCTTGGTTGTATTCAACTTCATGTAAAGTTGTTGGTGTGAACTGGTTTTCTAGTGAGAAACAACCAGAAAAACGTAATGCAACAGCGAAATTTAGATATCGCCAAAAGGATAACGAAGTTATCATTCATACAATCAGTGCAGATGAAGTTTTGGTTACGTATCCTCAAGGTGTTGCAGCAGTGACACCGGGTCAAGAAGCGGTTTTCTATGATGGTGATGCTTGTCTTGGTGGTGGTGTGATTGAAGAAGTCTACAACCAAGAAAATATCGATGTTCATCAAGCAATAAAGGAGAAACGCAATGAATTCAAATAGTATCTTTTCAAGAAAAATATTGTCATCAAAACGTCAAATTGGTTTACTTTCATGGTATTTTGTTGGTTGGTTAGTTGTTGTGCCACTTATTGTTGGTTTACTACTGCAACTAATGAATGCTTATAACGAAGTCAACTTATTGTTTTTTACGTATGTAATTGGAGCTCTTGTTGCGATTTACTTAGCCTTGCCATTGTTAAAAGCTGAACGCAAGGTGAATTTTGGTGATGCGTTTCGTTCCATACTGATCGTCATTGGTTTGCTATATCTAGCTAACATTGTCATTGGTGGATTGATCTCGGTACTAACGGAAACAACAACTAGTGCAAATCAAGAAGAAGTGAGTGCGATGTTTAATCAAAATATGGTACTGCAAAGTATAGCAACTGTTATCTTTGCCCCAATCTTAGAGGAAATCGTATTCCGTGGTGTGATTTTCCGCGATTTACGCGATAAATATGGATTTATGTTTTCAGCAATTGTATCTGGTGTTATATTTGGTCTAATGCATGTATTAGGATCCTTAATTTCAGGAGATATGGTTGATGTTGTGTATATTGTATTGTACGCAGTTATGGGTGTTTTATTCTCGAAAATTTACGATGATACCCAAAGTATTTATGCACCAATTGTTGGACATGCATTGTACAATGGACTATCTGTCTTATTGATGTTCTTAGTATAGGAGATATATGGACGATAATAAACTTAGTATAGAGGGATTCTTTGTTGCTATCATTTTTCAAAGTGACCACTATACCGTCGCAAAGTTTAAAACGAATGAAAAAAACGAAAAAAAGTTTACCATTACTGGATACTTTTCAGAAATCTTAGAAAATCAATTGTATCGATTGACCGGTGGATATAAAGAACATCCACGTTATGGATTACAATTTGCTTGTGAGAGTTATGAAAAAGTGTTACCAAGTGATGCAGAAGCTCTCATTCGTTTTTTTTCTAGTGCTTTGTTTTCAGGGGTTGGAAAAAAGGCAGCAGAAAAGATTGTACAAGCACTTGGGGAGCAAGCCATTCAATTGATTCGTGAAGATGTGCAGGTGTTACGTCAAGTTCCTGGGTTAAGTGAAAAACAAATACAAGCAGTTGAAGAAGGCATTCATCATACGATGGATGATTCGATTGTCTTTTTAACGCAATTTGGTGTAAGTCAGAGAAATATTTTAAAAATCGAAAGTGTATACGACAAACAAGCCATTGAAATCATTAAGAAAAACCCGTACCGCTTAGTGTATGACATAGATGGAATTGGGTTTAAAACGGCGGATAAAATTGCGATGAAATTAGGGTTTGATGCTAAAGATCCGGAACGTATCAAAGCAGCAATCGGTGCCTTGGTGATGCAACTGTGTATGAATACCGGAAATACCTACGTTGCACAAAGTGAAGTAGAAAAGCGTATCCAAAAAGAATTTGGCTTTATCGAAAGTGAAGAGTTTGAAATGTACATCTCTGATTTAGAGTTTGAAAATGCAATTGTGGTTGAAGATGAACATTTGTATCACATTAGTCAATATGAAGCGGAAACAGGAATTGCACACACGTTGGTACATTTCCCGCAAGTGGAGTTCATCAAAAAAGATGGTAAAGAGATTGAAGCGAAAATTGATCAACACGCAAGTGATATGCAAATCATCTATAACGATAAACAGAAAGAAGCAATTGCAACAAGTTTCAAAGCTCCACTATCGATTCTGACGGGTGGACCAGGAACCGGGAAAACAACAATCGTGAAAGCAATCATTGATATTTATAAAGATTTGTTTCCATATGCAAACATTGCGTTGTGTGCACCAACGGGACGTGCTGCCAAACGTTTGAAGGAACTGGCGGGAATTGATGCAATGACCATTCATTCGCTCTTAAAATGGGATTTAGAGAGCAATACTTTTGCGGTCGATGAACATGACCCAATCGAAGCAGACTTTATTATTGTTGATGAGTTTTCCATGGTCGATAACTGGTTGTTTTACAATTTAATTAAAGCAAGTGCAAAAGTATCACGTATCTTGTTGATTGGAGATGAGGATCAATTACCATCCGTAGGACCTGGATTCGTTTTACGTGACTTGTTGCGTTCTTCTTTATGCCCAGTCACGCGTCTTGACCATATCTACCGTCAAAGTGAAGGTAGCGAAGTGATTGAACTTGCCCATGAAATCAAAGAAGGACAAATTACATCCATTCACGGCGAAAGTGATGTAAAGATGTATCCTTGTGAAAACTATCAAGTGAAAGAACTCGTAGGAAAGATCGTGCAAAGTGCACTTGAAAAAAGCTACGATGAAATGGATATCCAAATTCTTGCCCCAATGTACAATGGAGTGGCTGGAATTGATGCGATTAATAAAGCGATGCAAAACCTGTGCAACCCGCGCAGTTATGAAAAAAATGAACTGCATTTCGGGTATCGTACATTTCGTGAGAATGATAAAGTATTGCAACTGAAAAATCAACCTGATGAATATGTGTTCAATGGTGATATTGGTCGTATCCTTGAAATTGTTACGGCGCAAGAAACCGTGGATCATCAAGCACGAATGGTCGTAGATTTTGATGGAACCATTGTGGAGTATACGCCTGAAACATTTACGAATTTAACCCATGCGTATTGCATTTCCATCCATAAAGCGCAGGGAAGCGAATATCCAATTGTCATTATGCCAATTCTTAAAGATTACAGTTATATGTTGCAACGTCGACTTATCTACACTGGAGTGACTAGAGCTAAACGTTCGCTTGTTTTACTTGGAAGTGAAGCATACTTGCAAAAGGGTGTATCTAGAGTTGATACGCAAGATCGAAAAACAAGTTTGTTGCAACGCATTCAACAACTCATTGATTAGTTTATCAAACCAACCCAAAGGGGTTGGTTTTTTTGTGGTTTAGCTAATATAGCAATAAAAAAGTAAGTATGGTAGTATGAAATTAATAAAACACGTACAAAATCATTGATCCAATTGTGCGTATGATATGTAAATAGGGGAAAATCATGAAAACAAAAACGACAAGAGTACATATTCGACGATTTGTAAGTTTATTGCTATGTATATTATTTTGCACTTCATGTGTGTTAACGAATACAGATGATAAAGTAGCGCGCATGCAACAAAATGATTTTGATGTTTCTGCAAGTCGGGTTGCAGGGATTGATACAACAACTGTGGAATTTACAAACGAAGCATATCAATTTGCAAAAAGTGAAAAGCCAAAACACGTAACACTACAATTTATTGTGGACACAAAAGATGCTCCAGTGGTAGAGAAAGGAATTTTGTGCGTTGATCAAAATGAAAACGTTATTGTTTCAACCAATGATGAAGCAATTGATCCACAAGCGAAGAAGCAGTTTGATGCAATACTTGCTGATGTTGGTATGAGTTATGATGAATGCATCCAACTTGTTTTGGAGGTGTGGAATAACTTCAAATAAAAGTTCAGTGAAAATGAACAACTATCAGTTATAGTTTGACAGTCTTTTTCTTACCAGTTGGTGGTTGATTCATACCACTTAGGTTCAACACATTGTTACAACCATGCTAATGCGCTAGACTTAACTCGAAAAGAGGTAGAAATATGAATGAAATAAAACAATGGAAAAAGAATTTCTTTACCCTATGGGGAGGTCAAGCCATATCGTTACTGACAAGTGCAGTTGTTCAATATGCATTTATTTGGTACATCACAGATACAACAGGATCTGCAGTCGCTTTATCGATTGCTACAATGATTGCCTATTTACCAATGGCATTTTTGGGACCGTTTGCTGGTAGTTTTGTAGACCGCAACAATCGTAAGGTGATCATGATGGTTGCTGATGGCATCATTGCCTTAACAACACTGGTTGCAATTGCAATTGCACTGGGCGGAAGTTTACCAACGTGGGTGATTTATTTTGTGATTTTTGTACGTTCATTAGGTCAAACGTTTCATCAACCATGTCTAAATGCAGTTACACCACTTATGGTACCCACGGACTATTTAAGTAAGGCAAATGGATACACCAATGCTTTACAATCCATCTCGTTTATTTTAAGTCCAGCCATTTCCGCTGCACTTTATGCGATTGCTCCATTTTGGATGATATTGTCTTTAGATGTGATTGGTGCTATCGTTGGTGTTGCAAGTGTTGCAATCACCTTTATTCCACGACTTTATGAGCAGGAAGCTCAACCTTTGATGATGTTACAAGACACCAAAGCAGGGTTGCAAACTTTAATGTCTAACAAAGGTTTGTTTTATCTAGTAATACTTGTCTCAGTTTGTCAAATCTTTATGATTCCTATTGGTACATTCTTTCCGCTAATGAGTACAGAGTATTTTGGGAAAACCATTTCTCATGCAGGTTTGGTAGAAACTTTGTTTGCGGTTGGGATGTTGGTAGGTGGATTGGTTTTAGGTGTTTGGGGTGGTAGTAAAAATAAAATGATTACCATCTATGGAGCGGTTGCACTATTCTCCATTGTGACGATATTACAAGGCATCTTACCAACAAATGCATTTACCATATTTGCATTACTATCCATACTCTTTGGTTTTAGTGGACCGTTTTTCAATGCCACGTTTATGGCATTAATGCAAGAGAAAATCCAACCAGCCTATTTAGGTCGGGTCACAAGTGTTTCCATGTCACTCATGACATTAGCTTCGCCCATTGGTTTGGCTTTGGCTGCACTTTATACAAGTCGCTTTGGTGTTCCTTCTTGGTTTGTTTTAACCGGTGTTGTAAGTCTAGCAATCGTCGGTTTATCAATCTGTTTAAAAAGTGTGAGAAACCTTGATAAGCAAGTTTAAGTATGCTACAATTCTAGCGTAAACAGTGAAAAAGATGAGTACCTAGAAGACTGTCTATGTAGAGAAAAAGCGGTTGGTGAAAGCTTTTAGAAACAAGCTAGGGAAGCTACTTTGGAGTTTAATCGTACATCTACGATACAGATAATTAAGGTGCATAGAGAAATCTATGAATCAGGATGGTACCGCGTATTCACGTTCCTGTTATTGGGAACGTTTTTTTATTGTTATGGAGGAAAAAAGATGAAATACAGAAGTGGAAATGAAATACGACAGTTATTCTTGGATTATTTTGCAAAGAATGGACATATGATTGAACCAGGAGCATCACTAATCCCGCACAACGATCCGACATTGTTATGGATCAACGCTGGGGTTGCTGCACTGAAGAAATACTTTGATGGTAGTGAAACGCCAAAGAGTAACCGCATTGCCAATGCACAAAAAAGTATCCGTACCAACGATATTGAAAATGTTGGGAAAACGGCACGTCACCATACATTCTTTGAAATGTTAGGAAACTTCTCGATTGGTGATTACTTTAAAAAAGAAGCAATTCACTTTGCTTGGGAATTTCTAACAAGTCCAGAATATATCGGAATGGAAAAAGAGAAAATGTACATTTCGGTTTATACGGATGATACGGTTGCATATGACACATGGGTTAATGAAATTGGTGTGGATCCAAGTCATATATTAAAAACAGATGGAAATTTCTGGGAAATTGGTGCTGGACCTAGTGGGCCAGATAGCGAAATTTTCTATGATCGTGGAGAAGCATATGATCCAGATAACATTGGTGAAAAACTATTCTTTGATGAATTAGAAAATGATCGTTACATTGAGGTGTGGAATGTTGTATTCTCACAATACGATGCAAACCCAGCTGTGCCAAGAAGCGAATATAAAGAACTACCGCAAAAGAATATTGATACGGGAATGGGACTTGAACGTTTGGTATCGATTGTTCAAGGTGGAGAAACAAACTTCGATACTGACTTATTTATGCCAATTATTAAAGAAGTAGAAAAAATTGCAAGTCACCCTTACGAAGGGGAATACAAAATGGCATATCGCGTCATTGCTGACCACATCCGTACGGTTGTCTTTGCCTTAAGTGATGGTGCAATGTTTGCCAATACAGGGCGTGGATATGTACTTCGTCGTGTGCTTCGCCGTGCCGTTCGTTATGGAATTAAACTTGGTTTGGATAAACCATTTATGTACGACTTGGTATCGATTGTTTCGGAAAACATGAAAGACTACTACCCGTATTTAATGGATAAGATTGGTTTTAACGAAAACTTAATCAAAACAGAGGAAGAAACGTTCCATAAAACATTGAATCACGGTGAAAAACTATTAAACGAAGAACTTGAAAAAATGGATGGAAACGTGTTCTCTGGTGAAGTTGCCTTCAAACTTTATGATACGTATGGATTCCCATATGAACTTACACAAGAAATTCTAGCAGATGAAGGTGTAAGTATTGATAAAGAAGGTTTTGATGCACAAATGCAAGCACAACGTGATCGTGCGCGTAATGCACGTGGAGAATCTGGTTCTATGACAAGTCAATCTCCTGACTTAATGGCATTTGATAAAGAAAGCACATTTATTGGATACGATAACCTAGAAGCAAAAGCGACAGTTATTGGTGTATTCAAAGATGGGAAGAAAGTTGATTCACTAACTGAAACAGGTGAAGTGATCTTTGATCAAACACCATTCTATGCAGAGAGTGGAGGACAGGTTGCCGATAAAGGTGTTGTAAATTTTGAAGGTGAAGCATATGCAGTCCTTGATGTGAAAAAAGCACCACAAGGACAATTCTTACACACCGTTGAATTGGATGATGTTACTTTACAAGTTGGTGATGTTGTAAGTCTTGCTGTTGACAAGAAAACACGTGTTTTAACAACGCGTAATCACAGCGCAACCCACTTGCTACAAAGTGCACTGAAACAAGTAATCGGTGATCATATTGGCCAAGCTGGTTCATATGTAAGCGATGAATACTTACGTTTTGACTTTACGCACTTTGAAAAAGTAAGTGATGAACAACTTCGTGAAGTAGAGGCTACAGTAAATGCGTTTATTGAAATGGACAATGATGTGAATATTGAATACATGAATATTGAGGATGCTAAGAAAACAGGTGCAACAGCCATGTTTGATGAAAAATATGGTGATGAAGTTCGTATTGTGAGCATGGGTGATGTATCGATGGAATTCTGTGGTGGATGCCATGTGGATCACACAGGAAGCATTGGTGTATTTAAAATCGTTTCTGAGGAATCGATTGGATCTGGGGTACGCCGTATGGTTGCTAAAACAGGATATGCTGCTTACGAAGGATTTAAAGAAAGTGAAACTTCACTTAAAACCATTGCTAGTAACTTAAAAATGAAAACGGTGGTTGGTGTTGAAGATAAAGTTAAAGCATTACAAGAAGAACTAAAAGACTTACAAAAACAAATCAGTAATTTAGAAGCAAAAGCGATGCAAAGTGAAGCAGATAACTTATTGAATGAAGCAGTTGAGGTTGATGGATACAAAGTATTAGTCAAAGCAATCGCAAATGCTGATGGTTCTGCATTGAAAGACATGGCAAATACAATGAAAGATAAACTTGGTTCAGCTGTGGTATTCCTTGCAAGTTATGATGACAACAAAGTTGTCTTTGTGGCTGCGGCAAGTAAAGACGTAGTTGCTAAAAACATCCACTGTGGAAACCTTGTAAAAGAGGCTGCACAAATTTGCGGTGGAAATGGTGGAGGACGTCCAGATTTAGCGCAAGCTGGTGGAAAAGACGCCTCAAAAGTAGATGAAGCCTTAAAATCTGTAAAGAAAACGTTAGGAATGTCGCTTTAAACTTTCCAAGCGTCTGTAAATGTTGTAAAATATACGTATCCGAATAAGGGGGTATTATCATGAAAGATACAACACAAACAATGGCATTTACTTCTGATGACTTTAAAAAAGATAACATCAAACATGTATTACGTTTGGTTCAAGAAGCATTAGAAGAGCGTGGTTATAATTCTGTCAACCAGATTTCTGGTTACTTAATCTCAAACGATCCTGCGTATATTTCTTCACATAAGAATGCACGTACGATTATTCAAGGTGCAGACCGTTACGAGATTATTGAAGAACTTGTACGTTTTTACCTAAGTGCAATTAAGAACGAAGAATAGTATGGAAAAAATACTCGGACTCGATCTTGGAAGTGTTACCTGTGGAGTTGCTGTAAGCGATTTTATGGGCATCCTTGCTTCTGCAGTAAAAACGATTCGTTTTCAAGAAAACGATTATGACGACTGTTTAGCACAAGTGCTAGCAATTGCCAAAGAAATGTCTGTCAAGACCATCGTGTTAGGTTTACCAAAGCACATGAATGGGGATGTCGGCATACGCGGAGAAATCTCAATTGACTTTAAAGAACGTCTAGAAGACAACGGTATGAATGTGATCCTTTGGGATGAACGCCTAACAACCGTATCGGCTGAAAGAACGTTAATTCATGCAGATGTTTCTCGTAAAAAGCGTAAAAAGGTCATTGACCAACTTGCAGCAGTAACCATTCTGCAAGACTATTTGAATAGTAAAAACTAGGGCGCAAGCCCTTGTTTTGTTAGAGGAGAGTAAAATGGAATCAAATACAATGTTTATCCAAGATGAAAATGGAGTAGAAAAAGAAATGCGTATCCTTTTCACGTTTGAAAATGGTGACAAGAAATATGTCGTATTTCAAGAAATGAACCCAGTAGACGATGAGGTTTTCGCTTCTGCATACGATGAAGATGGAAGCTTATTACCAGTAGAAACAGATCAAGAGTGGGAAATGATTGAAGAGGTCATTATGGCTTTTGCGGAGGACAACGAAAGTGTCTAAAAAGCTTAAACTGATCATTATCAGTGGTGTGGCTATCGTATTGGTGGTTTGTATTTCACTGTTTGCCTTATATAAAATCAATTTGGAACCTGTCAGTTCAAAAAGCGAAGAAGTTCGTTTTCAAATTGTCGAAGGTGATAATCAAAGTTCAATCGTCAGTCGACTAGCAAGTGAAGGAATTATCAAAAGTGAAACTTTTGCGAAGGTCTCAGCGAAACTTAATGGTGATGACACGTTTGCTGTCGGTTTGTATATGATTGACAAAAGTTGGAGTACACCTAAGATCTTGAACTATTTGACCAAAGCAGAAAATATTAAAAATGATGAAGTTCTGATTACGTTTCGCGAAGGAATTTGGGCGAAAGATATCGCTGCTGAATTAGAAAAACAACTTGGTATCAATGCAGAAGCATTACTTGCTTTATGGAATGATGAAACCTTCCTTAAAGAAGCGATGACACATTATGAATTCTTAACTGATGAGATATTTAACGATCAATACAAAGTGAAGTTGGAAGGGTACTTGTTTCCTGAAACATACTACTTCAACAAAGAAGCAAGTTTGCAAGATATCACGTATACATTCTTAAACCAATTTAATGTGGAATACCAAAAAATTAAAGCTGACGTAGAGGCAAGTAACATGTCTATTCATGAAATTGTGACGCTTGCAAGTGTTGTGCAATTTGAATCATCAACAAAAGATGACATGGAAAAAGTTGCAGGTGTCTTCTATAACCGTCTAAACATCGGTCAAAAACTGGAATCTAGTGTAACGGTTTGTTATTCGCTTTACGAATTTGACAGTTGGTTGGATTGTGAAAAACAATACACAATTGACTCACCATACAACACCTATTTGTACGAAGGGTTACCAATTGGTCCAATTTTAAATCCAGGTAAAGAAGCCTTAGAGGCAACATTGCATCCGGCTAAGCATGATTATTATTACTTCATCGCAGATGTGCAAGGTGATGGTAAAGTTTATTATGCAAAAACCTATGAAGAACATTTAGCTAACGTTGAAAAGTATTTGGACTATTAGCATAGAATCTTATGTAAAAACATGGTATAATACCAAAGCAAAATAGAAAAACTAAAGGAGTGACGAACTTGGAAAATCAAGAAAAAGTATTAGTAACCCAAACCGGTTATGAACAATTAAAAGATGAACTACACCATTTGGTGCATGAAGAACGTAACATTGTTATTCAAGAACTTCAAGAAGCTCGTGCCCAAGGGGATTTAAGTGAAAATGCAGACTACGATGCTGCACGTGATCACCAAGCAAGAGTGGAAGCTCGTATTACAGAACTTGAAGCAATGCTTGCAAATATCGAGATTATTGAAGACTCAAAAACAAAGAAGAAAACCGTATCGTTAGGTTCTACAGTAACAATTTTAGATTTGGATTCAAATACAGAAGAAACATACACAATTGTTGGTTCTGTAGAAGCAGATCCATTTAGTGGGAAACTATCAAATGTTACACCGTTAGCAGTTGCCTTACTTGATAGTAAAGTTGGAGCAACCGTTACCGTAACAAATGTAGAAAACCCATATAAAGTAAAAATTATTAGCTTATCATAAAAAAAGTCCATATGGACTTTTTTTTGTTGGTGTAAAAAAAAGATAGTCACAAGGACTATCCGTTTTATTTTTCAATGACAGGAACCACTGGTTCGTGTTGTGGTGTTGGATCTTGCAACATTTTAATAATGTTATCGGCATGGTCTCCCATACGTTCTAAGTTGCTTAAGATATCAACGAATACACTAGCAGCTAAGTCTTGTCGACACTCTTGTGATGACATGCGTTTGAAGTGACGTTTACGTCCTTTTTCTTCGAGCATATCCAAGTAGTTTTCTTTGTCTTGAATTTGTTGTGCAATGCTTTCATCTGGCTCGAAGTAATACTTCATTGCCAAATCTATCATTTCTAGAACGACATTTGACATCGTGTTAATGTCTTCTTTTGCATAATCTGAGAAATCTTGTTTTTCATCATATACCATATCGTAGAATCCAATCAGATTCATTGTAATATCACCGAGACGTTCAATGTTTTTGATAACTTGTAAGTTTGCAATTAATGCATCAGTATCATCTTGTGATAATTCCTCGTGCGATACTTGAATTAAGTATTCTGTAATTTTTGAATCCAGAGTGTTTACCGCATCTTCATACTGTTGCGTACCTTCTCTATGTTTGCTTGATTTTGTATTAAAGAACGCTAAACTTTCTTTAAGTTCTTCTTGTACCAAATCACCCATTTTCAAGGTTGCATTGCGCGCTGAGTTAATGGCAGCAGCTGGTAATGTTTCAATTAACAATGGATCAAGTCCAGAAGTATCAATTTCAATTTCTTTTTCATCCGTTCCGCGAATTAAGCGGCGTACGATGTAGACCATTTGTTTAATAAATGGATATGCAAGAATGGTTACGGTTAAGTTAAAGATAATATGAGCAACCGCGATTTGCATCATTGGTGCTATGTTTAAGGCTTCAGAAATGTTACGAATTAATCCGGTCACTGGATTTAGGAATATCATAAACAGCAATGTTCCAAATACGTTAAACATAACGTGAATTCCAGCGGTACGTCTAGCAGGTACACTTCCACCAATTGCAGCTAAGATTGCGGTGATTGTTGTCCCAATGTTACTACCAAAGACGAATGGTAAAGCCGCTGTTAAAGCGATGGCTCCTGATTCGTATAGTTTTTGGACAATCCCAATGACGGCACTACTTGATTGCACAACGGCGGTTAAAACCGTGCCAGCAATCATTCCTAAGAATGGTTGTTTTGCCATCTGTGTAGCAAATGCATGGAATTGTTTAAATTCACCAAGCAATGATAGTTCATCACCCATCAAGCGAAGTCCAAAGAATAAAAGTCCAAAACCAAGGCAAATTTGACCAGCATACATGTGTTTTTTACGTTTTGAGAATAGTGTTACTAGTACTCCCGCAAACACAAATATGAGGGACATCTTTTCAACTTTAAGTCCAATTAGAAACGCAGTTACTGTTGTCCCTATATTGGCACCCATAATGATACCCACAGCTTGTTCTAATTTCATAAGTCCTGCTCTTACAAATCCAATGGTAATAGCAGTAGTGGCACTACTGGATTGAATGACCGTTGTGATAATTGCACCGATGATAATACCTTTCCAAGGTTTGGAAGTATATCGATCAATGTAATCACGCAGTTTGTCACCAGCAATGCTTTTTAAACCAGCACCCATATATTCGATTCCAAATAGGAATAGGGCAAATCCTCCAAGGATAAAGTCCCATTGGATCGTCGGTGTGCTTGTAGCTAAATGTAGCATAGTAGTCCTCCCACGAAATATGACTATTCTTATTTTAACAATTTCTTAAGCAAAAAAACACAAAAACTTTTCGCTTTTCATGAAAGAATGTTTTGCGTGGTTTAAAAAGTGGATAAACAGTGGCTTTTCTAGTATAATTGTAAGCATGAAAGACAAGCAAAGGGAGTGTATGATGAAGTTAATTTCTTGGAATGTAAACGGCATTCGTGCCGCAATGAATAAAGGATTTTATGAGTTTTTTGAAGAGAGTCAACCAGATGTACTATGTATTCAAGAAAGTAAGATGCAACAAGGACAAGCGGAAATCTTAACGGATGGATACTATCAATATTTTAATAGTGCAGAGAAAAAAGGGTATTCAGGGACAATTACCTTCACAAAAACAAAGCCACTAAGTGTAACTTATGGAATTGATAAAGAAGAACATGATAATGAAGGAAGAGTCATCACCTGTGAATTCCATGATTTTTATTTGGTGAACGTATATACACCAAACTCTGGTGAAGGATTGAAGCGTTTGGAGTATCGCATGGAATGGGATAAAGAGTTCTTGGCGTATGTTCAAAAACTAGAACAAACCAAACCCGTAATTGTATGTGGCGATTTAAATGTTGCACACACAGAAATAGATTTAAAAAATCCAAAGAGCAATCGTAAAAATGCAGGATTTACAGATGAGGAACGTGCATCGTTTACACACATCTTAGAAGCAGGTAATTTTATTGACAGTTTTCGCTATTTCTATCCAGATAAAGAAGGTGCGTACTCTTGGTGGTCATACCGCTTCAATGCAAGAAAAAACAATGCAGGATGGCGAATTGATTACTTCCTTGTCTCTGATAAGTTAAAGGACAAGTTACAAGGGGCTAGCATCTTAAGTGATGTATATGGCAGTGATCACTGTCCAGTTGTGCTCGAAATTGAGGCAAATTAATGAAGTTTCCTTTAACTAAGGTAAAGGCCTGTATTTTTGATCTTGATGGAACACTGTTGGATTCTATGGGTCTGTGGCAAGATATTGATGTAGCTTATCTTGCCCGATTTGATATTCCTTTTGATGCGTCTATCAGTGAAGATATCAAAAGCATGACCTTTAATGAAAGTGCTGATTATTTTATTGAGAGGTTTCAATTGCCAAAAAGTAAAGCAGAAATCATGGACGATTGGAACGATATGGCTGAAGAAGCATATCGATATCATATTCCAACCAAACCAGGAGTACACGAGTTTCTAGCCTATCTTGAACAACATCAAATTAAAATGTGTGTTGCAACTTCTTGTACCAAAGAGCATGCCTTACTGGCACTAGACCGACTAGGCTTGTTGAAGTACTTTGAATTTATGCTTACGTGTCAAGAAGTCGGAAAAAATAAAGAGTATCCAGATATTTTTCTAGCTTGTGTTGAGCAATTGGAGATACCGATTGCACAAACAATGGTCTTTGAAGATTTGCTAGTTGCATTAACCGTTGCACAAAATGAAGGATTTCAAACCTGTGCAGTAGAAGATATACTCACCAAGCATCAAAATGCTGAAGTACAACAAGTTGCGGATTACTTTATCCAAGACTTTAATGAATTTGAAAGGTAATAATTATGATTGCATTTATTAGAGGAAACGTATGGAGCTATACTAGTGACTATGCGATTGTCGATTGTCATGGGGTCGGATATAAAATATTTATGCCAAACCCGACAACCCTAAATTTAAAAGAAGAAGTCTTGATTTATACATATGAGCACATTCGTGAAGATGCACACATCTTGTTTGGGTTTACTTCAACTGAGGAACAAGAACTTTTTGAACGCTTAATCTCGGTGAAAGGCATTGGGCCAAAAATTGCCATTGGAGCACTCGCAGCTGGTGGGATTGCAACCATTGTAGAAGCAATCGAATCAGGCAATATGGCGTATTTAAAAAGTTTGCCAGGAATTGGTAACAAAGCTGCAAGCCAAATTGTACTTGATCTAAAAGGAAAACTGGTGGAAGTTGATGAAAACGTTAATGATAGTGATGCCTTATTGGATGCCATCGATGCCCTAAAAAGTTTAGGATATAAACCAAAAGAAGTGAATATGATAGTGAAAGAACTACGTAAATCAAAAGCAACGACCGTAGATGCTTACATCAAAGAAGCACTCGGTATCATGGCGAAGCAAAAAGGAGTATAGGTAATGGATGATCGTTTAGTAAGTGGAGATGTAATGGGTAGTGATGATGACAGTAGTCTACGTCCAGCAACCCTTGATGAATACATTGGCCAACAAGATTTAAAAGCTAATTTAAAAATCTTCATTCAAGCAGCAAAGCAAAGAAATGAAGCGTTGGATCATGTATTGTTATATGGTCCTCCAGGGTTAGGAAAAACAACATTATCGTATATTTTAGCAAATGAGATGGGCACAAACATTAAAACTGCAAGTGGACCAACAATCGAAAAAAGTGGAGATCTTGCAGCCATTTTATCGCAGCTTGAACCCGGAGATGTCCTGTTTATTGATGAAATTCATCGCTTAAGTAAAGTGGTTGAAGAAATCTTATATCCTGCGATGGAAGACTATTGCTTGGATATCGTGGTCGGAAAAGATAGCAGTGTACGCAGCATTCGTTTGGACTTGCCACCGTTTACTTTAGTAGGAGCTACCACACGAGCTGGTGATTTGAGTGCACCTTTACGCGACCGTTTTGGAATTGTCAATCAACTAGCTTATTATAAACAAGCAGAACTTGAACAAATTGTGCGACGAACCGCACGCGTCATGGAAACGGAAATCCATGAAGATGCAGTCACGGAAATTGCGATGCGTTCTAGAGGGACGCCAAGAATCGCCAATCGTTTGTTTCGTCGTGTCCGCGATTTTGCCCAAGTTATGAATGATGGTGTTATTTCTTTAGATATTGCCACTATGGCGTTGGACCGCTTAAAAGTTGATCACATGGGATTGGACGATGTTGATCATAAATACTTACGTGGAATTATCGAGCGCTTTAAAGGAGGTCCTGTTGGACTAGAAGCAATTGCGAGTAGCATTGGGGAAGAACCAACGACACTTGAAGATGTTTACGAACCGTACTTATTACAAATTGGCTTTATTGCTAGAACTCCACGTGGTCGTGTTGTTTCCAACAAAGCCTATGAACATTTAAAAATCCATCACGATGAAGGATTGTTTTAAAACCGATAGCTATCGGTTTTCTTTTTTTACTTGATATCGTAAACGTTTTGCAAATCGATTGATTAATGATAAAATACGATAGTGCAAAATCCGTAGGCATTTCGATATTTCTCTTTCATGATATCTATGGTTTTGGTATAATTAATAACGTAGGAACCTAGGAAAGGATATTGTATATGGACTTTGAAATACACATCGACCAATTTGATGGTCCACTTGATTTAATGCTTCATCTAGTTAAGGAAAATCAACTGGATCTTTTTGATTTGGATGTGAATATCCTTGCCGACCAATATCTAGCGTATATTAATGCTTTTGAATCGATGCAACTTGAGGTTGCAAGTGAATACTTAAGTGAACTTGCTGGCTTGTTGGAATATAAAAGCAAACGCTTATTGCCACGTGAAAAAGTGGAAATTGCGGAAGAATATGAAGAAGACCAAAGAGATAAATTGGTGCAACGTTTACTTGAATATGAAAAATTCAAAAAAGCGAGTGCTACTTTTGAAAAGCATTATGAAAGTCGTCAAAAAATGATGGAACGTCCGCTTTCACACGATGCAGAAAAATTTATGAAACAAGTAACCATGGAAGATTATCGTGGAAATCCATACGATTTGATTAAAGCGATGAATCGCGTCATCCGTCGTTTTGAGTTAAGTCAACCACTAGAAACCCAAATGACCATCCAAGAGATGAGTAGTGAAGAGCGAAGTGACCAACTGCGAGAACGCTTAAAACAAGTTGTGGGGAAAATCTCATTTGAAGATTTGTGTAGTGACTGTACCTCTTTACATATGGTTGTCGTTTCATTCTTGGCAATTCTTGATTTAATCAAAAATCAAGAAGTCCAATTTAGTGTAGATAAAGAAGACCAGATTTGGTTAATTACGGGAGTTTAAGATGCAAGATATTATTGAAGGTTTATTATTTCTAGCAGGGGATGAAGGGTTGTCAGATGAACAATTACTTGAAACTCTGGAAATCAAGCAACAGGAATTAGAAGTCTTGATGGACTCTCTTATGGATGAGTATTTAAAAGATTTACATGGAGTTGAACTGGTCCACTTTGGTGGCCGTTACAAGTTTGTCTCAAAAGAACATGTTTATGAATATGCAGCAAAGTTGTTTTCTTCAAACAAGATGGCAACACTATCAAGTGCTGCGCTAGAAACGTTGGCAATTATTGCCTACAAACAGCCAATCACACGAGCGGAAATTGAAGAAATTCGTGGGGTTGGTGCAGATATGATGATTCGAAAATTATTAGCACGTGGCTTAATTAAAGAATGTGGACGCTCGGATGCACCGGGAAGACCATTCCTTTATGAAGTGACGGAAGAATTTATGGATTCTTTCCAATTACAAAGTTTAAAAGAGTTACCAGAATTGGAAGATCACAAGGTCGTAGTTCAAGAAGAACTATTCGATAATAGGTAAAACATGGAACGTATACAAAAAGTAATCGCGGCTAGTGGAGTCGCAAGTCGCCGTAAGGCAGAAGAAATGATTAAAGCAGGACGTGTGAAAGTTAACGGTGTTGTGCTAAAAGAAATGGGTTATATCGTAAAACGTGGAGATGCTATCCAAGTGGATGGGAAAACCATCACCAAAGAAAACAAGGTGTATTACGTGATGAACAAGCCAAAGAAAACAATGTGTACCAACAGTGATGAATTTGATCGTCCAACGGTGTTCTCGCTTGTGGATAGCAACGAACGTTTGTTTAGTGTTGGTCGTCTAGATTACGATACAAGTGGCGTTTTGATTTTAACCAACGATGGAGCATTCGCAAATACGCTTGCCCATCCACGATACCATCTACCAAAAACGTACAATCTAACATTAAATGGTATTTTAACACCTCCACAATTGATGGAACTCAAAAGTGGAATTGTCTTAGATGATGGACATAAAACATTACCAGCAAAATACAAAGTTACTGAAAAAGACCATAAGAAAAATCAAATGTCACTCGATTTAACAATTGTGGAAGGACGCAATCGCCAAATCAAACGAATGATCGAATATTTTGGCTATCATGTGACACGTTTGCACCGTAAACAGATGGGAAATTTAAAAGTGGATGATCTGCGACAAGGTGAATACCGTATATTAAAACCATACGAAGTTAAGAAACTAAAACAGATGGCGATGGAAGGTACGGATAAGTAATTGTCACGCAATTGACAAATAAATAATTCTTACTTGATAAGGAAGAAGGAAAGAGCATGTTAAAAAATAAGGAATTATTCAATCTTGAGCAACAAATGGATTGGTTGGAAAATAAATTAAAGTATCAACGCTTGCAAAAGTGTGATCTACATCAAGGACAACCGGAAATTTTAGCCTACATTTATTTGCATGAAAATTGTAAGCAATTGGATATTGCAAAATATTTAGGGGTTTCTAGAGCAACCATTGGTGTATCGGTTCGTCGTTTGAAAAAACAAGGATTGATTGATGTACATGCACACGAAAATGATGCACGTGCAACAAGCTTAACCATTACCAAACAAGGAACCAAACGCTTGGTTCAATCCGATATGATTTTGGATGAGTTTATAACAAAGAAATATAAAAACTTCACAGAACAAGAGTTGGATGCTTACATTCATCTAACTAAGAAAATTGTGAATAACTTAAAACGTGTATATAAAGAAGACGAAAGGTAGAGTCTACCTTTTTTCGATTATAGGAGAATTTTATGCAACAGTATTTCATTGACAGTACACCACAAGTAGAAAAGCTTGTCAGTTTTGATAAAGAACAACAAAAACATATGAAACAAGTGTTACGAATGAAGGAAGGTACCCTTATCAAAGTTGTTGATCCACAAGAACAAGGCTATCTTGCATCTGTTGTGTATACAGAACAAGGCGTTCAAGCAAAAATCAATGAAGCTACACCTAGTAATCAAGAACAAATTAAGGTAACCTTGATACAAGGGATGATTAAAGGGGAACGCTGGGATATGTGTATTCAGAAAGCTTGTGAGTTTGGTGTGGATAGAATTGTGCCATTAATCTCCAAACGTACGGTTGTAAAAACCAATGACAAACTGGAAAAGAAATTGGAACGTTACAACAAGATTGCCTTAGAAGCTTGCGAACAAAGCAAACGTGATCATCTTGTGCATGTCCAAGCACCAATTACGTTGGCACAATTAGAAACCTATAAAAGTGAACTAAACCTATTTGCCTATGAAGATGCAGATAGTCACAGTCAAAATATAAAAGATGTACTACTTGCCAATCCCAACGTGAAAAGCGTTAGCATTGTGATTGGTAGTGAAGGTGGTTTTGACCAAGAAGAATGTAAAGAAGCCCAAAAACAGGGGTTTCAAACGGTATCGTTGGGAAAACGAATTTATCGTGCAGAAACAGCAGCAATGGCTGCGATCCATACGACGATGGTGATTTTAGATTAGGAGTTTTATATGAATAAGTTATTGGAAGTATTACATAAAGCATATGATAAAGATTTTTATAAGCAAAAAGCAGTGAAAGAAAAAAAACAACAAATGGAAGAAACCTTTAAAAAATGGAAGATTCCTTATACGTTTCATCATGCGCTTGACTACTTTCATAACGAAATCATCATGCAAGGAATTAAAAACAAGCAAGCCTTTGAAACCTGTCATAGCGAAACGCGAGTGAAGATGGTCGATTTTTATCAAACCTTAAACTATGACGAAAAACGAAGATTGATGAACCGTGAAATTGAACTCATCGAACCAAATTTGCCAAAACGCATGGTGGATGATGTTGCCATCTATGTTCCGTTTTTTGATAAACGCATGAATGAAATTTATCACAATGAAATGGTATTATACGATATTAAAAAATATGGATACTACAAAGAACGTTTTGAAAATGCGATGCAAGATATTCAAAACTACGGAAATATCTTTTATCAAGAAGATTTTTGCAGTGCTAAAAAAGTTTTTGAAGAAGATACAAAACTGGCTTTGTATTATGAACCGACTCACTGTTTATACTTTATTAAAGATGGTAAATTGGTAGAGCACCTTTCTTTCCCAGTTGCTGTTGAAGCACTTACGTTGATGCAAATCAGCTATGTTTATTTTCATAAATCGGTGGAAGTATTGGTGAATACATTAATGGATGAACAATTGATTTTGCCAAAAGAGAAGAAAAAATTGATTGGGATGTTACGGAAAGGAATTTCATGAAACGATTTGCAATAGCAACACTGGGGTGTAAAGTCAATCTTTACGAAAGTGAAAGTTATGTTGAACAACTAAAACAACTTGGTTATCAGGAGGTTGATTTTAAAGAACCTGCTGATATCTATATTATCAATACCTGTGCAGTGACCAACACGGCATCACAAAAATCAAGACAAAAAATTAACCAAGCAAAAACCCATAATGCAGATGCTTTTGTCTGTGTGGTTGGCTGTTATGTACAAAGTGATGCAAAAGCACAAAACTTAGACGTGGATTTACTTGTAGGTAGTAGCAACAAAGATCAACTAGCCCAGTTGATTGATCAAGCCTATCAATCCAATGAAAAAGTGAACATGGTACAAACCTATGATGATTTACAACAGTTCGAAGCCTTACAAGTTCACCAGTTTCATGAAAAAACACGAGCTTTTTTGAAGATTCAAGATGGTTGTAATCAGTTTTGCAGTTACTGTATCATTCCATATGCAAGAGGAAAAGAACGTTCGTTAGCACTTGCAAGTGCATTAGAACAAGCACGCGGCTTGGTTGCTGCTGGTCATAAAGAAATCGTATTAACGGGTATTCATACCGGACGCTATGGACATGGAACAAACGATAGCTTATACGAATTACTTAAAGAAATGGTCGCTATTGAAGGACTGTTGCGAATTCGTATTTCATCGATTGAAATGAATGAAGTAAGTGATGAAATATTAGCATTGATTGCAAGTGAAGATAAAATTGCAAAACACTTACACATCCCCATTCAATCAGGAAGCGATACCATGCTACTAGCTATGAATCGTCCGTATACCATTGCTTCCTTTAAAGAAAAAGTAAAACAAATTCGCAAACTGATGCCAGACATCTCGATTAGTAGTGATATCATCATGGGATTTCCAGGGGAAAGTGAAGCTGATGTGCAAACAACATTACAAACGATAAAAGATGTTAACTTTTCCTTTTTACACGTGTTTCCATTTTCAAAGCGAGATGGAACGAAGGCAGAAACCTTACAAAATCATGTACCAAAAGCACTTAAAAAAGAACGTTGTGCTGTAGTAAGTGCACAAAGTAAAGCACAATATGCAGACTATATCGCATCTTTTGTTGGTAAGAAGCTTACTGTACTATTTGAAACGATAAAAGATGGTTATGCAGTTGGACATAGCAGTGAATACATCCAGGTTCGCCTAAAGGGTGATAATTCACTACTGAATCAACTTGTCATAGTTACAGCCATTCACAGTGATGGTCAAGTTTTAACAGCAAACATTGGAGGCTAATATGAAATTATCTGAGATATTTGAAAATGCACCAGACATTGAAGTCAGTGGGTTATATACCGATTCACGCAGTGTGAAGCCGGATGGTATGTTTTTTTGCTTGGATGGAATTATGACCAATGGTCACAAGTTTATCAAACAAGCTGTAAAGAAAGGTGCGAAAACAATTGTTCACACCGAAGACATAAAAACACTGATTGATGATGTTGTATACATTAAAGTGGAAAATGTGGATACGACCTTAAATGAGGTTATCAACAAGTTCTATGACTATCCAAGTGAAAATTTACTTGTTTTTGGTGTGACTGGTACCAATGGAAAAAGCACGGTGACCAATATCATTAAAGATATTTATGATCACTTTGCCCCTTGTGGTTATGTGGGGACCATTTCTATTGAATACAAGAATGTAAAGCTACAACCAAATTTAACGACACCAGATGCGATTTATCTCAACCGTACGCTTCGCGAAATGGTGGATGCAGATGTGAAAGCCGTTGCCTTAGAAGTTAGCAGTCACGGTCTTGAACAACACCGCGTAGATGCCATCGATTTTGATGTTGCTGTGTTTACCAACTTTACATACGATCATTTAGATTTTCATGGGACCATTGAAAATTACTTTCAAGCAAAAAGCAAATTGTTTCGCAACTTGAAACGCTCTGGAGTCAGTGTGCTCAACATTGACGATCCAAAATATATAGAACTATTTGATTTGTGTAAAGGTAAGGTGGTTAGCTATGGAATTCACCATGAAAGTGATTATCTTGCAAAAGATTTACACCTATCGATGAAAGAGTCTTCATTCACTCTTGTTTATCATGAAAAAGAGTATGCAGTGACGACGAATCTTGTTGCTGAATATAACATATATAACTTACTTGCAGCAATTGCCGCAATTGTTGAAAGTGGAATTGAAATTGAGGAAGTTTTAAAATATGTAAATACGATTGATCAAATTGAAGGACGTTTGGAAATCATCGATGAAGGACAACCGTTCAATGTGATTGTCGATTTTGCGCATACACCAGATGGATTGGAAAAAATCTTCCAGTTCGCTAAAAAAATTACACCAAGCGATGCATCAATTATTTCCGTTTTCGGTAGTGCTGGACGCAGAGATGTTGATAAACGTAAAGTGTTTGGGGAAGTGGCAAGTAAATATTGTGATACAATTATTTTAACAGAGGATGATCCACGCGATGAAGACCCACGTCAAATTGCTGATCAAATCAAATCGGGTATTCATGGCATTTCCCGTAGTGTATACATAGAAGATCGCTATGGTGCGATTCGTCAAGCCATAGAACAAGCAAATCCAAACGATACGGTCCTCATTCTTGGTAAAGGAGATGAAGTGTTCATGTATCGTGAAGAAGGTCGAGCACCTTGGATTGGTGACCACAATGCCGCAAAAGAAATTATTCGTCGTTATTATTTAGGGAGTAGGATAGATTGATATGATAGAAATTAAACCGTTAGACATTGCTGAAAACGAAAAAGAAATTACACGTTTGTTGGATGAACATCGTGATGAAACCTTCGGATTTAAAGGGACGAAGAGCAGTTGTTCGTTTGCCATTTATGAAGATGGCGTGTATCTAGGTGGAATTAGTGCAAGAAGAACGGTGGAAGAACTACACATTTCACAGTTTGCTATGGATCCAAGAGCACGTGGTAAAGGCTATGGGCAAAAACTATTCAAAGAATGTGAAGCGTTTGCATTAAAGGAAGGTTGTAAAGTTATCACAGTAACAACACAATCGTTTCAAGCGCGTCCATTTTATGAAAAACAAGGATATACAGTTTTTGGCCAAATTGAGGATGTTCCATTTATTGGAACCACGCGTTATTATTTAGTAAAACGACTTGATAAATAGAAAAATCAAGTTTTAATTGAAAATATTTGCATTTTTTGCGGTTATTGTATATAATTACTCTAGTAATTCAGAAGGGAGGGTTGAGACCCATGCCAAAAGTTATCGTAAAAGAAAACGAACAGCTTGATGACGCTTTACGTCGTTTTAAACGTCAAGTATCAAGAAACGGTACCCTTGCTGAAGCGCGTAAACGTGAGTTCTACGTAAAACCGGGAGTTCGTCGTAAATTGAAATCTGAAGCAGCTCGTAAAGCTCGCCGCGGAAAATAATTTCAATACCTAAACACATCAAAAGATGTGTTTTTTTTATGTATCTAAAAAACTCGCAATGCGAGTTAAATAATTTTATCAATATCAATGGTTGTTACCTTGAGATTTGGGTTTTCAAGGTAGGAAATAACCTGGTTGGTCAAATAGGTTGGCGTGCTTGCACCAGAAGAGATTGCAATTCGCTGACTGTTGGTTAAATCAAGTTTTTGAACATCCAATACATCGTTCACGAGATACACATGTGCAATATTGTTTTGCTTACCAATATCGGCTAAACGTTTGGAGTTGTTGCTGGATGCATCACCGACAATAAGTAAAGTATCCACATCTTGTAAAGCAGCAATGGCTTCTTGACGGATGCGCGTGGCATTACATATTTCCTCTGCGATGATTGCATGGGGATATTTTTCTTGAATGGCACCAAAGATGTCCGCTACTTCAAAAATCGACATGGTTGTTTGATTTGTCACAAATATTTGATCATACATACCCAGTTGTTTTACATCTGATTGTTTCGTTATCAAATGTACGTTAGGGTTGCCATCAACAACGGCCATAGCCTCAGGGTGCTGCGCTTTACCAATGTAAAAAATCTCGAAACCTTTTGCAAGATGTTGATTGACCAAATCTTGCGTGCGCTTAACATCTGGACAGGTTGCATCAATGACATGTAAACCTTTACGGATTGCTTTTTGACGAATATGATCACTGATTCCGTGCGCTGTAAAAATAACAATTCCTTCATCCACTTGATCAAGTAAAGCTTCACGGTCTTTACCTTCTAGAGTGATAATTCCTAAATGTTCAAGTCCAGCTTTGACATAGGTGTTGTGAACCAGCATACCAAGGATATAGATCGGGGTTTCTGGATAAGCCTTCGCTGTGTCTTTTGCAATTTGAATGGCGCGCACAACGCCTTTACAGTACCCTCTAGGGCTAACTTTTATAATTTCCATGTCTACATTATAACCAGTTTGTGGTAAAATGTAACCCACTTGCTTTTTTTTAGTGTGAACACTTATGCTATAATACAAAGTGAGAGTAGAAATGAGGTGTAAATGATGAAATTTACAGATTTTATGTTACATGAAGATGTCATTAAATATATTGAATTAAATCACTTTGAAGAACCAACGATGATTCAAGAAAAAGTGATTCCTTTAGCATTAAAAGGGAAAGATATTATTGGGGTATCACAAACGGGTACCGGAAAAACCCATGCGTTTTTGATTCCGTTATTCAATCGTATTGATGCAACAAGCAATGAGGTGCAAGCCATTGTTACTGCACCAACACGTGAACTTGCTCTACAGATTTATTCAAAAGCGTTGGAGATGCAAAAAGTAAACAAGGATATTCGAATCAAATTAATCACTGGGGGTACTGAAAAAAGCAAAATGAGTGCCCAACTACGTAATCAACCACAGTTGGTTATTGGGACACCGGGTCGTTTAAAAGATTTATTTTTAAATGAACAAAGCCTGATGTTGCAAACCGCAAAAATGTTTGTTGTGGATGAAGCAGATATGACACTTGAATATGGTTTCTTGGAAGACATTGATCAAATTTGTTCACGCATGCGTAAAGTGCAAATGCTGTCGTTTAGTGCAACAGTTCCTGAACAATTACGCTTGTTTTTGAAAAAGTATATGCACCAACCAGAAACGGTTGATATCAAAGTGGACAAGAAATTCAAACCGCGAATTGAGCATGTATTAATTCCGTGTAAACACCACAGTTACAGTGATATGTTACTGAAGTTGTTGCCTACGTTCCATCCATACTTATGTTTAATTTTTGCGAATACTCGCCAAGAGGCAAGTGAAGCAACAGAAAGTATGCGTAATGCGGGTTATGGAGTCATTGAGTTACATGGTGATTTATCAAGTCGTGAACGTCGTTCTGCTATGAAGGACATTGAACAAGGAAAACACAACTATATTGTTGCTAGTGATATTGCCGCTAGAGGGATGGATATTGAAGGTGTAAGCCATGTTGTATCTTTAGGATTTCCAAAAGAATTGGATTTCTATATTCACCGTGCTGGTCGTACCGGTCGTGCAGGAAAAAAAGGAATTTGTTTTGCCTTATATAATGATAAAGATGAACCAGCCATTCGCCAACTACAAGTGAAAGGGATTCACTTTGAACACAAACGCGTTGTTGGCAATGAACTTAGTGAGTTGAAACCAATCTTCTTTAAACGAAAAAGAAACGATGATCCTTTAGAAAAAGAGATTGCGAAGATCGTAAAAAACAAAAAACAAAAAGTAAAACCTGGATATAAGAAAAAACAAAAGATTCAAGTTGAAAAGTTAAAGAAGAAACACAAACGTGCATTGATTCAAACGGAAATTAAAAAACAAGCAAAAGAAAAGGCAAAAGCACGTCAAATTGCCTCGAAGAGTGAAGACTAATGTTAATTGGTTCACATGTTTCGATGAAAGCACCAAACTTTGTCTTAGGTAGTGTACAGGAAGCTTTATCTTATGGTGCAAATGCACTTATGATTTACACCGGCGCACCACAAAATACACGTCGTCAAGAACTGGACAAGCTCAAAATTGAACAAGCACAAGAATTGATGAAGGAACATCACATTCCTTTGGAACAGATGATTGTACATGCTCCTTACATTATCAATTTGGCCAATACGGTAAAACCAGAAACTTATGAATTGGCTGTCGAGTTCTTACAAAAGGAAATCGTCCGTGTTCGTGCAACGGGTGCAAAGTATGTTGTCTTGCATCCAGGAAGTCATGTTAAAGCTGGAGAAAATGTTGGATTGGATCAAATTGTCAAAGGTTTAGATACAGCACTTGAGCACAACGATGATGTCTATATTGCCTTGGAAACGATGGCAGGTAAGGGAAGTGAACTTGGTTACACCTTTGAACAGTTAAAATACATAATCGATCATTGTAAACATGCCAAGATGTTACGCGTTTGTATGGATACGTGCCATATGCATGATGCTGGCTATGATGTCGCAAACTTTGATGCATTGCTGGATCATTTTGATGAAGTGGTGGGACTTGACCGTTTGGTTTGTATACACTTAAATGATACCAAAAATGAGCGAGGAGCTAAAAAGGATCGTCATGCCAATCTTGGACATGGAAAACTTGGCTTTCAAACGCTTTGCGAAATTGCAAACAATCCAAGAGTGGAGCATGTCGTAAAAATACTTGAAACACCATGGATTGATGGAAAAGCACCATATAAAGAAGAAATTGACATGCTACAAACAAAAACGTTGGGAGTGTAAAATAAACTGTGTAAGTAGAGAGCGTACGGCTCTGCTTCACAGTTTTTTTAATTGTATATGTTAAACT
>LVZN01000021.1 GCA_001695645.1 Erysipelotrichaceae bacterium MTC7 | reverse complement strand
CAATCCCAATTTTGAGGAACGTGTTAACAAGTACATTAACTTCCATTAATTACTTACACACTTTTCTTGACACTCCCAAATAGGCTTTTTTAACTCGCCTATTTTTATTATTTCGTGTTTTGCATGCCGAAGAGAACTTTCCTAAAGAATAAAAAAAGGAAATGTCATCGACACTTCCTTTAGGTATAAAGTTTATTATTCAACTTCCTTAATTCAAAACTGACTTGTAGTAAATCGTAGTGTATTTAAGGGGTTTTATTCCTTTTCTATCCTCATATTACACCAGGTATATACGTTTTTCAAGATAGATGGTATCAAAATGGTACTATTAGAATGCAATAATAGCAAATTTAATATCATATAACAAGATCGTTTACTTATTATCTTATAGTACTTTGACTAATGAAAAAAACAAGAATTTAAAGCCCATCATAAACCAAAATCAGTCAGTCAAAATAAATCAATTTGAATCACTTAAATATCAAAAATCTTTGTGATAAAATGAAATTAGGAAGTATTAACTATTTTTTAAATTATACGGAGGGGATTAAAATGAAAAATAGATTAAGTAGATTATTTGTAAGTATATTGGCAATCTCAACTTTTTTAGTGGCATCTGGTTTTACAACTGTTAAAACAATAGAGCCTTTAAAAGTTTACTCGCAAACAAAAAGTAGTAGCGGTAAATTGTCATCATTTACATATCACATTAGCTCAACAGCTAAATTTGATGATTCAGGTGTATCGAGATGGACATTCAACCAAAGCGCATCTTGTGCCGGTGCACAACAAGTCCACGTTTCGAGTGCAACAACGACTTCAACAAGTGCTTCTGGGGGTGTATATGTAGCTAAGCGTAAAGTAACCGCATACGTTTATGTAAACCCTGCTATTGCTGGTAGTCCTACTGCAAACTTTACTTACACTTTTGATAACAATACCAAAACATGGAGATAGAGTATTACACTAACAGTTTAACAAAACTCAATAGTTAATACTTTCTATTACTATGGAGGTAAAAAATGCTTAACTTAAATAATCTTAATGTTTCATTTGGTGATAACCATATTTTTAGGTCAACCAAGTTTGAAGCAAAACCAGGTGAATTGACATTAATCATAGGAGAAAGTGGAACTGGTAAGACTACTTTGCTCAATATCATCAAAGGATTATACAAATCTGAAGTTCACTATAAAAACTTTCTGGTAGAACTCGAAAATTATCAAGATTTCATTTTTCAAAACGTTGGAATTGTTGAACAGACTCCAACTTTTTTTGATAACCTTACGGTGAAAGATAATATACATTTTGTAATGGATCTATATGAGATTCAAGATTTTCCAAAGAACTTTCTTGAAAAATTGAAACTGAATGATTTGTTAGTTAAATTCCCTAGTCAATTATCAGGTGGAGAAAAAACAAGGTTGTCAATTTTATTAGCAACAATCAAGAACCCAAATGTATTATTATTGGATGAACCAACAGCTTCTCTTGATGAGGATAACAAACAAACCGTTATGAATTTTTTAGAAGAATACGCAGGAATTGGGAAAATTGTAATCTGTGCAACACACGATCAACAACTAATTAGCAGAGCTGGAGTTATTTATGAGATAAATAACAAGAAGCTAATAAAAAAAGAAATAACAAAGAATAAAGAAAAATCTCTAAGCGAAAATGCACAATCAAAATCAACAAAATCATTCTTAAAATATATTGTGAAATCAACAAAAAATGAGAAAGTAATAAAGAAATTTTCATATATTATTGTAAGCGTATCAATATCAATTTTAGTTGCATCTATTTTTTTTAATAATGCACTTAAGGCTAATATCCAACAGCAACTTGATCAACTTAGCAATACAGATACAATAGTTTATAAAGCTCCTTTTGCGAGTTCGGTTTATGAGTATGCGGGATCCGAATACCCAATCGAAGAAAAGGATATCACGAAGCTTTCAAACATTAAGGATGTAAGTTCACTAGAATGGAGATATGACAACATTCTAGATAATACACGGGATTTTTATTTAGCCAAGGGCCAAGAAAGAATACATACCGAAAACTTCAATATCTATAATTATGAGATATCTGGAATGGAAAATGGTGAAGTAATCAATTCTGTTAACATATTAAATGATGAACCTACTGAAACAAAACCTTCATTTAATGGTGTTGACCATTATCTTCACACTTACCCAAAGGGTAATTATGAAACTAAACTAGCAAGTTCACTATCAAAAGAGGAACAATTTAAATATGAAGAAACAGGAGTATATCTCACTTCTAATGTTTATTCATACCTTTTTAGAGGAAAAGAATTCAATAATAATTTAAAGGTTGGATTTGATATGCCAGTTCCAATATACGACTCCAAAGGAGTAACGAGTTTAAGTACTGGAGATGACGATTCAAATGCTGTGCCAGTAAACTACACAACTTGTCATTATGTACATGTTGAACTGCCAATTTTAGGTGTGATAAAAAGCGGAGAATCTTTAAATGGTGAAAATACTTTATATGCTATATATGTACCTCAACAATTAATCTCAAACACAATAGGAATGCTTGCCTCTAATTATCCTGACGAAAGAGAAGCATGGTATATTTCTAAGCTTGGAGAAACTTTTTATGAGAGTTTACCGGAAGAAGTGAATTACGATGCATCCGGATTTGATGACCAACACATCGTGCAAAAGAAATGGGTGCCAAACGCTTTCAATGTTTTTGTTAATGACATAAATAAAATTGAGAAAATTCAAAATGAAATCGAAAAAAATGGTTTTAATATCGACTCTAAATTTCTTTCTTCTGGTACAATTGAGGACTATAAAAATTTGAATAATACAACTTTTCTATATATAGGAATAGCAATTTTTATTTTTGCAGCGTTACTAAATTTATATTTAAAATATTTAAATAGAGACATTGATGACAATGCAAAAGATTTCTTAGCAAAAAACGGGCTAGAGAAGAATGAACAAATCAAATATTTACTACTACAGTATACGTTTAATACATTGGTAGTCTTCGTTATATCTCTTTTATCATTTTTACTACTTACACGAATAATTTACTTTATGAATATTAGTTTCATTAAGATAAATATTGTAATAATAGGTGCACTACTAATGCTTTCATTAATATTTGAGTTTATTGTGCCATTCATTTTTATAAAGAGGAAAAAAGATGTACGAATTACGACAAATTAATATTACTTACGATAGACAATTATTGGTGAATACCTCATTGTTTTTAGAAAGAGGAAAGCTATATGTTCTCGCTGGGGAAAGCGGAATTGGGAAAACTTCTCTTTTGTACAGAGTTGCCTTGATTGACATAGATTGCGATATAACATATGAAGGAAATAATATCAATCAAATGAACAATGAAGAACTTTCTAATTTCAAGAGAAATTATATTGGGTTCGTTTTGCAAGAAAATGATTTAATTGACCATCTCACTGTAGAAGAAAACATAAACTTGTTTGCAGCACTAACGGATAAATCAATCTCAGAAAAAGAGTTAACTTCGTATTTAAAGGAGTTTAGATTAGAGATACCGTTTTCTCAAACGGTATCCACTTTATCACTTGGACAAAAGCAGCGTCTAGCCTTAGCATGTTCACTTATTAAAGAACCTGATGTACTTGTTTTAGATGAACCAACTGCTTCTCTAGACAAAGAAAACGAAAAAATTATTATAAACATTTTGAAGGAACAGATTAAAAAAAGAAACATATACTTACTCATTTCCTCTCACTCTAAAGCGGTCGTTAAACAAGCTGACATATGTTTAAAAATAAAAAATAAAAAAATAATCTCAGAGACTAATGACTCTAGTGTTAAAAGTAGAATAAACAAAACATCTTTATACTATGAGCCTATAGATAAGAATTTTGAAAAGCATTATATAAAATACGAGTTGAAAAGGTCAAAGAGAAACAACACAATCTACGCTTTAATCGCTTTGATTTTAATGATTATCAATTTTCTAGTAATTGGATTTATCGATTATCAAAATGGAGTACAAGAAGAATTACTAGTTAACTCTTTCGTGAAAGAAATATTGATAATGAATGAGAAAGATGAGGCTCCACTATATACGAACAGAAATTTCTTTAGTGAGCCAAAATCAAATTTTCAACTCAAGCCTTTGAATCAGATTTATATTGAAATGGGAAATCCCATTTCAATAATTCCATATTTTAGTAAAGATGACATAAGCTCGCTAATTGAAACCGAATATTATGATAATGAACTCGATGGAGTCTATTTATCAAATCGCGTTTACAAACTATTAAGAGAGAAAAATGCCAATGTTCAATATCAATTTGATGCAACTACAACAATAGTAAATAGCAATGGGAATGAAGTCGTACAGGATTATGACTATAAGATTAATGGTGTATTAAAGCAAGGAGTCACAAACCATTTTGATAATAATAATGCGTATTTTATGTATATGCATTACGATGTAATTGATTCGTTTTTTTCTGAAGCACTTACCAGCACAGAATCAATTGGATATATATTTCAAGGAAATAAACTAGAAAATTTGGAAAAAGCGAAAGAATCATTTGAAGATAAAGGATTCTATGTAAATTCAGATGCCATTAAAATGGATGAAATAAAAGTGATGCAAAGATCTCATGATAGGTTAAAAATCTTATTTACGGTTGGATTCATCATTGCTGGTGTTGTTATACTTTCCATATTAAACTGGAATACTTTGAAGAAAAAACGTAGAGAAATAGCAATATTGAAGATTAACGGATTATCCAATAACTACTTAACATCTGTTTATTTAAAAAGTCACTTATATGTTGTAACAAAGGCAACAATAATCTACTTATTAATTGCCGCTGTTCTTACTTTAGGATTTCATATTTCGATATACGCCATATTCTTACCTTTACTTCTTATACTTATGGAAGTTCTTGTTGCAGTAGTAGTATTCACAAATTTAATAAAAAAGGTAAAAACTAGTAAAGTTTTAAGAAATAATTAAAAGAGGATGTAATAAATGGATTATCACAACCATGAAATTATCATCCTTTTTTTACTACTTTCATCAAACACTTTATTAAAATTATAAGATGCATTATTTCATTTTAGAGTATATACTCTTCACGTCGTCTTGCTCTTTCTAGCTTCATTGCTTCAATCGTCGCTGCTCGTGTCCGTATACCCTCACAATAACCAATCTGCTTTTTCGCTTGTTTCAATGTCTTGTTAATATCTTTAACTTTTTCTTTGTTTTGTTTGAGATCATCATCGTTTGTAATAGTTCGTCGTGCGTTATATAAAACTCGCCTTTCCTTAATTAGTTCATCAGTGTGTTTAATTAGAGCTTTTTCAACACTGTCCAAATCTTCATTTGTAGAAATATTGTAACTACACATAAAGATGGTTTGGCTAGAAATTGCATCCATTTCCTTGATTGCATTTTTAAGTTCTTTAGAATAATCTCGCCATTTGAGTTTATTCTCTTTTGGGATAATACCTAATACATATTGATAATGAAGGTATAGTCTCTGAAACCCATTTAATTCCCCTTTTTTATATTTTTCATAATAGGGTCTAATTTCAAACTTCTTCTTTTCGTAATACTCGTATGGACTTGGCCTTTCAATTTTCTTGAAATGATTTTCCATTACTCGTTCTTGGATAGCATCCATTGTGTAATTATCACCAAGCGATTTTAAGCGCACACCTTTAGTGTTTCCCGGAGGAATTAACTTCATGTACCTTCGTGAGTTATCAATAGTATAACCTTCCCTTTGTAATTCTCGAAATAAACTGTCTGTAGATTGGTGTATCGCAATTAATCTATCTAAATCTGCACGAACCCTATCTCGCACATTCATTAGATTATGTTGATATGCTCTAGTTTTTCCATAGCGTTTTGGTTTTTCTATAATCGATAACCCGTACTCTTTGCAAATCTTATCAGATACAATTCGCATCTCATATTTGTCTCGTCGATTATTTTGGTACCTTTTGCCATCTACAAATGATGTAGAGTTAACTACAAAATGAGAATGGGCATGATCCTTATCAGTATGAGTTGAAATGACAACTTGATACTTATCACCCCACATTTCTTGAGCATACTTAACCCCTATCTCATGTGCGGTTTTATGGTCAACTTCACCAGGAAGAAAACTTTGGTAACCATGAAAACATACGATAGGTTTATCATCCTGAAATTGTCGTTTGGTATTTATCATAGATTGCACAGGATCGTGATCCATACAGTTCAAACAACTTACTAGTTCCCTATCAATTGTCTTCGATGAATCTACAGTGTAATCAACTGCATCATTTAATGATGTTTTCTTTTCATCAATAGTGTATGCAATTACATCCGTAATCTTCCCTTTGATTTCCCAAAGGGATGTCGTAGCCATTAAGCAAACCCTCTAACTTTATTATCTAACAAAGTAATTAATTCATGAAATCTGTTGAGTTGTTTTTGTGCCTCTGAGACGTCCATAACATTACAATATGAAGACTTTACAAGTTGGTTAATATTGTTACCTAAATAGTTAAACTCTTTTAGTAGTTTATGGTATTCAAGTGGTGGTGGAACTTTGAGAACCGCACCATCAAGTAGTGACCTGAAGTACTTCCCTCTGCTCCAACCAAGGGTATTTACATGTTCATTTAATTTATCAAATTCTTTCTCATTTAATCGAACATGAATTGATATATTCCTGTTCATTAATATCATCCTTTCTCTTTAAGGGTCTTAGGGCTTAGCCCTAGCAAGTGTGTTTTGGTATCAAAACACCATGCTTGCTGTCATATTATCAAGTGTCAGAAGACTTCAACATCCTCTGACACAATCTTAATCATTTCTCCAATAATTCCTAAAAAACACCAGCTGGAGAAAATATCTATACTAACATCTAGCCTACTGTAACAAACAGACAAACAACTAAAATGGCTTACAAATTGTTTAATCATTAACTTCTTACTTCTAATTTTTGTTTGTTGTTTGTATTTGTAGTAACACTACTGATTGTTTCTCTTTCAATATTCAAACTTTCAGCAATATTATCTTGTTTTGTTGGAAACATATGTGCATAGCGATATGTAATATCGATACTCTCATGCCCCACTCGGTCTGCAATTGATACAGCATCAAACCCCATCTCAATTAGTAAACTAACATGTGAATGTCGCAGACCATGTATTCTAATTTTCTTTACTCCACTTCTTTTACAACCTCTACTCATTTGACCATGAAGACAACTTTTAGTGATTGCAAAAATGCGTGAATTCCCCTCCAATTTATATAGACGTGATAATAAGTCTTTCATTTTTTTTTTGAGAAAACTTGGCATCTTTACAGTTCTATTACTTTTCTCTGTTTTGGGAGTTGTGATTATATCTTTACATTTTAACCTTTGATACGACTTGTCAATTTTTATGGTGCTTTTTTCAAAGTCAAAATCACTTGGTGTAAGTGCCAACAATTCTCCAATTCGTAGACCACACCAATATAAAATTTCAAATGCATGAAACACCAAATCTCGATCATTTAGTGCTTCACTAAATTTAAGATATTCCTCTTTTGTCCAGAACTTAATTTCCTTCCCTTTTTCTTTCCCCATACTGCCTGCAAGCTTTGCTGGGTTTGTTTTCAGCTCATAATATCTTACAGCATGATTAAATATTGCGCTTAGTTGATTATGAAGTGTTTTGAGATAACAGGGTGAATATGGTTCTCCAGACTTACTACGAAATGCTAACATTTCATTTTGCCATTCAACAATATGATTAGGCTTTATATTGTTTATTTTCTTGTTTTCAAAGTATGGAACAATCTGATTGTAAATAATATTTTCCTTTGTATGAATGGTGTTCTCCTTAAGTCTTGGATTCAGATCTTTCATATATACTTCAACAAAGTCACCAAACGTCATATCTAGTTCTTGTGACTCTTTCGCAATAAATGATCTTTCATATTCTTGTGCTGCTTTCTTTGTTTTGAAACCTCTTTTTACTTTGCGTTTGCTTTTACCATCCCAGCTGGTATATCTTTTTGATACGTACCAACTATTCATGGTTTCATCTTTGTAAACTGGCATTCTTATTTCCTCCTTCTACTAGTCCGTAAAAGCGCTCTTCAAAGTATTTTTTGCTTACCTTGCCTCGCAGAGTGATATATCCCTTTTGTTTCAATTCATCATTTAAGGATTGCATTACTTTGTAAGCAAATGATTTAGATCTACCAGTTATATCTGCAATGTATGAAGCATCAATAAACACATCATTGTTCAAATAATTTACCTCCTTTCTTAATAAACAATTTTGTTAAACCTCGCAACCCTACTATACTAAACATATTTGTTAATGTCAATATAAACATTAACATTTTTGTTAAGCTTTATCTTTACACTTGCTTAAGTTGTTGCTACAATTTAGGTACAACATTGAAAGGAGTACAATCATGTCTGTAGGAACAAGAATAAGAAATGCGAGAATACATAGAAATGTTACTCAAAAAGATTTAGGTATAGCAATTGGATTTAAAGAGGAATCTGCTGATGTTCGTATTGCCCAATATGAAACTAATAATCGAACCCCGAAAGAAGATGTTATTAACAAAATTGCATCTTACCTTGATGTTAATCCTTTAGCATTACAAGAACCAAAAATAAATAACGATTTGTTTAAAGATGTAAATGGCATCATGTTTACCCTATTTACATTAGATGAAACTAATGAATTGGAGATGTTTGAATATGATGATGGCAACACTGATGATCCATTTGAACATTGTGGTATCGTACTCAAGCACTGGCCTTGGCAAAATCTTTTATTCGAAATGAAAAAACGAAAAGAGGAATTAGCAAATGGCGATATAACTCTTCGAGAGTTCAATGAATGGAAACTTAATTATCCATTCACTTCTGATGATTATGAAAATCAAAAGACAAAAAAAACTTGGCGCTTAGAAAAGGAATAACCAAGTTAAATCGGATTTAAATGGTATCAAAATGGTATCAGAAGACCCCTAGAAGTAGAAAAAAGCCCTTGGAAAAGGGCTTTTAAACGTTTTGTTTATTATTCAACTTCGATAATGCGCATTGAGTTTGTTGCTCCAGATCCATGAGGATATCCAGCAACAACGATGATTGTATCACCTTTTTTGCATCCGAATTCTTTAGCAACCGTACTTGCTAATTCTGATTCGTTATCTAAGCTGTTAATTTTATCAACAACAACTGCATTTACACCCCAGTTGATGGTTAATGCATGACGTGTTCTTTCGTCAAATGTAGCAGCTAAGATTGGACAGTCAGGACGGAATTTAGAAATACGTCTTGCACTCGTTCCACTTGATGTAAAACATACAACAGCAGCAATATCCATTGCCAACACAGTATCAGCTACTGCAATACCAATTGCATCTGATTTTGTACGTTTTGAAGTACTAATTGAAGTACGAAGTTTTTCACGGTAAGGTAAGATTGCTTCCATTCCTTCAGAAATTGTAACCATGGTTTGTACCGCTTCAATTGGATACATCCCAACAGCACTTTCCCCTGAAAGCATAATTGCATCTGTTCCATCTAACACAGCGTTGGCAACATCACTAGCTTCAGCACGTGTTGGACGTGGATTTTGTTGCATTGATTCTAACATGTGTGTTGCAGTAACAACTGGTTTCCCATATGCGTTAGCTCGTGCAATCATTTCTTTTTGGTAAATAGGTACTTTTTCAAAGCTTACATCGACACCAAGGTCTCCACGAGCAACCATGATTCCATCAGCGATTTGTAAGATTTCATCTAAGTTATCGTAACCTTCTTGGTTTTCGATTTTCGCAATAATTTGAATATCTTCTTGACCTTCTTCTTTTAAGATCTTACGGATGTCCATAATATCTTCTTTACGACGTGTAAATGAAGCTGCAATGTAATCCACTTTATTTTTACATCCAAAACGAATGTCGTTAGCATCTTTTTCAGACACGAATGGCATACTTAATTTAACATTAGGAACGTTACATCCTTTTTTACTTTTAAGTACTCCTGGGTTTTCAACGCGGCATAGAAGTTCTCCATCACCTTTTTCAAGGATTGTTAAACGCACTTTACCATCGTCAATTAAGAATGTTCCACCAACTTGTACGTCATCGAACACTTCTGGACATTGTACGTGTACACGGTCGTGTGTTCCTAAAATTGGTTCACGAACAAGTGTTAATGTATCCCCAGCTTTGTAGCTTTCTTGACCATTTTTGAAATCACCTAAACGAATTTCAGGTCCTTTTGTATCTAGTAAAATCCCGATGTTAGAATCTAACTCTTCATTTACTTTACGGATGTTTTTAATACGGTTTCCGTGTTCTTCATAGTCACCGTGAGAGAAGTTTAAACGTGATATGTTCATCCCTGTCTCTACTAGTTTTTTAAGCATTTCTGGACTTTCTGTAGCCGGTCCAATCGTACAAATAATTTTCGTCTTTTTCATTTTTTTCTTACCTCACCTTATACTAAACGATCGAATAAATTTTGTAATTCTTTTCTTGATTTTGCTGGCATGTTAAGTGCTTCTTCAATCGGTACACCAACAATATTACCTGATTGCGTCCCAACGCACTGACCACCAATACCTTGCATCAGTAGATCGACAGCTTTCTCACCCATGCGAGATGCTAAAATACGATCAGCAGGTACAGGAGATCCTCCACGTTGTACGTGACCAAGGATGGTTGCCCTACCAGAAAATCCGGTATGTTGTGAGACCTTACGCGCAAAAACCTCAACATCTGTAATTTTCTCAGAGATAATTACCAATGCGTGATTTTTCTTTTTCACAACATCAAACTCACGTAAGCGGTCTAACACTTCACCTTCGTCAAATCCTGTTTCACTTGTTATGACGATTTCCGCACCTGTTGAAATCCCTGCAAATAGTGCAAGATCTCCACAACGGTTTCCCATAACTTCTACAACAGAACAGCGATGGTGTGAACTTGATGTATCACGTAATTTATCGACTGCATCAACAATGGTCGTTAGTGCCGTACTAAACCCAATGGTTTCGTCCGTACTAGAGATATCATTGTCGATTGTCCCAGGTAGACCGATACAGTTAATTCCCATTTCGGTCAAGGCTAAAGCTCCTCTGTAACTACCATCCCCACCGATGACAACTACTGCTTCAATTCCGAATTTTTTAAGCTGCTCGACAGCTTTTTCTCTCACTTCAAGGCTTTTGAATTCCGGAAGTCTTGCAGATCCTAACATTGTTCCTCCACGGTCAAGAATGTCTGAAACATCACGACGAGTGAGTGGTTGGATTTTTCCTTCCACCATTCCGCGATATCCATCATAAATTCCGTAAACTTCAATGCCAATATTCGTTGCAACTCTTGTGACTGCACGAATTGCTGCATTCATACCCGGTGCATCTCCACCAGATGTGAGTACGCCTATTCTTTTTACCATAATAGCACTCCCCACTGATTAAAAATCACTACTAATATACCACTTATCAATAAGAATATCTAGTGTATCTATCGGCGATTTTTACCTTTCACGACTTTTTCTTCAGCCAATGTCTTAATTCGTTCACTAATTCGTAAAGCACCAAGCTCATTATTGACTGATTTCTTACCTAAAACATAGAATTCTTCGAGTCTTTCTCTTGCACAATTGCTGGTAAATACCGTTAAACGGTGACTTTCCATGCGCTCATTCAAGATGGGAAGCAAAATATCATCACGTGACCATGACGATGCACTTTCACCCGCGATATCATCCATCGCTAAGACTTCGACTTTTTTTAATTTCTCAATCACATGTCCATATCCATGTGGTGTATTCATCAACGTTTTCAAATTGGCAATTAAAGTTGGTACATGTACAAATGCACAGGTTTTTCCTTTCGCTGCCATTTCGTTAATAAAACAACACATCAAATAGGTTTTCCCAACACCTGGTGCTCCACTTAAATAAAAGCCCTGTGGTTCGCTGATCGTCGTTTTTGCCTCCACGTAGTTTGCAACGGCTAAATACGCTGTTGATTCGTGTTGAATATCAATGTTTGTAAAACGAAATCCCATTTGTTCAATCGACATATCATTGTAAATAAGTTTGTTTTGGTGTGCCGTTTGACGTTCAATTTTACTTTCATAGCGGCACGCTACATACTCATAATCTAATATACCATCATTTGCACTTACTTCAAGCAAATAGCCTGTATTGGGTTGTTTGCAGTGGCTTAAACCAACACAATCACGACATTGGTCCAGACGAGTCACGTAATCTTTTAGTGTATATGCATTTTGTAAGACAAATTCGTAATCGACTTTGTAAGTTGCAAGAAAGCGTTGGATTCGTTCATCTTTAATCAATAGTTGTGATAAAAACTCACGTTCTTTGCGTTGGCTATCACTTTCTTGCAATTTGAAATTAATCTTTTCCATGACTCTCCCTTCTCTTTTGAATTTCTTCAATGATACGTGAACGTTCATCCTCACTCATCGTATCTTCTTCTTCATATGATATTAAGACTTTATCGTCTTGGTTGGTTTTGGTTGGATTGTGCATATAGGCAACTGCTTGTTCGTAGGTTTCAATGTTGCTACGCAACCATGATCCTGCAATACTCTCTACGAAGTTTCGTGGGAATCGTTGATTTGCTTTTTGCAACACATAATCAATTAATACATTGACCACTTCGGGATGCAATTTGTATTCTTCTAATAAAATACGAATGGTTTCTTTATCATAACGGCTTGGTTCAACCCCTTTTTGCTTGTTTTGCAAGAAGCGTACCGGAGGCCATTTATAAATATTCACCTCATCTGTTTCGTATTTTGCCTTACTATTTGCTGCACGTTTACGCATTCCATCTACATCTAAATTACCATCTTTATCCAAGGAACGAGATACAATACCTCGCATGGTTTGTGGATGAATTCCATATAAGGTCGCAATACGTCCAATTTCTTTTAACAGTTTCGCGGAACGTTTCTTTGGTGGCCAAACATTTTTAAAGTTCAACAAGAATGCGTCATAATTAAAGATAATCTCACTTCCATCGCGACTTTCTTGAATTTCTTCCTGCATTTTTGAGAATGTGTTCTCAAAGTGTTCGTTCCAACCCTCACGAATCACATCACTGATACACTCAGAAACATCTTTGTATTCTTGTTTACGTAAACTTTCTTGTAAGAATGCTTGTTTTTGGAAGCGGAATACTTGTTCTCCAAGTAAATCTAAATACATGCGACCAAACACCTCGTGTTCCAAAAAATCATTGGCTTTTTTAGGCGGATAAAGTTCGTATATATAACGATCTAACTTTTCGCTATAGTAGGTTTTTAGCAATTGGTATTTTTCCAGAACTTTACGTTCACGTTCAATTACCTCTATGCTTAGTCCACTAACTTTCACGAGAATTAAATGATTTTCAAAACTCATCTTTTCATCTGCTAAAGCAGCCATGATTTCATATAGTACATAGGCACTTTCATGGATCAAAGGATAATAAAGCATCGTTAAAACATGGTAATCTCTACGTTCAATCTTACCATGAATTTCTATTTGCAATTTACTATCTTCGCGTAATTCCATAAACCCCTACTCTTTCTAGAAGTTGTTGCAATTGTGTGTTCACATCATCTTCTGGATTGTTATAAATATAAGCTTGCACTTCGTTATCTTTTAAGACAAACTGTTTTTGTGCATTCAATACTGTATTTGCATATTCTTGCAAATATCCTCTTTGTTTCATCAATCGGTTGATGGCAACATCGTGATCACATACCACCATCCATACTTCATCAAAGTACTTTTGCCAGCCAAACTCATGTACATTTGCAACTTCCACCACACAGAGTTTCTCATGTTCATGCGTTTTGAAAAATGCTAACATCTCTTCTAAAACCAACGGATGGATGATGTTTTCTAAAGTTCGCTTAGCTTGCAAGTCCTTAAACACAAGTGCACCAAGTGCTTGTCGATCAATGTTATCATCTTTTAAAATACTTGTGCCAAAGGCATCGATAACCGCTTGTTTAGCAATCGTATCACGTATCGTAGCTGCAACTGCATCCAAATACAACACCGCAACTCCTTGCGCTTCTAACTTTTTGGCAACATAGGTTTTACCTGACCCAATGGTTCCAGTAAGGACAATTTTCATCATTTGCGTTTTTGACAAGTGCGACATAGATACGTCCCCCTTCCACCCACAACAATTTTTTCAATTGGTTTTCCGCAAGTTGGACAAGCATCACCTTTTTTCATATGTACCTTTAGTTGTAATTGGAATTTCCCATCGACACCTAAAGAAGATGTATAGGAACGTATGGTGGTTCCCCCTGCTTTAATTGCACCTTTTAAAATCATTCGTGTATTGTCTAAGATTGTTTGGAAATCTTTTTTGGTTAGATGATAAACCTTTGTTTCGGGATGGAACTTAGAACGATATGCGATTTCATCTGCATAAATGTTACCAACTCCAGCCATAACACTTTGATCAAGTAAGAATTGTTTTAGTGTCGTTTTGCGTTTCTTTGCTTGTTGATACAAGTAGTTTGCATCAACGCGTACATCAAAGGCATCATACCCAACGTGTTGAAACGCTTTTTGCAGTGGTAAAGGTTGATCTTTATCATAAATATACATACGACCAAATTTGCGAACATCATGATAGACCAGTTTACGCCCATCATCTAACGTAAATACAATATGCGCATGTTTGCTGTATGGATCTTCATCCTTTTGATAAATGTAGAATTTTCCTTCCATACGTAAATGAACGACCAAATTCACATCATCCATGCCAAAAACCAAATACTTTCCGACACGTGAAAACGTTACGAAATGTTGATGCATTAATCGTTTGGTAAATTCACTAGCATCCATTGCATCGATCATTTTTGCATATCGTACTTCAATTTGTACAATTTGACGTCCTTTGATTTGATGTTCTAACGTTCTAAGAACGGTTTCTACTTCTGGTAATTCTGGCATATGGTTCTTCCTATTTACTATCTAAATAATTATCTGCGAAATTCGCATCAATAACTAATGGTACTTTTAATGATGCAACATGTTCCATCGCATCTTTTACAAGTTGTTCCATCAATTCTTTTTCATCCATTGGCACGTCAAAGACAAGCTCATCATGGATTTGTAAGATAAGTTTACTCTTACATTTTTTCTCTTTCATTGCTTCACTTACGTGAATCATCGCAAGTTTAATTAAATCTGCTGCACTACCTTGAATCGGTGCATTCATCGCTGCCCGTTTTCCAAATTCACGTGTCATGTAGTTTTTATCATTGATTTCTTTAATGATTCTTCGACGGTTAAACATCGTTTTCACATACCCATGTTCTTTGGCAAAGGCAATGGTTTCATCCATAAACTCCTTAATTTGAGGATACGAACGGAAATATCCATCCATAAAATCTTTTGCGGTATTCATATCGATGTTCAACTCACTTGATAGACCATATTGTGTTTGTCCATAGACCATCCCAAAGTTAACGGTTTTTGCTTGTCGACGCATCGCAGAAGTCACATCTTCTCTTGCAACATCAAAAATCAGCATCGCCGTTTTGGTATGAATATCAATACCATGGTTAAAAGCATCAATCATTTGTGTTTCATTTGCCATATGTGCAAGGACTCTTAGTTCAATTTGACTATAGTCTGCTGCATACAGTGTACAACCTTCACTTGCCACAAATGCACGACGGACTTCTCTAGCTTCTTCATCACGAACACTTAGGTTTTGTAAGTTTGGAGTGCTTGATGATAAACGTCCAGTTTGCGTTAAACTTTGATGGTATAAGGTATGAATCTTACCATCTTTACGAATGTATTTTTGCAAACCAACCGCATAGGTTGAATCAATCTTTTGGTATTTACGATATGCAATAAGCTCATCGATAATCGGATGTGAACTACGTAGTTTTTCTAATACATCAATGGCTGTACTACGTTTTTTATTGCTTTTTAAACCGAGAGTGTCAAATAACACTTCAGCCAGTTGTTTAGGTGAATTCACATTAAATTCAACTCCAGCTAATGTATGTATTTTTTGTTCCAAGTCACGCAAAATCGTTTGTGTTTTGTCATGAATTTCTTCAAGGACATCACGACTTGTACTTACTCCTTGCGCTTCCATTTCAAATAAAATACGTGTCAATGGCATTTCCATCTCCACAAACAAGCTATCCATCTCTTTTTCTTTAAGTTCTGCTTCTAGTTTTTCATAGAGATCTTGCACAATGTACATTTGATCACCTACGTAGGTAAGTCGCTCGTTTACATCAGCTAACTTAGGTGAACCAGACTTTCCATACACATCGTCTTTGTTTTTCTCAAATTGATAATTGTATTTGAATACCAACTGTTTTTCATCATTGATGTAGTTGTCGCATAAAAATGCTGCAATTTGTACATCAAAGCTAAAATTATCAAAGGTAAGCCCTAAACGATCAAGTAAATGATACGCTTCTTTTGCATTGTTGGTGATTCGTGTTTGTTTGCTTGTTAAAAGCTTTTGTAAAACCGGGTCAACAAGCATTTGCTCTTTACCTAAATAATACGCATCTTGATCATTTGCCACCAAAACTCCATACAATTGTGCATCATAAAATGGTTGCGTATCATAATCAAAGATCAAATATACTGCATCATGAGCTAATAATGTTTCTGGTAATACTTCAACTTCATGTAACGTAATGTTTGTTTTGGTTGGTTTGACTGTAATGTTTTTCAAAAATGATTTCATCTCGTATTTTGTGTAGAAATCATTAAGTGCTGGTACATTTGCTTCGTATGCCAAAGCAGATAGTTCCACTGGAACCTCACAATCGGTTTTGATGGTTGCAAGTTCTTTTGACATAAACGCATTTGCTTTATCATTTTCAAGTTTTTCTTTTAACTTTCCTTTGATTTGATCAATGTGGTCATAGACACCTTCAAGGCTACCGTATTCTAGTAATAGTTTCGTTGCGGTTTTTTCACCAACGCCTTTTACTCCAGGAATGTTATCGGCACTATCCCCCATCAATCCTTTCATGTCAATGACTTGTTTTGGTTCGATTTGTTTCATCTCTAGTAGTTTTTCTCGGTTCACTTCTTCCATTTCCGTGATCCCTTTTTTCATAAGCATGACACTTGTTGTATCGTCAATACATTGAAGTAAGTCTTGATCACTTGTTAAAATGACTACTTTTTCATCTTTATAACGTTTGGCAAGACTACCGATAATATCATCAGCTTCAATTCCATCTTCTTCATAACGATAAATTCCATACGCGTCCAAAAACTCACGAACAATTGGAAACTGTACCTTAAGTTCAGGATCTAATTCTTTTCGTGTTCCTTTGTATTCTTCATACGCTTCATGACGGAAGGTCGGTTTACCGCTATCCCATGCCACCATGACATAATCTGGTTCAATTGTTGCGATGGCTTTGTTGATCATATTCACAAACCCATACACAGCATTGGTTGACACACCACTTGATGTGCTCATTCTTGCTCCACTGTAAAGTGTTGCATAATAGGCTCTAAACAGCATCGAATTTCCATCGATTAATAAAATTTCACAACTCATATATATCACGCTCCATACCCGTTAATCATACCACAAACTACGTACACTCACTATAAAAATAATTCGTCCAAAGTGGAGGTGTTGTTTACTACCGTTTCCCTAAATTAACACTTATGCGTAAAAAAAAAACCAAAAGTTGATTTGATTTAATCAATTTCTTTTGGTTTAATTTCTTCCAATACTTTTTTACTATTGTATAACTCTGTTGCATTGCTTTTTCCAACATAACGTAACGTTAATGGTTGATAGCTTTTTCCAGTCACTTGCTCTTTATCTAACGGATATCGGAAGGTAAATCCATATTTATAAGCATTTTCTTTTAACCATTTGTATTCTTCAGAAGCTTCGATATCTTCTACCTTATCTTTTCCAACGATCTTTAAGGTGATTGAAAAGCCCAATTGATTTTCACTTTGTCCAGGATAATCGTTGTAACGTTTAAAATCAACCGTTCCATGTTGAATTTGTGCATTTTTCCAAAACTCTATTTGATTGGTATAAGAAATATATCCACTTGTTAATAGAAGTTTTCCAACGTTATTAGGTTCCACTTTTGTGAACTCTTGCATCATTGTTGTAAGTGGTTCAATCACTTCTTCACGTACATGCACTTGTTCTTCTCCTGGTACAATCGATGCTGAACCAATGATTGAAAAATCAACACCAACAAGGTTTTTAGGTGCATAATCAATCACAATGTTTTTATCCTTTAACAACAACAAGGGTTCTGCAGGGTCCAAAAGCAAATTGCTGTCTTTGAAATACAAATACCCATTATCAAAATAACTAGCCAAACTTGCATATTTGTAGTTTGTGACCAAACGCTCAAATTCTGCCACAGAATAATCCTTACGATAGGTATTTACAAAATTAACAATACTTGTTGGATCACTTGGCTGTTCTCTCATTGCCGCTTCATAACAAAGAATGTTTTTCACCGTGAATCCTGGAATTTGAATAAACTCCATATATTGTTCAGGTTTAATTTTTTGTTGCACAATATAATCGATATCATTTGTGTCTGTAATCGTTTCACGAATAATCGCTTCGTTTTCTTTGGTAAAGTAACTCTTGTATCTAGCAAATGGATCGTATTGATCATCCAACAAACTAAAACAAACCAAGAATAACCCACAAAGAACGACTACCAATAGTCCTCTTTTTAGTTTCATCTCACTCATTATACCAAATCTCACTTCAATCTCAATACAAATAGTTTCACTTCGAGTGTGGGTGTGATAAAATAGTGGCTATGAAAGAACGTATTTTAAAATTACTGATCGTCCTTCTTGTCATCGTGATTGCCTTTGCTGGAATTCTATTCTATTCCATGTACTATGCACCTGAAAACTACCAGGTGAAACATGAAAGCATTAATTCGACGAAGATTCCTGCGGACATGAATGAAATCAATGTTGCCTATATTAGCGATATTCACTATGGTGAATTCGTTGATGAAAAGCGTATGCAAGACATGATTGACAAAACCAACAAAACTGCACCTGATATTATTTTATTTGGTGGTGACTTGTTTAGCGATCCAAGTGCATTTATGGATAAACCAGAAGAAATCGCAAAAGTGAAAGCACTTATGCTTTCATTAGATGCTCCTTTGGGTAAGTTTTATGTTCTTGGTGAAGCAGACATGCCTGCAGATCATCCAGAAGCGAAAACTATGGTACAAAACTTACTGTTCGATGCAGGTTTTGAAGATATGACAAACCGTAATACAAGAGTCCATAACGGGACAACTAGTAGCATTACCCTAGTTGGTATTGATTCCTTGCTTGGTGGTGCTCCAAACTTACAAGCAGCCTTTACCAACGTAAGTGCGGATAGTTTTGTCATTAGCTTTACACATGCACCTGACATTTATACGCAACTACCAGATAACGTTGTCTCTCTTGCACTGGCTGGACATTCCCACGGTGGACAAATCTCCATTCCGATTCTTGGAGCTTTCTCAAAAATTGAGGGTGCAGAGACATATGAACGTGGAAAACATACACGTGGAACCACAACCATTCATATTTCCAATGGTTTAGGAACAAGCGATGTTGACATGCGAGTCTTCTCAAATCCAGAAATCTTGATGTATCGTCTAACAAATGCTAAAAAATAACTACATAGATGTAAAGAAGTTCAAGTGAACTTCTTTTTTTCATAAATAAAGACACGGTTTATCATGAACCGTGTCTTTATACTTATTTCTTTTCGACTAAATTTGGATACGCTTTTTGCATATACGTATCTGGATATATATCATCAAGAATTTCACCAACGATTGTGATTGGCTCCTTTCCTTGATCGCGCATGCCTTGTCGAAACAATGCGCTATATGAAATACACATATTCAAAATCATAAAAATCAAAACAATGGGATAAACTTTATTTCCAATTGTTACAGGTATTTTTTCAATCCACTTGGATAACCATGGATAGATGACATATAAAATCAACATACCACCAAGTCCCCACACTAACATAAAAGGAACTGTTGTTCTTCCTCCAATGTTTAGAAAATATCCTGTGTAGTCCCAACTTTCTGCGTGAAATGCAACTTCTTCAAACCACGATAAACCAAATTCTGTTGCTCCACCAATTAGGCAACTCAACAAATAGTTGATATACCATGGTCGACTCTTATAGTTCTTTCCAAGAAAGACCACAAACAAAATAAACCCAAGTCCATATACGGGGTTGAATGGACCATAAATTAATCCACTACGATTCACCCATTTATGCATTTCAAACAACATTAGAATTTCTTCATAATACGTTCCAACGATGCATCCTATTAGAAACAGACAGAATATCTTTTTGAAACAATATCCTTCTGCAAATTTACGTTCAACCTTTTTTACTTGTTCCATAGATCTAAGCTATTGCAGCGACAATAAGATCTCCCATTTCTTTACAGCCAACAAGTGTTGTTTGTTTGTCCATCATATCTCCCGTACGATAGCCATCTGCCAATACACTTTGAACTGCATATTCAATCGCTTGTGCTTCTTTTTCCATTTGAAATGAATACTTAAGCATCATTGCTACAGATAAGATGGTTCCAATTGGATTGGCTTTATTTTGACCTGCGATATCAGGTGCTGAACCATGAATTGGTTCATACATTCCACGCGTTCCTTCACCTAAAGAACTTGAAGGAATCGTACCAATGGTACCTGTAATCATACTGGCTTCATCACTTAAGATATCACCAAACATGTTTTCCGTTAGGATGACATCAAATTGTGCTGGATCTTTACATATTTGCATGGCAGCATTATCGACATACATATGTGTAACTTCAACTTCAGGATATTCTTTCGCAACTTCTAGCACATACTTACGCCATAATTTTGAAGAATCCAAAACATTTGCTTTATCAACCGAACAAAGTTTTTTATTACGTACCATCGCTGTTTCAAAAGCTACTTTCGCAATACGTAATACTTCAGGTGCAGAGTACTTCATCACATCATAAGCAACTTCTACATCGTTTTCACTTGTTGTTACATGATCACCAAAGTATACACCACCGGTTAATTCACGAACGACCATAAAGTCAATTCCTGCTTCGACAATTTCAGGTTTTAATGGAGATGCATCTTTTAATTCTGCAAATAGTTTGGCTGGTCGTAAATTTGAATACAACCCCAAACGACTACGAATACCTAAAAGCGCTTTTTCTGGACGGTTGTTTGGTGGTTGTAGATCATACTTTGGACCTCCAACCGCTCCTAGAAGCACAGAATCACTTGCTAAACAAGCTTCAACTGTTGCTTCAGGTAAACATTCACCATAAGCATCAATGGCTTCCCCACCGGCTTTTACGTAGTTTAAGTTAAATGTATGTTTATACACATCTTCAACTTTTTTTAACACTTTGATAGCTTCATCAACGATTTCAGGTCCAATTCCATCACCTTTGATTACTGCGATATTCTTAATCATTAAACTTTCCCTCCTTGATAGCATTCAGATATCCATTACTTGAAATAATCTTTTGAATAAATTCAGGAAATGGAGGGAATGTGTATTCTTTGTTTTGGCTTTCATTCACAATGATTCCTTTATCAAAGTCAACTTTCACAAGATCTCCATCTTTGATTTCTTTTGCAGCTTCAGGACTTTCGATGATTGCCAAACCAATGTTAATGGCATTACGGTAAAAAATACGTGCAAAACTTGATGCAATAACACATGAAATACCACTTGCTTTAATTGCAATTGGAGCGTGTTCACGACTTGAGCCACAACCAAAGTTGGCTTGGCCAACCATGATATCTCCTGCTTTTACTTTATGTACGAAATCTGCATCAATATCTTCCATACAATGACTTGCTAATTCTTTTTCATCTTGTGTATTTAAATGACGAGCTGGGATGATAACATCTGTATCAACGTTATCTCCATACTTATGTACAGTTCCTTGTGCAATCATACTATTCCCCCTTAACACTTTCTGGTGTTGCTAGTTTACCAGCAATTGCGCTTGCTGCTGCAACTTGTGGTGAAGCTAAATACACTTCACTTTTTGGATGTCCCATACGACCTACGAAGTTACGGTTACTTGTTCCTACACAACGTTCGCCTTCCGCAAGGATTCCCATATGTCCACCTAAACACGGTCCACATGTTGGTGTTGAGAAAATACATCCTGCATCAATAAAGATATCGACAAGACCGTTTTTAATACAATCTTTATAAATTTGTTGGGTTGCTGGAATCACAATACAACGAATGTTCTCAGCAATGTGACGTCCTTTTAAGATGTTTGCTGCAACTTCCATATCCGAGTAGCGTCCATTTGTGCAAGACCCAATGTATACTTGATCAATGACAATATCGCCCCATTCACTTGGTGTTTTTCCATTTTCTGGTAAGTGTGGAAATGCCACAGTATGTTCAATACTTGCCAAGTCAATGTCGTAAACTTCATCGTATACAGCATCTTCATCTGCTGTAAAGATGGCAGGTGTACGTTCGCCACGTCCTTCAACATAGGCTAATGTTTGTTCATCAACTGGGAAGATTCCATTTTTAGCTCCTGCTTCAATTGCCATGTTGGCAATACAGAAACGATCATCCATCGTTAAATTTTGAATGCCATCACCCACAAATTCCATGGAGCGGTAAAGTGCTCCATCCACACCAATTTTTGAAATGATATGTAAGATAACATCTTTTCCGCTAATGTCTTTGTTTAGTTTTCCGGTAAGGTTGAATTTAATTGCACTAGGCACTTTAAACCAAGCACGTCCAGTTGCCATTCCAGCAGCCATATCCGTGCTTCCTACACCTGTTGAAAACGCTCCAAGCGCTCCATACGTACAGGTATGTGAATCAGCCCCAATGACCAAATCACCGCATGTAACAATTCCTTTTTCTGGTAGTAATGAATGTTCAACTCCCATTTGTCCTACATCATAGAAATTCGTAATTGCTTGATCTTTTGCAAAACAACGACATTGTTTACTTTGTGTTGCTGCTTTAATATCTTTATTTGGCGTAAAGTGGTCAAGCACAATTGAAATTTTGTCCTTGTGAAACACCTTATCAAAATCATGTTTTTCAAATTCGTTGATTGCAACTGGTGTGGTAATATCATTCCCTAACACCATGTCCAAGTTCGCCATAATTAACTGACCTGGTTCTACACGTTCTAGACCCGCATGTGCTGCTAAGATCTTTTGTGACATTGTCATACCCATAGTTTATTCCCCCTCATTTTTTGCTTTCTCGTTTATTGCGCGGTTCAATGCACTCACCATCGCTTGAATACTCGCAGCGATGATATCATCATGGATTCCCACTCCAAAACGGTCTACATTAACACAATCGTTTATTTCCACGTAGGCACAAGCTTTCGATGCACTTCCTTTTCCTAAAGAATGTTCGTTGTAATCAACCACATCAAAGGTTAAGCCTAAGTTATCTCTAAAGGCATTGGCAACCGCATCCAAACGACCATTACCTCGTCCTTTACACATTTTATGTTCACCTTTGTATGAGACTTCCACTTCAACAGAAATTTCACCATTACGCGTGAAGTGATAGTCAATCAATTCCAAAGGTGCTTGTAAGTTCACAAAGTCTTTTTCAAAGATATCTTTGATTTCATTTGGCATAAGTTCCGCATGTTTTTTATCGGAAATGTCTTTGATGTAGTAACCAAATCCTTCACGGAAACGTTTCGGTAAATCAAATCCATAATACTCTTCCATCAAGTAACCAATACCACCTTTACCAGATTGGGAGTTGATACGAATCACATCACTTTCATATTCGCGTCCAACATCTTTTGGATCAATTGGTAAATATGGAACACTCCAAATTTCACTGTTCATTTCCTCACGGTGTTTTAAGCCCTTCGCAATGGCATCTTGGTGACTTCCTGAGAATGCCGCAAACACAAGTTTTCCTGCATATGGTTGCCGGTCATAGACACGCATGCGTGTTACTTCTTCATATACAGAGACAATTTCGTTGATGTTGCTAAAGTCCAGCTTAGGATCAACTCCATGGGTAAACATGTTTAACGCTAAAGTTACGATATCCACATTTCCTGTGCGTTCCCCATTTCCAAACAATGTACCTTCAATACGGTCTGCTCCAGCAAGTAAACCAAGTTCACTATCCGCAACACCACAACCACGATCGTTATGTGGATGCAAACTGATTTCTACAGCTTCACGATACTTAAGATGTTTATCCATGTATTCAATTTGTGAGGCGTAAACATGAGGCATACTCATCTCCACCGTAACTGGTAAGTTAATGATTGCTTTTTTATCCACGGTTGGTTGCCAAACATCAAGCACAGCATTACATACTTCAAGTGCGTACTCCATTTCTGTTCCGGTAAAGCTTTCAGGAGAATATTCAAAACGAATATCTCCTTTTGCATCTTTAGCCAAATCTTTTAATAGTTTAGCTCCATTTGTCGCAATCGTTAAGATTTCTTCTTTTGACTTGCGAAACACTTGTTCACGTTGTGCCAAACTCGTTGAGTTATATACATGCACAACCGCTTTTTTACAACCTTCAAGTGCTTCAAATGTTCTTTTAATGATATGTTCACGAGCTTGTGTAAGTACTTGCACAGTTACATCATCAGGAATTAAATTTTGTTCAATCAACGTACGTAAAAACTGATATTCTGTTTCACTTGCTGCTGGAAATCCTACCTCGATTTCTTTAAATCCAACCTTTACGAGCATGTCAAAGAACTTTAACTTCTCATCCAAACTCATCGGAATGATTAAACTTTGATTCCCATCACGTAAATCTACCGAACACCATGTTGGTGCTTGGTCAATATATTCTTTTTTCACCCAGTCGAAACAAGGTTCTGGTGGCATAAAGTAACCACGCTTGTACTTTTTAAAGTTCATAAACTTTTCCTCCTATTACATTACACAACGATATTCACTAATTTGTTTTTGATTACGATGACTTTTCGTAATTCTTTCCCTTCAATAAAACTTTGAATCGATTCCAGTGCCAATGCTTTTTCTTTAATTGCATCATCACTTGATCCGTTTGCGATGGTGAACTTACCACGCAATTTACCATTTACTTGAACAATGATTTCAAGTTCATCTTCAACCAACATCGCTTCATCGTAAGTTGGCCATGGCTCATACGTAATGGTATCTTCATGTTTTAGTATAACATTCCATAACTCTTCACCTAAGTGAGGTGCTATTGGATATAGCATTTTTGCAAACCCTTCAGCGTACGCTTTAGGGAATACATTTTCTTTATACACGGCATTGATGAAAATCATCATTTGCGAAATAGCTGTGTTGAAATTTAAACTTTCATAGTCATCAGTGACTTTTTTGACGGTTTGGTGATACACCTTATCCAAGTTTGCATTTTCACTGTCGCTTATTTTCCCCTCTTCTGTAAATAAACGATAAACACGAACTAAGAAACGATGTGCTCCTTCAACGCCACTTGTACTCCATGGTTTATCCGCTTCCAATGGACCCATAAACATTTCGTATAAACGAAGTGTATCCGCACCATAATCTTCTACGATATCGTTAGGGTTTACTACGTATTCTGGGTAACGTTTACCCATCTTCATATTGTTTTCACCAAGAATCATTCCTTGGTGAACCAATTTTTTAAACGGTTCACTTGTTGGTGCGATACCTTTATCAAATAAGTAACGGTTCCACATTCTTGCATAAAGCAAGTGACCAACTGCATGTTCAGGACCACCAACATATAAATCAACCGGCATCCAGTGTTCCAATAATTTTGGATCCCCTAGTGCTTTGTCGTTATGTGGATCAATGTAGCGTAAGAAATACCAACTTGATCCAGCACTACCTGGCATAGTACTTGTTTCACGCTTTCCTTTTTGTCCATCGATTTCAACATGAACCCAGTCCGTTGCTTTTTCTAATGGTGAAGAACCACTTTTACTTGGACTGTAGTCTTCAAGTTCTGGTAACACAAGTGGAAGTTGGTCTTCTGGAACTAGTTTTTGTGTTCCATCTTCCATATGTACAACAGGAATTGGTTCTCCCCAGTAACGTTGACGCGCAAAAATCCATTCACGCAAACGGTAATTGATGTGTTTTGTACCTAGTTTTTTATCTTCCAACCAAGCAATCATAGTTTGGATGGCATCTTCTTTGTTCATACCATCTAAGAATCCAGAATTGATATGCACACCATCTTCCACATAAGCAGCTTCTTCAATGTTTCCACCTTCTAAAACAGCAACGATGTCGAGTCCATATTTTTTAGCGAATTCATAGTCACGTTCATCATGTGCTGGTACAGCCATAATTGCTCCAGTGCCATATCCTGCAAGTACATAGTCGGCAATCCAAATTGGAACTTCTGCACCATTGACTGGATTGATTGCATATGCGCCGGTAAATACACCGGTTTTTTCTTTGTTTAATTCGGTACGTTCAAGATCCGATTTACTTGCACAAACTTTTTTGTAGGCAGCAACCGCTTCTTTTTGCGCTTCACTTGTAATTTGATCAACAAGAACATGTTCTGGTGAAAGTACGCAATAGGTAGCACCAAACAATGTATCTGGGCGTGTTGTAAAAACAGTAAATGATGCATCAGCACCAGCAACTTTGAAGTCAACATGTGCTCCAACACTTTTCCCAATCCAGTTTCGTTGCATTTCTTTGGTTGATTTTGGCCAATCAAGTTCTTCCAAACCATCAAGTAGTTTTTCAGCATACGCAGGAATATCAATTGCCCATTGTTTCATATTGATGCGAACAACTGGATATCCCCCACGTTCACTTTTTCCATCAATCACTTCGTCATTTGCAAGTACGGTTCCCAACTCTTCACACCAGTTTACTGGCATATCTACATATTTCACTAAGTTGTCTTTGTACAATTGTTCAAAAATCCACTGTGTCCATTTGTAGTAAGCAGGATCACTAGTAGCAAACGATTTATCCCAATCGTATGAGAATCCCAACAACTGTAGTTGTTCAGAAAAGATTTTAATGTTTGCTTCAGTGAATCCATTTGGATGATTTCCAGTAGAAATTGCATATTGTTCTGCTGGCAAACCAAATGAGTCAAACCCCATGGGATGCAAGACGTTATACCCTTGCATTCTTTTTAATCGACTTACAACATCCGTTGCTGTATAACCTTCTGGGTGACCAACATGAAGTCCTTGTCCAGATGGATATGGAAACATATCTAATGCGTAGAATTTTGGTTTGCTAAAATCCCATACATCGGTTTTGAATGTGTCGTTATCTTTCCAATATTTACGCCACTTTGTTTCAATTGTTTTGTAATCAAATACCATATTTTTTCTCCTTTAACTAAAATAAAAACGCCCTTAGAAATTCATCTAAGGACGTTATATACGCGGTACCACCTTAGTTCATATAGAAAACATCTATATGCACCTTCATTTTCGATTATCGCTCGAAACACGAATCGCTTATGTCTTACGATTAGCTCCTTGGTGAGTTCATCTCCATCTTTATACAAGTTTTCACCAACCACTTGCTCTCTACAATAAATAAAGAAATTACTACTCCAAATCTAAGCTGTATTGTTAATTATTGTAACACAATTACTTTGTTTTACAAGTCAATCCTTGTTCTTTATAATTGGCCACAGATTTCTTTAAACTAAGTCCTTTTTCAGTACTACCTTCGATTTCTAATATTTTAGCATCGATTAATTCATCAATATCGGCTTTTGTTAAATCAAAAACGCTAGTTTCGTCAAGCGTTGTCTTTTTAAGCGTGTATTTGTAGCTCGCTCCTTTAAGTTTACTCAACTTCTCTTTTACAGCGTCTGCACTTTGTTTTACACTGTCTTCATTTAACAATCCTTGATCAAATGATGTTTGTAAATCGGTTGTTGCTTGTTGTGTTAATTTGGTAATGGTATCACCTTCAGCATCCAAAGTTAATGTGACTTTCATCTCATCTTGGGCAATGGTGCACACCGTCGTACTTTTCGTTTTACTTTGACAGCCACTCACCAAAAGTACTAAAACAACAAGTCCGTATGTTAATTTTCTCATGTATAATCCTCTTTTCAAATATTCATATACGACATTTGCCTGAAACAGCAAATAGTATATTTAGTATATCATAGGAATGAGTATTATAAATGATAGAATGTATCATTTTATTTGTTTTGGATATACGCATCCATCGCTTCAGCTGCTTCTTTTCCAGCTCCCATGGCTAGAATAACCGTTGCGGCTCCGGTTACTGCATCTCCTCCTGCAAACACACCTTCGCGTGTTGTTGCTCCTGTTTTTGGATCTGCAATTAGACATCCCCATTTGTT
>LVZN01000020.1 GCA_001695645.1 Erysipelotrichaceae bacterium MTC7 | reverse complement strand
AGTTTAACATATACAATTAAAAAAACTGTGAAGCAGAGCCGTACGCTCTCTACTTACACAGTTTATTTTACACTCCCCATCACATACAAAAGTAAAACAAGGTAAATCCATGCAAAGTAAAAACCTACGACATCCCATCCTGGTTACGTAGGTTCCGTTTTTATAAGTTTCCAATGCATTTTTTACAATGCTTGTACATATTGTATTTTTTTCTATATTCTTTGTCTGCTACCAAGTGGTGCGGATCCATTAAAACTATGTCCACAATATCTCCATCGAAAATATAATAAACTCTAACTGAATTATGTTTACTGCCATATTGACTTTTAATAGGTGCTTTATCAATATCATCAACTCTTTGTCCTAATCCAATTTTAGTAAATAATTGTTTATTTCTATTTACTTTTGGACTTGTAAGTTCCTTTTTTGTACGTTTATTCATCAGACGTTCTCTTTCCTCAACGTCCCAAGGTATTTCCTCACTATTCACTAGTTGGTCTTTTAACCTGATTAATTTTCGTAATATATCACTTTTAAACAACTCATCATCCTGAGTAGTTGGTTTCAACTTATTTGTAAAATATACATCAGGGAAAGATTCGCTTGTTATTTTTCTAAACTTCACTTTAATTTTGTTTAGACTGTTTGGCACCAAACTTTTTTGATCTGTCAATTTTTCTTTCACTTTGTTCATCCCACTAAATGGATTTTCATCACTTACTTCAGCAGATTTAACAAATTTCTCAGCGAGTTCCTTTTTTTTCTTTTCATTACTCATATTTTGAGCGCTTACTAATACAATATTCGATTTCTTTTTTTGTTTATTTGTTCGCATATTCCACGATAATATCTTCTGATGGGATTTGCGTATCATTATATAGCGCTCTTGCATCATAATTATCAATCCACGCATTATCTTTATGACTTAAGTTCACTAACCCAAAATCCCCAGAATTAAAAATTTGTGGAATTAGTTCTTCAAGAAACGACTTAACGAAATCATCTTGACGTTCTAAATATTCAACAGCTTTATCAACATCGTAAACATTTAATGCCCCATGTTTATTTTTGCTATATACTTCTCTATCTACAGGTCCGTATGACCACGCTTCAAAAGCGGGATTAAATAAATACTCCGTATATTTTTCAACAAGATCTAATTCTGTTTTTTTTGCTTTGCGAATTCTACCACCCCAAAAAGCAAATAAAAAGTATAATCCTTTTTGTAACTTAATTGGTGAAATGGCTTTGTCATACAAGCTTACATGAACACTTTTTAATAGATTTACAACCTCGTTCTTATCTAATACATATTCTTTATCCATTTTTCATTCCCCTTTTTTCTATTTAATTATACATAATTTTATACCATTCATCACTTAATTACAAAGTTTTTTTAATGCAAGCTTAGCAATATATTATCTTGCATTAGAAAAAAGTGTATTTTGGACTGTAATAATGCATGTTTACAGCATTTTTTTCACAAGATGTTACTTTGTGCATTTTTTATACTAAACAAAGTATAAATTTCTAATTATCTTTTTATATTTTCTTAAATGCTCGTAAAGCCTTATTCTATGTGCTTTCGAGTATTTTTACTGTAGGAAGATACTTCACGTTTCTTTGCATATTTCCTCATGTCTTAGCTGTCAGAAGTGGTAAATAAGTAGTAAATTCATTTGTACTACTAAGCAACAAGACGCTCCTGTTGCTTCTCTTTATTCAAGCGTTTCATTTCTGCCATTGCAGAATCGAATGTTGCATGTGCGTAATAGTTCAGCGTCATGGCTATATTAGCATGTCCCATAATGTACTGTAATGCCTTTGGATTCATTCCTGCATTTGCATAGTTGGTACAGAATGTATGTCGCAAACTATGTGGAGTGATGTGTGGCAATTTATCCTCGTTATACTTATTGTATTTCTTAACAAGACCTTTCATCATGCCGTTGTAATCACTTGCCACTTTTGGATAGTTCTTTCTATTAAGAAAGAGGAAATCACTATATCCATCAATCTCAACACGCTTATCATTCTTTCGATTCGCTAACACTCGCTTAAATGCTTGATAGGCTTCTTCAACCATAGGAACTTGACGTTCGCCACTTTTGGTCTTTGGTGTTTCAATGTAGTACCCAATTTCAGTATCTCTCAATAGCTGATGGTCTATATTGACAAGACGATTCTCAAAATCTAAATCTGGAAGTGTCAAACCACCAAACTCTGAAATACGAAGACCTGTTTTTAAGAGTATCAGAATTTCATCATAATTTTTGCTGTAGGTTTTATCAGCTTTTGCAAAGGCTAACAGTTTTTCTTCCTGTTCTTCTGTTAGTACGGTCTTAGGGACAGTATCATCATCAAGAACTGCTTTCAGTTGAAAGTCAAATGGATTCTTCCGAACACAATCATCTTGTATAGCAATATAGAATGAAGCCTTTAAAGAACGTTTGTAGTTATTGATGGTTTGATAAGCATAACCATTTTCACTCATTCTAATAGCCCATTCTTTAGCGTCTGATGGCTTAATACTGTCAATACTTCTTACACCTAACTTGTCTTTCTTCAAAATATCCATAAGATATTTGCGTCCAGTTTCAGTGTTTTTTCTAACCTTTGGTCTTTGAGCGTTCTGTTTTGCGTAAAGCTGGCAGAGTGTCATTTTCTTTCCTACAACATCAATACCATCATGAATGTCTTTCTGTAACTCTGCGATTTTCTCTCTAAGTGAGATACAATCACGCTTTCCTGCTGGTACTCGGTCTGTAGCCACAAGTTTCCACGAGTAAACAAATTGCGGTTCTCCAAATGAATCTATATATTTGTATAAGTATCTTCCGTCTTTTCGTTGGCTCTCTCCAGTCTTTAAGATTCGACCTTTATTGTCACGTCTTTTTTCTGACATGGCATTTGCTCCTTTCCTTTATGGAAAGAGCCTTGATACGACTTAATACTATTTTATCATATACAAGACCCTTTGGCGACGCTAGATTGCGTCCAATGTATCTATAATTTTTTCAAATTGTTTTCGTTTAATCTGAATACGATTGCCATTCATAATCAGCCAATTTGCATTTTTATTTTCCTCTGCCAAGCGTCGTAGCTTGTTTTCGCCAATACGAAAATATTTTGACGCTTCTTCAATGGTTAGGGTATAACGTTCCCAAATAGGAATGTCAGTCTGCTTCATAAAATCCTCCTTTCCAAATCACTTATTTGGATTTCATAAAAGTTGTTTTACCAGCAATCGAACAGCTTTAGCAAAGCTCACGGGAGTTCCACCCCTGCATGGTTCTCATGTAGCCATACTCATTGCCTGCGACGGTTTTATCACGCTCGGACTATTGACTGTATGGGAGTATCATTATCACGATAAGAATGTCGTTGCAGGCAATCCTGCTAAAGATTGCTTCTCGGATCACTAACATGAATCGCTCGCTATCTTTATAAGATAGGTCATGGCGGTTAGTTCCGTTGGCTCTTTTCTTATCGAAACGTATTCGATTACTTTTATTCAGTTTTCAAAGAACAATGGCTCGTTAGCCTATCAAAACACATTGAAAGCTCAATATGCTTTGGTGGAATAACAAACCTCCCTGTTCGGGAAGCGTGGAATGGTTTAGCACGCTTCCACGAAAGGAGAGAGGATATTACTTAATTTCAAATGACAAAATCTTTGTAATCAGTCTGGTTTCCATTCTTCCACGTAAGACTTCATCAACGACCATACTTTGATTGCCATATTCATCTTTCATAAGTCGTAGGGAACGCTTCGTTATGTACCCTCTGTAATGATGTAGAATCTGGTTAATCGCTTCGGTATCGCCATCTGTTGCCTTTACAATGAGAGGAAAGGGAATCATAGGATATTGTGTTTTCATTCTTCAAATTCCTCCATAAACTTTTTAATTAAGGCTAGTCCACTGGTTCTATGCCGATAGACAGTAGAACGGTTCAATTTCAACAGGTCTGCAATTTCTGAATCGCTCATGTCCATAAAGTAAAACAGCAGTAGAATTTCACGTTTCTTGTCTGGCAACTCACGTAATGCTTCACTCAACAAATCATTTTCAACGCCTACTGATAACCCATTGAGTGTAAAAATCTGAAAGTCAGTTGAATAGTTATCTGTTGTCGCAAACTGGCTAACAAGATAATCGCCAACATCCGAAAAGGACACCTCACGCTTTGCAATCCTTGAAAGATAAAGCATATAATTCTTTCGCTCGTCTTCCATAGCACGTTTACAGATATAGTCAAACTGATTTTCTATTGTGGTCTGAAAAGAAGATGGTTTCATGTTTCTCACCCCCTTTCTGTCTAGGAAAGGAAGTGAGCCTTGCTCGTTTATCTCCTTTCACTCTTAGTCCCAATGTGAAAGGGGGATTTGTTGCATTACTGATAAATAAACTTTGTAAAAAAGTTCTGAATAGCCAAAAAAGCATATAAACAGATTTATTTCTCTGTTTACATGCTTCTGTTATTCTATCTATATGATTTATAAAACCACATTGGTGGACGTACTTATCTATTGCAGATAGACGACTTTTTTTGACAAGAACCCAATGTAAGGAAATTTATTGTATATGATGTACTTCATGGCGACGTTGACCTCCAACAAACCGCCATTTGGAAGTAATATACAATATTTTAACAGCGTAAATAGCACTACCATATAACGGTTTTTTTTATTGGCGTTTAGTAGTGCTTTTTATTAAATATAAACCTATAAACCATATAACACGTTTTTCTATACCTGTTTTTAATTCAGTAGGAACAATAAAATGTATAGAGGTGGTCTACTATGCGTAAAAAAGAAGATAAATATGATTTTAGAGCCTTTGGTTTAGCCATTAAAGAAGCTCGATTGAAACGAGGTTTAACTCGTGAACAAGTGGGAGCATTGATTGAAATTGACCCACGGTACTTAACTAATATTGAAAATAAAGGGCAACACCCCAGCATACAAGTTCTTTATGACCTTGTATCGTTACTTCATGTTTCCGTTGATGAATTTTTCTTACCTGCTAATAACTTGGTAAAAAGCACCCGACGATTACAGATAGAGAAATACATGGATAGCTTTACAGACAAAGAACTATCCTTAATGGAATCTTTAGCCAGCGGTATCAACGAAGCAAGAAACATCGAAGACTAATTAAAAGAATCCATACATAACGGAAAGAGCCGATAAAATGAGATTGTATTAATCTCATTTTATCGGCTCTGCGTCTTTGCGTCTGGCTCTGTAATCACAGTTACTTTGAACTGCTTTATTTCAATTAAATTTTCTTGTCTGCATTTCGGACAATAGAGGGGGAATTTTTTTAATTCAGTATCTTCCCTTATCTTTAATCGTGTTTTATTTCCACATACAGGACACAATATCCACTTGTAGTTTATAATAACTATCTCCTCCTTTACACTTTAATTCAAATCTTTATTAAAAAATATTTCATCTTATTTAACAAGAAACCATATTTATATAACAACATAAAATACACTAAGTTATTTTATTGAACATATATCGTACTTTATCTATCCGACTATTTGGACGACGGGGCTGGCAAACAGGTTCACCGGTAGTAACATGGTACCCTTTTAACTCTGTTAAACAAACACTACGTCCATTTGTAAAGAAAGTTAAATCACTACGATATTCTTGAATACACCGAGCAGGGATTTCTCCACTAAGAATGACCTCATTATTTTTCAATTGAGTGTCTACGATGTTCGCACAATATTTAGGAGCATCGTTGTATGCTCGTGAAAGATATTCCTGTGGCGCATAAATTTTAAAACTAAGATATGGCTCTAACAATTCTGTTCCAGCTTTTTTTAAGACTTGTTCCAATACAATAGGAGCAAGCATCCGAAAATCTGCTGGGGTACTAACAGGGCTATAGTATAAGCCATACTTAAAACAGATTTTACAATCCGTCACATTCCAACCATATAATCCTTGTTCGCAACCATAGCGTATCCCTTCCATAACTGCATTTTGAAATGATTGATTTAAGTATCCAAGAGAAACCGAGCTCTCATACTGCATTCCACTTCCCAACGGAAGCGGTGATACAGATAAACCAATGGAAGCCCAGAAAGGATTTGGCGGCACTTCGATGTGAATGGTATATTCTGCATTTTTTAACGGTCTCTCCATATAAATGACTGTAGGCTCTTTTAGTTCTATCTCCACATGATACTTTTCTTGCAACAGTGCACTAATCACTTCCATTTGTACTTTCCCTAAGAAAGAAAGTATAATTTCATGTGTCGTAGAATCCACGTAATATCGTAGAAGCGGATCACTATCTGAGATTTCCAAAAGGGCATCAAGCAACATTTCTCTCTGTTCAGGTTTACTCGGTTCAACAGTTGTTTGTAGTAGAGGGTGCGGATTTTCAATCTTTTTTCTCTGTGGCAATAGTTTTGTATCTCCAAGAACACTATTTAACTTCAAAAACTCATTTTGCAAAATAACAATTTCTCCAGAATAAGCTCTATCAATCTTACATAATTCACCATTTATTGAAGTATACATTTCTGTAACTTTTATTTTTTCTTTTTCTGATACTCTAACCGAATCTCGTAAATGTAGTACTCCACTATAAAGGCGTATATATGCAAGACGTTGTCTTTTTTTTGTATATTCAATTTTGAAAACATTTCCGCAAAGTTCAGACGGACCTCGATGTGTTGATGAATAAAATTTATTCGTAATCACTTCTATAAGGTTATCAATCCCTATATTGTTTTTTGCACTTCCGTGATAAACAGGGAACAGGGAACAATTATGAAATCTTATGCTTTCCTCTTGTTCGAGTTCCAATGCTTCTAATGATTTACCGGACATATATTTCTCTAAAAGGTCATCGTTTCCCTCTATTACCGTATCCCATTGTTCAGATTCGGTAAAGTTCGTCACACACATATTAGGATACAGTTCTACCTTCTGTTTGATTACAATTTCGGCAGAAAGTTTCTCTTTAATATCCTGATAAACCGTTGATAAATCAATTCCATTTTGGTCAATCTTATTGATAAAAAAGATTGTGGGAATCCCCATTTTCCTAAGTGCATGAAATAATATACGAGTTTGTGCTTGTACGCCATCTTTTGCAGAAATCAGTAGAATTGCCCCATCTAAAACTGATAATGAACGATATACTTCTGCTAAGAAATCCATATGTCCTGGCGTGTCTATGATGTTCACCTTCGTATTTTCCCACTGAAAAGAGGTTATTCCTGTCTGAATTGTAATTCCTCTCTGACGTTCTAAAAGCGTATTATCCGTCCTCGTTGTACCTTTGTCCACGCTTCCTAATTCTGTAATCGCTCCACTGTTATATAATAAGCTTTCTGTTAAGGTAGTTTTTCCTGCATCAACATGAGCTAAAACTCCAATATTAATAATTTTCATGTGTTTTTCCTCCATTCAAAAACCCAAAAGGGCATAAAAATCCCAGTGATAAATACTTTTATCACTGGGATTTTTATGCATAACCATAGGTATACAAAGCATACAGATATTCTCTGGATACTTTAGAATCACATGATAAAGGTATTCTTAAACTGGGTACAAAAAACTAAGCCCTCCTAAAAAAGGACATCTAATTATTTGTTCCCGCTATCAAATTGACAGTTTATTTAAGAATACCTTGCCGCATATTTATTAACTCCTTTTAAATAGTCACTTAAATAATAGCACGTAAGAGCATATTTGTAAAGGAATCTCCAATTTTTTATCAAAAAGAGTACATGATTACAAAGTATCTGTAATCATGTACCAATATTTGTTATTTTACAATCTTCCAATTACTCCCGTTCTTTTCAAGTACCAAATCAAATTGAGATACCTGCGTTGCTTTGGTCTGCTGGTCGATATACTCCACTGTCAGCGATACCGTGACTTGATTATCCTTACGATTGTGAATAGGATTTACCAGTTCTTGAAAGATGTACTCTTTTCCGATTGGTTTTAATATCCCGTCATTCACATAGTAGGAAAGTTCACTGGCTGTCGCTGTAGGATAGAGCTTGAAGAACGTCGTTAAAAACTCATTGATTTCATTGGTTGTAATGGAATCAACCGTCCCCTCACTTTCAATGGCTTTTGGTTTATAACTTGATTTCTTAGGTATGTTGGTAATGGTCGGATTCTTAACCAGTACCATATTTCCAGAACCATCTACATAGACACTCACTATATAAGCAGAGTGGACGGTCTTTGTATTTTCTCCCTCTGTAATGAGCTGGTCTACACTGTAGGTTACATTAAACTCATTGTCGCCAGTTGGCTCTACCGTCCATATCTGAAATCCTCTTACAGAAGACGATACAGGAATATCTTTGCGTACTGTATCAACATTGAGAGCTTGAAGTTCATCTGTCAGATAGCCTTTTAGACTTTCCATTCGATTATCAATGGACTTATCGGATTGCTCCCATGAATAGTAGACTTTCGCAAAGTTCTCTACAAAATTTTCTACATGATGAGTATCAACGTATTCCTTTTCTATGATAGTTGTTTCGTGAATAGTATGAGTATCTATAGCTGTAAAGTGCTTGAATATCGCAAAGCTGAAACTAAGCCCTAAAAGTACCCACAAGGCAATCACAACCTTTTTATGAGGATTGACCTTATAGACACGAGGTTTCTTTTCCTTTGGTATCTGTTTTTCTTTATTCTGATTTTTTCTAAATTTCATCATTAAATCTTCCTTTCTCATTGTTTGATTCGTCCTGCTCCCACTAAATGCTGTTGCCAGTAGGGGCTTGTTAAGTCGGCATAACCGATTGGGTCGCCTGCATGAAACATACGGTTATTGCCAAGGTATATCCCAACATGAGTAATATAAGAGCCAGCGTTATAGGTAGAATGAAAGAAAACCAAATCGCCAGCTTGTGCTTCCGATAGTGGGATATGCTGGGTCACATCATATTGCTGTTGTGCGGTTCGTGGTAAGTTAATTCCAGCTTTTCCATACGTCCATTGTGTCAGTCCGCTACAATCAAAAGAAGTAGTCGGGGAAGCTCCACCGTAAACGTATCGCCAGCCCTCATATTTCAGTGCTTCGTCCATGATGGCTTGTACCGTATCATCATCAAACTCTGTTGTGACAAGATACTGCGTTACCAGTTGCACATAAAACATATTGCCATAGTTGTATCGCCAGCCCCCATTGATAGGTATGGCTATGGGATTGGGGTAAGACACTTTTTCGCCACCTGAATACTCTTTTGAGAAACTTTGAGCCAGTTCAAAGGTATATTTATTTCCACGATTAGCCACATACCCTAAGAAACCACCACCATAATTGTAGGACTGGATAACCGATTCTAAATCTACACTGAGCCTTTCGCTACTGGCTAATAATTCACTGAAATACTTCACACCTTGCTTAATGGATTCTTCTGTACTCAATGAATTAGGTGGAAGACCGAGGGATTCCGAGGACTGCATAACATCTTCCGCAGTACCGCCCGATTCCACCTGTATAATCGCAAGAAGTATGTTGACATATTCTTCAACGCCATATTCTTTGGCATATTTTTCTACCATAGGCTTATGAGCCAGCACTTCTGCGGAAACATTCACACCTCCATAATGAATATTGGAAATTCCGCTGTCCTGTTCATCTGAAAATAAAATGGCAACAAACAGAAGCAGTGAGAAGACCATCAAGAATAATCCAGAACCACCAATCACTAAAGTTTTCAACTTCATGGTTTCTTACCGACTTTCTTAATGGTGGCGGTTTTGATTGGTGGTCTACTTCTTGTATTTTGTAGTGGTACTCTTTGAACAGTAGACGGACGTTCTTTTGTGATTGGACGTTGTGAAGTTCTATCTGCTGTAGTGGTTGAAGTTGCTGGCTTTTGAACGGTTTTTTCTTGAACGGTATTGCCTTGGCGTTCCACTTTTGGACTTGAAAAATCGGACTTAACTGCTGGACGCTCTTGTTTGGCTTGTTGAGATTCCTTATATGAAGTCTGAATATTAGACTGTTTTGAGGTCTGTTCATCATGATATTGTTCTTGTCTTGTAGTCGGTCTTTCATGAACAGAAGAAGCAGGCTGTTTTTTCTGTTTGACCTGTTCCATTTCAGAGCGACGCTTCGCAATGGTTTTTCGCCTTTGTTCCTGCTGTTCCTTGCGTCCACTGGCTCTGTCCGCTTTGGTTTGAGAAATACTACTGGTTAAATCACGGACATTCTCTTTTACTTTGGATTTTCCTTGATATACTGCATATCTTGCATTGGTCGGCAAATCTTTAACCTGTTCTTTCAAACCACTAGCAGTGTCTACCATTCTGTCTTTGGTATCAGCTACTGTACCGATGGTTTGACCGATACGTTTTCCAAGTGTTGATTTTTCCTTTCCGTCTGGTCGGGAGTGATCTGCTTGTGTCCTTGCAGAACTCCCCGAACCCGACTGTCCTTTTTTACCTGTAACAATGGCAGACCCAGCCCCTAGAGTAGTCATGGAACGTCCAAGTTTCCGCTGTAGACGGTGCATGTGAGCGTGCATAAGCATACGAGGTTTTCTCATCACACGACTTCCCACACTTTGAGAATCGTTACTCTGTAGAGAAAACATACTCATTAAATCGCCCAGCTTGAAGTAGATTCCTGCAAAGGTCACAATCTGTAGAAAAGCAATCAAAAAGAACGGATAACCAGCCGATAAGGTATAGAGCATGGTTGAAATACTAAATGCTGTCGTAATAATCAATGTGATTCCAGCTCGTGTCAAAATGGTATTAAAGAGCTTTGTTATGGCTCGTTTTGACATACCATCAAATGATGGAATCATGCTTAAAATAAAGCTCACAGGCAGAAACATAGCATAGATGATAAAAAGTACCTGCGAGAAAATCATGATTCCTGTTAATAGGAATACAAATATGGAAATCCCAATATTGAAGACAAATAGGAAGAAGACTGTACCTAAACGGTTAATGGTCTTTGTAATGGTTAGATTGGTATTGCTTCTGTCTTCAATTTCTTCCGCAACAATTTTTTCTCTGTCTTCGCCATTGTTGGAATCTGGGCTGGTGGAGAGCAGGCTTTCCACACGGTCAATACCGATACTTTCAATGTCTGAACTGTTGTATTGAAGCAGTAGCCACGGTTGCTGAACCTGTATGGAAAACAGGCTATCTCTGATTAAGTCCACGCTGTCCTTGCCTTGACTATCGGAATGGGGCATGACAATCTTCGTGCCAAGTGATAAACTGGCATTACTGATGTCTGATGAAAAGTCATTGATTTTTTTAATGTAGTCGGGAGCGTAGGCAATAAAGGAAGCCGATAGGATAAACACCAGCACAAAATTCATAATGGCATGAATTGCCTTTGTGGTTTCTCTCTTTATCAGTCCCGTATAGGCAACATAAACCCCAAGAACCAAAATCAAGAGTAAGAGGAATCCAACATAGAAACCCTCTGTTGAAAATCCGTTTGCACTCACACCAGCTAAGGTCTGCATATTCTTACCAATGGAATCTGCTGTAGCGGAAATGAAGTCTAAGGAATAGGCTTCCTGTACTAAGTAACCTGTCGCATTGGAAACATACAAACTGATTGTCCAAATAAAATTGGTAATGGCATATAGTCCATACATGACCTGTTTTCCAATCCCGTCCGACCAGTTCCACGGAAGCCAGCCCCAGCTATTATCCACATAAAAATCCAGTTGATAGTTTTCAAGTGGGTATCGGCTGTATTCATTTGCCACATTGACCGTATCATCTACCAAGCCCGCAGCTTGAACCACCGTTCCCAGCATGGCTAAAAGAAAAATGGCAATCACAAGTGTGAAAGCCACTGTCATTGCCACTTTACCTAGACGTTTCAGCGTCCAGTTTGATTTTATTCTGTTTACTATTGATGGTTTCACATTTACACCTCTTTTCGCACAGGTGGTCTGGTATCAAAGGCATGGAGCAGTTCTTCAAATACAGGGTGGAACTGTATCACACCGACACGACCATATAAATCACTGATAAGGCATTGCCCGTTTTCCAAATCACGCAATCGCTTCTGATTGTTTTCGTCCTCTGGGTCTACACCAAAAAAGGCTAAGGTCTTTTTAATCTCGTTAAGGTCAGTGGAACGAAATGCAAATTTTAAGCCGAGGTTATTTTTCAGTTTTTCATCTAAGAGGTCGTCTGTATTTTGGGTCACGAAATATACCCCAGCGTTCATAGCACGACCAGCCCGAACCAGCTTCATAGATAGTGTTTTTCCTTGTGCTACCTGTAAAAAGCTCCATGCTTCGTCTAAATCTACAATCTTGAAAATGCTTCGGTCTGTATGGATAAAGTCTAAAGCAAAGGTACTAATGACAATCAGCATAGCAACGGATAAAAGCTCCATAGTGGTATATTCCTCAAAGGAAGTTTCCTTGTCGGGAAGTACCAAGTCCGCAACCTGTATAATGTTCAGTTGTTTTTCTAAGCTGATAGACTGCTCCACATAACCATTACTGAATAATAAATGTGCAAAGTCATAGTCTGTAAAACTTTCGATATGGTCGGCTATACTGGTACTTAGTGGCGTATTCTCAACCCGTAATTCCTCAATCACTTTCATCAACCCTCGTACTTCACTATTGGTTACTGCACGAATGGCTTTTCTAAGGATTGGGAAGCGTTCCCCATCACGAGAGGAAATCCCCGTAAGGAATGTCAGAATATCAATAGCCAGTGATTCAGAATCTTTGGGATTTTTCATAATCACATAAGGGTCAAGTAAGCCTTTGTTTTTCTCATCAGAAGTCAGAGTGACGATATTGATTTCATGGGAAATCTCTGGCAAGGTTTCTTTCCATCTGCCACGTTCTGCTTTTGGGTCTACAATCACTGCTTGTGCCCCATAAAGCACCGCATAATAGACGATAAGGTTATTCGCAAAGGATTTACCACCACCCAGCGAACCAACAAAAGCCGACGCTAACGCATTGGTTACTGAACCCTTAACCCCTTGACTGGCAAGAGCAGGTTTCAGATAGACATTGCGTCCAGTATCTAAGCTGTAGCCAACATAAATCCCCTCATTTTCCCCCAGCATTTGAGTAGCACCAAAACCTAAACCAGCGAGGAAATCAGAGGTCACGTATTGAATATAATCATTCATATAACGCTTGCTGGCAGGTAAAAATTCTTCATGTAAGCCGAGCATATCCCCAAATGGTCGTACCAGTTTTACGCTTAAATCGTCATAAAAATCTTTCACTTCATTACAACGACGTTTGAGTTCGTCAAGATCATTTGCTGATACCCTTACCACATAAGACAGCTTGTACATAGATTCCTTGCTTTGGTCTAAATTGGTTTCCAGCTCATTCACACTTTCCAGAGCTTCCGCCACATTGGAGCTGGTTTCATTATCACTTTGCCAAGCGTGGTTATCCAAGTCTTTCAGTTCTTTCTTTTTATTGCGGACAGTAGATAGGGCTTTACGATTCGCTACAATTTCCACATTCATTGACGTATCAATCGGGAATGTAAATTGCTGTTGCTGGTAGTAGAAGATTTCAGAGGACGGGAAGTCCAGTTCTCCGACAATGCTGTTAATGGTAAAGTAAGCTACATAGACGGTTTCATCTTCCTGCTGGATTTTCAAATATCGCTGTTTTTCTTCCACCAAACAGCGAGTAGGCTTAATCAAGTCATAGTATTTAATCAGCGTTTCATTATCCAGCTTTTTCTTTGATAGATGGTACTCATACTCTTCATAGGCAGTGCCTGTCTGTCCGTAAAGGTGTTCAATCAGATAGCCGAAGTCGTCCTTATCTAACCTGCGGATTTTGAAACGACGAGAGATTTTATTTTCTAAGAGCTTTTCCATCTTCTGAAAACGCAGGATTTCATCATTACTCATACTAACAAAATCGCCCATCAGCTTATGGTTCACATCATAGACAAAATCAGACAAAGCATTTTTTGCTTCAACGGTAAGACTTTTCATAGAAAACTCCTGATCGTTGAGAAGCAACTTAAAGCCGATAAAGAAACGGTAGTTCACTTGATTTTCGCCAATCATGGATATTAAAGCGTCTGTCTGTTGGTCGATTTTGTCATAGGCAACCGCTTTGAGCTTGCCAGTGACTTCATTTTTGGAACGCTCTTGTGCAGAACGTATGCTGGATTCTGTACTGATTTGTAAAGCATGAATTTTGCCATCACGATTTTGTGCGATAAGCTGTCTGAAAGAATCATGCACTTGTATTTTCTGTTCTGGACTTAGAAATGAGTAATTGTAAGGAACAAGCTCATAGTAAGCATAACATTCCCCGTCTTTATTCCAGACGAGATTGTTTTCAATGTATTTAATTGGATATGCCATAAAATTCACTCCTAACTGCTGTAATGGCTTCTTGTGGCTGGTTTCTGCCAAGCGTTACTTTTTTTCCTGCATAGGTCAGCTTTGGTCGCAGTGCATAAGCAATGACAGACTTCAAAAATCCATAAGGCTTTTTACCATCAAAAGTTTTTGTAGACATAAACCATGTGAAAGCCACAGGAATCCCAAAGTATTTGAGAAATGCTCCCTCTATCATGGAAAGAGGGGGCAAGTTGCCAAGTATCATCACTGCAAAGAGTGACACGACAAACCATGTCATTTGCGTAAAGGTTATGGGAAACGGAAGTCTAAAATCATTGATAGAATACAGTACCTTTTCCACAGACCAGATACTGGTATAGCTTCGTATTTTCTTCATGTAATCAATCCTTTCATAAAAAATAGGGGTAGCTGATTGAGCCACCCCGTAAAATAGAAAATCTGCCAGTAGTAATGTACCGACAGATTTAATAGACGATTTCAAAAATCCCATGATTGGTTGAGATAAACGTTCCTGAAAGGTCTAAATCCCGACCATAGGCTTGATAATCAATATAGTTTTGAAGACTAGCTGGTACTTCGCCTAAAGCACCCGTTTCTTCAATGTAGTAGCGTGCCACGTCATACATATCATCACAATCGGAATGAATGATAATATCCTCTTGATGTTCGCTTAGTTCTTCAATGCTTGAAAAATGAGTGAGCAGAGCAGATAGCTCCGATTGTAATTCTTCGGGTAATTCCGATACCATTTCCCATAGTCGATTGAGTTCGCCAATGGAAGTGTATTCGTCAACCGTAAAGGGTAACTCGTAGTCATGAATGGCGTATTCCTCATATTCATCATTCAAGCCGATTTTCTCTTTGACTTCCTCAAAGTCAATGGGAAAGGTAAACCACGCACCGACCAATTCGCCCTCATTGTATTTGCCTAAATTCGCAATATAGACTTGCATATCGTCCATATATTCACGTCCTTTCTTTGTAGAGATTCAAAAATCCCTACCGCACTTCGTTTGGTGTACCATTCCTTTGCGGAACATAAGAAAACCACTTATATTCCACAAAAGAACGGTTTTATTTAAGCACCAATAATGCGATTGAATAGCTCTAGTAAAATGTCTTTTACTCCAGCAGCGTTGAAGACTAAGCCAACCGCAATAATCGCAATAATTAAAAAGCCAATCAGTTTGCTAAACTCACGCTTGAAGCCAAGATACAAGCCAATCACAACGATTGCTAAAAGCACCAGTGATTGAGCGTTTGATAGAAACCAGTTATAAAGGTTTTGTCCAAAATTCATAAAAATGTTCTCCTCTCTATATTCAATGAATTTGTATTTGAGTTATTTTTTTGTTGTTATCACGTCCTGTTCTTTTACTGACTGTTGCTTCAAAATCTGCTTGTGTCGGTCTGTCAGTTTCGCATGGTCGAGAATGTCTTTTACAACCTGCGTCTGGTTGATTTCATCAAGTTTAATCGCAACCTTTAAGGTCGGGGCAACTTGATGAGATAGCCAGTTCAGCGTCCTTTGGAAGGAGTAAGGCTCTGGTTTTGTGGTTAGTTTTAATCGTTCACGATTGTTCCCAATAAACCAAGCCCATTCTTCATTCAGTTTCCAATCAGAACGAGGTTTGGAATCGTCTTTATCTACAAAACGGATATACCGATTGATAATTTTAAAGGCGGTATGCTCTGGATTGTCATAGACGAGTAAATCACGGACTGCATAATAGGCACGCTCATTTTTCAATCGAATCTCAAAACGGTTTTTTACTTCTGCGTCTTCAATGGGAATATCATTTTTCTTGTACTGCTCGTAGTCCTTTTCATAGATACAGAAATAAACTTCACTTTGTAATGAACCGATATAGAGGGTGTTTCCCATACATTCCTTTTCCTCTTTGCGTACCAGTTCGCCACTGCGATAGCTTTTAAAACTGCGGAAGACGGAGATACATTCTTCCTGTTGGCACTTTTCAGTGAGTACAGGGATATTTAAAATCCCTGTCTTATCGTTAATGGCAAGGTCAAGGCGTTTCATCACACCGCCAGCCACCAAAACGTCCATAAAGAACTCATACCAGCTTCTTTGTTGTGCCAGAAGATAGCTTTCAAATTGTCTGCACCCACGACCTTTCAATTCCACCAGAACTCCTTTGTCCAGTTCATGGGAGCAAAGGACGAATATGTCGCCTAAAGCATAATGCTCTGAATAAGAATAGAAACCATAGTCCTCATGAAGAAAATAGGACAGTTTCAGTTGTAAGATGTTTTCGACCACCTGCTGTACGTCTGTTGTCGGAAAGCGAATTCTTACATAATCAAACAGCATTTCAAGGGGAGCGTCGGGATTGAAGCGTTCCAGAGCTTCCCAAAGGGACTGCTGTAAATCCTCTGATGGCTTGACTTTTCCTGTTTCAATATCGCTTAGATACTGCCTTGTAATACCAGTCGCAACAGCTAAACGGTTTTGAGATAGTCCATAAGCCAAGCGTTTTTCTTTTAAATGCTGTAACCAAGTTTGTTCATTCAGTAAAAATCCCTCCAATCAAAAAGGCGTATGTCAACTTTTAAAGCCCATTTGACATACGCTGAAATTTTGTAAATCCCTTGTAACCAAAGGATTTTCTAATGTTTTTTTGACTGTTTCCTGTCGATTTGTACCCCCCTGTTAGATACGGGGGGTTAAGTGCTGGCGTGGCTATTGCCACACCAGCCAGCAAGATCAGTCCACACCTGCGACTTCCGCTTCGCACGTCGCCTGCGTGGACTGTCTGCTGTTGGATAACTTTTTAATTTCCTCCAAGAAATCATATCCTTTTGGTACAAGGGGAGTATAAAACTCTGATATGACACTTGTTCCTACATCAACATAGCCACGACCTTTGATTCGCTTTAAGAAGAAATCCTTTTGTACGTCACTGCCAAACATCATGCCATAGCCCATTTCAGACATACGACCTAAAGCCACTCTGAAATTAAACTGATCACGGATTCCGTCGCCTAAATATTTTGCGTCTGGACGTTGACAAGCCAGTATTAGAAAGAAGCCAGCTTGACGACCTAACATGACAATCTGTTTCAGCTTATTCATAACTGCGGTGTTTTCTTTTGTTCCCAGCATTTCCATGAAAGCGACGTATTCATCAAAGATTAAGAAGTGTGCCGGGAGACCTAAGTAAGCATAATTTTTGCCAGTCTTATAGTTCTTCATCTGCTTCATTTCCTCACTACGTTTCATCATTTCTTCATAGAATGTTTCAATGCAAGAAAGCAAGTCTTCTTTTCTATAGTAGACATTTGCCATCACAGAACCTAAGTCCGCAAGATCAGCATTTTTCGGGTCAAGAATATACAGTTTTGAATCTGTATGAAGCAAGGCTTCAATCAGTGTCAGTATAAAGTAAGTTTTACCGCCACCTGTACCACCAGCAATCAACATATGAGGGAGCTTATCATATTCCCACCATACGTTTTTCATTAAGCGAAGTTTACCATCTTTAGCTTCTACTTCATCAATAGAAATACGACTGGCTATGGTGTCATAGAGCAAAGTATATTCCACATAGGAATCCTTTAACTCTTTATCCGTCAGCTCACAGTACAAGCCACTCTCTAATTTCTTTTCCAAGTGTAAGAGTTGGTCTTGATATTTTCCCAGCGTGATTTCCACCCGTATCTGTATCAAGCCATTTTTAAGTCGATAATACATTTTAGGGAAGTAGGTTATCTTTTCCTTTGTACGACCAGCACTATCTTTAAAGAAACCCTCTGTTTTGACCTGTTCAGATTCATACCACTTGTTTTCAAGTATCATCTTTGCCAGTTTTTGACGGTGGTAAAGTTGTTTAACCGTATCATAGCGAACCCGTTTGAATACAAACGCTACCAGCAAGCAGATAAGAATTGCGACACTGAAACTGATAATTAAATAGGGAATGTCAATCTTATCTGCTTGTGATAGGTTAAAATCCTGCCAGTTGATCTGCTGGATTGTCTTCACATGAAACAGTCCGACAACCAGCAGGAAAACAGGCAGGAGTGACGCTATCGTAAAATGAAAGACTAAATCTTTACCAGATGGGCGAATCCTTTTACCACGCTGTTTCATGCGAAAAAGTCTCCTTTCTACCTAGCGACTATTTGTCTTGTGTCGGTTCTTTCTTTGCTTGTGGTTGAGCTTTGAATGAACTAGAATCCTTTGTCAGCACAATATCGTCTGCCTTGATATACCAGTCAACATCTGCTCCTTGATAGGTGGCAGTAGCAACGGTGTCCGCAATGGGATTGATAAGTTCCACCCGTGCGTTATAATCAAACTCTTTCAAAGGCACGCTGGCAGGAATACTTACTTGAATCATGCGTCCTTGTCCTTTGGATTTTAAGTCATAGGTACGTTCCTTGATTTCATCTGAAACCGACCCGTCTTCATTTTGGATTCTCACTTCACGACGTAGAGCAGAGAATTTCAATTCTCCAAAAGTCGTGTCTTTATCTAATACAATGCCATTTGCTAATCTCATCATTTTTCCTCTCTTTCTTTATTCTTTTATCATGTCGTCAGCATGTAAAAGGTAATTTGTAAAACCACGAGTGCCGATTTTGTAGCCCTCTGCGGTAATACGTGGATTGACTAACTTCACACGTTCCTCAAAGCCGAAATGTTTTTCGCCAGCTTCAGCAGGAAGCACCACCACAATATCATCTGCTCTTTGAACATCAGAATAGAGATTATAGCTTCTTGATAAGACAGTTAGCCGTCCGTTGATTCTTCGCTGAACGACTTTATCCTCGCCAGCAAATTCTAAATTGCCGAATGTTTTTTCCATGTTGGGAATCACAAATTTAAGTTCCATATTTTTACCTATCCTTTCTTTTTTATTGGCTGAATGAATGTTTGATGGTCTTAAAGAGTGGGGAACGACCTTTTGATTCTTGATTTTTTGTTTTCATAAGTTCACTTCCTTTCAAAATCGGGTAAAAAAATAGACACCTCATTTTTTGAAGTGTCTACCTATTAAATATTCAAATTTTATTGGAAGTATCTTTATATCTTCACTTTTCAAGGATAAATCGTCGTATCAAAGCTCATTCATAAGTAGTAAATTAGTAGTAAATTGAGTGGTTTTGACCTTGATAAAGTGTGATAAGTCCAGTTTTTATGCGGATAACTAGATTTTTATGCTATTTTTACATAAAAAATATACAATTTTTCATCACATTCTTCATGTCATATTCACTAACCTTCTAACCCGTTATCTTACGCAAATAAATATTAGAAAGTTGTATTTACACAAATAAAGAAGATGATAATATATAAAAATCATCTTCTTTTATATAGAGAATGAGTTGTGATTATCAGGTATCTAAAAAAATACATGAACATATTAAATGCAAGTACTTTTCGATTATATTTGTTAACTCCTTGTTTGACCTATGACAATTATCTAACTTTTTAGAAATTTTATGGTATTTTTATCACAATTCCTGTACAGAATGTTCAATACTTTTTGATATATCTTTCTAATTTTATAGCAACCCGTGTTATTTTAATGAATAACACGGGTTGTAAACATTTTTTACAATTAGTTCATTTATGCCGTCAATCGAACAAACTAGTTTTTATTATACAAATTACTCGCATTATACAGCGTGGTAGAAATTGCTATAAAAAAGAATGCATATATGCACTCTATTTTGGATATACTAAATGTTCTTCACTTAGGTTTGCTAATGTCTTATCTAAGTATTGTTTTGCCCAGTACTTAGCCATTGGCAGATTTAAATCCAAATAATTACCACATGAGTAATCATCACCACCAGGAATCTCACCTTCATAATTCATAATAAATACAAACATCTCTTTAATAATATCAACAACTTCATGACTAGTTAAATCACCTTTAAAAATCACATAAAAGCCAGTACGACATCCCATTGGACCAAAATACACCGTTTTTTCATCATACACGTCATGGTTACGCAAAAAGGTTGCTCCTAAATGTTCTAGCGTGTGAATTTCTGCTGTATTCATCACGGGTTCGCGATTTGGTAAAGTCATACGAATATCAAAGGTCGTAAGTACTTCATTTCCTACATCGTCTTTTCTTGAAACATAAATCCCACGATTTAGATTTCGATGATCCACTTGAAAGCTTTCTATTTTTTTCATGTTAATTTCCCTCCTTATGAAATGATGGTGTGATTGATAATCAACAGTGCAATGGTTGCAATCAAACCGAGTACCAAAACCACCACGTGAATCCATTTGTACATACTCATGATGGCCACAAATTCCCGTAAAGTTGCACCAAACCAAAAATAGAATGGGGTGCGACTGCCAATACCTTGTGCTTTTAAACCTTCTTGGCGCGCTAACATACCTGAGCGCATGACATGATAATTGCTGGTTGCAAAGACAACTTCACAATCGCCTTTATGACTTTCTGCAATTTTTGCTTTGGAAAAGCGCATATTTTCTCTTGTATTTCTACTTTTATTCTCCAAGATAAGATCTTCTCGTGGCACGCCATGTTCTCTAGCATAAGTCGCCATTGCATCAGCTTCACTCACTTTTTCATCCGGCCCTTTTCCACCACTCATGATGATTTTAGGAATCTTGCGGTGTTTTTGTTTATTGACATGCGCAAAATATAAATTCATCGCCTTATCAATTCGTCTTTGGAGTAACGGTGTTGGATATTCTCCATTAATCAAACCTGCACCTAAAACAATAATAAAATCTTTATTTAACCGTGGACGATACACCGAATAAAGTAAGGATGACATAATGTAGTTAGCTAAGTTAATCAACAAATAGATGACCACAAACCAACCATAACCAATCAAGAAACTTTGAAACAAGGTAAAAGTTGCGTTTTTGATATTCACTGTCGCCAAAATTAAAAAGATCAGTATCGCAACGCCAACAAAAAGAACGAACAGATTCATCAAACCTCTACCTTCTTTTTTGATCAAGATGAAACCATTGATAAATGCAGCAAGCATAATCACCACAATCCCAAATAACAAATAGCCAATAATAAACAGCAGTCCTACCATACCCAAAAACGTAAAGATTGGTTGTTCATAGATGTTACCGATTTCTGCAAGGGAGATACAAGTCAAGCCAATGCAAACATTAAAAAGAAACCCATTGGTAATTTTACGACGATCAATACTCCATGAAATCAAAAAGATAACAATGGAAATACCTGTCGCTATATAAATTGGTTCAATCATTTTTATTCTCCTTCAAATTGCCAACGATAGTGGCCAATAATTCCCTGTGATGCATAGCGTTCAAAGGTATCTTCTTCACGCATGGGTTGTCCATCATTATGGATGATGTAACAATATCCATCACTGTTTCGTTTATCACTTAAAATCGCCACACTCCCATTTGTAAAAAACACAATATCACCAGCAATCCAACTGCCAATTTCTTCTGTTGGAGCATCAATGCGTCGAATGTAGCGTTCAAAATACATGCGTTGATTGTCCACCAACCGGAAATTCATATTGCTATCTTCTTCACTTGGATAAATGCCTGGATTGTTTTTGATATCTTCATCCATCAAAGCTTTCAAATCGTATCCAGCATGCTGCAAAGCACGCCAAACTACATCCCCTTCGATCCCTTCATCATCAGGTGGATAAGCTGTTGTATAGTAAGCTTCCACATACTTGGGATGTTTTTTTGCATCCTTTTTTGCCCCCGCTAAAATATCTTTATAATCATCAACACCATTGTGGTTGTAATCCACACCGCTAACTTCTTCTTCAAAATAAAAATCACTTGCATCGTAGCTTTTTCGCGGAATGATACGATAGTAATCAAGCACAAAATAACCACCGACGATACTAGCAAGTACGAGGAGGATCAAAAGCCGTGTCACCAGTTTTCCAAACCATGATGTTTTCTTCTTTTTACTCATAGGTATATTATACACAGTTTCCGTCATTTTGCGTACGAACTGACTTGTGCAAAAAGAAAAAGAAGATGCTTTTTCGCTTCTTCTTTTCTACTACTCTTTGATTAGGCATTCATAACGCCCATCTTTCAGTTGAATAAAGATATACGTGTCATCTTCACTGACAAACACTTCTCTTCCTAAGTACTTGTTGTGGTTGGTTGTTAAATCTTTGTTTGTTAGCGTTCTAGCTTTAACTCGTGACTTAATAGTCCCATACGACGTATATTCATCCGCTAGTGTTTCTGCATAAGTTTGCGGTTCTTGTTCGAAGTAGTTGTGATGTTGCACAAATACATTTGGCACGTAGAAATTCTCTTCGATGACGTTTTGTTCATTGATGCTATGCATACAAATTATTGAAACAATCAACACAAAAATCGCAAATGGAATCAGAAACATTTTCTCATTTTTTTCAAATCGCTTCATACTTCTATTATAAAACAGTTTTATGAGATGTGCGTAAATGTTGGTGACACAAAAGCGACTGTATATGACATCTATTCAAAAAACGTTGGTTCAATTGTCGTTTTCAACAAGTCCATGATGTCTCCGGCATTCTCACTGAACACTCCTGTTGTTACCACCACAAGTTCTTGTGCTTCGTTGACATAGATGAGATTTCCACCATCACCAATTGCTGCATAGGTGTGGCTTTGCTCATCCAATATCCACCATAGATACCCATAAGCAAGTTGTAACTGTGGGGAGTAACTTTGCCTTGTTGTACTTATTTGTAGCCAAGTTTCACTCACAATTTGTTTGTCTTGCCATGTACCATGTTGTAAACAAAGTTGCCCAAGCTTAGCCAAATCGTCCAACCTCAGTGTTAATCCCCAACCAGCGGCGTATAAACCTTCATCATCATGTACCCAACCACTTATGTCAGTCGACTGATAAAATTGAAACTGTTCCTTTACACTGGCAAAGTGAATGGGCTTTTTAACTTCGATATCCAGTGGTGTAAACAGATATGTCTTTGCATAGTCCAAAACGGACTGTCCGGTTACCTTTGTTAGCATGTACGTTAATACATCTGGTCCGACAATTGGTGTATAGCGAAATGTTCCTATCTCATTAGGCGAACCAAACAGGCCTAAAGTAAAGCGTATCCATGAAGGACTTGAAAAATAATCTTGGTACAGTTGTTCATTATCCTCATAAACATACGGTGCTTCCATCTTTAAGATATCAACCACACGCAGTTGATCAAAAGCCGAAAGGCGACGATTGCGTGGTACATCATCAATCACATCAATCAGTTTCACTTGTTCATTTTCAAGTTTTCCTTGGGCTATCGCAACCCCAATAAGTACAGATACAATGCTCTTTGTAAGAGAATACACATGATAATAATCATCCTTTTTACCACCATGCAAATATTGTTCGTAAATCGGTTGTCCTTTTTTTACCACCTTTATTCCCCTTAGGTTTGGATGGTGGTTTTGAATCGTTGCTTCTAGTTCTTTTATGCTTTGTTTCATCTTGATCTCCTTATGTTGTTTGGATATTCTGCATTAACCATAAATCCATTAAAAATCATATGCAAGAACTTTTTTAAAACTTACAACTTAAGAAAATTAGTTAATAAAAATCAAGTATAATATAAAAAAATCATTCTATGATATTTCATCACACTAAAAATTTTTATACTTGCAAGTTTCGATTTTTTTAGTTACCATATAGTTGCTATTGAGCGGGAAGAAAATTGGTGTCTTGCAGGACGGTTTTCTTCTTTTTATTTTGCTTAATGATTCCTTTCTATTTATCCATAACATAAAAACCAGCATTTGCATATCTTTGACTAGCATCTAGTCATACTTTTGCAATTACTGGTTCATTTATTTTGATTTTTATTTGGTGGTTTCGTTGCATCTATGACGCTATTCTACATTTGGTAAGTGCGGAGGGTGTTAGATCATATTCTCTAATGATCTCAGCTTTGGCTTCCCAATGTTATACAAATTTACCATTTGTTGTTTGAATTCACTTGTAAATACTCTACGTTCTCTTCTTGTTGTCATATCGTTTACCTCACTCTTCTATTTTACCATGACAACCTTATCTTTTCTGTCTACCTTATTGTAACCTATCCAAGTTCCTCATATTCTTCACAAAGTCGGGCCATATAATTTTCTTGCCAAAGAACAATATTTTTTCTAAATAATTTCCAATCAGATTCTGTATAAATCTTATCATGCATTATTATTCATCCTCCTTATTGTCTCACTTACTGTTATACAAAGTATGATCTTTCTACTTGTGTATCATGAATCTAATCGACATCACACATCATCAGCCATTCTTTACGTGGAATCTCATACTTGAGGTTCAACACACTTTTGCTTGGTAATTCTCGTTAACAACCAAACACTTTACACATGCAACACCTCGTCGTTATTGATGTCAAGGTACTTTGAAATAGATTCTCTCTATTGGAGAACAGTTCAACGTGGCATTGCGGGCGTTAACACAATGACTCTATTTATTGAACTTTCTCAAGCAATTCAGCTGCTACACCCATTACTTCATCGAAACTGGTATCCGATGCATATGCATATTGTCTTTGATATTTTCTCCATATATCTTGTTGGAAATCGTTGGTCCGTAATTCCTCTAGTACCATCTTGTAATCAGACATGTTGAATTCTGATTGCCGTTTCTTCATCGTATTAATGAGTGCTTGCTTAAACAATTGATAATCAACTTGGCTGTCCTTCAACTTGTACAAAATGTACACATCATAAAAATCACGGGGCCGAGTGGTTGCAATCCCACGAGAAAGAATCGTCTCTATCTTCTCCGCCAGGATTGTTTCCAACGGGTATGTCAACAACTCTACTTTTTCATCTTCAAAAATTTTATTAAAGCTATATCTGACTTCGTTTGGAGTAATAGCATCTCCCGCTGTCACATCAACCATAACCGCAACTTCAATTCTTTCAAAAGAGGCGATGAGTTTTAATCGCAAGCCGGGGTAATCATCCGTTTCTCGAATATCCTCAATACCTTCAACTTTAAATTCAAATGACTCTTCCGTGGTGATTTTGATGATTTCATTAGCAATCTCAAGTAATGTTTCATGCGTGAGGGTAAAGCCTTTTATCGTGGTATCTAAATCCATTGTGGCACGCATGTCCAATCCAACAAGTCCACCAATTAAGTAGCCACCTTTTACAATAAAGTTCTGCTTATATTCTGACTTAGCTAGTTTTGAAAGAAACGCTTCTATCAAATAATTCTACTGAACTTGTTGTGTCGTGATACCTTTTTCTTTCGCAATTTGCTTAATCTTAGCCTTAAAACTCATCGAATTTTTAAAAATCACAATAGCACCCTCATATAATTTCTTACTTTTTCCTCCACTTCAAACATCCGCGCATAACGAAAGAGCTTGTTCACATCCTTCTTCTTGCTCGCAGCGTATCGCTTATATGCCGGGATGACTTGTTCCAAATCCGCATCGTATCTCGATCTCATCAAATCCACCAAAACACGTTCGATTTCATAAACCCTAACTGTTGTCCCCCCGGGTCTTTCGACTGAAGTTATCCCAACTTCAAATAGTTCCTTATCACCAATAGTAACTGGACGAATATTATCGGGCTTCATACGCGTCGTTGACGTACCTTTTACAAAAGTCATATTAATTTGAATCGGGGTTCGATCTGAGAACCCTAGTAAATACAAAGCGGTTTCATGAGAAAAAACACCCTTAGGGTAACGCTCTTGTAATAGAAAAAAGTCATCTGCATAGCCATTTTTTGTCACATAAACGCCTCGTTGGACCGGAAAAATTTCTTCTAATTCCTCGAGTCTTTGAAGTACCCACCTTCCTATGCCCAATTGGGTCAGTTGGTTAGTTGTAATAATCCCATTGTTTTTATTGGCAAAATTCATTAATTTCTCTGCTTGACTCATAACATCACCTACTTTTGTACTATCTTACTATATTCAGTACAGCATGGATGTAGGTAATGTATGTGGATTATTCACAAATTTTTCTCAAGAAAAAAAGCTATACTGAATCATAAGTTACTGAATTGTAATTCAACGTCAAATTCAACGGATTTATGTACACTACTCTTATCGCATTCACTGAGGTCGATGAATACTGGATTGATGTTACATTTAACACCGAAAAACTACATGATGAATCCAAACAACACTTGACACTAATAGCAACGGCAAATTCCTTCTTGCCGCATTAGATGCAGCAAAAACTTATCCAATCCCAGATACCATTAAAAAAACATTGTTAGCCGATACTCAGTCTTCAAAATAAATCCAGATTGGCTTAAAGTAATTTCGACAATTTAGTATAGAGAACCTTAATCGGAACCAATTATTTACCTTCTCGCCCTCATAGCTGTTTTAAGTAACCAAAAAGCCGCAGGGGAGCAAATACTCACTTGCGGCTCTTAAAACGCGTTTACAGCATTTAATTTATTCTACCCACTTCTTCCAATCATTTATCATTTCTAAATGATCTTGTACTGCATTGGTTGCTTTTTTTTATTCTCTGGACACAAAGAAACTTTTATATTTTTCTACTAATGATAGTTATCTTACCTAGGTTTATAAGAGAGTTCGCCGCACTACTCGATATCTTTGCGGGACAAAAGAACAACCGCCTCCACATGGCTTGTGCGTGGAAACATGTCAAACAATTCGACCCTTTTACATCCATAGGTTCGACTCATTTGTTTAATGTCACGCATTTGTGTTTCTGGATTACACGAAATGTATAGGATGTGCTTTGGTTTCAAACTCAACAATGCATCAATGAAGTTTTTATCTGCACCATCGCGCGCAGGGTCCATCACAACAACATCAATGGGTTGTTTGACTCTTGCCAAGCGTTGCATGTATTCACCAGAATCACTACATACAAATTCTACGTTCTTTATGTCGTTAAGTTCTTTGTTTACGTTTGCATCTTTGACTGCTTGTGCATTAATTTCTACTCCGTAAACTTTCTTTGCTTGTTTAGCCAGAAGTAAGGAAATCGTACCGATTCCACTATAGGTATCAACAACGGTTTCATTGCCTTTTAATTTCAGCATGGACAGTGCTTTTGTATATAATTTCTCACATTGTTCATGATTGATTTGGTAGAACGATTTACTGGAAATACGGAAAGTTAATCCACATAACGTATCTTCAATGTACCCTTTTCCATACATTACAATTTCTTGGTTTCCAAGTACGACGACCGTATGACGATTGTTGATGTTTTGCACAACACTTACAATTTCTGGATGTCCATCCAACAACATATCCAAGAACTTCTTCTTTCCTTTGAACTCTGTATCCGCAACCACAATGGTTACTAAAAACTCACCCTTTTGATTTTCACGAACTTGAATGTGTTTTAAAAATCCACGCTTTGTTGCTTCATCATAAACATCAATACGACATTTTTTAACACATTCCTTCATGTGGGTAAACAAGTCATTTGTTTTCTTATCATGCAGCAAGCAACTACCGATATTGACGAGTTTATGTGAATAGGGTTCATAAAAACCTGAGACCACTTCATTCTTACGGTTTTTGCCAAACGATAAAATCAACTTGTTGCGATATGCATACGGTTCTTTCATACCTTCACAATTACTAACTTGTAATGGTAAACGATATTGTTCAACAAGTTTCTTTACCTGATCGGTTTTCATTTTTAGTTCAAATGGATACAGCATATGTAAATAACTGCAACTACCGCAACGTGTAAAATACTGACACTTTACTTTTGTACGAATACTGCTAGGTTTTACCACCTTTAGTAAATCCGCAATATATCCATCTTTGATTTTTTTGGTGATGGTTGCTTCAACAAGTTCCCCAACAAGGACTTGTTTGACATAGACCTTGTCTTTTTTAACTTGCATACAACCCAAGCCATTGTCTTCAATATGTAGAATTTCACCTTTGACTTTTGTTTTTTTATTTAGCATATAGCTCCTTGTTTAATTTTTGTTCTAAATCGTTAATGGCTTGTTTTGGATGACTTACGATAATTCCATCCATACCAAGTGCTTTTGCCCCTGTGATATTTGCTGGCAAATCATCCAGGAAGATACTTTCCTCTGGTTTGATTTGAAACTTTGCAAACAAGGCTTCGTATATGGCAGCTTCTGGTTTAATCACCTTTTCGTTACATGAAAGTACATACCCATCAACTTTTTGAAATAAGTCTAGGTTTGTCTCAATGTAGTTGGCTGCATCAAATGATAAATTGCTTAGTAGATATACCTTATACCCAAGTGCTTGTAAGCTATCAATATAAGCAAGTGTTTCTAATGGTTGTAATACATCCATCCATTCTTCCAAAATGGTGTGAACCAATTCCTTGTATGCAGGAATATCACTTGCTACTTGTGCTTCTATTTCTGCAAGTGTAACCGTTCCACGATCGTATTCTTTCCACAGTGGATCACTAAAAATCTTCTCACAAACAACTTCACCATCCTCATATTTGGCAAAATGTTCAAGCGGTTTAAAACTTAAAAGGACATTTCCAATGTCAAATATTATATTTTTTATCATGCGCTCATTATATCACAAAAAAGCACCCGTAGGTGCTCATTAGAGAATCGAAACAATTTCGTTTTCTAGTTTTTCTGGTTTTGTTCCTGGTGTATATCGTTGCACGATATTTCCCTGCTTATCAATTAAGAATTTCTCGAAATTCCAAGTAATGTCATCCTTATTTGGTTGACGTTTAAATACTTTCGTAAACACATCAACCATACTTGAGCCTTCAGCTTTTGGTCCAGTTTCTTTTAACCATTTGTATAATGGATCAGCATGTTCACCGTTTACATCAATTTTCTTGAAACGCGGGAATGTTGTATTGTATGTAAGTGTACAAAAACTATCAATTTCTTCATCAGTTCCAGGCGCTTGTTCCAAAAATTGGTTACTTGGGAAGTCAAGAATAACAAAACCTTGCTCTTTGTACTTTTCATACAATGCTTCTAAGGCTTCATATTGTGGTGTTAACCCACACTTTGTTGCCGTATTTACAATTAATAAGGTCTTTCCTTTGTAGGTGTCTAACGATACTTCATTTCCTTTGTTATCCATAACTTTAAAATCATATACGTTCATATAGGTTCCTTCTTTCTTGTATTTCTATATGTTCATTGTATGAGATGAAAAAGTTTACATCAACTAACTTGCTCACTTTCTTCGGTATTTGACTGTGCTTGTGTTTTGCATTGCAGAATCACTTCATAACTCGTTACCTTGTTTACCAATAACTGCAACTGGTTAAGTAATAAGATGATCCAGAAGAATGCAAAGATAAATGCAAGAAGTTCATACGCCATCAATGATAGATAATCAACACCTAAGAATAATACGGTGGCAACAATCAACAAAAATCCCACTAGATAACTAATTCGTAAAAAATCTTTTGAAATTTTTGGCAAGAGCCAACGCAATAGCACAATGATGACAACAATGAAGACAACCATCAATCGCGCAACTACATCGTGAATGTTTTGAAACAACTTCATTTCATTGTAAGGAAACATTCCTACACCACCCAAGCATAGTGCCGTCAATGTTAATAGTACGCGAAGTATACTCAACTTTCGACTTTTTGGAATGGCTTGTTGAAGGATGACAAAGATGTAGTCAATCAAAGCAACCAAAAGCATGGCTGAAAAAACAAGGGTAATATTAAACTGCCAAGAGTTGATTGCATCAGGTGTTCCCAAATAACTAAAGTTTTCTTGCCACCAGTTTTGATCGTTGTTGTTGATCATAGATAGAATCACACCACCAACAATCACCAAACTCAACACTCTTGTTAAAATTGTTGGTGTCATAATTTTTGCAAGATAACTCATTCCAAAAACAATCGAACTAATAAAGCAAAAAAACAAAAAGGTTGCGGTGTATGGATCAAAACTTGCTCCTCCAAACGTCAACTCCATGAGTTTAAAGAATCCCATGATACCGACCACCAACACAATGGTAAATGAAAGTAGTACTGCTGGGAAGTTTCGCCAATAAATATATTTACTTGATGCTTCAATTCGCTTACGTTTGGCTAAAATAAAAAACAAGGTAAAGCTAAGAACACCACAGATTGTACCTACTAATAAGGTGGTACTTGCAATTGACTGTTCACCAACAAACAAGACTTGTGCATCGTTTTCAAAATACCAATAAAACCCAGCAACTGCAATAAGAATAAGTGCCACCAACCGGGAGTGTCAAGAAAAGTGTGTAAGTAATTAATGGAAGTTAATGTACTTGTTAACACGTTCCTCAAAATTGGGATTG
>LVZN01000019.1 GCA_001695645.1 Erysipelotrichaceae bacterium MTC7 | reverse complement strand
CCGTTCTTGTTCCCTTGGTACTTGTTCCACCCATTAATCTTTTTCATAATGCCTGCAATGGCATAGGAGTCCGCAGGCTTCATGGCGGAGGCATCCCTTCCAAAGCATTCGCACCAAATTTCCATATTGCAAACAAGCGTACGTTCAACCGTACCGACACGGGATTCCCCACCAAATTCACTACCGTTTAGGTAGTTTCTTCGCTCGTATAAGGACAGGTCATTCCAGTCATCGGGTAAAAGTGTATCGAGGTAAGTGCGAACAAGCCCTTCTCGCTCATCACTCTCCATGGCATCTGCCTGCTCATTCGTTGCCAACTCTACATCACTGCCCTCTAAATAGAGCTTTTCACCTCGGCCATACAGCACCAAAGTTTCTGCCCAAATCTGCTCTACATCGTATACGGACATCTGCCATGCTTTTCTTTTACCGTCACCACTAATACGCACTGGCCAGAATCTTCGGTTACCCGTGATGTCTCGCAAAAATCCACTTTCTGCATTGGTAGAGCCGACAATGATACATTGACGGGGGTGGCTTTCAACATTCACCCCATAACTGGCACGGTATTTATCATCCGATCTTGAAATAAAGGATTTCACAACCTCCACATCAGTCTTTCGCATTCCAGCTAGTTCGCCTAATTCTAAGATCCAGTAACCTTGGAGTTTTTCTGGTCCTGACTTATCTTTCATATCAGTAAGTGTCAAACTATCAGAAAACCAATCGCCTGCAAGCTTTGCAAAGAAGGTAGACTTACCGATTCCTTGTGGTCCATTTAGAATTAAAACGCTGTCGAATTTAGTACCAGGATCAACAATTCTAGCGACTGCTGCCACCATCATTTTTCTAGTAACGGCTCTGGTATAGGAATTATCTGTTGCATTAAAATAATCAATCAACAAGGTTTCAACGCGGTCAATTCCATCCCACTCTGATAAATGATCAAGGTATTCCTTGATGGGATGATAAGATCGCTCTGCTGCGACTGCTAGTATTGCGTCCTTTGTTTTGGTTGGGGAGTAGATGCCGTATTTATTAGATAGATAAACTTTAAGGGCCGCATTGTCTGAATCATTCCAGCCGCCCTTCATCTGTTCCCATGGCAGTCCGTCTCTTGCATCGATTCCATCACGGTGCTTATTAAAAGCAATGGATTCTAGTTCTGAATCATTGCGGATGATGAGAACGATATTATCTAAGGTGTCTTTAATCTTTCCTTGTTTATCTAGTTCCAGTGCTATCTGCCAATTATCCTCCGTAAAATCAATCGTTGCCTGCTCCATCCGCTCTTTCGTAAACTGTGCTTTTACTTTATCGTCTTGGATAGCAAATTCGCACATATTGATAAAGGATGGTAGTTTGCTTGGAGGTGTGCTTTCTGTCGCTCGATCATCTAAATTGCCAAACTTGTGAATGCGAACAAGGTCAAAAGCATTAAGAAGCCGCCCACTTGCAGGATCTGTTGCGTGGTGGGAATAGGCAAACTTATCATCATAGAGGATAACCCCGGCACTAGAATCAGCCGGGATATAATCATAGCGACCAGTTATTGCTGAAGGCTCGTATATATCCTTTAAGAACGTATCGATTGCAGTGCTTACTGAGTAGCTACGACAAAAAGTACCGATAACTCCCTCTTTTGAAAGTGGATCGGCTTGTTCCTTTAATGAGCGATCAAGTACTTCTGACTGCCTAGAGGATACGGGCCAAGTACTGGTGTCTCGCCAATCATCGTATTTATTTAGAAATTCATCAGGATCAAGAATGGAGCCATCTTTCTCTTCATACACAAAAATGCCGTTTCTTGAGGTAGACGGCCAATACATTAATCGTTCCGGTTCATAGGTCGTATCATCAAAAAGGTCGATGCCTATTTCTTTTGCGACCATGCGACTAACAGCAGCATACTCTTCCTCTCCCACATCACGTAAGAGAGGAATGATCAGCCTAAGCCTTGGATTTTCCGGGGTATGCTTATGCGTGGAATAAATACAGCACTGATAAGGGAAGAAGGTAGAGATTTCTTCCCAGATAGTACTTGTGCCATAATCCATATCAAGGGTGAGCATAGAACGAGATAGAACATTTCCTTTTTTACGTCTGCCATCTTTTAAGTGACCCCCAACAAAACCACCGACATCTTTAATGGAATCTTGACCACCTTTTCTCATTTTCCGATATTCTTCTACGGTTTCAGTAGTACGCTGTGTGGTCTTAACCCTGGAGCAAAAGTCCTCCCAGCTGATGTCTGTGTTTTTCCATTTCTTATCCATTCGGCTGTTGCCATATGCTATCTTCATAGAGACTCTACCTCCTTGAAATCTTTATTAAAGTATCTGACCGGCTGTCTGCGTTTCTTTGCTTTTTCAATTTCAATACTCATGCCTCTTGAGATAACATCACCTAGAACCCAGACCTCTTGGCATTTGCCCATCAGGATAATATCCATAAAAATAGCGAGCTCACGTTCTTTCTCATTGCTGTCATCCATAAACTGTGGAAATAGAAGGTGAGGAGCAAGCGGAATATTGCCCTTATCTAAAGCAAAACGGCAAAATACTCGTGTGCGCTTATTGTTGTTATCAATATCGCCACTAAATGGAGAGCAAATATAGACAAGGGGCTTAAAGGCAGCTTTTGCTGCTGCCTTTTCCTCACGGGATATATTGCTAAGTGCTTTATGGGGAGTTGGGTCATAATACCCTTCTGCATTTTTCATATTGATTCCCATATCACACCTCCATCTCAATTTGCGGGTAAATACCGTCGGCTTTTAACTGTTCATAGATAAAGAGTCTGCCTTTTTGCGTCCACTTGGTGTGCACTTTCGTATGTTGGATACCCTTACTATCTTCGTAAATATGAGTGTTGGTTTTGGTATATCCATTTGGAGCATACTTTTGATAGAGAAGCCAAATAGTTCCTTGTTTGTACTGAATGCCTTTTTCATGAAGGTATTCGTTCATGCGCATGGCACTCCAGCCGTAATCTTTGGCAATCACAGAGATATTGACTGCATCCCTGCATTTAAGAACCACATCATAGTAAGTAGCCTTGGGTTTCATCTCGGCAATCTGCTGCTGACCAATCGCAACGGCCGCCATCAGTTCCTTGTTTTTTTCACGTTCCTCTTTTAATGCAGTAAATGCAGCAATGGCAAGGTCTGGATTTGCGATTAAATCATCTGTTGCATAAAGTCCATGTTTCCGAATAGCAGGGAGGACTTCGTTTGTCACCCATCGCTTAAACTTTTTAGCATTCGGCATCTTGCTTGAGAGGATGAGGCTATAAAGACCGGATTCATTGATAGCAGTCATCGTTTGATTTCTTCCGATGGCGTCACGAATCGTTACGTCATCCTTGTCCTCTTTGTCAACATGGTCGATCAAAGCTTTGCGAGTATTTGAGTAGCCGAGAATATCAGCTACATCCTTACCTACAAAATAAGGTTGACCAGCAATCGTTGTAGTACGTACAGAGCCAAACTCTGCATTTTTGTAAACTTGTAATTCCATTCGAATTACCTCCTTGTGTTTTTTTGGAGGTCTTGACCTCCTACCTAGTAGCCTTGGGAGAAGGTCAAATCTGACGTTTTTTATATTCTTGTTCTAATTTCTTGGTTGCTCGCTTTAATTTCTGAGTAATATTGTTTTCATTAACACCGATGGAACTGGCATATTCTCGAATCGACATACCGTCAATCCGTACTGCAATGAACATATCTGCCCAGTCCTGCTTTTTGCCAAGAACGGTGCGTATCCATTGGCAGACAGATTCGTACTCATCTTGGTGATTGCGTTCTATCTCCTGGGAGTTATCAGCGAAAGTATCCATGACATCAATTTCAACTTCATCATCTTTTCGATAAGGTGTCTTGGTATTACCAAGGTGCCTATGGTAGCGGCGCCAATGGTTATATTCCTTGTTGTTCATGAGGTCGAACATTTCTTGTAGAGTCTCGCAGCGTTTCACCTCTGCCTTCTTTTCAGGCTTTGCTTCTGCAAGACGTTGCTCATAGTCGATATCCAGCATGACGCTGTAATCTCCATCTGGAATTTCAATTGTGGTGTAGTTCTTGTGACCGTTTTTAATGTTGTCTTCATATAAAACTCGAATCTTCATAAAGTATTCCTTCCCGCCTAGTCATTGGGCGGCGGAATACAAAAAGAGCCTGCGGTGAAGATGACCACAGACTCCGCTTGTCCTAAAAAAGGGCACACGAAATAACGGTGGGTGCATCTTCATTCCAAACACAGTCTTTATTACTGTGTTCTGAACTCTTATGCATCCCGCCGTCCGTATGCGCACTAGGACTTTGAGATTGATTTTGTTGAGCGATAACCGCTCTGGATAGATTTCTCCCTTAGGGAGGATAAGTAGGCTGATTATTCAAATCTGTCGCTACCTATCATCTGTTCTGAAAATTACTTTTTCTTGCTTGGTCTAGTTTGACTTAAAGCACTGCCAGCCACTGACTTGGATTTCTTACTGTAGCGTCCATCGTTAAGAATTTTGCTTGCTTTTGACGCAACTCTTTTTGATGTTTGCTTCGTATTACGTTTGGCCATCTGCACTACCTCCTTTCCATTTTTGAAGATAAATTCAACAATAAATGATAAAATATTTGCTTTTGTGAATTTTTCTTCTGGTAATGTGTGATTTTTCGTGATATAATTTAAGCAGTCTTTTTTGCTTGCAATTTCTTCTTCAATATCACTCAATCACTAATAAAATTGTATAAAAAAAAGACCTTCCATTAAGGAAGGACTCGGAGAGGTTCGGAAAGATTCGGAAATATAGTTGGAGGTGGCAGATAATGCTCTTTAGTGAATTTGCGAATATACTTTATAAACACAGTGGTACATCATATAAACCATATGAGTTTTTTCTGTCGCTTTTTGACAATATCATGAGAGCCCCTCAAACGGTGGAAGAAATAAAATTGTCTGAGAATGATAGATATAACCCTTTTGGTGTTCTCAAACCAGACTCATTAGATCGATTGATAAAGGGTAGTAATCCTTTGAACCCCAAAAAGGTACATGTAGTTATTAGTCGTAAAGATACAGATAAATTTGCAAATTACATAAGTAATTTAAACGATCATAATCAGATGGCTATTGAGGATGAAATCAAAAAAATGATTCCAGGCTTCAATCCCGATGAAGTTTTAGGATATGCTTGTGCTGATTTGTTTCTTCAAATTCTAGATGACATTTATGAAGGCAGAGAATCGTCTAGCATCAATGTTTCTAATAATGCAACTTCCCCTTCTAAATTAGCATCTTTACCTTCTCAAACTATTTATTATGACGAATCTGATGGAAAATTACATATAGGTAATGTTGAAATATCTATTCCTAAGGAGATCGAGCCTCCACAAGACATTGCTCCTGAAGAAGAGAAATATGTTAGTGAGCTTCTTGCAGCTTATGCAGAAGCTATAAAATCTGGTAATTTGACAAAAGCTGATTTAGACTCGTTACCTACAAAATTCAAAAGAAACTTCTCTGATCAACGAATCAATTATTATAGTGCATTGCGTATTGACCGCTTTATTCGAGAATCTATAGATAAAGGCGAAGAACATTCTAAGAAGTGGAAGTCTGAAACACATGATTACATTAAAGATACTTTATGGGATGATTACGATGATGGATACAAAAGGCTGTTAGCCGTTATGAAAAAGGTAGTCGATTGCTCTACCACATCTGTTGTTGATAATATCCAAAATCTAGTAGGCCCAAAAGAAAAGAAAGGAACCTGTCATCTATTGGTAAATGATGGTTGCGTTCGGTGGGTGGATGAAGATGAATGATAAAGTTTTCAATACTGAATTTGAAATATCAATGAGATTACTACTTGTCTTATCATTGTCTAATAATAATAAGTTTACAATTGATAAGCTGGTAACAGCAGATTTTATTTCAAATTACTCAAAAGAATTTGGATTATCAAATAGCAATCTTCATGGTGATAATGAATTTAGTTTTTCTGAATTTTCTGCGAGAAGATCATTATCACAACAAGCTATTAAACAGCTTGTTTTAGAAAACTTGGTTAGGGTTTCTTATTCAAATGATGGCTTTATATATTCTATTACAGAACGTGGACTTGCCTTATGCAGTTCCCTAGCTTCTGATTATGCCAATGAATATAGATTGTATGCACACAAAGCTATTATTTATATGGATTCGAAAAACGAAAAAGAACTTCTTAATTTGATTAGTAGAGAAGCGTCTAAATCGTTAAGGAAGGAGTAACCTGTATGGCGTTTTATATTTCTAAAGTCACAGCAACCGGCACAGGGAAGTCCCCTGCTATTGTAACTTTTGATAAAGGATTAAATATCATTTGTGGAGTTTCCGATTCCGGAAAGACCTGCATATTAAAATGCATCCAGTTTGCTATGGGTGTAATTGAAAAGCCTTTTGAAAAAGAACAAACAGGATATGATAGCGTCAGCCTAGATATTAATACCCCAGAAGGCACTATTCATCTCTCTCGGATAGTTGGAAAGAATATAGTAAACGTGGTCAGCCAAATTAACTCAATTGATGGTGGTGACTATGACGTTAAATATAAGAGTAACGGGAATAAAAATCCTGTTTTAAATGAACTTTGGCTTAAATTGATTGGTATTAAAAAACTGCCAATGATAATAAAAAATCAAGATTTTGCTAGACAACGCCTCTCATGGAAAACTCTTATGGGATTGTTTTGGTTAAAAGAACAAGAAATTGAAAATCCGAAATCGGTGCTTTTACCTTCATCGCCTACTCAGAATCCTTATTTTTTTGCATCCCTTCTATATCTTCTCACTGGAAATGAATACCCAGATATGGAGGAACATGACAAGGATGAAATCAGCAAAGCTAAAAAAGATGCTGTTCGCCAATTTGTAAACGGTAGAATTTCTCAGATGTCTAAAAAAAGAGAAGAGCTACAAAAAGCATTGTCTACTTATAGCGATTTAGATGTGGAAGATGAAATGCAAAAGCTAATTGACAATCTTTCTGAAACTGAAGCTGCTATTGCGGCTGCTACAGAAGAGAGTAAGGATTTACTAGGTACTTTACTAGATTTAAAGGAAAAAGAAGCAGAAAACCAAGTTACTTATTCTCACTTTCAATCGCTACGAAGCCAATATACAGCTGATATAAAAAGATTATCATTTATTGTAGATGGAGAGGTACATCTACACTCTGTTGATAAAAATAAAAAATGTCCTTTTTGTGATGGTAATATGCAACCAGCAGAGAGAAAATCATACATTAAAGCATCAAGAGCTGAACTGAATCGCATCATTACTCAATTGCAGGGCTTGTCTGAGAGTGAAGAAGATGTCGTTTCATCATTAAATGAAGTTCGTGAAAAAATCGATCATCTTGAAAGACAAAGATCGGGGATAGATAAATTAATCGAAACTGAACTTACTCCGCAATCTAATAAACTAAGAGAAGGAATACAACAATATCGCTCTTATATACAATTACAACAAGAATCAACTGTATTGCAAAGCGTTTCACAAGAGTGGATTGTTGAATTACAAAAGCAAGAAAGTGATGATTCGGATAACCCAAAATTTAAACCAAAAGAACACTTCCCTGTCGATTTTAATACACGTATAGATGAAATAGCATATTCAATTCTAGTTGACTGCAAATATGAAAATTTGAATACGGCTCATTTCAACATGGGTACATTTGATTTAGAAATAAATGGCTATGCAAAAGAAGATAGTCATGGTAAGGGTTACTGGGCTTTTATCAATACAATTGTAGGGTTAACTTTTAGAAAGTATTTACACGAAGATGCTGTACATAGACCAGGAATTTTTGTGGTGGATACACCTTTGCTTGGTCTTGATCAAGGCGTCGATGATAATGCACCTACAAGCATGAGAACCGCCCTATTCCAATACTTTATTGACAATCAATCCGAAGGACAAATGATAGTTGTAGAAAACACAAAGGATCTTCCAGATTTAGATTATGAGGCTAGAGATGCTAAGGTAATAGAATTTACACATGGCAAATATATAAGTAAGTACAAAGAAAGTCGTTATGGTTTTTTACATGATGTATATAGCAATTAGGATGGAAATCCAATAAAGGAGATAGAAATATGCTCAGAATTAGCTACAACAAACTCTGGAAAATGCTAATTGATAAAAATATGAATAAACAAGATTTGAAGAATGCCACCGGTATAAGCTCTGCATCTATAGCAAAGCTTGGTAAAGGCGAGAATATCACTACGGATATTCTGCTTAAAATATGTGAAGCACTTGATTGCAAGCTTGAAGATATTATGGAGACGATAAAAGATAATAGTTTATAATTTACTAAGTAAGGAGATAATGAAATGATTTCACGCACATATGGTTGGGTTCAGAATCCATCTGACTTCAAAAAATTAAAACTAGTGGTTCAGATTTTTGACAATACTTCTGTACATTATGAAAACCTCAAAAGCAATTTGATTTCACGCTATATCTATTTTGATGATATAAAATCTGACTTATTAAATAAGTTCACTCGAAAAATTGAAGAATTCTCATATCTAGATCTCGTAGGTACTTCAAAAAACAAACATGGAAGATCCCCTAAATCGAGATCTGAAGCTGTTGCAGATGCGTTAATACAAATCACAATATTACCACAATCCTCTAAGACTAAAGGCAAGTTTTGGACTGATAATTGGACATCTGATGGGTACTTAAGATGGGCTCTCAGTCTAAATTTTGTAAAACACAATCGCGAAACGGATATGTGCTCAATTACGCCCTTGGGTAGGGAATTTTCGCGATCTATTGATGATTCTGAACATGAAATTAATATTCTCCGAAATTCTCTTTTAAGCTATCCTCCTGCAACACAAGTTTTAAATATATTAGAATCAACTACTAGACCAGTTAGTAAATTCTATATAGGTAATCAATTAGGATTTTCTGGTGAAAAAGGTTTTACATCCTATGATGAAAGCTTAATGTTCGACTGGTTTAACAGTGGAACAAATGAAGAACAGAAAAAAATCAAGTCAGATATTGAAGGTACTAGTGATAAATATGCACGTATGATATCGACCTGGTTAGAAAAAGTTGGCTTTGTGCAAAAAAATAGCACTGTTGTTAACACGATTAACGGAAAAAAAGCAGGTTTCCAAGAGTTTTCTATTACAGGACGGGGAAGCCACGCACTACGAAAAGCACATGGCAGCTCCAAAAATATGCGTATTACCAAATATCTAACCTGGGAATTTTTAGCCGTTGAGGGCGAAAACAGAAATTACATTCGCTCTAGACGCTCCTATATATTGAAATTCTTGCAGGAAACAAAGTCATTTAAAGTTTTAATGGAAAAACTTCAGCAACTGGGCTTCAATGATGATCCTAAAATTATTGAAAATGATATTCAAGGGTTAAACACTTTTGGAATACGTATTGAGAAGAACGGCCCTAATATTGAGTTGAAGGACTTACTAGTTGATTTTGAAATACCTAAACTAAATCTCACAAAGGAATTAAAAGATAAAGCATCAGAGCAACGTAAAGCTGAATTTATGAATAAAACAGATTTACCCGCAAAATATATTGAACTGCTCGAAATTGCTTTTGATGGAAATAGAAATAGAGATTTCGAAATTATTACTGCAGAAATTTTCAAAAAGGTTTATGGTTTAAAATCTGTTTTGCTAGGCGGCGGGAGAAAACCAGATTGCCTTGTATTTAATGCTAACTTTGGAATGATCATTGACACGAAGGCATATAGTACTGGATATAGCAAATCAATTAGTCAAGAAGATGAAATGGTAAGATATATTGAAGATAATCAATATAGAGATACAACACGTAATCCTATAGAATGGTGGAATAACTTCCCGTCAAGTATTAAAAAAGAAAAGTATTATTTTATGTGGGTCTCTAGTAAATTTATAGGAAGATTTCAAGAACAGATAGAAAGCACGTATAATCGAACTAATACAAAAGGGGCGGCATTAAACGTTGAGCAGCTGCTACTTGGCGCTAATGCTGTACTAAGAGGCGAACTCGATGCTAATAGAATCTCAGACTATATTGATAATAAAGAGATTCTTTGGGTTAATAATTGACAAATAAATTAAGTGCACAGACTTCGGGATTATCTCAAGTTTTGTGCACTTAAACTCTTTTATTATGAACTTGCAATTTTTCGAATAGAACCAATTCTATCTGTTAGTAAATCGAAATTGCTTGTCTCATAGTTCGTAATTAATACTTCGGTACTCCCTGTTCCCTTGGAGTTATGAGACGAGTTATTATAGTTATATTCTAAATAATGGACTCTTACGTTTGATGTATTTATATATTCCTTAAGTAGCTCGTTTTTTTTACCTTTATGTTCTATTACATTACTAAGGGCATACCTCACTCCTTGCCTTGATAGTTTGTCCATCAATTTATACATATCACGTTCTTGTTCTATACCCCAGTTTACAAACCCTCTGTTTCCATCATTATAGTTACCAGTAGTTATTAAATACGGAGGATCTAAATAAACAAAATCCTTTTCACCCAACCAAGATAAATCTAATTCATTGAAAAACTCATCTGTAAATTCGGCATCTATTTCGTGTAGTTTGTTGACAAATAATCTTAAGTTTTTTTCCATATTATCACTGAACCTACTCCTGTTGCGTCCAAATGGATTGTTAAATTCCATGGAGTTATTAAAACGAAACTGATAATTATAACTAAACGATACCAACACATATAAATCTAATGGATTTGGATTTTTATTATATTGATTTCTAAATTCTAAATACCCTTCCTCATTTTCCTTAGTTAAGTCATATTCAGCAATTCTCTTTCGTATACTACCTATTAGATATTCTACTTCTTGTTTTGCAAAATAGCGAAACATCTCATTAATCCGATTGTTCATATCATTAAAAATATAATGTTTAGCTTCCACATTGATTCCAACATTAGCCCCCCCACTAAATAGATCAACAAACGTATCTATCTCAGAGGGAAACAACGGAAGAATCTGCTTTAGCAACTTGAACTTTCCACCTATATAGTTTAGAGGACTTTTGATTAAACGCTGCTTTTCTCCAATCCATTTACTTGGTTTTGATTTAGCAATGTACATACTTTTACTCTTTTTATTAGTAATTGCCTCCTTCTGAACATAAATAAGAATTTCATATAATTCATCGCTTTTAGAAGGTTTCTTTGACTTGTATTTCCGATACGGAATTCTTTCTATCTGAACTGTCCCATCAAAAGAATTTTCTTTCATCAATGATATTAATTCATCCTCTGGTATGATACCTTCATTGTTATAACTCAAAATTATGTGCTTAGCTTGTAGATTATTTAATAAGTCCTTCATTGCTGTCAATGCTTTTCTCTTAATAGAGTAATCACTTTTTAAATTGCTCCATTCAAAAATTCTGGTCTTGCCATTTAATTCTGGTTTATCATTTTTAGCAATATTTTCTAGCAAATGATAATTAGAAGCATATTGCCTATTATTATATGGTGTATCAATATACGCAATATCCACTTTTTTATTATTAATTAGTATATTAGCATCTTCGTTATATGCTTTGTTCTCTTTTTTGTTATCCTGAACAACTAAAGGTATAAGCTCTAATGATTTAAGTGCTCTCTTATCCCAATGTTTTAGATACGCACCATATGTTCCCGTAGTATTACTAACATAAGGGATAGATTCTATTAACGATGAAAGTAAATAGTAGAATTCATTATCTGTTATCAACTTCTCAGTTTTCCATACATCAATCTTATCCCTAATATAGTCAATTCTTTTCCCATTTTGTACGGTGAGATACATCGCCCCCCCTGTAGGCGTATAGTTTTGCTCATAGTAACCTACGACACTATTCTGAATATATCTTTCGGCATTTTCCTGCAAATAGTCTAGCGGAGATTCAATACCCGCTAACTTTAACTTTGAAAATGTCAAATTCCCGTTATTTTCAATTACAGCTTTTGCGTTGACGTAGCTAAAATATAATATATCATTAGAATAAATCGTAAAATCCTTTTTGAAGTATTCTCCGACGATATTTGTCCCTGCAAACAAATCTAAAAATGTTTCTTCATCTCCATGAATATTCTTTTTTACTATCTTATCTATCTCGTTAATTAAATTAGATTTCGATCCAATAAATCTCAAATTCACATCCCCTTTCATCCTTGTTAATTTAGTTTAGCACCCTGATGTCCTTTTGTCAATATAAGACTTGATAGATAAGTGAAGAGTGGAGTTAAAAAAATATACTCTTAGACACTAGAGATTGATACTATATTTATTCTATCCATCATGTCAACTCACCATTATTTTGCCAACCATTTTATCAACTCACCACCCCAATAAATCTTTCCATGGACAGACTTTCAAATTCACCAATCTTGGATAACTTCCCTTAAAGCAAAAATCCGTGATTATCCTTCCGGCTTAGAACCAGACCTCAAATCACGGAAAGCCTTTATTTACTTATCTTATTACACGCTTACTTATCAACCCTTGACATCAATACTACCGTCTCAACGTGATACGTGTTTGGAAACATATCTACAGGTTGTACATATTCACACGTATATCCATGTTCTTTGTATATCGCAATATCTCTTGCTAGTGTTGCTGGATTACATGAAATATATGCGATTGTTCTTGGTTGCATTTTTACCGTACTTTCAATGGTTAATGCATCCAATCCTTTTCGTGGTGGATCCACAAATATGACGTCCGGATAGTTTTTACTTGCGACAACTTTACTTGCATATGTACCTGCATCACTACAAATAAATGAAACATTGTCTATTTGATTCAACTGTTGGTTGATTTTGGCGTTTTCAATTGCAGGAGCTACGATTTCTACTCCAGTTACATGCTTTGCTTGTCTAGCAAGAAACAAGGTGATACTTCCAACACCACAATATAAATCAATCACGGTATCGTCTTTGGTGATATTCGCTGCTTTGATTGCTTCATCATATAGATGAATGGTTTGCTTTGGATTGATTTGAAAAAATGAATGTAATGAAATTTGGAATTGTAATCCATCAAGTTCTTCAACAATGGATGGTTTTCCATCAATCACATCAATATGATCACCTAAAATCACATTATCATTTCTTGTGTTAATGTTTTGTAGTAAAGAAACGATCGGATATCTATCTAGTAAAGGTTTCATAAATGCAGCAATTTCATCTTTATGATCCTTCCGCATGATAAAGGCAACCATGACTTCCCCACTGACAAATGCATGTTTAATTAACACGTGACGCACATCTTCGACAAAACTTGTATCTTTGATTGCACGTAATTCTTTGTAAATGGTATCGATTAATTCACTTTGTACAAGACAGGTCTGAATATCGACCAAATCATTGGAACGTTGTCGATAAAACCCCATTGCAAATGGTTGTGCTTGTACAGGAAACTGCGCTTTGTTGCGATAATGATAGGCATTACTAGCAAGTGGTTTGCGCACTTCAATGTCTAGTTTTCCAATGTTCTTGATATTTTGTTTTACAATGCGATGTTTGAAGTCCAATTGGGCTTGTTCATCCATATGCATGATATGACATCCTCCACATTTTGGAAAGTATGGACATGAAGGTATAATACGATGTTCGCTTTCTTTTATAATTCGTTCCACTTTTCCATATCCTAAGTTTTTATTGCGTTTTAAAACAAGAAATTCAACTTCTTCATGCAACAAAACCCCACGTACAAAATACGTGAAGTTATCCACTTTAACAACACCCATTCCATCGTATGTATAATCTATAACCGTACCAGTTAAACGTATTTTTTCTTTCATTGCATTCCTCCAAAAAAGTCGGACATTATTGCCCGACGGTTTCTCCTTGTTTAGGATATGATTGTAGTTTGTCTGCGACTTCTTGATCTTTAGCAGCTGAGACATTATCTACATGTTGTGCTTCTGCACTAGCATTCTTTACAAGTACGTAATGAATGTTTGTTGGTCGACTTTCATCAGGTAGATAATTATAAACCTGTATTTCTAAATCATACATTTTTGTTTTATCTTTGTTGGTGAAATACGTACCAATGGGTAATACAGAATCTACTTTTGCATATGCGTCATTCACAATAGCTGCAATTTGATCGTTATTCACATCATCAAGACAGTTGATGGTGATGCGTAACGTTGCACTTTTAAGATTGACAGATACGCTTTCTGCTTCAGGATATGCAAGTAAAGCCTTGATTTCCTTTGTTTTACCACTTTCAATTTTTGGGTTGAGTTGACCTTCAAAACGATCACCAACGACCGGTTTGTTGGAAGAACCCAACGATGTAAGTAATACAAAAGCAAGAATCAAACATGGAATTGCCACAACCACAATCGTGAATCGCAACAACCAGTTTGGTCGATGTTTTGTTTTTTTATTTCCTTTGTTTGATTGTTTGAGTATCGCCATGTAACTCTCCTTGTCTTACCTATTTTACTATCTTTTGTTTAATTCTTCAACAAGCAACTTGTTTGTAAGACCTGGGTTGGCTTGACCTTTCGATAATTTCATAACTTGACCCACTAAGAAACCAACAGCACGGTCTTTACCGTTTTTGAAATCTTCAATTGATTGTGGATTTGCATCTAACACTTGTTTTACAAGATCTAGGATCGCATTTGGATCACTTAATTGTTCCATACCTTTTTCTTTTACAACGGCTTTTGCACTTTTTCCTTCAACAATACCTTCAAATACTTCTTTGGCTTGTTTACTAGAAATCTCACGGTTTGCAACCATGTCAATCATGCTTGCAAGCTCTTTGGCTTCAAGTTTACTATCTTGAATTTGCAGTCCGTTTTTATTTAAATAGGCACTTACATCACCAAGCAACCAGTTGGCAACGAGCTTGTATTCTTTTGTATGTGCAACAGCTTCGTTAAAGAAATCAGATAATTCTTTATTGGCCACTAGCGTGTTTGCATCATAATCACTAAGTTCATAGGTTGTGACATAGGTTTGGTAACGTTCTTTTGGTAATTCTGGCATATTTTCTTTGATGTCTTGCATCAAAGCTTCATCAATACGAATTGGGAAAATGTTTGGTTCTGGGAAGTATTTGTAATCCACAGCTCCTTCCTTTTTTCGCATTTCTACCGTTTGTCGTGTTGCTTCATCGTAACGTAAGGTAGCTTGAGTAACAACTCCACCAGCTAAAAGAATATCGTTTTGACGTTTCATTTCATATTCAATGGCACGTTGTACGTTTGCAATTGAGTTCAAGTTCTTGATTTCTGCTTTTGCCCCAAGTACATCACTTCCGTATGGTCGCAGTGAAATGTTGACATCACAACGAAGAGAACCTTCTTCCATACGTACATCACTGACTCCAAGGTAATATAATGTTTTTCGGATTTCTTCTACATAGGCTGCAGCTTCTTTTCCATTGCGCATATCTGGTTCACTAACAATTTCAATCAATGGTGTTCCAGCACGGTTAAAGTCAATCATCGTTCCTGCATCTGTATGGAATTGTTTTGCTGTATCCTCTTCCATATGAATACGGTTCAAACGAATTTCTTTTGTGCCTTCATCGGTTTGAATATTTACTTTTCCATGACTACCAATTGGATAGAATTGTTGTGTAATTTGAAACCCTTTTGGCAAATCGGAATAGTAGTAATTTTTACGATCAAAGCGAATGAGTGTATCAATTGTACAGTTGGTTGCTAAACAAGCTTTTACTGCACTTTTTACTGCATCCTTGTTAACGCAAGGTAATGTTCCTGGCATACCTAAATCGATTTCATTTGTACATGTATTAGGTACAGCTGCAAAACTTAATGGTGCACTTGAGAACATTTTTGTGTTTGTTTTTAATTCACAGTGGATTTCAATCCCAATAATGACTTCAAAATTCATCTTAGAAATCCTCCTTTGTCATTCCTGCTAAACCAGTAATATCTTCAATTCCTTTAGCGACATTAAACATCGTTTGTTCATCGAAAGCACGTGCAAGTAAATTGATGGCAACAGGCATTGTATCAACGACATCGTATGGTACCGTAATGGAAGGATATCCACTAAAGTTTCCAAGTAACATGTGATTTTCTGCAACCATAAATGTATTGTTTAAGTCTTCACCAAACGATTCATCTGGCTTAGGTGCAAGTGTACCTGCAGCAGGTGCAAGTAATATATCATAATTCTTCAACGCATCATCAAGAGCTTCGACAATCACACGACGCACTTTTTGTGCCTTTCTAAAGATCTTTTCTTGGTTTTCGGTAAATAAACTGTACGATCCAATAACGAAACGTTTTCTTACTTCACTACTGAACCCTTTGGTTCTCGAGTTAATCATAATTTCAGTTAAGTCAGCTCCAGGTTCACGCATACCAAAACGAATCCCATCAAGGTTGCTGTGGTTAGCTGTAGCTTCTGCATTAGAAATAATAAAATACGTTGGTAACAAGGCATTCATTAAATCTTGATCAAAGGTAACCATTTCTAAAATAGCACCTTGTTGTTCAAGTTTTTTGGTAAACGCATCAAATGATGGTCTAAATCTTGGATCTACAATTGCATCAACTACGTTGCTGATAATTCCGATTTTCTTTCCTTTTAAATCGGCTTTTAACAAGCTTGCATATGGTGCTACTTCTTCATATGAAGATGTCATATCTTGATCATCACGTCCAGCCATAACTTCTAAAGCAAGCGCAGCATCTTGGATGTTGGTTGTAAAATACCCTACGTGATCCAAACTTGATGCATATGGAATCACACCGTAACGCGAAATACGTCCATAGGTTGGTTTAACCCCAACGATTCCACAATAGGCAGCGGGCTTACGAATACTATCTCCAGTATCAGTTCCAATGGCAAGTGGGCTTAGTCCAGCAGCAACTAATGCCGCAGAACCACTACTACTTCCCCCGGTAATTCGCTCTAAATCGTAAGGGTTGTTAACTTTTCCAGTGTAGGCATTAAGTCCTGTACCACCCATTCCAAGTTCATCCATAGCACTTTTACAAGTGAAAATAGCTCCAGCATCGCGTAGCTTTTTAACTACGGTTGCATCGTAAAATGGTACATAGTTATCTAATATACGACTTGATGCAGTTGTTCTTACACCTTTTGTTGAAATGTTGTCTTTTAAAACAACAGGGGTTCCATAAAGTGGAGCATCTGTTGGTGCTGTATAGTTTTCTAACTGTGCATCCACGTCACAGTATGAAACAACCGCATTGAGTTTTTCATTGGCTTTTACAAGTTTTGCTTGTAAGTCAACAAGCTTGTTTAACTCTTTTTCTTTACAATCTTGAATGCGCATTATTTCACCACCTTAGGCACTAACACTTGCCCTTCTCTTACTTCTGGAGCATTTGCTAATGCTTCTTCTTGTGTTACGACACGATCAACAACATCTTCACGTAGAAAATGCGTTTCCCCTTCAAATGGATATACCATTTCTTTAACATCGTCAGTATTAATTTTATCAAGTAAGTCCATTTTACGAATCGTTACTTCGAATTCTTTTTTCAGTTCTTCTAGTTCTTCATCGCTCAAATCAAACATAATTTGATTTGCTAACTTACGAAAATATGCCTTATCTTTTTCCATAATGCTCCTTCTAATAATATATTACTTTGGTATCTTTTGTACCTTGATCTCGTTGAATCATCGCAAAAAACTCGTTTGTATTATTGATGAAACGTACGGATATTTCATAACTGTCACTATCAAAGTTTTGTAACAGTTCATTTGTTGTTTGCAAGATTGCAGTTAATTCAGTATATGTCTTTGCTTGGGTTTGTACCGTAATCTGTAATTTTGTTAAGCGGTCATCTTCAAATTTACCACGTCCAATGACACCAATATCATTTGGAACAATCATAAACAATCCTTCTTTAAGACTGTTGAATTGTGTGGAAAGAACCGGATCAAGTTTATCTGCAGTCGTACTTGGATAGACTACCCAAGTTTCATTTACTTCACTAAAACTAATACTTTCTTTTCCATACCCTTTGCCAATGAATGAACCGGGTAAGGATTCATCACTTGATTGTGCCTTAAACAAGGTCATACATATTGGCTTACTATTTCCAATCGCTGGGTCTTTATGTAAGTAATCAAGCAGTGAAATACTTGCTTCCTCACCGATTTTGTATAACATGCTATCATCAATGGTTATGGTCTTACCACTTTCATCGGTTACTTCTGGATTTAACACGATGGCAAAACTAATCCCTTCGACTTCCGGGTCATCTGTTGCTTCTTGTACAAAATCAAGTTCGAAGATATCAATGATTGGCGTTGTTTTTTCACCAACGGTAATTGTCGTTCCAGCACTATTAATCGGCATTGTTGTGCCTTTGGTTGGATTCAGTCCATAGGTGTTGACTTCACTTTTACGACCCAACAGTCCTTCTTGGTCTTCCATGATAACACCAACTTGTAGATCATCACGTGATAATATTTGACCTTCCATCATGTAGTATGATTCGGGTGAAAAGTGTTCTTTGGAAAACTTAGTAAGACCATTTCCAACACTTTCGACATCATACCAACCACGATTAAAATCAATATGGGTTTTTCTTGTATCATTAGTAGCTTTGCTTTTTAAGATTTTATAGTCACCTGCGACAATCGGTTCTGTGACGATGGCTTTTTCACCACCTGAATCACTTTTCCCACAACTGACAAGAAACAGTAAAGAACAAAGAACCACCAATGTCATTTTTAGTTTAGTTTTCTTCATAGTTTGCGACCTCCGCTAAAAATGTTGCTTCGTCCATGGTTGCAACACCTAGTTGGTTTGCTTTGGTAAGTTTACTTCCTGCTTCCTCTCCATAAATAACTAAATCTGTCTTCTTAGAGACACTTCCAGAAACATTCGCTCCATATTTTTCAAGTAACGTTTTTGCTTCGCTCCGTGTCAGTCCAGTTAAACTACCTGTTAGCACTACCGTTTTTCCACTAAAATTGGTTTGTATGCCATCTATTGTATCACTATTCATACGCAGACCAAAACTTTTTAGACGGTTAATTAGTGCAATATTACTATCTTCTTTGAAGAAGTCCATGACACTTTGTGCGGATATGGTCCCGATGTCGTTAACGGCAATCAGTTGTTCATAACTAGCGGCGATCAATTGGTCCATGTCTTTAAAGTGTTGTGCCAATACATGTGCAGCTTTCTTTCCAATGTGTTTAATACCTAAACCATACAACAAATCATCAAGTGGTTTGTTTTTACTGTCTTCGATTGCATCAAGCAATTTATCGATGGATGTTTCTTTAAAGCCTTCCATTTGCACCAAGTGTTCCCGGTGTTCATGTAAGGTGTAAATATCCTCAATCGTATCTAGTATATGCTCGTTGTGAAACAAGGCAATTCGTTTTTCACCTAAGGTGTCAATGTTCATTGCATCACGACTAGCAAAGTGGATCATGCTTTCTAAAACTCTAGCAGGACAATCAACGTTGATGCAGTAATGCGCTGCTTCATCTTCGTAGCGCACAAGGTGTCGATGACAAACTGGACATGTACTTGGGAAAACAAATGGCACTTGACTACCATCACGTCGCTCAGGTAAAGGACGTACAACCTCTGGGATGATATCCCCTGCCTTACGCACAACGACCATATCGCCAATACGTATGTCTTTATGTGCAATATAATCTTCGTTATGTAGTTGTGCTGCTTGTACTTTTGTTCCAGCAACACGTACCACTTCAAGAACCGCATTTGGTGTTACTTTTCCAGTACGTCCCACAGTTAAGGTAATATCGGTTAGTTTCGTAACGACTTCTTCAGCAGGAAATTTATAGGCAATGGCCCACTTGGGTGTCTTTACCGTATACCCGAGTGTGTTTTGTTTGGCTAGTGCATTAACTTTCAAGACAATTCCATCAATTTCATATGGTAAAGAACTGCGTTTTTCACTATTGGTTTCCACAAAAGACCAGATTTCATCCATATTTGAACAAATCCGATACTCAGGATTGATTTTAAACCCATTGCTTTTTAAAAATTCTAAGGCTTCACTTTGACTTGTTACACCATCGACATCAACTGCAAGCTGGTACCAAAAGCCATCAAGCTTACGTTCGTATACCACTTTGGTATCCAATTGACGAATGGTTCCAGCAGCTGCATTTCTTGGGTTGGCAAACAATTCTTCGTTTTGTTTTGCACGTTGGGCATTTGCATGCTCAAAACTAGCTTTGGGCATATAGATTTCCCCTCGTATTTCCAAGGTTTCTTGATATGGAATTTCCATTGGAATGGAACCAATCATACGAATGTTTTCTGTAACATCTTCCCCGATAACACCATCGCCTCGAGTGACTGCTTGTACAAATTTACCATCGTCGTAATGCAATGACATCGCAAGACCATCAATTTTTAATTCCAAGACAAAATCACTTGGACCAACTGTAGTATCAACGCGACGCACGAAGCTTTCCAAATCTTCATAGTTGTATCCATTTCCTAAGGAATACATCGGACGAATGTGACGCACTTTACCAAATCCTTCAAGAATTTTACCGCCAACACGTTGTGTTGGTGAATTTGCATCATAGTCCTCTGGATGTTCTTTTTCTAAATCTTGCAACTCTTGCATGAGTCGATCGTATTCTTGATCACTAACACTTGGTTTATCAAGTACATAATATTCATATCCATACTGATGTAGGATTGATCGTAATTCTTTTATTCTTTGATTCATTATGCAGTACTCCTATTTTTTATGTAACATGTGATGATTTGCCGCAAGTTTCTTAATTCCAAACTTCTTATCAAATGCGATTTGTGCAACACCATCATTGATTTTGATAACAACACCATCACCAAAGGCATCATGATGAATTAAGTCACCTTTGCGTAAACTATTCTTTCGTGTACTTTTTGGCATACTTGATGAAGACGTTCTTTGAATTCCATCATCTTTTTTCGCTTTGTAGCCTTGGAAGATTTCACCTTCTTTATTTAAGACGTCATCACCGAGTTCTTTTACAAAGCGACTGGTTGTTTTCATACGTCCTGTTATGTAACTTAGTCCGACTGATGTCGTTAAAAATAAACGTTTGCGTGCTCTAGTAAATGCAACATACGCTAGACGTCTCTCTTCTTCAAGGGCGTGTTTTCCACCTTCATTGACACTACGTTCATTTGGAAAAATACCTTCGGCAACCGAATACACAAAGACACAATCAAATTCCAAACCTTTTGCACTATGTACACTCATCAATTGAACGGACTCGTTTAAACCTTCATCTTGTGTATCGGTATATAAAGCAATCATCTGTAAGTAATCATCAAGTGTTCCTTCAGGATTGTTTTCTTCATAGTTTTCAATATCATGAATCAACTCGTTAATGTTGTCCAAACGGTCCATTTCATTTGCATCTTCAAGCATTTTAAAATATCCACTTTCTTCAAGCAATTTACGAATGATGATGGAAATTGCCAACGTTTCAGTTTCTTTACGATATTTCAAAATCAAATCTACAAAACGATCGATATTTTGTTGGGTCTTTCCTTTTGCAATTGGATGCAAACGAATGGTTTCAAAATAGTCATGGTCATGACTTTCTGCCAAGATGTCCATCGTTTCCATCGTCTTAGGTCCAGCTCCACGTTTTGGCACATTTAAAATACGCTTGATTGCAAGTTCACCCATACTTTTATTATCGGTGATCATCAAACGCAAATAACTCAGTGCATCTTTAATTTCTGCACGTTCAAAGAACTTCACAGAACCGTAAATACGATACGGTATATTTCCATCAAGCAACACTTTTTCCAAGTTTCGTGACAAATAGTTACTTCTATATAAGATGGCAATTTGATGGTATGGAACCCCTTCTTTATGTAATGAGATGATTTTCTTCGCAATCCATAAAGCTTCATGCGCTTCATCTTGGGACTCATAGAAGCTAATTTTGTTGTCATCTTCATTTGCTGTAAACAAATCTTTATCGATTCGATATTCATTGTGTTTTATCAAACTGTTGGCAGCTTGTAAGATCGTTTTAGTTGAACGATAGTTTTCATTTAAGACAATACTCTTACATCCTTTAAAATCTTTTTTAAAGTTCATAATGATATCGACTTTTGCACCACGCCATGTGTAAATGGTTTGATCTGGATCACCAACAACACATAAAATACACGATGGTCCACATAAGTAACGAACAATTCCGTATTGAATCATATCCACATCTTGGAATTCATCAACATGTATATAATCGTATCTTCTTTGCCATTTCTCACGAACTTCGATGTTCTCTTGAAAAAGACGATACACGAACAATAACAAGTCATCAAAATCGAGGGCTTGCATATCGTTTAATTTCTTTTCGTAATCCAGGTAAATGGTTGCAAGTAGTTTTTCATGCTCGTAGTTAGCCATATCATAGGCTTTACCAGCTCCAATCAAATTGGTTTTATTATTGCTGATATAGCCAAGGGATTGTCCATATGGTGCACTTTTCACTTCAATTTCATGTTTTTTATAAATATCCTTTAAAATGGACTTTTGATCATCACCATCCAAAATAACAAAGTTACGTGGATAGTCAAAATAACGGATTTCTTCACGCAGAATCCGTACACATAAACTATGAATTGTGGATAGTAGGACCCCACTGTTTTTTACGCCAAGAATCGTTTCCACACGTTCTTTCATTTCGTTTGCGGCTTTATTTGTAAAGGTGATAGCAAGTATGCGATATGGAGCCACATGCTTTTCCATAATCAAATAGGCAATTCGTGTTGTAATAACACGTGTTTTACCACTTCCCGCTCCAGCAACGATTCGCAAATGTGAATCAATTGTGGTGACTGCTTCCTTTTGTTTTGCATTTAATCCGTTTAAAATATCCAAAGTTTTTACCTCACTGCAAACATTATACTACAAAAGGGTGCATCATTTTTGTTAAAACTACAAGATTTTTTATTGAATATGATATATAATCTTACCGAGGTGTTCGTGTGAAAAAAAATCAGAAAAAAAGAAAAATCAGATATGGTCGTATATTTGACCTTATCAACTTACTGCTCTTTCCAATATTGAGCATTCTATTTGTTTTATTTATTCGTAAATACAGTGACAAATACTATTTGTATGCAATTGGTATCTTTGTCTTTCTATTTATTCTTACCCTACTACTCTTTAGAATAAAAAATCATGTAGTGGAAATCATCCGACGAATCTTTCTTGCTGGATTGGTCGTTGTCCTTCTTGCTGCTAACATTTATACAAACGATCTATCTAGTGGTTATCAAGCCTTTGCAGGTTCAATGGATAATTCAGAAACAACCATTACCTACGATGTTCTTACCTTAAAAGAAAGCACCAATGGCTTGTCTCATGTCGAAGACCTAGACGGATACGTTGTCGGTTTTCCAAGCAATGGTTCCGTTGAAGCTACGGATAAAGCAAAAGCGCAGTTAGCAACAAAAATAAGTGATTTTGGCAGCTTAGCTTACGATAACTACATGACAATGTACAGTGATTACACCAAAGAATTTGTCGATGCGATTGTAATTGATCAAAGTCAAAAAGGTAACCTACCAGAAGAATATAAAAATCTTTACGAAATAAGTAATGTCGTTGATACGTATAGTTTTACAATTAAAAACCAAATCAAAGGTAACGATATTGATATCACAAAAGAAGTATTTACCGTACTTGTAAGTGCAAGCGACCAAACAGTTGCTCCTACTTCTCACTCTTTAAGTGATACCAACATGCTTTTGATCATTGATCCAATAACTAATGTCATTCAAACAATCTCCATACCACGTGATTCATTTGTTCCTAACCCAGCCTATGATAACGTCAGTGATAAGCTTACGCATACCGGTAATGATGGCGTGGATAATACAAAACTAGCTGTAGAAGAAACCTTTAATATCAAAATCGATTTTTATGTCAAAGTCTCTTTTGTTTCTTTGATTGAAATTGTGGATACACTTGGTGGAATTCCCGTCAATGTTCTTCAACCGATTGTTGAACAAGATGAATACCGCAGTTTTGCAGAAGAAGATTTAATCTATCTAGAAGCCGGTCAACAAACCTTAAGTGGAAAACAAGCACTTGCCTATGCAAGACACCGTCATTCGTATGAAAACCAAGACTTGGGTCGTAATCAAGCACAAATTGAAGTTATGAAAGGTCTTGTCAAACGCGTATTATCTCCTGAAGGAATCACCAAAGTTGATGATGTGATGAAACTTATGAGTAACTATGTCATTATGAACTTCTCAGAAAGTCAACTGACAAGTCTTGTTAAACAACAAGTCGATAACATGCCTTCATGGCAATTTAAATCTTTAAGCCTTGATAAAGGTGAACAAGGTTCAGATGTAACTGCATCGATGCCTGGATTGTATTCAAGTATCTATTACTTATCAAAAAGTGATATTGAAAAAGCGAATGCAATTTACAACTTAATGAAAGAACGTCAAGAACTAACGGATTTCCATTTTGATTTAGATGATATGTACAACGGATACAGTACATATGAAGAATCAGATGATATCCAACTGGTTCCTTAATTCGAATATACAAACAAAAAGGTGTTTCCGAACATCTTTTTTTATTGTTCTTGTATATGAAACATAACTTTTCACTTCATTTTCACTTTACACTCGTTGCTTTCCTATACTATAATGAAGTGAAAAAGAGGTAACTTATGAAAAAAATCATACAGTCACGTAAACTTGACTTTGTACTAATAATTCTACAAGCCTTAGCCGTACTTGCTGCAGCGTATTTTACGTTTCAAGTTCGTGTAGTACCAATCAAATATAGAATTGCCGTGATTGCCATTAGTGCAATTATCTTCTTAATTCTATTGGCATTATCATTTAAACGTTTTCAAATGAAGGCAACTTGGGTACGTCGTTTCTTCGTTGTTGTATTTACTGCCCTCTTCGCTTTTGTGGCAGTTTATGCTTATAAAGGTGATGATACCCTGCAATCGATGACCGATCGTACCAAAGATAAATACATCACCATTTCGGTGTTGACTAAAGCAGATAGTTCACTAGAAAAACTAGACGATCTAGAAAACACAACCGTGGGATTCCAAGAAGAAACAGACGAAGAAAATGCTAGTTTTGCAAAAAAACAAATCAATACATCTGTTAGCAACGTTTCTTATGCAGGACAAAGCAACTATACAGATTTAGCAAATTCATTAATTGCTGGAGATATTGATGCTTTAATTATTTCAAAATCAAGTATCAGTACCGTTGAAGACCATATCGAAGGATTTACTGATGAAGTTAAAGAAATTGCGACATTCCAACGCAAAGTGGAACAAACAACTTCAAAAAACTCAGGAAAAGATTTAACAAAAGAACCATTTACCGTACTACTTAGTGGAATTGATACTTCTGATACTGGTGAAGCCAGTCAAAGAAGTGATGTGAATATGATATTAATTGTAAATCCAATTACGAACCATATGGAAATGGTAAGCTTCCCTCGTGATTCTTACATTCCTAACTTGGCGCTCGGTGGAATTAACGATAAACTTACCCACCTTGGAAATAACGGTGTTGAAAATATCATGGATTCCATTGCAGCTATTAGTGGATTTGAAATTGATTTCTATGTGCAAGTAAACTTTACATCAGTAGTTGAAATCGTGAATGCTATGGGTGGTGTCGAAGTTGATGTTGCCATGGACTTTACGGAACAAAACAGTAACCGAAGTTTTGAAGATGGTGATTTAATTACGCTTAAAAAAGGATTGCAAACACTTAATGGTGAAGAAGCCCTTGCCTATGCACGTAACCGTCATGACCAAGAAGATGGTGATGTTGGACGTACTAGAGCACAACAAGACATCATTAAAGCTATGATTAACAAACTAACTACTGCTGAAGGTGTGAAAGCTGTACCTTCCTTAATGAATACAGCGACGAAATACATTGAAACAGATATTAGCTATGCTCAACTTTCAGATTTCGTAAACTATGAAATTGATCATTTAGAGCCATGGACATTTGGAAGTACTTCATTAGATAATGGAGGATTTGATCAAATCCCAATCCCTTATGCAGGTGGAAGTATGCCATTATCTGTATATATACTATCTTTACAGGACATGGAATTGTTGTACTATCGTTATGAAATGATTGTCAAACCAATTAAGTTCAAGGAATTCTCATTTGACTTAAATGATTTATACAGTCAGTTACCAGCATACAACCGACCTGCGACAGGTATGTTTGTTGGTGATGACTTCTCTGGTGAAAAATCTGGTGGTGATTATACCTCTGAAGAACCAGAATACCAGGCTCCAGTTGTTGAGGAACCTGAAGTTCCAGAAACCCCAGTAGTTGAAGAACCAAACACCCCAGAAAATCCTGGTGATGGTAGTGAAACTGAGACACCGGGTACTGGCGGAGAAACCGAAACCCCTGGCACAGGTGGAAATGAAGGTGAACAAAATCCAAGTAATCCAGGAACTGGGACTGGAGATCCAAATACTCCCTCAGTCACTCCAGGTCAATAAACAATAAAAAGCCAATCGAATGTGATATCGATCACTTCGACTGGCTTTTCTTTTACACTTTTTTATAATAGTAAAGCATACGCATTGAGTTTAACACCGCTAATAGTGTTACTCCAACATCGGCAAATACCCCAGCCCACATATTGGTAATACCAAAGGCAGAAAGGATAAGCACAATGGTTTTAATTCCCAATGCCATAACCACGTTTTGAATAACAATTCGTTTTGTTTTACGTGCTATTTTCATAGTCTTAGGAATCAGCAATAAATCATCACTCATCAAGACGATGTCACTTGCTTCAATTGCAACATCACTTCCAACACCACCCATGGAGATACCTACATCAGCTCTCATTAAGGCAGGTGCATCATTAATACCATCACCAACAAAAGCAACAGCCTTATCGTCTTTTGTTAGATATTCTTCAAGTATCGAAACTTTATCTTGTGGCAATAGTCCAGCATGAACGTTGTTAATGCCGACTTCTTTTGCAATTACGTTTGCAATATCTGCTTGGTCACCAGTTAACATGACTGTTTGACTAACACCAAGATCATGCATATCTTGAATGGCTTGTTTACTTGTTGGCTTGATTTGATCACCAATTACGATAGAACCCATGTACTGGCCATTATAAGCCACGTAGAGCACGGTTCCAAGATTTTGGTTAACTGTATATGGAATGTGCTCTTTCTCCATCAGTTTTTGATTACCGACCAATAATGGCTTGTCATCATAAGAAACCGAAACTCCATATCCAGCAACTTCTTGATAGCTGCTTAATTTTGTCACATCAATAGCCTTGGTATATGCAGTTGCAATACTTTTTGCAATTGGGTGGTTTGAATAACTTTCTGCGTAGGCAGCAAGTTTTAAAGTATCTTCATGACCTTGTACGGATTCAACGGCAAATTCACCTTTTGTGATGGTTCCTGTTTTATCCATAACAATGGTATCTACATGTTCAAGTAATTCTAAATAGTTTCCACCTTTTACAAGGGCACCAATACGACTTGCACTACCAATACCAGCATAGAATCCTAGTGGTACAGATACAACAAGCGCACATGGACAAGAGATAACTAAGAATGTACAAGCTCGATATAGCCAAGTATAGAAATCACCAACGACAAGTGTTGGAACAATGACCAACAACAATGCAAGTCCAACAACGATTGGTGTATATACTTTCGCGAATTTTGTAATAAACGTTTCGGTCGGTGCTTTTTTATTGCTCGCATGCTCCACTAAATCTAAAATTTTTGATACGGTTGAATCTTTATACGCTTTTGTGACTTCACAGGTAATAAGACCCATCGTATTAAGTGAACCAGCAAGGACCTCATCACCTTCATGAACATCTTTTAATTTCACTTCACCGTTTAATGCACTTAAGTCGAGTGAGGAACTACCTGAAACCACGATGGCATCTACAGGTACTTTTTCACCGGCTTTAATTGCAATGCGATCACCAATTTTTAGTGTTTTTGGATCCACTTCCTCATAAGAGTTATCTGCTTTTACTAAATTTGCGTACTCTGCTTGTAAATCCATCAAACCTGTAATTGATTTTCGCGTACGATCAACTGCTAAATCTTGGAAGTATTCTCCAATATTGTAAAATAGCATAACTGCAACAGCTTCTTCATAAGCAGCCACAACGAATGCTCCCAGCGTTGCAATTGTCATTAAGAAGTGTTCATCAAAGATTTCTCCGTGCATGATATTCTTTATTGATTTATAGATTACGTGATATCCCGTAAATAGATACGGAAGTACATAGATTAAAAATGGATGAATATTGGTTGTTTTCTCTACGATAACTGCAATAAAGAAAATCGCAATACTCAATAGTAACTCATTGCGTTCACGGTTGGATTCTTTTGGTTCTTCTTCATCATCCCCTACCATTTTCGCTCCTGGTTCAACTTGGTCGATAAGTACATTACTTTTTTCTAACACTTCTTGTTTGCTTATATTCCCTTTTGGTTCAATGTAAGCAACCCCATGTGTAAAGTTAATTTTTGCCTCTTGAATATAATCGGCTTTATTGAGACGATCTTCAATTTTTTGTGCACAGCTTCCACAGTCCAACCCACTGAGTTTAAATTTATATTTGGCTTCTATATCGCCAATATCATCTTCCTCATTGGATATGTCAGTGTTACATGCACAAGCCTGGTTAGGCGTGTTACTAGAAGCATGCATTTCATATGCTTCCTTTGTGACTTTTGTATCATGATTACAGCAAGATCCATCTGGCTTGTGGTCATGATGATGTACGTGTAAATGTTTCATATTCCTACTCCTTTATATGTTCATATGCTGCATTAAAAATAAGTTCAATATGTTTGTCATCCAAAGAATAGAACATATTTTTCTTATCACGACGTGACTTAATAATTCGATTCCTTTTCAATATGGCAAGCTGGTGCGAAATGGCACTTTGACTCATATCCAGTTCATCAGCAATGCACTGGACACACATTTCCCCTTTAAAGAGAACATGTAAGATTTTTAATCTTGTTGCATCTGCATACATCTTAAAAAAAATCGACAGCTCTTCAGCTTCTACAACATCAAGTTCATCCACACGTTTGAACTGGGTATGCTTACAACTTTCAACTTTACATGTTTCCATATTTCACCTCATATGAACACTTGTTCATATGTTCATTATACTCCATTTTTAACATCTTGCAAGTCTTTGCACGTAAAAAGCGAGATTACGCATCTCGCTTTGGTAAACATATAAGTTGTCCATCATTACGAAAGAACAGTTGATTTGCTTCCATTCCATCGTATGTATATCCTTGTAACAAGCCCTGTTTCAATTCCAGTATTGCATCTATCATTACACCATCACGAACCATCATGACATATTCGACAAACTGTTCAATGGAGTCTGTTTCATAGCTTTTGGAATCAAGACTTCCCTCACCTTTTAAGTGATAGCCAATGTAAATACGTTCCTTTGGGAAGTAGTATAACACTGGATAGTCCAATGGAATGGTTGTTCTACAATGGTTGCATGTATGTACAAACAAACTTCGATTTTCTAGCAACAAGACACTGTCATCATCAATTTCATGATTGATCACTGTATCACGCTTAATGAAAAACGCTTGTTTGCAATTTGGACACACCACTTGAAACAGTTTTTCTTGCACTATTTTTTTCCTAAGAGTCTAAACATGTTTTTCTTGTATACTTCAACACCTGGTTGATCAAATGGATTTTCATCAAGCAATAATACAGACATCGCTACTGCTCTAAAGAAGAAGTACACAAGGTATCCAAATGAGTGCGAACTCATATCCTCTACTTCAATAAGCAAGTTTGGAACGTTTCCTTCAACTTCATGTGCTTCAAGCGTTCCTTGCATCGCCATTTTATTTACCCAATCCAGTGATTTACCAGCAAGGTAGTTCATGTTATCTAAGTTATCTGCATCTTCTGGGAACATGATATCTTCTGTTGGTTTCTTAAATAAAACTAACGTTTCGAATACAATTTTCAAACCATCTTGGACAAATTGTCCCATTGAGTGTAAATCTGTTGAGAAAGTTCCTGCTGCTGGGAAAATACCTTTTCCATTCTTTCCTTCAGACTCACCAAATAATTGTTTCCACCATTCAGCTAACATGGTTGTTTGTAAGTCATATGAAATAAACATCTCCACGTTTTTACCTTGGTTTTGTAGTATACGACGAGCTACAGCATATGCATATGCTGGGTTTTTTGTTAAGTCAGCTGTGTTTAAATCTTGGTAAGCATCTGTAACACCTTGCATCAATGCATCAATGTCAATTCCAGCAACCGCAATTGGTAATAAACCAACAGGTGTAATAACTGAGAAACGTCCACCAATATCGTTTGGAATGACGTATTTAGCGTAACCTTCTTTTGTTGCTAAATCAAACAATGTACCTTTTGTTCCATCTGTTGTCGCAAAAATACGTTTCTTTGCTTCATCTTTTCCATATTTCTTTTCGATGAATTGTTTAAATAAACGGAAAGCCAATGCTGTTTCTGTTGTTGTTCCTGATTTTGAAATAACGTTAATGATGACCTCTTTATCAGCAATGTAGTCCAACACTTGTTTTGTGTATGTGCTAGAGAACGTGTTACCAACGAAAATAATTTCAGGTTTGTATTTGTCTTTACCATACAACCCATTGATCATTTCAATTGCTGCTCTTGCCCCTAAGTATGAACCACCAATTCCACATACTAAGAAAACTTCACAGTTTTCACGGATGTATGCAGCATCTTCTTTCATTCTAGCGAATTCTGCTTTGTCATAGTTATTGCACCAGTCAACCCATCCTAAGAAGTCGTTTCCTGTTGCTGTTTTGTTCATGATTCCATCATGAAGTGCATTTACTTTGTCTTGATAAGAAGTAATGTCTTCTTTTAAAAATGCGTGTTCTGTGTTTAATTTAATCATTTTTTTCCTCCATGTAACGTACGTTCAATCCAAATAGGAAGGTTTTCTTCCAAGGTTGAAAAACCCAATGTATGTTCCGGCAAAAGTTTTTGCACATTGGAACGACGGTAACGTCCGCCATCCTTACGCAAAGCTTTTAACGATAATTTAAAATGGTGATCATCTTCTCCTAAATCGAGAATTTTTACTTGTAACGTCTCCTCCATTTGTAAATACTGACGAATATCATGAATATAATCATCTGAAACTTCAGAAATATGAAGTAGACCATTGTGATGGTCATCAATTCTTACAAATGCCCCATAAGGCTGAATCCCCGTGATGACACCTTTTACTACATCTCCTACTTGATACAAAAGCGTTACCTCCTTTGTGCATTATTATATCACAAACGCTAAACAAAAAAGTAACGAAAGCAAGGCAAACCTCTATTATTTTTTATAAAACATGCTATAATACATGTCAGTAGATAAAGAGGTGTATTATGGCAACGAAAAAAGAAGAAGAAATTATTGCTGTTATCAATAAAATGCGTCCTTACATTCAAAGGGATGGTGGAGACGTTGAATTTTCAAAATTTGAAGACGGCGTAGTATATGTCACAATGTCAGGTGCGTGTATGGACTGTTTAGCCCTCGATGATACAATCACATTTGGAATTGAAGCAATGCTAAAAGATGAAGTCGACGGCGTCAATGAAGTTCGCGTCGAACAAACCGAAATGCATTTTTAAAAGCAATCAAACGATTGCTTTTTTTATGTCTTGAAAAAAAGAAGTCTTTCGACTTCTTTAAATTAAATCTAAATCTTGAATGACATTCGTGTGTGCAATAACAACCAAGTGATCGTCAGGTTGCAATACATACGTAGGATCTGGTGTAATGTTTAAGGTTTGCTGTGGTTTACGTATACCTAGTACATTGACACCTAGTTTGGAACGTAAATCCAAGTCCACCAATGACTTTCCAACCCAGTGTTCTGGCAGTCTGGTTTCGACAATCGAATAGTCTTCATCCAAACTGATTTGTGAAATAATATCGTTATTGATTAATAAGTTAGCAGTTAATACACCCATTGCTTTTTCTGGACGAATAACTTTGTGTGCACCAACCTTTCTAAGGACCGCTTCATAACGCTTGTTTTTCGCTTTGGCAATGACCTGAGGTACGCCAAGCTCCAAGCAGTTAAGTAAACTCATAACACTAACTTCCAGTTGTGTACCAACTGCAATGACAGCCACGTCACAATCCCCAACTCCTGCAGAACTTAATACCTCAAGATCTGTAATATCTTCTTTAATTGCAACCGAAACTATATCAGCGATACGTTCGACAGCTTCTTCATTACGGTCAATTGCGATTACTTCAATTCCGTGGTTACTTAAGGTTTTGGCAACGGTTGAACCGAAGACACCAAGCCCAAGCACTGCAACTTGTTTAATTTTATTTTCCATGATTTTCTCCTATCCGATCATAACGCGACCTTCTGCATAGCGAATGTCTTTTTGTTTATCTTCTTTTACGATGGAAGATAAGAACGTTATGATTCCTATTCTACCTATATACATAAGTGCAATAATAATAAGTTTGCCAAGCACCGGTAAACTGGCGGTAATCCCTAAAGATAAACCAACGGTTGCCATTGCTGAGACAGCCTCAAACATAATTGCTAATAAACTAAAATCAGTTGCTGATGATAGTATCATAATACCAGTAAACAAGAACAAGATGTTTAAAGTGAATACACTCATCGCAGTTGCGACCATATCTAGGGAAATGGTGCGATGGAAAACACTAGTTTCTCTTCTTCCTTTTAAACTGTTAATAACAAATAATGCAATCACTGCAAACGTTGTTGTTTTAATACCACCGGCTGTCCCTCCTGGGGAACCACCGATAAACATAGTTATAATCATCATAAAGGCAGTTGGTTCATAGATCTTTGCATAATCAATGGTTGAAAAACCTGCCGTACGTAAAGTGACTGAGTTAAAAAGTGCGGCGAAGATTTTTCCCGGCATATCCAATGCACCAAGTGTACCAGGATTGTTAAATTCATCAATGAAGATAAAGATCGCTGGTACAAGGACTAAAACGGTTGTCATGACAAATACAATCTTAGTTTGTAAGTTTAAACGTTTCACAAACTGTTTAAATGGAATGTGTTGTTTGGTAAGTAAGTGAATTTTGTCGCGGACATCAAAGTATACAATGAAACCAAGTCCCCCACTAATAATCAAAGTCATAACAACTATATTCACGATCGGTTGACTGACGTATGGGGCTAAGTTTGTCGTTCCCACAAGGTCGAATCCTGCATTGCAAAATGCCGAAATGGCAGTAAACAATGACCAGAACATACCTCTAGCAAATCCTTGTTCAGGGACAAAGACAAGCGCAAGTAATAGGGCTCCAACAAGTTCAAAAGTAATTGTGTATTTTACAATACGAAATAGATACGCTTTGTAGTTAATGACGCGATTTTGACCAAGGGCCTCTTTCATTGCGACTTTGTTTTGAACAGACAGACGATTCTTAAATCCTAGGTGGATGGTGGCAACTAGCGTCATTAATCCCAGTCCACCAATTTGAATAAGACACATCAAGACGACTTGCCCAAACACTGTGAGTTGTTCTGCAGGAAAGTAGACCACCAAGCCTGTAACACAAACAGCGCTTGTGGCGGTAAAAAGTGCATCGATAAAATGAACCGAAGCACCGTTTTGATTTGCAATCGGTAGCATCAACAATAAGGCTCCAATCAAGATCACCGCAAAGAAACTTACTGCGATTTTTTTGGTTGGGGCAAAGCCGTGCATCGTTATCAATTGATATAGTTTACGTTTCATAAAATTCATTATACAACTTTAGAAAATATTAACAACCAAAGCACAAAAAAAACGGCGTTTTTTGCCGTTTTTAACAATATCTTTACAATTTTAGAATTCTTCTTCAAAAATTTGGTAATGTGCTTGAGGGTGATCACAAGTTGGGCAAATTTCAGGGGCATCTTTACCAACATAAATGTGTCCACAGTTTGAACAAATCCAAACCTTTTCTTCTGGTTTACTAAACACAGATTGATCTTCCACGTTTTTAAGAAGTTCTAAGTAACGAGCTTCGTGACGTTTTTCAATATCTCCCACACTTCTAAATCTTTCAGCGATTTGGTGCAATCCTTCCGCATCCGCTGTTTCTGCAAAGGTTTTGTACATATCTGTCCATTCGTAGTTTTCACCTGCAGCAGCATCTTTTAAATTCCATGCTGTATCTTTAACTGCTCCATCATGTAACATTTTAAACCAAACTTTTGCATGTTCGTGTTCGTTATGTGCAGTTTCGTTAAAAATGTTTTGAATTTGAACATATCCATCACTCTTTGCTTTTGATGCATAGAATGTGTATTTAATCGAAGCTTTTGATTCTCCAGCAAACGCTGTATTCAAGTTTTCTTCGGTTTTTGTTCCTTTCAATTTTTTAAGATCAGTCATTTCTGCTATTTTCATATTCCGTTCCTCCTATATGTTATCTTAATTAAAACACTTTATAACTACTGGTTCAAGCAGTATGCATGTAAAATAGACGATAAAATGCATAAAAAAGTGATGGAGAAAAACACTCCATCATCTTAAAGAAAAAAAACAAATCGTATAAAAGGTACCTTCACTACT
>LVZN01000018.1 GCA_001695645.1 Erysipelotrichaceae bacterium MTC7 | reverse complement strand
CAATCCCAATTTTGAGGAACGTGTTAACAAGTACATTAACTTCCATTAATTACTTACACACTTTTCTTGACACTCCCGTCTTTTTTTTGCTCACGGAACGTAAGCAAAAAAAGAGGTTGTCTTCTTTTCATTATGACATCCTCTTTGCTCCCTATTTATTGTGATATGTTAATTGTTTGTGTTTTCTTCCTCAGCTTCTTCTTTTTTCTTTTTGAATAATAAGAAGAAGAAGAAGAAGAAGAAACCCAACAACAGAATAATGATGGACCCTATACCAAAACCAAACATATGACTTGAAAGTAAACTATTCATGTTTTTTGTTCGTCTTTTCCCACGATTTTCAAAGGTTTGTTTATCTTGGTTTGTCTTATCATTTGTTTTTGCTTCATCTGGATTTTGTAGAATCTCATTTTTATTCGAACTGTCAATAGGACTCGCTTTCGTATGAGAACGTAAGTCATTTTTTTGATCATTCGCAGATTTTCTACTCGTTTCATTTTGCATCGAATCAAGTTCATCACCTGTGTTGTTTTTTGAACCATTTCCATCAATTTTGTCTTTATTACTTGTATTGTCTTTGTTGTTGTCTACTACATTTGTTGTATTATCAGAGTTATCAATCGGCAATCCCTCTTCTTCTTTTTCTTCAATTACTTGAATAGTAACAACATCACTTTTTACCGTTTTTGTTTCATTGTTTAACGTATTTGAAACCAATACATAATATTGACGTGCTCCTAGTGTGGTCGTATCTGGAAGGAAGGAAGTACCATTTGCTTCAAGTTGTACATCTTCTTGATCAGCAGCCATTTTTTCATACCACTGATACGCTAGAGTTCCATGATCACTGTTTGTTGCACGCACTTCTAATGCCACTGGTTGTTCGTCTACGATATACGTTGCACCAGTTGGTTGATTAACAATGACAGGAACCTGTGTATGTTTGACAACTTCAACAGCAACGAGCTCACTAGCAATACTAGCTTTTTCACCTTTTCTGGTATTTGTAACCTTTACCCCATAGTATGTTGTTGCACTTTTGGCTGTTGATGGAAGATATCTTGCATCTGTTGCACCATCAATCATTTGTGCATCCTTGAAGTTCTTGCTTTTGCTTTCATACCATTGATAACTTAACAAACCACCATCTGTTGATTTTGCTTCCACTAGAAGTTCCATCGCATGATCATCTTCAAAGTATTTCGCCGCTTGTGGTTGTTTGGTGATTTCTGGTTTCTTTGCGGGCTTTACTGTAGTTACCAGCACAGTATCACTAACGATGCTAGCATGGGTTCCATGCAGCGTATTCGTAATTTCTACATAATAGTGGATTTCACCTTCAGCACTTGTGTCAGGCACAAAACTTTCCGCATTTGCCTTTTCAATAGCCTTCCAACTACCCTTAGCTCCTGTCATCGATTGATACCACTGATAAGATAATTGACCACCATCGTCTGCTTTTGCACTTACTTTGAGTGCTTTCGCTTGTTCATTAACGATGTAACGCATATTACTTGGTTGGTTTTCAAGTATCGGTTTTGTAGCTGCTGGAAGGACATCTACTTTTGCTGTACGACTTACACTGTCTACGCTTGTGCCGTAGTATGTATTGCTAACTTTTACATAATAGTAGAAAGTTCCAATTACTTCCGTATCTGGTATGTAGCTTGTTGCATTTGCATCTTTGATTCGTGTTCCTGTTGTCGTATCATCTACTTCATTCTTGTACCATTGATATGACAGCTCTCCACGATTTTCATTACTTGCTTCTACTACTAGAGGTATCGCGCTGGCATTCTTTCCATAGATAGCCGCTTCTGGGTGTTTCTCGATTACTGGAACACCTGCTGCACTAACTACATTTACAGTTGCTTCATTACTTGTCAAGGAAGCGCTTGTTCCATAGCGTTCTGCTTTAACTTCTACATAATAGTTTGTTGTGCCAACCGTGCTTGTCGTTGGTGTATAGGTTGCTTCTGTAGCTTTTTCAATCTTGCTACCCGCGTGTTGTCCTGTTTCTTTTTTGTACCATTGATACGTAAATGTTGTATTATCTACAGCTTGTATTTTTACTGCAAGCGGTGCTGCAGTTGCACCTTTTCCATAAGTCGCTCCTTTTGGATGTTTTTCAATTACCGGATCACTTGCTGCATCAATTACTTGTATAGTTGCTTCCTTACTTGTTAGAGAAGCACTAGTTCCATAGCGCTCTGCTGTGACTTCTATATAATAGTTTGTTGTGCCAACCGTGCTTGTCGTTGGTGTATAGGTTGCTTCTGTGGCTTTTTCAATCTTGGTGCCTGAAGATTCTCCTACTTCTTTTTTGTACCACTGATACGTAAACGTTGTGTTTTCTACGGCACGCACTTCTACTGCAAGCGGTGTTGCAGATGCACCTTTCCCATAAGTTGCATCTTTTGGTTGCTTTTCAATCACTGGTGTCATTGCCGCATCAACGACACGAATCGTTGCTTCCTTGCTTTTTGCAATTCCTCTTGTCCCGTAACGCTCTGCTGTGACTTCGACATAATAGTTCGTTTCTGAAACAGCAACCGTAGTTGGCATATAGGTCGCTTCTGTAGCACCTGTAATCTTAATTTTTGATTGTCCCACTGGTTTTTGATACCACTGATAATGAATGGTTGTGTTTTCTTCCGCACGTACTTTTACTGCAAGTGGTGTTGCAGTTGCTCCTTTTCCATAGGTTGTTCCTTCTGGATGTTTCTCGATCACTGGAACACCTGCTGCACTAACTACATTTACAGTTGCTTCATTACTTGTCAAAGAAGCAACGGTTCCATAGCGTTCTGCTTTAACTTCTACATAATAGTTTGTTGTACCAACTGTACTTGTCGTTGGTTTATAGGTTGCTTCGGTAGCATTTTCAATCTTGCTACCCGCGTGTTGTCCTGTTTCTTTTTTGTACCATTGATACGTAAATGTTGTATTTTCTACAGCTTGTATTTTTACTGCAAGCGGTGCTGCAGTTGCACCTTTTCCATAAGTCGCTCCTTCTGGATGTTTTTCAATTACCGGTACACTTGCTACATCGATTACTTGTATAGTTGCTTCATTACTTGTTAGAGATGCACTTGTTCCATAGCGCTCTGCTGTGACTTCTATATAATAGTTTGTTGTCGCAACCGTACTTGTCGTTGGTGTATAGGTTGCTTCTGTGGCTTTTTCAATCTTGGTGCCTGAAGATTCTCCTACTTCTTTTTTGTACCACTGATACGTAAACGTTGTGTTTTCTACGGCACGCACTTCTACTGCAAGCGGTGTTGCAGATGCACCTTTCCCATAAGTTGCATCTTTTGGTTGCTTTTCAATCACTGGTGTCATTGCCGCATCAACGACACGAATCGTTGCTTCCTTGCTTTTTGCAATTCCTCTTGTCCCGTAACGCTCTGCTGTGACTTCGACATAATAGTTCATTTCTGAAACAGCAACCGTAGTTGGCATATAGGTCGCTTCTGTAGCGCCTGTAATCTTAATTTTTGATTGTCCCACTGGTTTTTGATACCACTGATAGTGAATGGTTGTGTTTTCTTCCGCACGTACTTTTACTGCAAGTGGTGTTGCAGTTGCTCCTTTTCCATAGGTTGTTCCTTCTGGATGTTTCTCGATCACTGGAACACCTGCTGCATTAACTACATTTACAGTTGCTTCATTACTTGTCAAGGAAGCGCTTGTTCCATAGCGTTCTGCTTTAACTTCTACATAATAGTTTGTTGTGTCAACCGTGCTTGTCGTTGGTTTATAGGTTGCTTCGGTAGCATTTTCAATCTTGCTACCCGCATGTTCTCCTTCTACTTTTTTGTACCATTGATAGGTAAATGTTGTATTTTCTACAGCTTGTACTTTTACTGCAAGCGGTGCTGCAGTTGCACCTTTTCCATAAATTGCTCCTTCTGGATGTTTTTCTATTACAGGAACACTGGCTGCATCAATTACATGTACAGTTGCTTCATTACTTGTTAGAGAAGCGCTTGTTCCATAGCGCTCTGCTGTGACTTCTACATAATAGTTTGTTTCTGAAACTGTCGTTGTGCTTGGCATATAACTAGCTTTTGTTGCCCCTGCAATTGCAACACCAGCCTCTTGTCCTACTTCTTTTTTGTACCACTGGTAGTTTAAGGTTGTACTTGTTTCAGCTTGCACTTTTACCGTTAGTGGTAAAGCTGTCGCTCCCTTTCCATAGGTTGCATTTTCTGGTTGTTTTTCAATCACTGGTGTCATTGCCGCGTCAACGACACGAATCAATGCTTCATCACTAGTAATCGTCTCGCTTGTTCCATAACGCGTGGCAGTAACTTCTACATAATATCGCGATTCTGTAACTGATCTTGTCGTTGGTATGTATGATGCTTTTGTTGCACCGACAACTTTTGATCCAAGTGCTTGGTTTTTTGATTTTTTGTACCATTGGTAACTAAATCTTGTATTTGGTTTTGCTGGTCTCACCTCTACTGTTAGTGGTGAAGCCACTGCATCTTTTCCATAGGTTGCATCTTCTGGTTGTTTCTCAAAAGTTGGTGTGCCTACTGGATCAACAACTTCTACTTTAGCTAAGTTACTTAACGTCGATTTTGAGATCTTATTTTGTGTGTTGGTCACTTTCACAAAATAGAAAGTTGTCCCTTTCGTTTCAACTGATGGACTGTATGATGATTTATTTGCGCCTTCGATAAGACTAGCACCATCCATCGTGTTTTCATCATTTTTGAACCATTGATAACTCAAGACATATCCTTCTTGTTCCACGACTCCAACTGTTAGGTCCCTTGGAGTTGCCCCTATACCATAGATTGCACTACTCGGTTGTTTGTCGATGATTGGTTTCCCTGTTGCTGGCACAACTTCAACAATCACTTTTTCACTTATTACATTTGCTTTGGTTCCATAAAGGTTGTTTGTGACTTCAACCGCATATGCCTTTTCACCTAATTTGGATGTGTCAGGTACATAGGTTTTACTAATTTCTCCTTCAATTGGCTTTTTTTCTTCACCAGTCACAGTGTCATAGACATACCATTGATACGATAGACTTCCCTCATCTATGCTTGATGCGATGATTTCAAGTGCCTCTGCAGGTTCATGTATTTCATAAATTGCATTTTCTGGTACTTTATCTATCGTTGGTTTACTGGCTTTGTTAACCACTTTGATTTCTACTGGATCACTTGCAATCGTCTGTTGTGTTCCATGCAGTGTGTTCGTTACTTCCACATAGTAATACTTACTACCTATTTGTTCAGTGGTAACTGGAAGTGATTCAGTTGTTTGGTATAGTTTTTTTCCACCGGTGTTGGATTTGGTTGTGTTTTCATACCATTGGTAAGATAACGCACCACCATCTTCAACTTTTGCGGAAACTTCAAGCGCTTTTGCCAAAGCCCCTTGTCCATAAATCTTACTTTCTGGTTGCTTTGTAATGGTTGGAGTACTAGCTGCTTTTACTACTTCAATCGTTGCAATATCCGACAGCAACATCGAGTGACCTAGTCCGTAATAATTTCTTACTTCTGCGCGATAGTAGGAAAGTCCGATTTCATCCGTTTTTGGTGTATATCCTGATGTCGTATCTTCTTTGACAACTTCCCAGGTTTTTTTATCTTTTGACTTTAACCACGTATAACGAATGATTCCTGGAGCTACGTTTGCTTTTGTTGTGAGCGTTTTAGCTTTTGCCCCTTGTCCATAGGTTGCACTTTGTGGTTGTTCTGTAATGGTTGGTAATGGTGCTTTTGTTGTAACTTTAAAAGCAACAACGTCACTTTCCACCATAGCTGTTGCATCATTTAATTCATTTGTGATCACAACTTGAAAATAGCGCACGCCTAGAGCTGATGTACTTGGGTAATAGGTTTTTGATCTTGCTCTTCCATCCGTAAGTTTTGTTTTGGTTGTCGCATCCTTTGATTCTAATTCGTACCATTGATAGGACATCTTGCCACCATCACTAACTTCGGCCACTACAGATACTCCCGTCCCATTTGAATCCTCGATGGCTTCAACATCATTTGGCTGTGTCAGAATCTTCGGTTTACTTGGTGCTTTTCGAACACGAACACGTGCAATCGAGCTATCTCTTATTGCAGTATCATCTTTAAATTTATTTGTGATACGCACAAAATAATACTTGTTAGACTCTTTTGATATATCAGGTGTGTATGTTGTCGAGGTTGCTTTGGGAATTATTACACCATCATTTATACTATTGGTATCACTTACATACCATTGATAAGATAGACTACCACCATCTGGAGAATCAGCTTTTACAGATAGTGGTTCTACTTTATCACCCAAATAATAGTCACCATCGACAAGATTTTTTGTGATGGATGGTGACTTTGCTCGATAAGTATCGACTGTAACTAAGTTACTATCTATAGATGCGGACTGATTACCAAGGGTATTTGTGATTTCCACATAGTAATACTCTTTCCCGGTTAAGTTTATCGGAACATCATAGTAACTATTTGTTCCTTCATTTAACTCTATATCACTACTCTTGTCCATTTTACCACTTAAACTCCAAAACCATCGATATGATAATGTACCACCATCTGAAGAGACAGCTTCAACTTGTAAACGAGTTGTTCCCTTACTTTGTCGAACGACTTCCACATCTTTTGGTTGGGTTTTGATAATCGGTATATCCGCTGTTTTTTCAACGACGACTTTCGCTGGATTGCTAACAACTTTTTTAGATTGGTTATATCCCTTGCTGGTAATTTGAACATAATAGTACATCGTGCCTGCGGTTGTTGTACTTGGCTTATAAGTTGGAGTTGTTGCACCTTGTATAACCGTCCCCCCAGCATTTCCATTATTTGTTGTTTTATACCATTGGTAGCTATAATCATCACCTGCTTTATAATCCGATATGACCGATAAGGCTTTTGCAGATGCATTTTGTTTGTAGGTCGCTCCTGTAGGGTGTGTCAATATTCTTGGTGTTTCTATTTTCTTATGGACTGTAACTTTCACCATTTTGGTCATTCCATAATAGTAAACGGGCATCAGACCAGCAACCCCAACACTACCCAATGCTGCATAGTAATACTTTGTTCCTAGTTGATCAACTGGAGGTGTATAACTCGTTGAATCTGTGTTAGGTATTTCTTTGACCCCCTCTAATGATGGCTTATCATTCACATACCATTTATAGGTTATTTTCTGATTGGGTTTTCCATCAACGTGTCCTTTTGCCCGTAATGGTACTGCTTCTTGCCCATAAATATAATTACCCTCTATTGGATGTTCGTCGATTTCTATAACTAATTTCTCCATCGCATCTGCTTTTGAAACGATACGAGGTAATTCATCACTAACTTTTGGTTTTAAATTCACATGATTGATTGTATCAGTTGCAAAGAAAGCATTGATACACAACGAACACACAATGAGTGTCATCATTGTAAAATTACGAATCTGATTCTTATCTTTTCTCTTTTCTTTCATATTTTTCTCCTCTTCTTTTCGTTTACACACATACTCAAATACGAGTTTTTTTCAAGTTATAATTTGTATCAGACAAATTACACAAGGGTTATTATATATAATACGATTATAATTATCAACTAATTGTAATAAATTAATTAATAAGCAATAATTTATAAATATATGAGAAAAGAAAACCATCCATCGATTCTCTACTTGAATCAATGGATGGTTCAGTTTGCTTTTCGTTAACTACTGTGCATCTCCAGTTTTCACATGAAGTGTTCCACGACAGTATGTATCAACAACATCGTAGTTATCTGCAAGAACTACTAAGTCAGCATCGTGACCTGTACAGATTTTTCCTTTACGGTCATCAATTCCCAATGCTCTTGCTGGGTTTAATGTACATGAGTTTAATGCATAATCAAATGGAATTAGCGCATCTTCAACTAAGAGTTTCAAACCGTGGTTTACATGCAATGTAGAACCAGCTAAGCTTTTCACACCCTCAATTAAGTGGGCACTTCCATCTGGATAGATTTCAATTTCATGTCCACCAAACATGTGGTGAGAACCTACTGGGCAACCTTTTGCCATAAGGGCATCCGTAATCATAATCATGTGATCACGACCTTTAGCCATAAATAAATCATTCACAGCGTTTAAGTTACTGTGGTTTCCATCACAGATACATTCTGCATAAATGTCACGAATCCGCATCGCCGCACCAACCATACCTGGGTTACGGTGGTGGAATGGTGACATTCCGTTAAACACGTGAGTCATTGACATTGCACCATGGGCAACACCCATCACGGCTTGTTCGTATGTTGCACCTGAGTGCCCCATACTTACCATAACACCATTTTGACTTGCATATTCCGTCAATTTAAAATCTTCATCGTGTTCTGTTGCCATTGTCATAATTTTAATATGACCCTTTGCAGCAGCTTGGAATTCTTTGAATTCATCAACATTCGGTTTACGAATGTGTTCTGGTGGTTGTGCCCCTTTGTATTGCATATCTAAGAATGGTCCTTCAAAGTGGATCCCCATAATTTCAGCACCTTCATAATCACCTTTTTCCATCACATTAGCAACATTTTCACAAGCTTCACTTAACACTTCTTTGCTTTGTGTAATCGTTGTTGGATAAAGGGCAGTAACTCCTTCTCCTGGGATATGTTTTACCCAGTTTAATAAACCTTCAGGTTGCGCATCATTTGTATCAAACGTGTAAGCACCATGACAGTGAATATCAATAAATCCAGGGACAACGCGATTTTCTCCATAATCCTTGTCTACTGTTTTTTGCCCATAATCGTAGATTCCGACAATTTTATCATCTTTCATTTCTACTTGAGCAGGTACGAATTGCCCTGCAATCCAAACCTTTTTACTTTGAATAATCATATTTGGCATCCTCCATCTTTACTTGCATTATACATCGTAAACGCCGAAAACGAACGATAAATGCTTATCTTTTTTGACAAGATGTTTGTCTTTTTTGTTTTCTTGTGTGCAAATCAAAGTTTCTTCACTTTCATGTCTACCACATCTTATCGTTTGTAAGCTTGACACACTTGTTGCACAATGTACAACATGCTAAAAAAATAGAGCCCCTAATGGGACTCATCATTTAAAAGATTTCTTTTTGGTGTGTTGCAAACAAGTATTCATCAATACAGTTAATGACACGATCTCTAACGAGTTCTTCTGGATCGTTTGCCAATCGACCTTCACGTACTTTCGTATATTGAATTGGCATAAATTGACTTAATAAGTTTAAAGGAACTCCATCTTTAAGATTACGCATCAATAAATCAATGGCACCTTCAACTTCTGGGTTTTGCATATAGTAACGAGAACGGTCAGAGAATGAGAATTTACGTTTGATACGAATTTCATTTTCTGTTCCTGTATAGTATTTTTGCCAACGACTTGGATCATCCAACATAACTTTATCTAATACTTCAATCAAGTGACTTTGCAACTCTGGACGATCAGCGTAAAGTTCTTTTTCAGCATAAGCTAAAGCAAACAAAGCTTCTCTAGCCATAAAGGTTAAACCAGGTCCTACTTTCAAAATACCAACGCCATCTTCAATTAGCTCACGAAGTTTGTATTTGGTTTGGTAGTCACTAGAGTGCCCTTCAAATACAAGGGTTGGGTATTCCTTAATCGAAGCCATTAAGTCTGCTGCTTTGGCACGGTCATATTCCGTACATCCAGCATCTTTTTCTTCAATTCCAGGTTGTACCACAAAACCGATTACATTATCCCACGCCTTATCTAGACCTGCTTCTTTAAATGCATTTTCAAATAGTGATTCAGTAGCTTTAAAATCCGCAACACTTGTTACTTGCATACCTTCACCATCACCTTGCACACCACCAGGAATAGGCACTTCACTACCTACAATATACACGGGTTGGAAAGCATCTGGGTGTTTCTCTACATATTCTGCATATGCTGCTTCTGCAACTTTTGCCAAGCGAACACCACGAGCTGCAATTTTTTCATCACTTAAACGCGTGTTTGGATCATCATCGGCAACTTTCATCGATGTATCGATATGGATTTTTGTAAATCCTGCTGATACATATGCACGAATCAGTGTTTCTGCATTTTCCATCGCTTCTTTTTCTGGTAAATGTGTCCATGTTAGCGGTCCTAAGTGGTCCCCACCCATGAATAGTTTTTTCATATCGAAATCGTATTGTTTGGCAATTTCACATACATAATCCATAAAACCTTGTGGTGTCATTCCCGTGTATCCACCATTTTGATCCACTTGGTTTGCTGTACTTTCAATTAAGACACAAGAGTCATCTTCTTTTCCGCGTTTTAAAGCAGCTTCAATGACATATTTATTTGCACTACAACATGAATAAATTCCTACAGCTTTTCCTTCTTTCTGTAGTTTAACAATTTGTTTTAAAGGGTTTTGATTCATAACAATTCCTCCATAACTGCATTATATCACTGTTGCAATATTATGCATCCTTTGTACACAAGGTTTGTTAGTTAGCATAAAAAATGTACTAAAAAAGACAAAGGACCTAACCATTTTAGGCAAATTAAGCCGTTACTTGTTTGGTGCTCATCTTCATTTTGGGCATTACATCATTTGTATTCATATTCATAACTGCCGTTATCCGCAAAAAAGCGTAAATCCATATCTGAACTTACGCTTTCGCTAGTTATCCTATCAACTATATTTTATTTGTATATGCATTATTTTAACATTTCTCATCTAATAACACAGGTTTTTTTAATTTATAAAATGCTTCATCAACACTGCGAATTTTTACATCGTACAATTTTTCATACAACGGTACATTGTTGATGCGTGCCATAACACATGAGGTTGTACGTGGCACAATGTTTTTAAAGATTTTCTCAATTCGTTCATTGCTTGAAACCTCAACAATAATATTTTCTTTATCTTGTAATGCTTGTCGCAACAATTTACATAAGGTATGAGAGTCTAAATAGATGATTTCATCAACTTCCACCACCTCATTTTTTTGGTAGGAAATGGCATAGCCGAGTGGTTGATTGTCTTCATCATAGCAGAAGTGAATTGATCCTCCATTGCGTTCAATGGCTTCCACATAGCGTAGATAATATTCACGATCACGTAAGTAATAACAATCAAAGCGTTTGGCAAACTCTTGATACAACTGCACCATAACATCCACATCCACGTGATTGGAAATCCCTTGCATATCTTTGATTCGAATGTCACGTTTGCTTAAATGTAGTTTTTTGCGATAAGAAACCGTGCGAAATCCATACTTCTCATAAATCTTTGGATTGTAAGCTTCAATAAAGGTTAATAAATAGTTTTGTGCACATTCATCTAGAACATAGTGCATCAATTCGCTCATGGCTCCTTGCCCACGATAATCAACATGGGTTGCGACACCAAAGATGTAACTACATAAAAGCACTTTATCTTGAAACCGCAACGGGTGTTCTTGCATCGACATCGTTGCATAAATTCGCGTATCATTTTCTAAATAATAGGTTTTATTGCGACTAAACGCATCTTGAAAATATTGTTCAAAGAACACTTGATCTTTAGCAGGATGGTTTTGCACATTCAGCAACAATAGTTCTTCCCGTTCTTTCTCTGTAGCAATTTCCACCATATTATTCATCTTCCCTCTCTGTATATTCTACATCAATCACATCAGGATCAATGCGTGAGCCGCTTGCATCATCACGTTCGTCTTCATAAGCATCCTTACTTCGATAATACGGATACTCATCATCATTCATCATCTTACGAATGCGATAACGGTAGTAGATGTAAATGACCAGACCCACAATACAAATAAGCACGAATAACCAAGCAAACACTGGAATCAACCAGATGAAAATCAATACACCCAAGATGGCTACTAAAATCTTTCTTAAATTTTCCATAGTTCTAGTTCCTCCTAACGTTTGTACTCTTGCGCAATGTCGCGTATTTTATTCAAACGATGACGTATTCCAGATTTCGAAATACTTTCGTTGTATGTTTCTTCATAGTATTCACATAACTCGTTTAGATTGGCTTCTGGATGGGCTTTTCGTGTATAAGCGACGCGTTGTAAAGGTTCTGCTAAGTTCTCAATTCCCCCATAGTTATCAATCCAGTCAATATCTTCCAATTGTTTTTGAGCCGCCTTCATCGTCTTCACTTCATTTGCTAGTTCACAGTTATCCAAACGTGTTAACGAGTTCATAAAGTCTCTTTGAATTCGCGTATCTTCAAAGGCAAACAAGGAGGTACTTGCACCAACAATTTTTAAGAAATCACTAATCTTATCACTCGCTTTGATGTAGGCCATCTCATGGTTTCTACGTTTTGTGACTTTCGCTAACAAGTGAAAATGATTCATTTGTTTCGCTAAATATTTTGCCAACGCACTATGTGTCGTAGTGATTTCTAAATGGTAGTTACTTTTCACTGGTGAGTTCACACTTCCATTGGCTAGAAATGCACCTGCTAAGTATGCTCTGATGCAGTCTTCATCTTTTACGATTTTTTTACTTGGGGTTTCATTCAACCCTGCATCATTCAATATATCTAAATCGGTTAAGATTTCGAGTGCTTTGGTTTTGATGCGAATCACGTAGATATTATTCTTTTTCAGCTTCATCTTTTTTATAATAGAAAGTTGTGTTTCTACTTGATATAACTCTTTAATGATTTGGTAAATGTACTTCGCTGTTGATACATTCTCACTTTTTGCGCTAATGGCTGTACCTTCACTTGTAAAATGAAGTGACGCACTCAATTGCAAAAATGCACTCAACAGTGCTTTTTTACAATCGTCATTCCAGTCATATAGACATATTTCTTTTTTTACATCACTTGTGAAGGACACCTCATTCACTCCTTATCCTAATATTTCTTCAAATGCTCGTTTAATTTTCATACTATCATGACGAATCAAGCCGTCATCAAACTTTAAAAGGTCATATTTTACGACCTCGTAAGGATGTGTTCGACTCGCTTCCCAGATGGGATAACTATCTTCTTCTTGGTACAGGTTCAATGTTTTCTCATGGAGGATGTTATTATGCATCACCACCGTATCAATGATACCTTTGTATGTATGTTTTTCCAACGCTTCCACATGGTCTTCCATGGTAAAATGATCGGTTTCTCCAGGTTGACTCATGACGTTGCAGCAGTAAATTTTCTTTGCCTTGCTCGCTTTTAAGGCACTTACAATTTCTGGAATAATAATGTTGGGCAGGATACTGGTGTACAAACTCCCAATTCCAAAAATAATGTAATCTGCATTGGTAATCGCTGAAATTGCACGCTTTGTGGCGAATACTTTATCTTCAAAGTAAACCTTGTCAATCCGGTTATGAAACTTTGGAATGTTGCTTTCTCCTGCAACTTTAGTTCCATCTTCCATGATGGCCATCAAAGTCACCATTTGCGTTGTTGAAGGAACAATTTCGCCCTTCACACGTAAGACGCGTGAAAACGTTTGAATCGCTTCCAAGAAGTTTCCGCTGATTTGCGTTAAAGCTGTCAGCAAAAGATTTCCCAGGTTATGACCAGAAATGTCACCTTCTCCATCAAAACGAAAATCCATCAAAGAAGAAAGCAGGGTTTCACTTTCTGCTAAAGCTGTCATGACGTTTCGAATATCACCCATTGCAGGGATTTGATATGCATCACGCAAACGCCCTGTACTACCTCCATCATCTGCAACCGTCACAATGGTTGTCAGTTTAATATCTTCAATATCTTTCATACCGCGTAGGATGACAGATTGGCCTGTCCCTCCACCGATAACAACAACATTTTTCATTTAGTCCACCTTTTTATCCCGATGTCCTTTGTGGCACTTATAGCGATTGCGATAATAATCAAATAAATAATTCACCAACGTTACACTACGGTGTTGTCCACCTGTACAACCGATGGTTACCGTTAGATGATTCTTTCCTTCATTCTTGTATTGTTCAAACGAATAATCCAAGAATGGAAGCAAGTGTTGTAAGTACGTTTGTGTGGCTTCTTTTTCCATTACAAACTCATACACATCTTGATCATCACCCGTTTGATTACGCATGCTTTCAATCCAGTATGGGTTTGGTAAAAACCGCACATCAAACATTAAATCGGCATCTAATGGCACTCCATTTTTATAACCAAACGAAACAAATGAAATCACAAAGCTGTCTTTTGCATCAAGTGCAAGTCTTGATTCCAACATTTGACGTAACGCTTTGATTGAAAGCTTGGTTGTATCAATGTGAATGACCTTACGATAATTGATATCGTTAAACAAATCACGTTCTGCTTCAATAGCTTCTTCAAGCGTATTTGCTTTTCCACTTACGATGAGTGGATGACTGCGTCTTGTGAATTTGTAGCGACGCAACAGTTCTTCATTGCTTGCATCCAAATACACCACGCGCACGTTTTTATCTCTTCCTTCAAAGTATGAAAGAAATTTTTGGTAATCTTGTGCACTGGTCGCAAAGGCAATATTTTGATACCGCGGATCATGTTGATCACTAATGATTTTTCCTAGTTCATCTAAGAGTTGCACTGGAAACATATCAATACAGTGATATCCCATATCTTCAAGCACCCCAATGGCACTGGTTTTCCCTGCACCTGACATACCAGTAACGAGGATTATATTTTGTTTTTTATTTTCTTCCATGACACCCACCACCTTGCAAATATTATAGCATAACTATAGACAAAAATCGCTTATCACTCGTTGGATAGCGCTTGACGAATCTTTTGAAAAACCGAAGCATCCATAATGCAATTGTGTCCAGAAATCACATGTCGAACTTTGTACGTTTCATAACGTGCTAAGCTTGCTTTGTAGGTATCAACATCACAAGTAAGGTCTGGGACTAGATTTTCAGGTGTATCACCTATGTTATCCCCAACATTTAAGGTTTGATCAACCGCATCATAGATGGCAATGTCACAACCTGCATGTCCTGGTGCATAAAAGATTTCAATACCATCATCGACAAATGAAACACAATCATCAAAGACAAGGTTTGGATACACTTTTTCAATCTCTCCTTGTTTCCATTCGATAAATAAAGTTGTCGCTCTTTGCCAATCGTTATCAATTGCTTCAAGAATCTTGCGATGCCCGATGATGGTATGATTTTTAAAGCAAAGATTTCCCCATATGTGGTCGTAGTGATGATGTGTATTAATCACAATAAGTTCTTTTTCACTATCCTTTAAATATGTTAATATCGGCTCTAAACTTTTGCTTCCTAGCCCTGTATCGATGACATAGTTTCGGTGTTTCCCTTCGATTAATTGAATGTGTAAATCAAATCCTTCACATGCTTCAAAAATCGTAAATATTGTTGTTCGTTTTGTTAGCTTTTCTATTCTCATACATTCGCCCTCTTTTGTAGTATAACAAAAAAACACTCACCATTTATATGGCAAGTGTTTGATTTAGACACATTTTATGTAGCGAACACAACTTTGTGCAGCAATTGCGCCATCATTGGTTGCGGTAACGACTTGACGTAACGATTTCTTTGTTACATCCCCAGCAGCTAATAAACCTGGAATTTTTGTTTCCATGTTTTCATCAACGATGATGTAACCTTCAGCATCTGTGACACCTTCATCAGCAATCCAACTACTAATTGGCGTTGCTCCAATATACGGGAACACAGCACTGACTTCAAGTAGTTCTTTTTTACTTTCATCGTGACTATCATATAGTTTGATACCCGTTACTGCCGTTCCATCGCTTACGATTTCTTCGACCTTTTTTTCACGAATCACTTCGATGTTTGGTGTGTTTTCAATATGTTCAACGACAATACGATCAGCTCTAAAGACATCACGTCGAATGACGACATATACCTTTTCGACAAGTGTTGCCAAGTATAGTGCTTCTTCCAATGCCGAGTTACCACCACCGATGACAGCAACTTTCTTTCCTTTGAAAAAAGCTCCGTCACAAACAGCACAATAACTTACACCACGTCCAATGTTTTCCATTTCTCCAGGCACGTTTAACAATTGTTCCTTTGTTCCTGTGGCAATGATAACACTTCTTGTTTTATATACAGTATCATCATCTGTAATGACAGAATGAAATCCACTGTTTGTTTTATCAATTTCGATATCTACCACATTTCCGTATACATATTGGGCACCGAAAGTTGTTGAATGTTGAAACATTTGTGTTGCAAGTTCAAATCCATTTGCCGAAGCGTATCCAGGATAATTACTTATTTCATTTGTTTTTGTTAGTTTTCCACCAGGGGCTCCTGCTTCAAGCATGATGGTTTTTAATCCAGCGCGTGAAGCATAAATCGCTGCAGTCATTCCTGCAGGTCCAGCTCCGATGATCACTACATCACTAATTCGTTCCATGTGCGATCCTCCTTAAGTATTTCTTTAATCTCAATCAAATCATATACCATGTAACTAGGGTTTGTCTTTGATAATGCTTCTTTGTTTCGTATATCATGAATAAAAGCAATACTTACAGCACCCATATTCTTTGCAGCCATGACATCGCTAGGTGCATCTCCAACATAAATAAGATCATCATGCGAAACTCGCATTTCTTTACATGCAAGCAACAACGGTTCTGGATTTGGTTTGTAGTTTGTGACATCTTCACGTCCAATAATGACATCAAAGAAATCTGACAATCCACTTTCCGAAAGTCCTTGATCCACCAACCAGTGCATCTTACTTGATACCACACCTATTTCATAATCGTTGTCTTTTAAGTATTGTAACAATTCTTTTGCATGATGAATGGCTTTCACGTATGCATCGTGTTTTCCATGATTGAATTCACGGTACACTTCAAGTGCGTGATCCACTTCACTTGCATCGAAATATTTGGCAAGACTTTCATAAAGCGGTGGTCCCATAAATGGCAACAAGTCCTCATCACTTAATACGATTTCTGGTTTTAACGTTGCAAACGTATGACGGAAACTATCAAAGATCAATTGTTGTGTATCAATCAAGGTTCCATCTGCATCAAAGAGGACAACCGGTTTTTCTTTTTTAAATGGATATACATGCTTTAACAGTTTATCAAACACTCCTGCCAAGCCTAAGAGTCCTACAAGCACAAAGACGATACTTGTAATCTGTGCGATTTTTAAGCTACCAGCATAAAGCGCATCCGTACGATAAATTTCTACAATAAAGCGCACGATACCATACCAAATCACATATGCGAAAATCATGTCTCCATTCTTTTTTCGTAAAAAGCGTTTGAACAATGTCACAATTAGGATAAACCCAATGATGTTTCCAATTCCTTCAATCAGAAACATCGGTTGACGATAGGCACCATCAATAAACATCGTATCGCGTATAAAATTAGGAAAATGTTCAAAGTAAGAAGCATCAACAATACCACCATAGGCTTCTTGATTCATGAAGTTTCCCCAACGACCAATCGCCTGTGCAATCAGTACATTTGGCATGATGCAATCACCAATACGTAAAATATTCACCCCGCGCGCACGAAAGAAAAAATACGAGAAAATAATTCCTGTAAGCAAGCCACCATGAATGGCAAGTCCACCTTCCCATATATAGAAAACGCGAATGGGTTCACTAGCAAAACTTGCCCAGTCAAACAGGACATACCAAACACGTGCTCCAAGAATTGCAAGTGGCATCATCATCAAGAAGTAGTCTTCTAACAATTCTTTGCCATAACCAATCTTTTTGGCATTGCGTAAGGATATATAATATGCAAGCACGGCTCCACCAACAATCAAAATAGCATACCATGCAATTGTTAAATGAAACCCACCTATTTCAATTTCTAAAAAGGTTTTTAAATCTGGAAACAAACGCATTATTTGTCACCTTCATGTTTTTGGTTCTCAATCAAACTTAAAACGCGTTGTTCAAAGTCTCTTGCTGAGTTGTACCCTTCTTCTTGCAGTACAATATTTGTTACTGCACTTTCAATAATGGTAGCCATTGAACGTCCACCACGAATTGGCAAAATGATTTTTGGAATTTCTATACCTAAGATACATTCATATTTTTGATCTTCAATTCCAACACGATCATATTCTTGTGTATTATCCCAACTTGTTAGTTCAATCACAAAATCTACTTTCTTCTTTGGTAAAGTCGAACTTGAACCATACAGTTTACGAATGTTAATGATTCCAATACCTCTTAGTTCAATAAACCCTTCCAATAACTTTGGTGGGTAACCGACGATTTCATTATGGATTAAGTAACAATCAATAAGATCATCAGAAATTAACTGGTGACCACGACGCACCAAATCAAGTGCAACTTCACTTTTCCCCATACCACTTTCACCACGAATCATAACTCCCTTACCATAGATGTTTAATAAAACCCCATGTAAAGAATCAATCTTTGCTAAGCGTTCATCCAAGTAGGAAACCAAGTTCGTTGTCATGCGACTGGTTCTTTGGTTAGAACGTAAAATTGGAAAATTCTTAGCTTGTGCAATATTCAATAATTCTTCAGGACATTCATGACGATTCGTAATCAAAATCGTTGGTGTTTTTTCACCTGTGATAAAATCGAAACTCTTCGCTTTTTGCGCATCGCTCATCGTCTTGATGTATTCGATTTCTTTATCCCCTAGGATTACGATACGTTTGGGTTGCGAGTAGTCAAAGAACCCTGCAAGTTCCAAACCAGCACGGTTTGGATCTGCAATGGTAATTTCTCGGTTTAAGGCTTTATCATCACCACAAAGAATGGCAAAATCAAAATGTTCTTTCAGTTCTCTTACTTTCACACTCATTTGTTTTTCTCCTCTAAGATTGGTTTTAAGTATTGACCTGTGTAAGACTCTGGAATCGCAGCGATTTTTTCAGGGGTACCCATACCCATGATTTGACCACCTTCATCTCCACCTTCTGGTCCAATATCAATAATATAATCTGCACATTTGATCACATCCAAATTATGTTCAATAACAACAACGGTATCTCCATTGTTGACAATCCGTTGTAGTACTTTTAATAAGGTATTCACATCACTGCTGTGTAGACCTGTTGTCGGTTCATCAAGCACAAACAGTGTTTTACCCGTTGCTTTACGTTGAAGTTCACTTGCCAGTTTTACCCGCTGTGCCTCTCCTCCAGATAGGGTTGTCGCACTTTGTCCAAGTTTGATATAACCAAGTCCAACATCTGCTAGCGTTTGCAGTTTGTGTTTAATCTTGTGTACATTTTTAAAGAAATCGATAGCTTCTTCAACATCCATTTCTAACACATCGTAAATGTTTTTACCTTTGTATTTAACTTCAAGTGTTTCTTCGTTGTAGCGTTTTCCACCACACTCTTCACATTCAACATATACATCTGGTAAAAAATGCATTGAGATACGAATGATTCCATCTCCTTGACAAGCTTCACAGCGTCCACCTTTGACGTTGAATGAGAAACGACCTTTTTCATATCCACGCATTTTTGCATCCGTTGTTTTGGCAAACAAATCACGAATATCATCAAAGACACCTGTATAGGTTGCCGGGTTACTACGTGGGGTACGACCAATAGGATCTTGTGAAATGTTGATGATTTTATCAATGTTCTCAATACCTTTAATCGTTTTGAATTTTCCTGGTTTCATGCGGATGCGTCCAAGTGCTTGCGCAACCCCTTTGCTAAGGATTTCATTGACCAAACTACTTTTTCCTGAACCAGACACTCCGGTTACCACAGTTAGTGTTCCAAGCGGAAACTTAACGTTGATGTTCTTTAAGTTGTTTTCGCTAGCACCTTTAATTTCAATTGCTTTTCCGTTTCCTTTTTTCCGTTTTTCAGGAATTGGAATCGACAAACGACCACTTAAGTAGTTCGCAGTGATACTGCCTTCATTGTTGATGATTTCATCATACGTACCTGCAGCAACCACTTCTCCACCATGCACACCTGCTCCTGGCCCAATATCGACAATGTAATCACTTTGTCGCATCGTTTCTTCATCATGTTCCACAACAACAAGTGTGTTTCCTAAGTCACGCATTTTCTTAAGTGAATCAATTAAGCGGTCATTGTCACGTTGATGTAACCCAATACTTGGCTCATCAAGTACATATAAGACACCTGTTAGTTGTGAACCAATTTGTGTCGCCAATCGAATACGTTGTGCTTCACCACCACTTAGGGTTCCGGCCAATCGGTCAAGTGTTAAATAGTTCAATCCAACATCACTAAGGAACGTTAAGCGGTTTTTTATTTCTGCTAAAATCAATTTAGCGATGGATAGTTGTGTTTTGCTTAGTTCTAATTGATCCATAAACACCAACGATTGTTTGATGGACATTTGGGTCCATTGATTGATGTTTTTATCATTGACGCGAACACTTAACGCAGCTTCATTCAAACGTGTTCCGTGACAGACAGGACATATATCTTCACTCATAAATGAAGCATACCATTCTCTTGAAAATGAAGACGTTGTCTCCATGTAACGACGTTCAATTAAATTTACAATTCCTTCCACGTATTGATTTTTTGTTGTGACCATACCTGATTTTGAATAAATCTTATAAGCAATTGGTACATCACTACCATATAAGAGATAGTTCATCTCTTTTTTTGTCATATTTTTTAACGGTTTGTTTGGATCAATTTCATAATAATCCAACATTGCTTTATAGTTTTGCCATTCCAAGTTATCTTTCTTTAGTATGTTTTTGTAGTAGACAATTCCACCTTGCATAATACTCAAGTTTTTATCTGGCATCAACAAGGATAAGTCAACTTTTTGCGTTACCCCCAAACCTTTACATTCTGGACATGAACCAAAAGGAGCATTAAAAGAAAACAATCTTGGCTCTAGTTTTGGTACAGCAAAATCACAGTACTTACATGAATAGTTACTGGAAAACATAAGTTCATCTTTTCCAGCAAGCACCACAGCTAAACCATCACTAAGTTTTACTGCTGTTTCTAGTGAGTCATGAAGACGCCCACGTTCTGAACTTTTAATGATTCGATCGACCACAACATCAATGTTGTGTTTTTTATTCTTTTCTAAATCCTTAACTTCTTCAAGTAACGTTAGTTCTCCATCCACACGTGCGCGCACATATCCTTCTTTCATCAGCTTTTCAATCAAGTCTTTGAACGTACCTTTTTTCCCATGCACGATTGGCGACAAAATTTGCAGTCTTGTTCCATCCTCTTCTTCCATCACTTTATCCACCATTTGTTTGATGGTTTGTGAGGTGATGGGTTCGTTATGAACCGGACAGTATGGGACACCAATGCGTGCATAGAGTAAACGTAAATAATCGTAAATCTCAGTTGCTGTTCCTACGGTTGATCTTGGGTTGTTGCTTGTCGTTTTTTGATCGATGGAAATCGCTGGCGATAACCCTTCAATGCTATCTACATCTGGTTTTTCCGAGTTTCCTAAAAACTGCCGTGCATACGCACTCAGTGACTCCATGTAACGACGCTGTCCTTCAGCATAAATTGTATCAAAAGCAAGTGAGGTCTTACCTGATCCAGAGACCCCTGTCATAATGACAATCTTATCTCTTGGGATTTCTAAATCAACGTTTTTTAAATTATTCTCTCTTGCACCTTTTATTCGTATTGTATTTTGTTCCATAATAACCTCATTCTCTTCACCATTATATCACTTTTTCAACATGAAATGGACGACCATAAGTAAATGATATCCACCTATGTCCTCAAATTATAACAAACTTGTCAAGTCTTGCATCTTATGATGCACTCTACTTGTTTTAAGAATCATTCTTAGTATAATTATACATATAAACAAGAAAGAAAAGGAAGGTACATAGATTATGGAAAAACAATTAAATGCATTATTGGCCGATTTGGTCGTTGAATATCACAAACTACAAAACTTTCACTGGTATGTAAAAGGAAGTGACTTCTTTACCGCTCATGCCAAATTGGAAGAATTCTACAATTATATTAATGAAGCTATTGACGAAGTTGGTGAACTCATTCTAATGGTTAATGAAAAACCGCTCGCTTCATTGAAGGATTATTTGGCTGTTAGTGCAATCAAGGAAGCAGATCTTGATTACAAAAACAGCAAAGATGTTTGGGTTGAAGTACGACAAGTCAAAGAAGCTGCAGAAGCAAAAAACCTTGATGTTGTTGGTATCCAAATGGATGACTACATCAAAGAATTTACAAAATCAATTTGGATGATCAACCAAGTATTGTAAGAATTAGAGGCGCTTGCCTCTTTTTTTATGTGGAACCTTTGTTATACTAGATGTAGTGAGGTAGGTTTATGAATGTAGCGATTATTGGTTTAGGAACTATCGCCAAACGCGTGGCCCAAGGTGTCAACTTTGCTAGCCAGGCAACGTTATATGCGGTAGGTGCAAGAGACATAAAGCGTGCACAACAGTTTAAAGAGCATTATGGAGCACAGGTTGCTTATGGTTGTTATGAACAACTATTGGAAGATCCACAAGTGGAATTGGTCTATGTATGTGTCCCTAACCAATTGCACCATGATGTAATCAAACAGTGCTTGGAAGCAAAAAAACATGTCATCTGTGAAAAAATCATGGTTACAGAAATTGCAGAATTGGAAGCTCTTTTTTCACTAGCAAAGCAAAACCAGTGTTTTTTGATGGAAGCACACAAAACTGTGTTTACTCCACTCAATCAAAAAATCTTCCAACTCGTACAAGATGGAATCATTGGTGTTTTACGCCAAATTCGTGCAGAATACAGTTATCGCTTATTCGATGATGATATCCAACCGGACCATTGGTCACTTGATCCTATCTACGGCGGTTGTGCATTCGATATTGGTGTTTATCCGACTTGTTTTGCCAACTACTATGCAAACAGTATGATCCAACACGCACAAACCAGTAAAACACATATGCCAAACTATGGCTGCGATTTTGGCTTGCAAGCACTTGTAACCTATGAAAATGGCATCCAAGCAAGCATAAGCAGTAGTTGGTTGTATACCCCTGAAGCAAAGGGTACTGGTTACTTGATTGGTGATTTTGGCTACATTTGCATACCAGCTTTTTGGAAAGGCACAAAAGCCTATGTATACACCAATGGTCATAAGCAAGTAATTGAAGTTGATATGAATAGTGACTTTACTGGGGAAATTGAACATGCAATAGCCTGTATTTCTAACAACCTATTGGAAAGTCCACTGATGGGTTATACACAGAGTAAAGCGATCTTAGAACTCGTAAAAAGGTAAAGCGAAGGAATCATCCCTCGCTTTTTTTAGTTCGTTTCTTTATGGTATTTGCCAATGTCCCTATACCTTCAATCTTACAAGTGATTCGATCACCATCCACAAGCCATTTTGGTGGTTCAAAGCCCATACCAACACCTGCAGGTGTTCCTGTAGCTATGATATCTCCCGCTTCTATGGTGATCCCTTGTGAATAGTCACTAATCAATTCCGCAACGGTATGAATCATATCTTGTGTGTTTCCATTTTGTCTTAATTCACCATTGATATAGGATTGTACTGCGTGTGGTTGTGAAGTATCAAAGGCATCCGCACTTACAATGCATGGACCCATGATGGTGTAACCATCAAGTGATTTTCCTTTGTTCCATTGAATCCGACCACGTTGCAATCCCCGAGAAGATACGTCGTTTAAAATCGTGTAACCAAATACATAATCTAACGCCTTTTCTACAGGAATGTCTTTTCCTGTTTTCTTAATGATAACCGCCAACTCGACTTCATAATCAATCTTTTCATCAACATCATAACAACCAGGAATGGTTGCACCAGGACCAAGGATGTCTGTCCCTCGTTTTCCAAAGTAAATTGGTGGATCCTTTTTTTCAACATGTCGTAAAAAGCCTCGTTCAGCTTCTTTGACATGGGCTTGATAGTTTAGACCTACTGCAATCACATCGTGCTTCGAACGTGCAATTGGTGCGAGAACTTGAACCTGTACTAAGGGTACACCACCTGTTGTAGCAGCTAGATACTTTTGTATGGTTTGTATGTCTTGTTGTTGTATCTGTTCAATTAAGACATTCATATCATGTTCAAATGTTTGCTGTAAAATTTCAGATACTGAAATCACCGTTGTTTCATCAAGCGATACAACGCCAAGTTTGATTTCTTTCTGATGTTTATATCGAATCAATTTCATATTGTTTCCCCCTACACTTACTAAAAGTATACAGGTTTCTTTACGTTGACAAAAGCATGAATGAAATAATTATAGTTAGGCTTCTAAGCTTTTCATGTAGGCATCCATATGATCAGCGACCTGTTTGGCTTGATTTACTGCCTCTACCACGGTCTTAGCACCCATGACAACATCTCCTGCAGCAAAGATGCCAGGAAGTGTTGTATGCCCTTCTGCATCCGTTTCTAACAGTCCTTTGTCATTTGCTTTTAAACCTGATGTCGTACTTACAAGTTTATCTTTAGGGTCTTGTGAAATCGATACAATCACAGAATCCGAATCGATATGTTCAAGTTCTCCCGTATTTGCATCTTTAAAGATTACCCCTGTATCATCAATTTCTACAGGAATCTTATAATATAGCAACTGGGCACCCTCTAGTCGTGCACTGTCAACTTCTTTTTCACTTGCGGTAATTTCATCGGTTAAAGAGGTCATGTAGACATGTTGTACACCATGACGCAAGGCGGTTCTTGCAACATCCATTGCAGCATTACCAACCCCAATGATTAATAGACGTTGACCCAAACTAAAGGTTTCTGGGCTTGCTAAATAATCAATGGCAAAGTTAACGTTCCCCAAACTTTCACCCTTGATACCTAATGATTTTGGTCTCCATGTTCCTGTACCAACGAAAATGCTCTTGTAGCCATCACGAAACAAATCATCAATCTTCAAAGCTCCACCAATGGTAGTATTAAAGCGAATCTTTACCCCAATGGATAACAGTTTCTTGTGGTAACGATCAAGTATCCGTTTGGGTAAACGAAATTCAGGAATTCCATAACGAAGGACCCCACCCAAATCACTTTTTGCCTCAAAGATGGTTACGTCATACCCACGCTTTGTTAGGATGGCACTAATCGTAATCCCTGCAGGACCTGACCCGATGATAGCAACTTTTTTGTGATTGCGTTCCTCTTTGATTACTGGCATTTTATCAAAGTATGCATCCGAAATATAATGCTCGATTTCACCAAATTGAATTGGTACGCCTTTATGATTTAATACACAATGCCCCTCACATTGCTTTTCATGATTACAAACCAAGGAACAAACCAACGATAATGGATTGTTATCGAATAGTATTTGCCCTGCTGTTTCTAAACTGTTTTGTTCTAGTGCAGTGATCACACCTGGAATATTTGTCGAAATTGGACATCCCTTTTGACACATCGGTACTTTACACCGCAAACAACGGTGTGTTTCACTAAATGTATTAATCATGTTACAACCTCCTAAAATAGATATAGTAGGTATTGAATAAGTGGACTTGTTCAACGCTTACGTTGTTTATTCTATCACTTTTATATCGAATAACAATCAAATACTTTGCGAGTTTTTTCACATAGAACTTGCACTTTTTTTCACAAATAAAAAGCGAAATTCACGCCAGAAAATCGCTTGCTTTATCTTTATTTTTCGACTGGAATATATTTCATTTCTTCAATGATTTTTTTACCAGCATCTGAGAAAATGTAGTCAAATAAGGCTTTAGCATCTTCATTTTGCTTTTTGACTGCTAAAACAAATGGTCTTTGTAATTTATATGATCCATCTTTTACCGTTTCTACACTTGGTGTTACTTCTTCAACGCGAAGGACATCGACTTGATCAGAAACAGATCCCATTGAGATATATCCAATGCTATTAGCATTTGTTGATACCGTTGAGATAACTCCACCCGTTGCATTTTGAATATCTGAATCTTTCATTAAGTCTTCTGATTCAAAACCAACAATGCTTTCAAAACCATCACGCGTTCCACTTCCTTCTTCACGAGAAACTACGGAAATTGCTGCATCTGCTCCACCAACTTCTTTCCAGTTTGTAATTTTTCCTGTATAAATATCTGCAAGTTGTTGTAACGTAATGTTTTCCAATTTATTTTCTGTATTCACAATCACGACGATACCATCAAGTGCGATAATAGTTCCATCTAATTCTGCTTTTTCATCGTCTTTTAAATCTCTAGAGACTGCCCCTACGTCAAGCGTCCCTTCCATTGCACCTTTGGTACCAACACTAGAACCACCACCTTGGACAGCAACTGTATAGTCTGATTCTTCCATAAAACTTGCTGCAACTTCTTCCATGAGTGGTTGTACACTTGTTGATCCACCAACGATTAGTTCTTTCTTTTCCTCTTTGTTTGCTGTGTCACTTTCTGAATTACACCCTACCAAACATATGCTACATAGTAACATCAATACGAATATTTTTTTCATCATATTCCTCCTCTTACATAAAAAAAGTATAGTAGAGGTTTGTTAAGGTAAAATGAGTAGATGATTAGCATTTGGTTAACTTATGTAAAGAAATAAAAAAGAGATACTGCAAGGTACCTCTTTTCTGCCGGATAACGTTAAATTGATTTACAAGCGTACGGATGATACGCTACAAAGTTTTGAGTTAATTAGTGTGTGTAAAGGAAACTACTCTATGTTTAATGAACAAGAATTATGTTGAATACAGGGTTATTCACACAATTAGCAATTGGTCATATCTTTCAAGGTAACATTCTTCCTAGTCAATTACCGAGAACTTGTCCATTAATTGTAGATCAATTTTTCTATTTTATCCTACATATATTGTAGTGTATTAATGGATTAATTACAATACCATTATTAATTTATATATTATTTGAAACTCTATATCATTTCCGATATAGAACCCACACACTTTGGTTGTTTTAATATATAAATCTTAGTATATAACTATATCATATGGGTGTCATAGTAGTATCATATCCACATAATCATCTTTATGATATAACTACACTGCGAAAACAAAAGAAAGATATGGCAAATGCCATATCTTATTGACCTTTCACGTTAATACGGTTGATTGCTTTACGTAAAGCAACTTCCGCACGACGCATATTGAGACTGTGTTCTTTTGCCTGCAAACGTTTTTCTGCACGTTCTTTGGCTGCTTTGGCACGTTCAATATCAATGTCTTCCTCTCCTTCAATTGCATCAGTTAAGATGGTAACAATATTTTTGGAGTATTCCAGTAATCCACCAGATACCGCATAGTCTTTTGAAACACCATTGTGAATCAACGTCATACTTGAAATATCAAGCATTGCAACCATTGGCATGTGATCTGGTAAAAGTCCAAAGTTTCCATCAACGGAACGAGCGTTCAATTGATCAACTTCTGTATGTAAGTACATTCCTCCTGGGGTAATGATTCGTACATCAATCATGATTACACCTCAAGCGTTTTTGCTTTTTCGACAACTTCCTCGATGGTTCCTACGTACATAAAGGCTTGTTCTGGAAGATGATCGTATTTTCCTTCTAGCACTTCTTTCAATGAACGAATAGTCTCACTCATCGGCACGTATTTTCCTGCCATTCCATTGAATGGTTCGGCAACGTTAAATGGTTGTGATAAGAAGTTACGTACACGACGTGCACGGTTTACTGTTGTCTTATCTTCTTCACTTAATTCATCCATCCCTAAGATAGCGATAATATCTTGAAGTTCTTTATAACGTTGTAACAAACTTTGCACATCACGTGCAACCGTATAGTGTTCATCCCCAACAATTAAAGGATCAAGCATACGAGAACTTGATTCCAGTGGATCCACTGCTGGATAAATACCCAATGATGCAATTCCACGGTCAAGAACCGTTTTAGCATCTAGGTGGGTAAAGGCAGTTGCTGGTGCTGGATCGGTAAGGTCATCGGCAGGCACATAAACGGCTTGCACAGATGTAATGGATCCATTTCGTGTCGATGTAATACGTTCTTGTAGTTGTCCCATTTCTGTAGCTAATGTCGGTTGGTAACCTACAGCACTAGGCATACGTCCAAGTAGGGCACTAACTTCACTTCCCGCTTGGGTAAAACGGAAGATATTATCAACGAATAATAATACATCTTGATGTTCTACATCACGGTAGTATTCAGCCATAGTTAACCCTGTTAAGGCAACACGCATTCTCGCTCCTGGACTTTCATTCATCTGTCCATAAACCAGAACCGTTTTATCAAGTACTCCTGAATCTTTCATTTCATGGTACATGTCATTACCTTCACGTGTACGTTCTCCTACACCGGTAACAACACTTCGTCCACCATGTTCTTTAGCAATGTTGTGAATTAACTCTTGGATAAGTACGGTTTTACCAACCCCAGCTCCTCCGAAAAGTCCAATCTTACCACCTCTTGCATAAGGACATAGTAAGTCAATTACTTTAATTCCCGTTTCAAGAACCTCAGCTGATGTTTGTTGTTCATCAAAGCTTGGTGCTTCACGGTGAATTGGCATACGTTTTACATCATCACCCAATGGTGGCATTTCATCAATTTCACGCCCAAGTACGTTAAACATACGTCCAAGGACTTCCTCTCCTACGGGTACAGAAATTGGTGCTCCTGTATCAATGGCATCCATACCACGAACAAGTCCATCGGTTGAACCCATTGCAATACAACGAACGCGTTCATCACCAATATGTTGACTGACTTCAACTACAAGGCTTTCGTCACCTTCGCGAGGAATTTCAATCGCATTTAATAATTGTGGTAAGTTATCACCATCATACACAATGTCGACAACCGGTCCAATGACCTGAACAATTTTTCCTATATTTTGACTCATATATTCCTCCTACTGTGCACTTGCACCACCAACAATTTCCGTAATTTCTTGCGTAATTGAGGCTTGGCGCGCTTGGTTAAATTTAAGTTCGAGTTCATCACGTAACTCTTGTGCGTTATCTGTCGCATTTTCCATCGCATTTTGACGCGATGCTTGCTCACTAGTTTTGGTTTCAATCCAACGAGAATACAACAAGGATTTTAAATACAACGGAATGAGTTCATCTAAAATCGCATCTCCTGCTGGTTCAAAAATCACATCTTGTTTAACCACTTCTTTTTCCAACTCTTCATTTCTTGAAGTTGGTAATAAGCATTCCAGTTGTGGTTCAAAGTCCATCGAGTTCACGAATTTTGTGTAAAGCACTTCAATGCTTCCAACTACACCACTTGTGTATTGTTTTAAAGCAAGTTCAGCAATATCAAGAATATCTTCATATCCTTCTTCGCTGACCCCGATTTTGGTTTCAATGATGTTGAGATCACGACGTTTCAAATAGGTCGTCCCCCTAGAACCAAGCACAATAACTTCGTCCCCTTCATTGATCGATGCCTCAAGCAATTTATAGGTGTTGGCATTGTATCCACCACACAACCCCATATCACTTGTATATACGATAATCAAACGTTTTTTTGATTGTGAGCGTTTCAAAAACGGATGATCACTCATTTTAATCGTCGATAGAATATGATCGACCACTTCTTGTAGATACATCGCATATGTACGATTGGTATCCATCAATTCTTTTTGTTTTCTAAGTTTACTTGCTGCTACAAGTTGCATGGCTTTGGTAATCTTTTTGGTTGAATCAACCGAACGAATTCGGTTTTTAATTTCTAACTTATTTGCCATTCTTACTTAAACTAACGAATTTATCTGTGTATTCCTTAATAGCAGCTTTCATATTTTCTTCCAATGTATCATCGATTGCTTGTTCGCGATCCAATGTTTCCATAATATCACCGTGGAAATCTTTGATAAATTGGTGTAACCCAGATTCATATTCAAGAACATCTTCAACTGCAATTTCTTTTAAGAAACGGTGTTTAGCAGCAAATAATGAGATGACTTGTTCACTTACTGATAATGGTGAATATTGATGTTGTTTTAATAACTCAACCAAACGTTCTCCATGATCTAGTGTTGCTTTTGTTGATGCATCTAAATCACTTCCGAATTGAGCAAATGCTTGCATTTCACGGAATTGTGCAAGTTCAAGTTTTAAGGAACCAGACACTTGCTTCATCGCTTTTACTTGGGCCGCACTACCAACACGACTTACTGACAATCCACTATCAACGGCTGGACGAATCCCCGCGTTGAATAACTCTGTTTGCAAGAAGATTTGTCCATCGGTAATCGAAATGACGTTGGTTGGAATGTAGGCAGCAATATCTCCCGCTTGCGTTTCGATAATTGGAAGCGCAGTGAGTGAACCAAGTCCGTGTTCTTCATTTAACTTCGCACTACGTTCAAGTAGTCTTGAATGTAAGTAGAATACATCTCCAGGATATGCTTCACGTCCTGGTGGACGTTTTAATAGTAGGGACATGGTACGATATGCGACCGCATGTTTACTTAAATCATCATAAACAATCAGTACATCTTCTCCGTTGTCCATCCATTCTTCACCAATGGCACATCCAGCATATGGTGCAATGTATTGCAATGGTGCTGCATCACTTGCAGTACTCGTTACAATCGTTGTATATTCAAGTGCTCCATAGTGACGTAGTTTTTCTACGATTTGCGCTACGGTACTTGCTTTTTGTCCAATTGCGACATAGATACATTTTACATTTTGTCCCTTTTGGTTCAAAATCGCATCAATTGCAATTGCAGTTTTTCCGGTTTGACGGTCTCCAATGATTAACTCACGTTGTCCTTTTCCAATAGGAATCATTGAGTCAATACTTTTTAAACCAGTTTGTAATGGTTGATGTACACTTTTACGTGTCATAACCCCTGGAGCTACACGTTCTACTGGACGATATTTGTCACTGACAATTGGGTCTTTTCCATCAATGGCTTGACCTAGTGCGTTTACTACACGTCCTAACATCATGTCACCAACGGGTACCTCAATAATACGTCCGGTACGTTTCACTTCATCACCTTCACGAACTTTACTGTCATCACCCATCAAAACCGCACCAACGTGCTCTTCTTCAAGGTTTAATACCATTCCATAAAGATCATTCGGGAAAAGAAGCAATTCTCCTGCCATCGCTTTTTCCAATCCATAGATTAGCGCGATTCCATCACCAACGCTGATGACCGTTCCTGTTTCAGATATTTCTAATGCATCATCGTAACGTTTGATCTGTTCTTTGATAATGTCACTAATTTCTTCTGGTCGTAAATCCATAACTTCCTCCTCGCTTTTCTATGAGTTTTTCGCTTGTTCTTTCAATCGTTGCAAACGATTGCGTGCAGAATTATCAAGTACATCACCAGCCACTTGAATTCGCAGACCAGCAATTAATTCTGGTTCGACTTTCACTTTAGGGATAATGTCCTTTTTTAATTTTGCTTTTAGCATATCAACAATCTGCTGTTCTTCCGCTTCATCTAACGGTTTAGCAGTTTGAATATAAGCGATTTCAATTCCTTTTTCTTCGTTATATAGCTCTTGATAACGTTTCTCAATGTCTTTGATACTAGCAAAACGATTGCGATCAATTAATAATTTCAAGAAATTCATCACATACGTTTGTCCACCAGCAAAAGATTTCATCAGAATATCTTTACGCTCTTTTTTATTGATTCTTGGATGTTTTAATAAGGCAAACAATTCAGGATATTGGATCATCCCAGCTGCTACGGTTTGCAAATCTTCTTTACAAACATCAAGTAGATCTTCTTGTTTGGCTAGTTCGAAAAGAGCTTGGGCATAACGGCTAGCTATTACGCTTGCCATGTTTCATCCTCTTGCGCTTGTTCAATAAAATCTTTTACATATTTTTTATGTGTGTCATCGTCCATCTCTTTTTCCACAACTTTTTTCGCTGCTAAGAAGGCAATGTCACTAATTTCATCTTTAATATTTTTACGAATGCTCGTTTTTTCTTGTTCGATTTCAACTTGTGCTTTTTCTTTATACAAGCGTGCATCGTTATGCGCTTTTTCCAAGATTTGGTTTGCTTCAACACTTGCTTTATGTTTCGCACTTTCAAGAATGCCAGTAGCTTCAGCATGTGCATTTGCAAGTTTTGTTTCATATTCGCTTTTCATAACTTGGCTTTGTTCGCGATTGTCATGAGCTGCTTCAAGTTCTCCAGCAACATATGCCGTACGTCCATCCAAATACGCTTGTGCATACTTCCAAAAGAATTTCTTTGCGAAAAGTACAATTAAAACAGTAGAAATTAAAACGAGTGCCATATCTTGTAAATTGATACGTAAGTAATTGCTTATGTTAATATCCATAAGTGGCCTCCTCTTTCTAATGTAACTACGCTTTTAAGAAAATTAATAATAAGGCAACGACTAATGCGTAAATCCCTGTTGTTTCGGCAAGGGCAATCCCTAATACCATGATTGAACGGATTTTGTCTGCAGCTTCAGGGTTACGTCCTACGGCTTCAGCCCCTTTACCAGCGGCAACTCCTTGCCCGATTCCAGCTCCTAAACCACCGATCATGGCAATACCAGCTCCTAAACATGCTAGTCCAGCTACAAATGCTTCATTGAATTCCATAATATTTTCCTCCTATATGAATTTTCTATTTTTACTCTTCCTCGGCATCCACAGCATCTGATAAGAAGAATGTGGCTAACGTGAAGAAAATGTAGGTTTGCATAAATGCCGTAAATATATCGAAATACATGTGTATAAACGGCGTGATTGTCAACATAATACCAGTGAATGGCATCGCTGCCTTAACTAGTACGTAAACAAGTCCCATGATGATACTTCCTCCAAGCATGTTCCCAAACAAACGTAAGGTTAACGATACTGGGAAAGCAATATCACCAATCAAGTTCAATGGTAATAAGAAAGGTACGGGATCAGTAAGTGCTTTCCACTTTCCTTTAAGACCATGATTTTTAATATCACTAATATGAATCAATAAGAACATTCCAATCGCAAGCACCATTGCCAGCGAAAGGTTTGAAGTCGGTGGTTGTAAACCAACCAATCCTAACAAATTGGAGATGACCATCATAATCATAATCGTTCCAAAATACGGTAAGAACTTCCATGTCTTTTTATTAAGATTTCCCTTCACCACCATCGAACATAAATTTACAATGGTTTCGAAAATGAGCACTGCTCCAGTTGGTGGTTTTGTTGGGTCTGCATGTTTGAGTTTTGTACCTCCCCAAAATAAGAGTGCACAAACCAGAATTCCAACACCGGCCCAAATAATAATGGTTTGGTGAATAAATAGTTCATATCCACCTAATGTTATGAGAACTCCATCTCCCATGTTCAAACCTCCTTTCCATGCGTCAATATCGCATGAATCTTAATGGCAAAGCTTACGCATACATAACCAATCAACATACCAAGTAATTCCAGGTGTAACACCAAGACACCAAATACGAATAGGATGATGTATATGATATAACGAATCCCAAATTGCATCATCGCCAAATTCTTGGCTTTGCTTGGGTTGTTTAATAAGCGCTCACTGGATAACACAATGCTGTGAAATCCAACAATTGCAATCAGTGCCCCATACAGCACACTGAACATGTCTTGAACATTTTGCGTGATCAGATACATGATGGCTGCACTTATGAGTGCAATTCCTCCAGCAAGTAATTCAATTTGTACAAACTGCTTACTTTTCATGTTCATCTCCTACATCTTTGACTAATTTTACTAGACTTCCAACCAAGACATAGAGTAGAAGTGCTAGCATCAGCCATGGTGTTGTGTGTAGTTTTTCATCAAGCCACATACCCAACAGCACAGCAAGTATACTTCCAAGAACGACGCGTCCAATAAAACGTGTCGCTTCCATTTGTTTCATTACTTCGTACCGAAAATACGGTCTCCAGCATCACCCAATCCAGGAACAATGTATCCCTGTTCGTTAAGTTTTTCATCAAGTGCTGCAAGATAAATATCAACATCAGGGTGTACGCGTTCAACAGCTTCCACTCCTTCAGGTGCACCAACAAGACAAACTAGGCGAATGTCTTTTGCCCCTTGTTTTTTAACCATGTCGATAGCTGCATTTGCACTACCACCAGTTGCTAACATCGGGTCAACGATCATGACAACTGCATCGCTAATTCCTGTTGGGTATTTTTCAAAATACACATGTGGTTTTAGGGTTTCTTCATCTCGATAAAGTCCTACGTGGGCAACTTTTACCGTTGGTATCAAATTACTAATCCCACCAACCATTCCAAGTCCTGCACGCAAGATTGGAACGAGAATAATATCTTTTTCTAGTTCATACGTTTTCATCTTTGTGACTGGTGTTTCAATTTCAATTGCACGAACTGGTAAGTTACGTGTAATTTCATAGGCCATTAAGCCTCCAATCTCATCAAGATTCTCACGAAAATCTTTTGTTTTCGTCTCTTTTCTACGCATTTGCGTTAACTTGTGTGTAATCAATGGGTGTTCCAAAACTTTTAGCATAAAATCTCCTTTTATTTCCTAACTTGAAATTTAACCTTAATACTAAAAGTATACTACCTGAACCACTTTCTTTCAACGTTTATCCCTAAGAGTTACGCTTCGATATCACACTTTTCCATGCGATTAATCAACGGGTCATCAGCAACAACGGTTGGCTTGCTGCCATCTTTGTATACGACTTTTAGTAAGATTGGGGTTACCACCGTTGTCACAATGACCATAATGATCACTGGTGCAAACATCGTTTCGCTAATTAAACCAGCAGCTAAACCTTTGCTTGCAACAATTAAGGCAACTTCTCCACGACAAATCATTCCAACACCAACACGTAAACATGTTCGATTCGGTAGACCGCATAGTTTGGCACCCAAGCCACAACCAATAATCTTGGTTAAGACAGCGATGATACATAGCAGAATACTAAAGATAATAATATCTGTACTCATACTTGGTAAAACAACCTTTAACCCTATACTTGCAAAGAAGCAAGGTGCAAAGAATAAATATCCAAGTGTTTCAACACGGTGTGTAACGTAATTACAACGGTACGTTTTGGCAATCATCAACCCAGCAACAAATGCTCCTGTGATGTCAGCTACACCAAACACTTCCTCTGCAACATATGACCAAAATAGACAGAATGCAAAGGCGATCAATGGAAATCGACGTAAATCAAATTTTGAAGAACGCATCCACTTATCAAAGTATTTATGAATAAAGTATCCAAGAACACCACTGATAAGGAAGAAACCAACAATTTTCAATAGAACCATCCAGATATTCACATTACCTTTGGAAATACCAATGACTACCGTCAAGGCTATAATACCGAGGATATCATCGATTAAGGCAGCACCAAGGATGATGTTCCCACTTCGTGAAGTTAGTTTTCCAAGTTCTTTCAACGTTTCCACCGTAATACTTACTGATGTTGCAGTTAAAATCACTCCAACAAAAATATTTTGTAATAAATCGGTTGTTCCAATTGGATAGTAGTGCGCTAGAGCAAATCCAGCAACTAGTGGCACCAGCACTCCCAATAGAGCAACTAGCAAACTCGCTTTCCCACTTTTTCCTAACTCTTTAACATCGCTTTCAAGACCAGCAGAGAACATAAGGATAATAACTCCTACTTCACTTACTTGGATAATGAAATCTGTTTCCTGTAAAAAGTTTAAACCAACTGGACCAAGGATCAGTCCTGAGAGCAACGCTCCCACCACTTGAGGCATTGCAACTTTCTTTGTAAACAAGCCTAGGATCTTAGTAGCAATCAAGATTGCTGCTAAATCCAATAAATAATGATATGACATACGCCACCCCCTAATGCCCTTTATTTTACTACTAAAATAAACAAAAAATAATATGAGTTTGGATATAATGCGCTTTGTTTTTTGTGTAAGCGTTAACAACTTGTGAAAAGTTCACAAATCGCGCACACCATCGTGATATTGTATTTCATTTGGCAACCTAAACTTCCCTTTTTGGTCATTGTATTGCATAAAAAAATCTGAAAACACGGAAGAAACGCTCTTATTTATATAGATAAGCATATGGCAAACGCTTATCTATCACCAGTTTATATCAAAATTTTGCTTACATTAAGGTAAAATCACAATAAATAGGTACAATATAATGATAAACAATTCCTATCATTAGCATATCTTTGCTTATATATAAAAAAGAATCGGTTTCCCGATCCCTTTTTTACAGTTGTTGAATTTTGCCCCTCAAGGAATGATGATAATGATCCAACCAAGACTCTTCCTATTCCTTTACACCCTTATATGATTGTGATTTGCAAGTGTTGTCCCTCATCTTGATTGGTTATTGGAGAAATAATATTATAGCGCTTGTTATTATGAGTACATTATAAGATATCGCCATTCCTACTTCCAAAAACTGTGCTTGTTACAAAGAGATGAACAATCGTACCATTGCCCTTAATACCAATGTTTTCTCTTCATGGTCACATCATACACTAGAATTTATATTTTGTAATAAATTCGTGATTTTTGGTATCTAACTAGTGAAAATTGGTTATATTTCACAAATGTAACAGTTGATAACAGTAATAATTGACCTTTATTGTGTCTTAAACAAGGCAGATACAACAAACCGGCCTTTCACTTCTCGAATCTCCATTTTCCCTTCATTTCGTTCGATAATTTCACGTACACTAGCTAGACCATGTCCATGATTGCGTCCTTTTTTTGAAGATTTAAACTCTGGGTTATTTTCTAATACACTTTCTTTAATCGCATTACTCACGGTAATGTGCAAATATTCATTTTTATTTTCTGCACGAACTTCGACAACTCCATCATTGGCATTTTCTATGGCGTTGTCGAGTAGATTCCCAAACAAAATGGACATATCGACGTCATTACATAATGTATGCTCGCTTACGTTGATAACATAACGCATGGAAATCCCTTTTTCAAGTGCGACAGCATGCTTTAAATTTAAGATATAGTCAATGATGGTATTGTTGGTCAATACTAGATTGTTTTGATCCACGCGACCAACGTACTCATCCAACTCACGATCCAACAATTCATATTGTTTTTTCTCTAATAAATACTTCATGTGTGTCACAAAGTGTTTTAAATCATGATTGATCTTTCTTGTTTCTTGATTGGCATTTAACGCCATGTCATATAGATGCGTTTCAAATTCAAACGATTGCATTTTCAAACGTGTTTCCATTTCTTTTTCTTTGCTTGCTTGCATGTGAAAGAATAAAATAAAAACCGTAACGACAATCATCAACAATCCAATTAAAGCATATAACATATCGGTAATGACCAATACATCTTTAAACATAACATCTTCTAGTGAAAGATACACAAAGGTTGCAACAATCAAAAATAAAATAAACCATTGCAACATCACCTTATCCATATGCGATTGTACTTTTCTTCTTTGATAGGCAATCAAAAAGGCAACCATTCCAAATAAGGTAAAGGCAAGCCAAACAACCAAATCGTAGTATTGATCAACAACTAAGTACAAGTTGATGTTTTGGTAAAGGAAAAACGACAAGATAATAGCAACCAAAGATGAACACATCGCACTCATCTGTAATGCAAAAAATGTAATAAACACCTTTTCCACGGTTGGACCGTAGGCATAATAATATAGCCACGGTATGTAAAAAACGGATGTAATCAGTATGTTTACCTGTCTTGCTGCCGTGCTTTCCAGTCCGCTAAACATAGAACCAATCGTACAAATAAGCACCCATATGATAAAATGCGTGCCGGTAAACGTATGCTTCATTTTAAAATACGATATTAGAAATGTAACGAACAATAAACTCTGTACCAAGTTATATAGAAAATCGACTTGTACACCTTCCATTATTCAGCCTCCATTAAATAGCGATGATAGGATTCTCTTACATCACTGAAACGACGACGACTGATGGCCAAGTGTTCTCCATTTCGCATAACCATTTCACTATCAACCAGCTTTAATACACCTTTTAGATTTACGCAAGTTCCTGCATTAATTAGTGAGAAGCCAACCAGGTCCAGATTCACTTCTTGTAGTAGTTGCTTCATACTTTTACGCTCGGTGTACGTTTTTCCATTGCTAAGAACAACCAAGAGTTGATTGATCATTTTTTCAAAGTATAGTACATTGGCAAAACTCACAATAAGTTTTTCACCATCAACACTATTGATTTCGTATTTTTTAGCGTATTTTTTCAATTTTGTTTCCGCTAAGTGTAGAGCATCAATCATATCAGCTTCAAAAGAAAACTTACGGACAAAATAGAATGCGTTAAATTTAAATGAGTCATAGACAAATTCATTATGGGCACTTACGAAAATGAAAATGGCATCTGGGTATTCTTTTTGTATGAGTGTGGCAAGTTGAAAGCCTGTACGTTTTGGCATATCAATATCTAAGAAATATAAGTCATAACGAATGTGTAAAATTTCTAGATCTGTCGAATCGTTAAATTCGACAATATCAAAATCGAGAAATGATTCATGATTGTTAATGTATTGTGTTAAGCGATTGATTTGGTTTTGATCGTCATCGACGATACAAATTTTCATTTTCATATGGTTCCGCTCCAATCTTTATAATTATATTTTACCTCTTTTATATTATATATCATTATTCCTTAGATTTGCCAACCATTTCTTGCATTAATTTATAGATGCCCCATATTTTATAAACAAAAGTTACAACAACTCCGTGGAGTTACTGTAACTTTTGTCCGATATACAAGATAAATGGACCACCTAATTGCCAAACATTGTTCCATTAACAAATTGAAAAGTCAATGGCGCACGGTTTGCTAGCGTTTGCGGTTCATACGTATAGAATACGATCGCATTTGCTAACCACTCGTATGCATTATCATTCATATTTGATGTATAGGTAGCTGGCATACTACCTTTTTCACTATGAAAGATATTTTGAAATTCTGCAGTTTGTGACAAGTTCTTGTTAAAGTCGTAGATATGAGTAGCCTCATGCAGCACCGTTGTACGGTAATAGTCTTGTCCATTTAACCACATGCGACCATCACTATAACCCATCCCTAAATACGGGTAAGGTTTACTTAAATCGATGGTAATTGTATGCAAATGACTGGTGTTGTATTGCATTGGAAGTGAACTGATTTCTTGCATATATTTACGTAAAGTATCATCACTTACATTTGCATCAGGTGCCTCAATACGCCAACCTCTTACATATAAATTGGTACGATCCAAAGCCGTTTGCATAGGCGCGATTTGCTTTACTGGTTCTGGTTGCACCGGTTCTGGAGCACGCTCTTCTACTTGAGGTTGTTGCTCCTCTTTTGCTTTTACAATGATGTCGATGTGCTTTCTTGATGTTTTTCCACTCGCACTTTTTGCTTCAACAACAACTTTATAGTTACCGACCGTATGAGGATCTACATTTGAACTGATTACATCCACCAATAAGGTATTCTTCTTATAATCATACGCATGTAAGTTTAGTTTTCTTAATTCAAAGTCTTCCCCAACCGTCAACTCATAACGACTCAGACCTTTAATAACAGGTGGACTTTCTTTTTCAGCTTTCTTTTGTTCGACTTGTTTAGCAATTTCTGCATTATTTGCTTCTGTCATATTGGTAAATGCATATAGCCCTATTAGGGCACTAAGCAACAGTAAACAAGTAATTACAATCTTTTTTCGTTTCCATATTTTCATATACACACATCCTTACCTTTGCACACAGCCGTGCAGTAATCCAACACGAATCATAAAATTATAATACGTTGATAAATTATTAACAACTTATCATCAATTATGCATTATAAAGTAAGAAATGTCGTTTTTCTAGTATTTTTTTCATTTTATATAGAAGCCCGACTTGTTATATACAAATTGATATTTTTTTATTATAACTAAGAAACAGATGAGTCTAAAAAAGACTTCACAAGGAAGTCTTCATCATTAATGTGGCGCTCTAAAATATCGTGTGGCTGTGGCTAAGCTATAAAATTAAGTGTGTCTATTTTCGAACCCCTTTAAAATTAA
>LVZN01000017.1 GCA_001695645.1 Erysipelotrichaceae bacterium MTC7 | reverse complement strand
AACAAATGGGGATGTCTAATTGCAGATCCAAAAACAGGAGCAACAACACGCGAAGGTGTGTTTGCAGGAGGAGATGCGGTCACTGGAGCAGCGACAGTTATTCTAGCCATGGGAGCTGGAAAAGAAGCAGCAGCAGCTATGGATGCTTATATCCAAAATAAATAAAAGACAAAATAGTAACGAAATAAAGTGCACTCGAATGTTGGATTCAAACAACTGAGTGCACTTTTTGCAGGTAAGCCAACGATTACGTTATTTGAGATTCGTACCTGTTAATGATTGTTGGCTTTTGTCGTACTTGTTTGTTTGGAGAATCGTATATTTACAATGTTGTTTTGCCTGTCATTATGTAACACAGTAAATACATTATGGAAACAAGTACTACAAAAGCCAATAAAAAAACAAGACAAGAAAACCCTTTGAGAGAGATTTCGTTAGTCTTGCTTACTTTCGTAGTTACAATCCAACCTTATCGATGAACTTATAGATAAATGATAAATATAAAACCATGAAAAGTCAAATATATTCGAAACGAGTTCTTTCTTTTTCATGTGTACTTGTTATACTGTAGTTGTAAAGAAATGGGGGAATTCATAAATGAATATCTTTAAAAGATATACGAGCAGTTTAGTGTTTTCATCATTATTAATACCTGTTCTCATTATACTACATTGGTTTGGCGATGTGATCAATCAACTGTTTCACACAAGTTTTGGTACATTTTTTTCAAGCCTATTACCCGCATATTTAAACTATTACCCTTTATTGTTGGCAGCATGTTTTGCTTATTTTTTTTCAAATAAAAAAGATGCAACTGCTGTGCTTAGTGGAATTATAGCATTTATTGTATTGACAAATATAGCTTCTATTGAATTGTTGAACGTGGCTTTAGATGGAGTCTTGGGTTCTGAATTTACTTCTTTAAATAATATTAATACACCATTTATTGGTATTTTATGTGGACTATTTGCAGCCAAGATTAACAATCGATTTTCAGGGATTACTTTACCATCAGGATTTGCTTTCTTTTCAGGCAAACGTCTTGTGCCAATCCTAACAGGGTTCTTTATGATACCTATCTCGATTTTGATTGTAATTATTTGGCCAGTTTTTTATAAGGGAATTATCCGAATTACTTTACTTAAAGATGCACTACATGGACTTGGCTATTTTTTTTATAAAGTCATACAATTGCTAGGCTCATTGGTTGGCATTTCTTTTTTACCTGTTCTTCACAATACGAGTATCATGAATAGTTTTGAGTTGCAGATTTTTCGAGTTGTTATGCCATTAGTTTTGTTGATAATATTTTTATCTTTCAATGAGCAGAATAAAAAGTCTTATCTTGTGTTGTTTACCTTGTTTATTTTATCATCAATTATTACTGGCACAACCTTACTATTTGGGTTTATTTTATTTGCAATGAATCCCAAATATTTTTTCGCCCATGTTTTTATATATGCAAGTTTTTTTAGCTTACATTTTTATTATCAGGTAGAACTTGAAGTCGTTATTTTTACTTGCTTCATCGTCTACACAATCGTTTTTACATATTTGCTGTTTTCAAAAAAAGTGGTAAACTTCTTAGAAGAGGAAACAAAACCGAAATTCTCTAAAACTGAAATTGAAATGGTCATGGAGATGATAGGTGGATATGAAAATGTGGAATCAATTGAAAAAAATAATGATGAAATTTTTGTAAATGTTGTGGAAGAAATGTATATTAATATACCAGATACATTTCATTCTGATAAACTTGCAATTAAGAAAATTAATAAAACAGTTGCAATAGATACACCTGAAGCAGATGAATTGCATATTTTAATTGAGAACGCTTTATTGGATCAAAAGGATTTATTGATACTGTAGTTAGGAGGGAACATGAAAATAGTGCGTGTGTATAACAATAATGTTGTCGCTGCGACCGATGGGAATAAAGAATTTATCCTTACTGGGAACGGTATCGGCTTTAAAATGAAGGCGAATGATGAAGTAAATCAAACATTGATTGCGAAACAATATAGCTTAGAAGATCGGCAGAAGACGCAATTTCATGAGTTGTTAAGTAGAACACCAATTCTCTATTTTCAAATTGCTGAAGCAATCGCAAGCAAAGCGAAAAAGGATCTGAAAATTGAATTAAGCAACCAAATACTAATTTCGCTTACCGATCACCTTTGGTATGCTGCTAGTAGAAAAAAAAGAAATGTAGAGATTGCAAACTTAATGCATAATGAGATAAAGTCATTGTATAAGGACGAATACAAGATTGGCTTATGGGCACTGAAACTTATAGAAGCAAATACAAAAATAAAGTTTTCAATTCACGAAGCGAGTTACATTGCGATGCACATTGTAAATGCAACAGTTGGTAACCAATCAAGAAATGCTAAACGAATTTTACATTTCGTAAAAGATATTCAAACTATTATTGAAAATGTGTTTGACGTGTCTTTTGATAATGAATCGTTGAATACATCACGCTTACAAACACATTTGAAGTTCTTAGCACAACATATTTTTACAAACGAGAATAAAAACCCACTAGATTTAGATGCTATGTATACCTATTTGCTTGATGGTAATAATCGAATGGAGAGATGTATGGAGAATATTACAGAAATTGTAAAAATGAACTATCGCTATGTATTAAAAAAAGATGAAAAAGTTTATCTCATGATACATATTAGCAAGATTATAAGCGAATGAGTTACTTTCAAAGAATCGGGAAATCTCTCTTATTACCGATTGCAATATTTCCAATTGCAGCTATATTGACTGGAGTAGGTTATGCAATAGAAGGAATTGAAGTTGAGTGGGTTCATTTCTTAGCAATTATTTTGCAAACATCGGGAACAACGATTTTAAACTATATGCCGATGGCATTTTCGATTGGAGTTGCTTGGGGAATGAGTACGGGTAAGCAAGGATTTACTGCACTTTATGGATTGATGTTTTTTTTGATAATAACAAACATCTTAAATCCAATGTATATAAGTGACTATGCAGCACCTATACTTGATGCGCAAGATTCTTTTCGTAATATTGACAATCAGTTTATCGGTATACTTGCGGGAATTTTAGCAGCAACTACCTACAACTTTCTTTATACGACAAAGTTAAGTAGATTAAATCGAACAATAGTTTTGTTGTTTGGGTTGTTGGTAATATCCATGTTTACCTCATTTATCTTACTGTGGATATGGCCTTTCCTGTATAACACACTTATCGGGTTTGGCGAAATGGTTAGTTCCTTGGGACCACTTGGTGCAGGAATTTATGCTCTTTGCAATCGATTGTTAGTTCCGGTTGGTATGCATCATCCGTTGAATTCAGTTTTTTGGTTTGATGTGATTGGTATAAATGATATTGGTAATTTCTGGGCAAGCAAGGGTACATATGGTATTACTGGCATGTACCAAGCTGGTTTTTTCCCTGTTATGATGTTTGGTTTGCCGGCAGCGGCACTTGCGATGTTGCATACGGCATATCCACAAAATAAGAATCGTGTAAAATCATTCTTACTTTCTGCAGCATTTGCTTCCTTTTTTACTGGGGTAACGGAGCCGTTAGAGTTCTCTTTTATGTTTATTGCTCCGCAGTTGTATGTTCTTCATGCAATATTGACTGGAATTTGTGTATTCATTGTTGCCTCGTTTCAATGGATTGCTGGGTTTAGTTTTAGTGCGGGATTCATTGATTATGTCTTAAGTTACAACATGCCGTTCTCAAAGGATCCGATTATGCTAATTGTATTTGGTATCTTTGTCGGTGCGATATATTACATATTATTTGTTTATGTTATACGTAAAATGAACTTACCAACGATGGGAAGAGAAAGTACTAGTGGAATACTTGCCTCTGGAGACCTGTTGACAAAAGAAGAAATTGAACGTATTGGAAATACTCTGATTCGGGGAGTCGGCGGAGTGGATAATATTCAATTTGTTGAATGTTGTATTACACGTATTCGTTTTCATTTGAGAGATCCTAACTTATTCAACTTTGAATTAATCAAAACTACTGGTGCAGTAGAATATATGCTTTTTGGTAGTGAAATACAAATTGTGTATGGACCACAAGTGGAATCAATATTAGATTTTGTTGAAACTGAATTAAAGCATTTTTTGAGCAAAAAAGATGAAGAGCAAAATTATTAAACTGTAAAAATTCTCATTTTTTATTGACATGACACTTTGATATGGTACTATGAAATTGTAAATTGAATCGATAAGGTTGGATTGTAACGAAAAGGCAAGACTGACGAAATCACATGTAACTATGTGTTTTTGTCAGTCTTTTTTTGTTTTCAACTACGTTCAAGAAACAGAGGAGGAAATATGTATGTTTAAGAAAAAAGCGATGATACTATGTGCGGTATTTGGGCTTATGTTGAGTATTACAACACCACCACAAAACATGGAAATGTTAAAACAACGTGCTGTTGAAACAACGACATATGAGATCTATCCAAAACCACATACAATCAATTACGATGAGACAAGTTACATACTTAGAAAAGATGCAAATGTTGTGTTAGATTCAACAATTGATGAAGCAACACAGAATCGTCTTAAGGAAATACTTGATTTAAAAGGTATTACACTAAGCTATGGAGACAAAGTTGTGGAGGGTACAACTAATATATTGCTAGGAACGAAAGGTAGCGGAGAGTATGTTGAGTCATATGTAAATGACCAAGTTCCTTATGATCGTGATACATTAGATGAAACGGATAGCTATGTCTTATCAAGCAATCAAAATGTTATTTCGATTTTAGGAAAAGATACAGATGCATGTTTCTATGGACTGACAAGTTTTTATCACATTATAAAGCAAATTGACAGTTATACTGTACAAGACTTTGTTATTGAAGATTATGCCGCTGTGGTAAGTCGTGGGTTTATTGAAGGGTACTATGGGAATCCATGGTCAGTAGAAGACCGTGTTGAACTCATGAAGTGGGGAGGTTACTATAAATTAAACTCTTACTTTTATGCTCCAAAGGATGACCCAAAGCATAATGCAAAATGGAGAGAACTTTACACGGAAGAAGAAATTGAAACAAAGATTAAACCTCTTGCAGAAGCAGGAAATAACTCGAAGTGTCGTTTCGTTTTTGCATTACATCCATATATGAGTAACGCGATTCGATACAACTCCGAAGAGAATTACCAAGCGGATTTAGCAGTTATGAAGGCAAAATTCACACAAGTAATTGAAGCAGGTGTTCGACAAATTTCAATTTTAGCAGATGATGCAGGGCATGTAGGTAATGCGAACTACATTCGTACGCTTGAAGATATGAGCGATTGGCTAAAAGAGATGCAAGAAACGTATCCTGATTTAAAGACAACATTACCATTTTGTACACAGGAATACATGACAAATGGATATGAGTACTACGCTGATTTCCCAGAAAATGTACAAATTGTTATGACTGGTGGACGTGTTTGGGGTGAAGTCTCAGACAGTTTTACAACTACATTCACAAATAATGTTGGACGTGGGCCTTATATGTGGGTGAATTGGCCATGTACAGATAATTCTAAAAAACACTTAATCATGGGTGGATATGATACATTTTTGCACCCAGGTGTAGACGCTAATAAAATTGAAGGGATTGTGTTGAATCCAATGCAACAATCAGAACCAAGTAAAGTAGCCATCTTTGGTAATGCATGTTATTCATGGAACATTTGGGAAGATAAAGCAGAAGCAGATGAAACATGGACAAATTCATTCAAGTATGTTGATCACAATAGTGCTATCGAAAACGAAGCATCGATTGCTTTTAGGGAATTATCGAAACACATGATCAACCAAAATATGGATAGTAGAGTTACAGTTCTTCAAGAATCTGTTGAACTAAAAGCTAAATTAAATGAATTCAAAGAAAAACTAAAACAAAACTTGGTAACTGAAGCTGATGTAGACCAAATAAAAGCAGAGTTTGAGACCTTACAAAAAGCTACTGACGTGTTTACTGCACAAGGTGGGGATGAACGTTTGCTAGAACAAATGAAATACTGGTTAGAATGCTGGAAAGAAACCAATGATGCTGCAATCAACTATTTGAATGCAATTAAAGCAGATTTGAATCGTGACTCAAGTGGATTACTGGCTTACCAGACAAAAGCAAAAGAGAGTTTTGATCAATCTAAAGAACATGCTTTCTGGTATGTGGACCACTATGAAAAAGCAGAGGTTGGTGTGCAACATATCGTACCTTTTATTAATACGTTAGCAGAATACACATCTTTGAAAGCAGAGTCAATCTTAAATCCTGATGCAATTATCAAGACATTTATTACGAATCGTAAAGATAATCCTGTTGGTTCAACAAGTAATGTATTCGACGGTGATGACAACTCACAATTGAGTTTTAGAAATCCAGTTTGGATATACGAAGGTGATTATGTAGGGGTTATGTTTAATCGCACTGTTGATGTAAATTACATTCGCTTTTTACTAGGTAATGGTAAAAATCATATGGAGAGTGCAAAACTTGAATATACTCTTGATGGTGAAACGTGGGAAACAATTTCAAGTAAGCTATTCTTGGGGGTACAAGGTTCATATTTAGAAGCGGAGTTGCTAACTGATGAATTACCAAGTGATTTTAAGGCATTAGGAATACGCTTGATTGCAACAGCGAATAACAAATTAGATGCATATCTTAATGTTCACGAAATTACAATTAATAAAGAAAGTACGCCAATAGAAGAAGTTAGTGGGACTTACTCAACAAATTTAGACCGCGCAAACAATGTTAGTTTTGATAAGTTAAATGACAGTGTAATTCCAACGGCGACTGGCGAAGAAGTTTGGTTAGCGAAATTAACAGAACCAAATAAAGACCAAGTACCAGCAGATAGTTACTTGATGTACACATTTGATATACCCCAAGTTCTCGATAAGGTAACGTTTGCGCAAGGTGGTAGTGTAGCAGGTGATGTTATTGCTGATGGAGTGCTAGAGTATTTAGATGGTGAAACATGGAAAACATTGGACGATATTACCAATGCAAGAGAGCAAGTGTTCGCTTTTGATGACATGCACATAGAGACGACTGCTGTACGGATTCGTAATGAGGTGTTAGCACCTATCTGGTGGCGAATTGGAGAATTTAGAGTTGATGTTAAGGCGGAAGATGCAACGCCAATTTCATATTCGATTATTCGTACAGATCGCTGGAAAGTATATCAAGGAAGCGAATCTAACTTGTACAATGGTAATGATGATAGTTTTGTGTGGTATGATCCTGATGGTTCAGAAAACACAACAAATGATGATTTCTTGGTAGATGATTTTATTGGTTATGATCTAGGTAAAGTTGCAAAACTAAAGAACGCACATATCGTTGTCGGATATGACAACGGAGATAAACTTAAAACGTATGCAATCGAAACCTCATTAGACAATGAAACGTGGAATGCTGTTGAAGGGTATGAAGCGTATACTGGGAAAAGTAGTGGAAAAGATACCTTAGATATTGAATTAAATGGTCTACAAGCTAGATATATTCGTATTAGAAACTTAGAAGTTGCCGAGTGTTGGGGGAAATTCACCTCATTCACAGTTGAAGAGATGCCTACAAAAGGTGATACGTTGCATGTCTTAACAAATACGAATGCCAATGTATATGCAGATTTAAGTGAAGAGGGAATTGTCTCTTTAACAACAAGCAATGTAACTTTGGCGAATGGGGACTTTATAGGTGTACTGCTCGATAACATCAAAGAGGTTTCATCGATTACTACAACATCATTATCAAGTGGTTTAGAAATTCAAACATCAATGAATGGCTATACTTGGGAAACGTATAATAGTGAAGCTGTTGATGCAAAGTTTATTCGCGTTATCAATACAGGAAATGAAAGTCAGCAATTTTCAACGGAAGGGTTTGCAGTCTCTTATACATTTGTTGGAGAACGTTCTGTAACAAGTACATTTGGAAAAGCAAATGATGAAGACATACGTGTAGCAAGAAAAGTAGATGCTGTATTCGACGGAGATTTGACTACACATGGAATGGTAACTGGTGCTCAAGATGCATCAAAACACATCTTATTTGACTTAGGGCAAACCATTGACTTTAGTTCAATCCGCTACTATGTGAATGAGACACAGCTTAATTACTTAAGAAGTGCAGTATTTGAAATTAGTAATCAACCAGATGGTGTGTATACACCGATTATGACAATTAATGAAGCACAAAATTTTGAGAATGTATGGGATGCTACTACAGCAAAAGATGCAGCATGGTTAACGCATGATTCACAAAATCCTGGGAATATGTATGCAGAAGGCACAAACTTGAACGCAAGTGGACGATACCTACGTGTTCGCCCATTAAAAACGTATTCACACCGATGGGTAGCCTTTGGTGAAATTGTAATAAATAATGGAACATATATTTCTACGGAATCGAATAAAGATATTATTAGCGAACATGTTGAACAAAGAAATCACGAACCTTCAAACATGTTAGATAAAGACTTCACAACAACTTACAAGTCATCTGCAACAAATAGTTCTTTTACATATCGCATCAGCGATCCTTTAGGAGCGAAAAGTATTCGACTGGTTCAACTTGGTACGATTTCGGGCGCAACCGTTGAAGTTACTTATGCTGATGGAACAAAAGTAAATGTTGGAAAGCTCAACCAAACGATTAATGAGTTCTTATTTGCACAAACAAGTATGGTTAAGGAAATCAAAGTGTCTTGGTCAGACATTATTCCAGAAATATCTGAAATTACAATCGGGCGGAAAACACTAAGTAGCGCGGATACAACAACGCTTGAAGCGGAACTTGCAAAAGGGGTTGATGATACGTGGACGCAAAGTAGCAAAGATACATATGCTTCAGTAGCAAACGTCGCTCAAAAAATTATCGACCATAAAGAACACCGCTCACAAGAAATGGTAGATATGGCTCTTGGTGCACTAAAAACAGCTCGTTCAAATGCGAAAACAAAACTAGAAGATAGCAACGAACTTGAAGAATTGTTGGATCAAAAATTAAGTAATGAAGATCAAGTTTATACAGTAACTACGTTCAATACGTACACTATCGCTATAAACGCTCTTGAACATGCATTAGACGACATGAGCAACTTGGATCAAGCAACAGCCACTCAACTTGAAGAAGCTGTGCAAAGTGCAATTGATAAACTAGAATACTCAATTTTCCAAAGAGAACAAGCAATGCTTGCTATAGAAACACTTGAGTTAAAAGATAGTGAGTGTTATACATCAAAGTCATACGCAGCACTTCAAGAAAAAATGGAAGAACTATTTGCGTTGATTGATACAGATCAAGAAAACCGTGTACATCCGTTAGAAATAAAAGAACTTAAAGAACAAATGCTTAGCACTTATGGAGCACTTGTTAATGTTGAGGCATTAGTTGAATTAATTACTACATACAATGCAATTGATGGAACATTGTATACAACAGAATCATTTACTGCATACAAAGAGTCGGTTGAAGCAGCTGAAGCCTTGCTAGTGGATGGAACAAAAGAAGAAATTGAACAGGCAGTTACTGCAATTCAAAATACGTTTGATGCTCTTGAGTTACTCGACGAGACAGTAGATATGAGTGAACTTAACACGTTAATTGAGACAGTTGAAGCACTAGATGAAGCTGCATATACACCAGAAAGTTGGACTGCACTTCAAGAAGCATTGGAGACAGCAAAAGCAGTCGTAAGTGGTGATACACCAACGCAAGAAGCAATTGATCAAGCATACGCTTCATTAGATGAAGCTTATAAAGGATTGGAACAAGTGGCACCAGAATCTATGGAAAAACAAATTCTAAAAATCTTCATCGACCTCGCACAAGTTGAAGTAGATAACGGAAATGTAGATAAGCTAATTGATGGTGCAAAAGCAGAATACTATGCTGCACTAGAAGAAGCAATTGACTTGTATGAAGATGCAAATGCAACAAGTGAAGCAATGAGTCTTTCAATTATTAGATTGACAGAAGCACTTGAGCTACTTGATTACATCAAAGCAGATATGACAAAGTTACAAGCACTTTATGATGAATGTCTTGCAGTGAATTTAGATGACTACATGAACAATGAAGCAAAAGAAAACTTTATGGCTGCACTAGAAAATGCAAAAGCAGTATTGAGTATTGAAGGTGGAGCACTTACATACGAGGTTGAAGAAGCGTATGAACAGTTAGAAAGTACACTTGTACAATTGGTATTAAAACCAAGTAAGGATGCACTTGCATACATGATTTCACTAGCAGAGGCAAAAGATGCAAATGCAGACCGATATACAAAAGAAAGCTACGGTGCATTATTAGAAGCATTAGCAGAAGCAAAAGAAGTGTATGAAGATGAAGATGCAACAGCAGAGCAAATCAGTACACAAGTAAATAAACTTGCAAAAGTAATCGCTCAACTACGCTTAAAAGTAGATCGTTCATACTTAAGTGCAAAAGTAGAAGGGATCAAAGCAACCGACTTTGGAGCATATACAGAAGCAAGTGTGGCAAGACTGATGTCTGTGGTTAGTGATGCAGAAGCATTCTTGGCAACACCAGAACAGCCAGCAGATGTAGAAGCAGTACAACTACAAGCGTTATCAGAAAAACTGGATGAAGCATTGGCAACGTTGGAAATCAAAGATGAAAAACCAACAGAACCAGAAACGCCTGAAAAACCAGAAGTGAAACCTGAACCATCAGAGCCAACGACTCCTGAGCAACCAGGAAATGGCGATAGTGGAGGAAACGAAAGGCCAAATTACCAATTACCAAATAATGATGTTACTGTAGATAATTCAAATCAAATTGCACAAGTAACACCTGGGGATAACGATGACGACCAAGTGATTGGTAACGAGTCTATTGCTCCTGAAACGGACAAAGCACAAGAGCAACTAGAAGATAAACCAATTGTTGGACAATCAACAATTACATCTGGCTTACCAAGTTACGTATACTTCGTAGCAGGTGTGGGAATGAGTTTCATTTTACTTATTTTACTAAAGAAGAAAGAAAAAGAAGAGAACTAGTATTTTGAAGCAAACAGGAAGACTGTTTGCTTCATTCATAATAATGACAACAAGGGGGATATATGAAAAAAAGAATTGTACACGTATTACTAATTGTAGTGATTGTAGTAAATATGCTTGCATTTCCTAATTTAAATTTGTTGAGATCGCCTGAGAATCCAAATCTTGCATTGGATGCAACAATAAGTGCGAGCAGCTATGAAGTAGATGCAACGAATGCAAGCAAAGCTATTGATGGAGACGTTAACACACATTGGGGAACTGCACAGAATAGGGCAAAAGATGAATGGATAAATCTTTCCTTTGATGAAGCGAAAACGGTAAAACAAATGAGTCTTTTGTTTGAAAGATCTGATGAGAATCAAAATATAACCGGATACAAAATTGAAGGAAAAATTAATGGAACATTTGTTACAATATTTGAAAAATATGAAAAAGCCAAACAAGAAGAAAAGATTGTCTTAACGGAGTCAATAGAAGTAACAGAATTAAAACTGACGATTCTAGATGCAACGGGAGGCACTATTAACTGGGTAAATGTCGGAGTCAAAGAGTTTGAGGTTTATGCAGATGAAGTAGTAAAAGTTAATGAAGAAGTCGATGTGAATCATGTTCGCGAAGCAGTAATTTCAGCTTCAACTATTGAAGAGAATCTTGATCGATTGAATGCACAAAAAGCAAATGATGGAAACAAAGATACAAGATGGGCAAGTGATTACACAAGTTTGACAAACCAATGGCTCAAAGCTGATTTTGATGAATATACGAAAATACAAGAATTACACATTTATTTTCTAAATAGAGATGTCTCACCAAACAACTCAAATATTCAGTCGTTTAGTGTCAAGTATACGAATTTAGCTGGAGAAGAGGTCTATGCACTTCAAAATTACAATAATACATCAGTTACGGAAAACAGTTGGACTACAGATGTGAAAGTAAAATTAGAAACACCAATTATCGCAAAAAACATAACTCTTTGTGATTTTGTTGGTGTTGCGCCAAGCTATAACAACATAAGCATACGTGAATTTGAAGCATACTCAAATGAGCAAGGGGAAAGGTATACTTTAGATACCGTGATCGCAACGTTACAAGCAGGCGAAGTGCCAATAAGTGATGAGACTTTTCAATTGCCTGTTGTACCCGAAGGTTTTGATATCAAACTAAACGGAGCAGATCTAGAACAAATAATTGCATCAAATGGTAAGGTTGTTCATCCACTTGTTGATAAAACGGTACAAGTTTCATTTGAAGTAACGGATTTAGTTACTAATGAATCTAAAATAACAAGCGATATTCCATATGTAGTTAAAGGAAGACATCAAGCAGATGAAGGTGCAAACGAGAAACCAGTTGTTATACCGGAAATTCAAGAATGGACAAGTAATACAACAGATACTTTGGACATCCAAACAATAGATAAAGTCGTATATACAAATGATTCATTGGGAACTATTGTTGATGAGTTCATCTTAGATTATGAATCTCAAACTGGGATTACACTTACCAAAGAAAAAAATGATAGCGAACAAGCAAATGCGTTTAATTTCATAGTAGATGCACCAGACAACTTACTTGGTGATGAAGGTTATACAATGGATATTCTTGCTGATCGTGTAATTGCAAGAAGTGAATCAACTACGGGTAATATGTATGCAATGCAGACCATTTTGCAAATGAATAAGCAAAATAGATTATCATATAACATTGGATCTATGCGTGACTATCCAAGATTTAAGGTAAGAGGTTTCTTGTTTGATGTAGCTAGAAAACCTATTTCTATGGAATTAATAAAAGAAGTTTCAAGAACAATGCGTTATTACAAAATGAATGATTTACAACTTCACCTTTCTGATAATTATATTTTCCTTGAAAAATATGGAAAAGGTGATCAAGAAAATGAAGCGTTTAAAGCATATGATGCATTCCGCTTGGAAACAAGTTTAACGAATGATGAGGGAGAATCACCTACAGCCGAAGATTACTATTTTACAAAAGAAGAATTCAAAACGTACATAAATTCGGAACGTTCGATGGGAATGAGAATTGTCCCTGAAATTGATGTTCCTGCACATGCTAATTCATTTACGAAAATATGGCCTGAAATTATGGTGAAAAATAAAGTTAGTAGTTTAAATGGAAACCGACCATTGATTGATCACATTGACGTTTCAAAACAAAGTGCAATTGATAAAATAAAAGAAATTTTTGATGAATATACAAAGGGTGCGGATCCTGTTTTTGATTCTTAAACGATCGTCCATATCGGAGCAGATGAGTTTCTCTCAGATTATACTGCATATCGTAAGTTTGTGAATCAAATTGTTCCCTATATTAAAGAAACAAACACGGTGCGTATGTGGGGTGGTTTGACATGGATTAACGATGGTAAAACACAAATCATAGATGAAGCAATTGAGAATGTAGAAATGAATTTATGGTCTTCAGGATGGGCTGATGGCATAGAAATGTACGATATGGGTTATAAACTAATCAATACCATTGATAGTTATAACTACATGGTTCCAAATGGAGGCATGGGAAGAGGTGCATACGGAGATTTGTTAAACATAAATAGTGTATTTAATAATTTTGAAGCAAACCTGGTTGCAACAAGAAGCAGTGGATGGAAATACATACCTTCAGGAGATGATCAAGCTTTAGGGGCAGTTTTTGCTATATGGAGTGACAATATTGATAAACATGCTTCCGGCTTAGATGAGTCAGATTATTTCTATCGTTTCTTTGATGCCTTACCTGTATATGCTGAAAAAACATGGGCAGCAACTGGAAAAGAAAAAGGAACGATTGATAATCTCACAACAATTGCAAGTAATGTCGGAATTGGGCCAAGAACGAATCCATATTTTCAATTGGAATCTAAGACGGATGAACTTGCGACATATACTTTCGGTGATTTGTCAGATACTAGTGGAAACAATCGAGACATATTAGAAAACAAAGCGAAACTTGATGAGGATGCGTTAGTTTTGGATCAGAAAAAATCATATGTTGAAACGCCAATAACAAAAGTAGGTAAGGGTAATGAACTTTCTTTTGATATTACAATGAATAAGGTAGGAAAACCTGGTCAAGTCATTTTTGAAAGTGATGCTGCTTATGGTACACAGGATATTCGAATTATGGAATCAGGTAAACTTGGATTTACAAGAGAGCTATACGACTATGAATTTGACTATACGTTGCCTGTGGGGAAAAATGTAAATATTAGAATTGTATCAAAGCAACAAAAAACAGAATTGCATGTCAATGGTAAATTTATTGGAAATGCTGTTGGTAAATATTTCCATAACGATATTCTTAAGAAGGAAAACCTAACAAATGCTAGTTTTAACATTCCAATTCAACGAATTGGCTCAAAGACAAATGCAGTGCAAGCGACGATTGATAATGTCAAAGTGTCCAAGACACATTCTGTAGATACATACAATAAGAGTGCATGGGCTGGGCAAACAAATACGGAAACAATTTATAACGATGTTGAAGGTCGTTTAAGTTATGCGTTTGATAATAACGCATCTTCGATATGGCATTCTAACTGGAAAGGTGCAACTGATAAACTGACAGGAAACAACACTTTTTATGCTGAAATCGATATGAATGAAACTTATACAATTAATAGTTTCTCATTTACACCGCGTACAGACACAAATAGTGGTCTTGTTACTAAAGCAGATTTATTTGTGAAGGCTTCAAATGATGAAGAATGGATTCAAGTAGCTGAAGATGCTTTATTTGCAGCAGATCGTTCGCAAAAGACGTTTTACTTTGATGAACAGGACGTTCGTTACATAAAGTTTGTTGCAAAGTCATCAAATGATGGTTGGGTCGCTGTGTCTGAGTTTGATGTAGCTTCCATACCTAAATCACAGATGAATGTATATGTTGATTATACTGGTGAAGGCACGGTAGACGGTACAGGGCAATATGATGCTGGTACAGAAGTAACGTTAACGGCAACACCAGCAAAGGGATATGTATTTATAGGGTGGATTGATTTTAGTGATACAGTGATTTCAACAGATTCAACACTAACATTTACCGTAAATGCGAATACAAATTTGGAGGCTCGTTTTACAAGAGAAGCATATGTTGTTGACATTGATGGTACGGAATATCTTGTTCCTGTAGGTGAAGGGCTAGACTTACCACGACCTCAAAAGCCAGGATATGAATTTGATGGATACTATGAAGGAGATACTAAAGTAGATGTTGCTAAGCCATTTGAAAATGATGTTAATCTTAGTACTAAATTCGTGCCATATTCGGTAGAAATTAAAATTGAAGATACTTCACATGGATCAGTTGAGGTAACTAGAAATGAAGATGGTTCAGTTACGATCAATGCATTACCAAGTAATGGTTATGTCTTTAAATCTTGGTCTATTAGTGAACGTACAAGAGATGAAGCAACTGTAGTTACAGATAACCCATACACATTCATCCCAACAATGCATACGATTGTAAATGTGACTTTCGAAAAGGATGAAACAGAAAGCACGGATGTTCAAAAAACAGCATTGAAATTATTCATTGATATGATGGATGAAAATGTAACACTTGGATATGTGGATGAATTAATTGGTCCAGCAAAAACAGAAGTGTTAGAAGCATTAGCAGAAGCAAAAACGATTTATGAAAAAGTGGATGCAACAGAAGAAGAAGTAAATGCAAGTGTTATAAGGTTATCAGAAGCATTTACATACCTAAGCTTAGTTAAAGGTGATCTTACTTTACTTCAACAATTATATGACACATGTAATGCACTTGATTTAGATAAATATCATAATGGTGCTACTAAAGAGCTATTTATTGAAGCACTAGAATATGCTTATGGAATACTAACGTTAGAAGGCGGAGCATTGCAACCAGAAATCGATGAAGCACTAGAAAACTTAAATACTACATACGCAGGATTGGTTAGCAAACCAGATAAGAGCTTGCTTGCATACTTGATTAATGTTGCAAATAGTAAATCTTCAATGCACGAACGTTATACTGAAACTTCATATGCTGCACTAGTTGAAGCATTAAGTAAATCACAAGTAGTCTACGATAATCCTGAAGCAACAAAAGCAGAAGTTGAAAAACAGGTATCGGATTTATCAATGGCAATTTCGAGCCTTCGACTAAAAGTTGATAGAAGTTACTTGGAAGAGAAGGTAAAAGCAATTAAATCTATCTCTTACGATATGTATACAGAAGCTTCCGTTACAAAACTAATGGAAGCCATAGAAAAGGTTGAAGCGTTTTTAATAACACCAGAGGGTGATGCACAACAAGAAGCAAACATGATGCTGGAATTATCAAAAATACTAGATGAAGCTGTATATGGCTTGGAAAAGAAAGCAAATGGAGATGCTAGTCATACAAAGCCAAATCATCCAGATTATGTAATATCAAATCCTTCTGTTGATACAAAGGATGGCTCTTCAACAAAACCATCAAAGAATGTGAATAGTGGTGATGAAACACAATCTGGAACTTTAGGATTGATATGCATCAGTTCACTTTTAGGTGTAATGATTTTACTCTTTAAAAAGAAAAAGGAAAGAATTTAAAATAATACAATTGTGAAGTGCTCTTGCTTAAAGGTATAGAAAAGAGCAAGAGTACTTATTTAATAAAAGGGGAATCTATGAATATTAAAAAACTTGGTATTGTAGCGTTAGTATCATTGCTTAGTTTTACAAGTCTACCAATGAATACAAACGTTATGAAAAAAAATAATGAACAGGTCAGTTTCACAAAACCCGAGGATATTTACGTAGATATTATCGGGGAATCGGAGCGAACAACAAATTTTAATGAAAATTGGAAGTTTTATCGTGGAAATAAACAGGATGCGGAAAAACAAGGAATCGACACACAAGAGTGGGAGTCAATCACTTTACCACACGACTATAGTATAGATACAGAGTTTACTGTCGCTGGTGAGGCTGAAAGTGGGTTTTTACTTGGTGGTGTTGGTTGGTATCGCAAAGAATTCATTGTGCCAGAAAAATATGCAGACAAACAACTTACTATTGAATTTGATGGTGCATATATGAATTCAGAAATATATGTAAATGGCAAGAAAATAGGTACACATCCATATGGATATACAGCATTTGCATACAATTTAAAGGACCATCTTGTAATTGATGGGAAAACAGAAAATGTTATCGCGGTAAAAACAGATAATAAGCTACCGAGTAGTCGATGGTATTCAGGTAGTGGAATCTATCGCGATGTAAAACTAACGGTTGCAGATGAAGTGCATGTGGCAAACACTGGAGTTGTTGTAACGGCAGATGCAGAAAATATCATTGTAAATGGAAATGGTGAATTAAACGTAGTTACAACTGTAGATAATGATAGTGAAGATAGACAAACAGTTGATGTGAAAACTAGCCTTGTTGATGCAAAGGGGAAAATTGTTTCCACATCAGGAAAACAAAACAAAAGCATCGAAGTAAATGGCACAACTGAATTCAATACTACTATGGATGTTGAAAATGTAACAACATGGTCAATAGAGAATCCTTATTTATATACAGTTCGTGTTGAAGTTAGCAAAGCTGATAAAACAATAGATACATACGATACGGTTTACGGATTCCGACATTATAACTTTGATGCAAACACTGGATTCTCACTAAATGGTGAGAAAATGAAACTTAAAGGTGTATCTATGCACCATGATCAAGGATCGTTAGGAGCTGTCGCAAACCGTGATGCAATCGCACGACAAGTTAAAATCCTAAAAGAAATGGGTGCAAATGCAATTAGAGTAACACACAACCCAGCTGCAACAGCATTACTTGAAATTTGTGATGAAGAGGGAATGCTCGTAATCAATGAAGCTTTTGATGGTTGGACTGAATATAAGAATGGAAATACGAATGATTACACGAAGTATTTTAATACGCTTATTGAGGAAGATAATGAAATTCTCCATGGAAGTACGGGGATGAAATGGGGAGAGTTTGATGCTAAAGCAATGGTAAGAAGTGGTATTAATAATCCATCCATTATTATGTGGTCAATTGGTAATGAAATTGATGAAGGAGTATCTGGTAATACATCGCATTATGTTGAATTATCGCGTGATATTATCCGCTGGATTCAAGAAACTGATGCAACCCGTCCAGTAACGATTGGTGATAACCGACGCGGAGATGGGAACGTTGGAAAAATTGATCAAATCATTCATGAAGCAGGCGGAGTTGTTGGTTTTAACTACGCTACTGCAACTGCATTCAAAAATAAGCATTCACAAAATCCCGAATGGAAATTATACGGTGCTGAAACAACAAGTGCGATTCATAGTCGTGGTATTTATAGTACATATGGCACCGATGGAACAAATCTTCAATTAAGTGAATATGATAACGATCAAGCAAAAGTAGGTTGGGGTCACTCTGCAAGTAATGCTTGGAGTTATGTTATTGAAAACGACTTTAATGCAGGTCAATTTGTTTGGACTGGTTTTGATTATTTAGGTGAACCAACACCTTGGAATGGAGTAGGTCAAGGAAGTGTAAGCGGTCAAGGTCCAACACCGAATTCTTCGTATTTTGGGATTGTTGATACTGCGGGATTCCCTAAAGATACATATTATTTATATAAGAGCTTGTGGGATGAAAAGAATGATACATTACACATCATGTCCAATTGGAACAATGATGAGATTGTCAAAAATGGGAATGGAAAAGTACAAGTTGATGTGTACTCAAATGCACATACGGTCGAATTGTACTTAAATGATGAAAAAGTAGGAACACAAACAGCGACGGAATATACAACTACAACAGGATACAAGTATCAAAAGTTTGGAAATAAATTCTATCCATCATTTGAAGTAACTTGGGCAGCAGGAGCACTTCGTGCAGTTGCACTAGATAAAGAAGGAAATGTAATTGAGGAAACTGTTGGAAACCAATCAGCAACAACAACTGTTTCGACAGCTAAATTAGTTGCTAACGCTGACAAAAGTGAAATTATCGCAAACGGTTCTAGTCTTGCATATATCACGGTTGATGTACAAGATGCTGATGGTAACTTTGTAGCAGGTGCAAATAACAAGATTGATTTCTCCATAGAGGGAAATGGGAAAATTGTTGGTGTCGATAATGGAAATGCAGCAAGCATTGAATCGTACAAGGGTTCATCTCGCAAAGCGTTTAGTGGAAAAGCACTGGTTATTGTGCAATCTACAAAAGAGGAAGGATCATTCACACTAAAAGCCACTAGCGATGGACTAGAAAGTACAAGTGTAACGGTGCAAACAGGTAAAGATACATCAAGTGATGATGCATACTTAAGCTACTACACGATGTCAAAAGATGTTTACGTGGCACAAGGAACGATACCAGCCTTACCAAGTTCGGTAACAGGTACTAACAGCGATGGAAGCAAGGTTGACTTATCTATTACATGGAATGCAGTTAGTGAAGAAGATGTTAGTGAAATTCAAGTATTTGATGTAGAAGGTACAATTGATGGAAAAAGCATTCCTGTAACAATGAAAATACATGTTATTGGTGATATTGTAGCTTTCGAAAACTATGCAACAATGACAACGGCGGAAGTTATGCCAAAACTACCACAGACATTACGTGGATTTTACGCTGATGGGACATTTAGTGAGTATTTTCCAGTTTCTTGGGAACTCAGCAGTGATGATTATGCAACAAAGGGAATGAAAAACATCGTTGGTTCTCTGAGTGTCTTAAATGAAGTGTACACAGCAAATTTGAGCCTTAGAGTACTTGATAAATTAGCGGATGCTAAAAATATTGCAAGTAAGAACTTTGTAGGTGCTCCTGTATTTAAAAATGGGACATTACGAAATGGAGTTGTCAGTGATCCAAGTACAACAGCTATCAATGACTCATTACTAGAACTAAATGATGGTGTAAAAACAGAAAGTGTTAGAGAAAGTGCAAGGTGGACAAACTGGGGACTTCGGAATGAAAACCCTACTGTTGATACTTATGTGCAATTAGATTGGTCAGAGCCACATAAAATGCAAAATGTAAAACTATGGCACTTTACAGACAATGCGTTTAGTGTCGTGCCTGGAGACGATAATGTTCGTTTTGAATATTTAGATACAAAAGATAATACATGGAAAGAAATTGAATCATCGCATATTACCCAAGTGTCTTATCTTGCAGGTGATACACCATATGGCTTTATTCATGCCATAGAAACACAAAGTTTAAGGGTTTGGCTGAAATCACCAACAGTTGGTAAATGTATCGGATTAACCGAAATTGAGGTATATGAATCAGTTAATGTTCCTGAAGCAAACGGTTCAATCAATATCGAGGAAGTTACCTTAAATGGTACGCCTATAGAATCTTTTAATGGTTTTGAATCGTATGATGAACAAACAAAGACATATGTTGTTCGTTTAGAGGATTCAAATTACCCTGAACTAGATATTACAAGCAACAATGCTGCAACTACGATACTCCCAATATACGAACACGTGCAAAGAGCTTACCTTGTAGCGGAAGATCGAAGTGCCGATACGATGATTACTGTTGTTTATGATGTAGCAGAACCTGCTGTAGATATGAGTGAACTTAACACGTTAATTGAGACAGTTGAAACATTAGACGAAGAAGCATATACACCAGAAAGCTGGACTGCACTTCAAGAAGCATTGGAGACAGCAAAAGCAGTCGTAAGTGGTGATGCACCAACGCAAGAAGCAATTGATCAAGCATACGCTTCATTAGATGAAGCTTATAAAGGATTGGAACAAGTGGTACCAGAATCTATGGAAAAACAAATTCTGAAAATCTTCATCGACCTCGCACAAGTTGAAGTAGATAACGGAAATGTAGATAAGCTAATTGATGGTGCAAAAGCAGAATACTATGCTGCACTAGAAGAAGCAATTGACTTGTATGAAGATGCAAATGCAACAAGTGAAGCAATGAGTCTTTCAATTATTAGATTGACAGAAGCACTTGAACTACTTGATTACATCAAAGCAGATACGACAAAGTTACAAGCACTTTATGATGAATGTCTTGCAGTGAATTTAGATGACTACATGAACAATGAAGCAAAAGAAAACTTTATGGCTGCACTAGAAAATGCAAAAGCAGTATTGAGTATTGAAGGTGGAGCACTTACATACGAGGTTGAAGAAGCGTATGAACAGTTGGAAAGTACACTTGTACAATTGGTATTAAAACCAAGTAAGGATGCACTTGCATACATGATTTCACTAGCAGAGGCAAAAGATGCAAATGCAGACCGATATACAAAAGAAAGCTACGGTGCATTATTAGAAGCATTAGCAGAAGCAAAAGAAGTGTATGAAGATGAAGATGCAACAGCAGAGCAAATCAGTACACAAGTAAATAAACTTGCAAAAGCAATCGCGCAACTACGCTTAAAAGTAGATCGTTCATACTTAAGTGCAAAAGTAGAAGGAATCAAAGCAACAAACTTTGGGGCATATACGGAAGCAAGCGTGGCAAGACTGATGTCTGTGGTTAGTGATGCGGAAGCATTCTTGGCAACACCAGAACAGTCAGCTGATGTAGAAGCAGCACAACTACAAGCGTTATCAGAAAAACTGGATGAAGCATTGGCAACGTTGGAAATCAAAGACGAAAAACCAACAGAACCAGAAACGCCTGAAAAACCAGAAGTGAAACCTGAACCATCAGAGCCAACGATTCCTGAGCAACCTGGAAAGTCTAATGAAACAAAAGTAGAAAAAGAGGAAGATAAACAAGGAAGTCAAGTTCTACCTTCCATTGATATAGATGACGATGACACAAATGGAAAAGATATTTCTATGGTGACTGAAGGTAAAAACGAAAGTCAAACAGACAGTCAAAGTGCTAGTGCAGGCAAAGATAAGGGTAAAGTAAAAGGAAGTAATACGGGACAAAAAGCAGCGTTTGGCGCAATTATGCAAAACGGACAATTGTCTGGTGTGATTTACTTTATGTTTGGACTGCTTGGAAGTGGATTCATTATCATTTTAATCAAGCGTAGAAAAGATGAAAAAGATAAAGCATAAAACGGTGTAAGGGTATCTATAAAGATACCTACACAAAAACAAAGCGTGTTGAATCACAGATGACTGATTGTGATAGATGGAATTTGTTTTTAAAAATCCATATTACGAAAAAATAAAATTTTGGAGAAAACATATAAAAACATGGGGATTCAAAGGAATTCCCTTGTTTTTTTGTTTTTGTTTGATTCGTATTTGCAAGACAAAGTAACAGCGACTATGATGGGTATGTAAAGCGAGGGACATACTATGAATAAAATAATCGAAACACAAGAAAAGTTTCCACAAACGGAAATTTGGATGGATTCTTTCCATATAGATCACCATGCATACGCAATTGAAAATCACAACACCGGAGTGACAACAAGTCTAACTTGGGTGAGTCGTATGATGTGTGATGAGCCAGTAGAATTGCACAAACCGATCATTCAAGAACTACAAAAGAAATACCCAACGATGAATGAATATGAGCTTATTTGGCAGTGGACACTGGAAATGGGAAAAGAACGCAGCAAGATGTTCTTGCCAATGTGGAAAGAAGGACACCCAACCAAAGGGCGGTTTTCCATTCAAACAAGTATCTATGATTACAATCATGCAGAACGTATGCTGCAGATGGCGCGTGATGTACATGCATGTAATGTAAATATGCAAGTGAAAATACCTTCAACAAGTGAAGGTATAAAAGCGATGGAAGAAGCTACGTATGAAGGCATCAGTGTTATGGCAACATTATGTTTTAGCGTCGATCAAGCCATTGCAGCGGCTACAGCTATCGAAAGTGGTATGAAGCGAAGAACAGCTGAAGGAAAGTCAAACGCGTCGCTAAACCCTGTTTGCGCGGTTCTGCTAGGAATGCAAGAAGACTGGTTGCGTGCATATGCAGATAAGGAAAATATTGTAATTCAACCAGATGCATTTAATTATGCAGGTGTTGCAATTTGTAAAAAGATTTATCACATCTTCAAAGAACGAGGATATCAAACAAGAATACTAACGGCATACTATCGTCATCAATTGCACTGGTCTGAATTTATTGGTGGAGATATCATCATGACCATTCCTTACAAATGGCAAAAACGGTTTGCCTCTTGTGATGTAAACATTGAAGACAATATGGCAAAGCCAGTTGCACCAACAACTTTAGCACAACTGGAAAAACTAGAACCATTTGTACAAGCATATACTGAACATACGCTTCAAGTTGAGGACTTCAATTCATTTCCTCCTGTTATCATGACGCTTCGTTACTTTACAGAAGCGTATGAACAAGCGGTCCATAAAGTGCGTGACTTTATGCTAGTTGACCCAACAAAGTAAATTACCATGAAAATTGTATCCATTTGTAGTATGATAATAGAGGTCACGCCTCCGTAGTTAAATGGATATAACCCGCCCCTCCTAAGGGCTAGGTGGAACAAACGCCTTTTGATATGATAACTAGATAAAATTGAATAGATTTTTAAGAATGTCCCAGTACCTCAGCAGGATAGAGGGTTCGCCTCCTAAGCGAAACGTCGCAGGTTCGACTCCTGTCTGGGACGCCACAAACTCCGCTGAAAGCCTTATTTTACAAGGTTTTCAGCGTTTCTTTATTTATGGCTTTCTATTTACGCTGAATACGAATTGTTTTCAATCTGTCATTTTTTATTCGATATTTTTTTAAGACTTTTAAGGAAATAGGCTTGCTAACACTTTTTTATTTTTGAAGAAAAATCGCTGGTTTTTTTGGAATTTGCTAACACTTTTGAAATTCTATCTTTGAAGTGCCTGCTTTAAAAATTGCTCTTTCATTTCTGGCGATAAAGATTTAATCAGTTCCAATAACGCCATATCACTATCGGTTAAGTCGGTATCTTGCTTTGGATTGTCTGTATCATCATTAAGCGTAGAATAAAATTCTTTATCCATTTTTTGTGCATTGAAACGTCTGTCCTCGTCAATGATTTCTGAATATACATCTGTAACCATTTCTGCTTCTGCGTGACCAGTATCGCCTTGTACGGACTTAACATCTCCGTTTGTCATTTTGAGTTTATAACCCGTACTTAAATGGCGTAGGCTGTGAAATACCACAACTTCATAATCGTTTTCTTCACAGAGCTTTTGAAACCTATCTCTAACAATACGGCTTTCCACGGGATTGCCATTATCCAACGCAATAACAAGGTTGTAATCATTGTAGGCACTTCCTAAAAATTCCTTTAATTCCTGCTGGTCTTTTTTATATTGCACCAATAGTTCCGCAACTGTTTTAGGTAACCAGACAACACGATTACTTGTTTCTGTTTTTGGCGTTTTCAAGACAAGCCTTGTGGTACAATGCGGTTTTTGCGTTGGGAAAATCTTTAAAATATCCTTTTCCTTTAATTTCTGCATAGCTTCTGCATTTACTCTTGAAAGTTCTTTATTGATGATTACCTTTGCATTATTTGTAGCAATGGACTCTTCATCAATAATAACATCTTCCCATGTAAGTCCTGTAATTTCTCCAATTCGCATAGAGCAGGAAAAAGCTAAGTGCATACAAATTGAAAGCAAATCATCTTCCGTGGCTTTTACCGCTTCTCGAAATGTTTGAACACTCCACACTTTTCGCCTAGTCTTTGGAATTTTTGGTAACGTAGCCAAAGACGCAGGGTTTCTTTTGTTTGTATCAATATACTCCCAGCGGATAGCTTGATTTAAGGCACAGCGGATAATATCATGTATTTTTTTGATGTTCGCTGGTTGAACACAACGACCAGTTGCTTTTCTGTTTGCCCGTGGTACTTCTGGAACGCTCAATAAATCATTGTAGTATTTTGATAGACTTTTTGTAGTTATTTCATTCAGTTTCCAATCTCCAATAATCGGATTGATATAATTTTCAATACTGCCTACCTTACTACTAAATGTACTCGGCGACCATTTAGATGTGCCATATAAATTAACAAAAATTTCTAGGAAATCACGCAATGTAATATCTTTGTCTACAACATCTAACTCCTTTTTAGAATTTTCAATCTGATGTGCAAATTGTTCCTCTAATGGAACTATCACATATCCAAATTTCTCTTGATAGTATTCTATAAAGGCTTTTCGCTGTTTTGCTTCTTTTCTTGTTTCCAGCGTGTCCCATTTTTGTTTTCTTTCTCCTGCACTATCTAAGTACCAATAAATAACTGAAAAACTTGATTTTCTTTGTTTGATTGAAGCCATAATTTTCTCTCCTTATAGTTAAATTTCATTTAACCATTTATCGAAAGAAACCTTTGATACCCGTATGGCTTTACCAGCACGAACATAACTGAATTGACCGCTTTTTACTAATGAATAAGCTACCTTTTTGCTAATGTCCAGTTGTTCAGCAATTTCCTCTACTGTATAAGTCTTTTTTTCCTTTGTAGGAGATTGTGCATTTTGTGTATCACTTATCACTATTAAGACCCCTTTCATTTGTGACAGCAACAAAATACACTCGTCTAATAAGGTCATTATAACACACCTAAATAAAAAGAGTAGATAGATTTTGTTGCTGAAACTATCAATTATAAGCAGGCAGACGGCTTTGGAAAGCTCCGTTAGTATCTCAACTATTCCCATTCTTGTGGGCAGAACCGCACCATGCGGACGTATCATTATTCTGTGAGGATAGGTCATGGCAAAACGACTTTTCCAACAGTCGCTCTCGGATCACTGCGTGGGTCGCTCGCTTTCTTTTGAAAAGGTCGTGGCGTACAGTTCCCGTGGCTCGCTATCTCACAAACGTATCTGTCTGCTTTATTCAGTTGTCAAAGAGCTGTGGCGAAAGCGTGTTGCTTTCATATAAAAGCAGGGGCAGAGCAGGAAAGAGGGGATTGAACAAATCATGCTCTGCGGTTACTGCTTGTTATTCTTCTTCGATTTCTAAGGCAATATCAAACCCTAAAATCATTTTAATAAGTGCTTCTCTGATAAGTCCCTTTAATTCCATATCTACAACAATATAGACATTGCCGTATTCATCATAGAGTGGTCGTAGACAGCACTTTGATATGTAAGGGTCATAAAATGCCAGTATCTTTTCAATCGCTTTTTCGTCCCCGTCCATTGCCTGCGAAAGCAAGTAGTAGGACGGCTTCTTCATTGTGTGTTTCATTTGCTATCATTTCTCCTTTAGTATTTTTTTCATAAGCTCTAGTGAATTGTGTCGGTTTTGAAAAACACCACTTCTTGAAATATTTTGTCTTTTTGCAATCTCGGTATCGCTCATTTCCAAGAAATAATACATCAACAAATTTTCTCGATTACGCTCAGACAAATGTTTCAAGGCTTCTGCCAGTTCATCATCACAAATACGAATATCACTACCACATACATTGAAAATCGTATAGTCCGTATCATAGTCGTCCCAGACAGCCAGATTTTCTACAACGATTTCTGGAAGTTCACAAAAAAGCGTTTCTCCCTTTTGTCGTCGCTTTAATTTCTTCTGATAGTCCTTAACAACATGTCGGACAACTTTCTTCAAACAACTTTCAAAACGGCATTGAACTGTTTTCTGGAAGTCAGATGGTTTCATCAATCTCACCCCCTTTCCGTTACGATATGAAAAGTGGTTATCCCTCTTTCCGCACCATATAGGGAACGACAGGTGTGATTTGCTAAGTTGAAACCGAAAAAAGTTGAAAAAAATTTTTAACAAAACAAAAACAGCCCGATAATGTGTAATTACACAAACAGACTGTTTTATAAATTCTATTGATATGAATTTTTAATTCTTGTAAAGGGTGTAATGATTGTAATAGTGGACTGAAATATTTATTCAGTTGAGAACGGCAGAACGTTCTTCCGTATGCAATCATGGTATAGCCCCCTTTAACCAGAGCTATGGACCTATGTCAATACTTTGGACACAAAAAGTTGAACTTTTTCTCTCTGCATGACATTAATACGGAGAGAAAGATTACTAAGCTACAAGAGCCTCATCTTCAACCTGCTGTGGAGTTTTATAATCCAGTGCACTGTGCCTCCTTCTGCGGTTATACCAAGACTCTATATATTCAAAGAGAGCTGATTTAGCCTCCTCAAGTGTATGATATGTGTTTCGGTATACTTCTTCCTTCTTCAATACAGAATGGTAGGATTCTATACAGGCATTATCGTAAGGATTTCCCTTTCTACTGAAGGAATGCTTCATATGTTTTTCTGTAAGCATATTCTCAAATACTGCGCTTGTATATTGGCTGCCTAAATCGCTGTGAAGGATAATACCTGTAGTGTCTTTTACATTAATACATGCATTTTCAACTGCTTTCATAGCTAATTCGGTGGTCATATTTTTACCATATGAATAACCAATGATTTTTCTATCATATAAGTCCATAACTGATGCTAGATAAGTCCAGCCCTCGTTAAGAACATGTATATACGTTATGTCAGTAACCCATTTTTGATTTATGGTTGTAGTACTAAAATCGCGATTCAGTATATTTTCCTTATCGTCAGGAACCTTACCTTGATTATTTTGATACTTATATTTGCGTACTACAACACTACGAATACCAAGCCTAGCCATATGTCTTTGAACTCTTTTGACTGAACAGGGGATACCAGCTTCTTCAAGATCACGCTGTATCTTAATAGCACCATAACGTCCCTTAGATTGATCATAGTAAAATTGAACTTCTTCGCTAAATTTGTTGTATTCAATTTCTCTTTGAGATGTAACATGATTAATTACAGCATAATAAGTACTGCGAGGAAACTTAAGAACCTTGCACATTTGTTTAACAGTATATTTATCAAGATTAGCTTGAATAAAGGACACGTACGCAGCTATTGATTTTTGGCGAATATGGCGGTAGCTTTTTTTAATATTTCATTCTCTGTCTCTAGTTCCTTCATTTTCTTTTGAAGAGCCTTGTACTCTTTCATAGAAATAGTTTCTGTTTCTGAGACCTGTACTGGTGAAAGAAGCTTTACCCAGGTAGAGATTGTGCCTTTTGGAACGCCATATTCGTTAGATAATTCTGTTATACCTTTGCCAGCTTTATTATGCAGGTCAACAATTTGCTGCTTGAATTCTGGGGTATAGGATTTTTGATTTTTTGCCATTTTAGAACACTCCTTTTTTATATTATAGGATGTTCAACTTTCCGTGTCCATAGTTATATACTAACACCACTATGCCTTATTTACTCCTAAGAAAAAAGGACAGTTCTGGTTATATCCAAAACCGTCCCGTTATTTTTCAAGACGCACAAAAGTGTATTATCTAGGAACGGTTTTTTTTATTTACCGCACACGATAACAGCTTTTGAATTATTACTGCATACTATATGCAAGCATTTCAAAAAATACGTTCTCATACATAGATAAAACTTTTTTGTCATAGCCTTTGTGTTCTGTAATGCCGTTTTTAGACCAGGTACTTACTTTATTACTTCGCTTGATAATATTTTGGAAAACCAAGTTATCTTCTTTATGTTGCTTGTACAGTTCTTCCAGGTTTGATTTTATCGTTGTGCTGTCCGTATCAACTAAATAAGGAACAAAACCGATCATATCTAGTCCAGGGTTAAACTGTTCTTGTAAATCAATCAAATAGGAAATATAGTTTTGAATGTTGTTTGTACTTTCTTCTTCTGCTTGTAAAGGGATCATGACGTAATCACTTGCCACGATTGCATTATTTGTATAAACGCTTGGCGTTGGTACAGTATCAATAATAATGAGATCATAGTCACTTTTTAAAGGTGCTAAAAGAGTAGCAAGCAATCTACTTTCATTTTCAAAAGTCCATGAGCGAGTTAATTTTGGCAGTAACATCAAATCAAACGTGCCAGGGATCAAGTCTAAATTATCAGTCAAATGAACAATAGAAGAAGCCAAGTTTCCATTTTTCAGTCCTTCATAAAAATTAACACGTGGCAATTCTACCTTAAATGTTTTTGCTAAGTCTTTTGTCAATGTTGCTTGTAAGTCCTTATCGATCATTAAAACTTTTAAATTAAATTTGTCTGTCAAGTAAGCAAACATAGTCGATAATTTTGACTTTCCAACACCACCTTTAAAATAATTGTTTAAGATAACAATCGCTTCATTTTTACTGTTTAAAATACGTCTTAATTCTTCAAGTATTTTGAGTTCTTCCTTCTCCATAACTACGCCCCATTCTTTTTTTGTATAGTAATATTGTATCATTAGGAATCACAAATCACAAGTGATTTGTGATTAATCACTTGTGATTTGTGATAAGTGATTTGTGATTAATATATAAAAGCCCTCTTTAAAGGGCTTTTATGCTTATTTTGAAAAAGAGATAAAATCAATATATCCCTTTTCTCCGATTTTTACAACGGCATTGTAGGACTTTCTATCTTTCGTTTTGATTCCTTTTACCAGGGTTTCTTTTCCCTCTAGTAATTCTTTTACATTTGTTTTGGTGAGTTTTTTCTTTCTAAAATGTTCAGCTAAAGTGAAGGTACATTCAGGATAATTTGAACAACCATAAAACGATTTTTTTAATACAATATTGTTGCCACACTTAGGACATTTTCCTACAAGGGGTCCCGAGCGCTTAGTGGGAATTTGTACCCCTTATCGATACAAATTCCCCGTAGGCGCTAGGGACCTCTTTAGCTCCTTGGAAGCTGTCAGTAGTATACCTAATAATTTATCTACATTCCCTTTAGTAACGTGTAACTTTCCAAATTTACAAAAGCGACTCATAGAATTATTTCCTCCCGTTAAATAATAGATAACTATTAAAAATAGACAATACTTGCTCATAAGTAACGGTACTTAAATTGTTTACTTTGGCGTGTTTCATTGCTTGATGAAACTGATTTTTAGTAAACAGTTGACGATATTCTCGATTGACCCATTTTGAAACAAAGTACGTATATAGCTTCCAATATTTATCTGGAACATCTGTGGTATGGCGGGTAAGTTTTATTAAGACACTGTTTACTTTTGGTTTAGGATGAAAGCATTCCGCTGGCAGCTTAAGCAATTGCTGAATCGAGACTTGAGTGTGCAAGAGCAACCCTAGTGTTCGGTGAATATCCAAGGTACGCTTGTAGAATCCTTCTTCAACAATCAGATAGATGTCAGACGCATGGCTTTCAAAAACCACTTTTTTAATAATTTGTGTGCTTAAATGGTAAGGAATACTCCCAACAATTTTATACCTCTGTTTGTTAGGGAATTGAAACTGTAGAATATCTTGGTGAATTAAAGTGACACGAGTATTCAGTTTTAATTTTTCTGACGATAAGTTGAATAGATGACTGTCTAATTCAATAGACGTTACCTGTTTACTTATTTTAGCCAGTTTCGTCGTTAAATGCCCTTTACCTGTTCCAATTTCGTAAACGGTATCGGTTTCTTTTAAATTCAATTGTTTTATTATTTGGTTGAGTACTTTTTCACTCGTTAAAAAGTTTTGAGAATATTTTATATTTTTGTTCATGTAATCACTCCTTCTTAATTACAAATTTTTAGCATCTAATTTAACTTCAATTCCTATTATACAAAATTTTAAGATACTGCACTATCAACACACTCTTAAGTTTGCTTCTAAGTCTTATTTCCATACTCGCTCTTAATACAATATAGTGTACCTCGTAATCTTCTTGGGCAAGAGCTTTCCATGGCTCCAAAAACCATGGCCCGACAATCCCATCTACAATTACATCATATCCGCCACGAGCATATCGCTTTGCAGCCTCTAAAAAGGCTTCAATGACAACCAGATTTTGCTTGTTGGATTCTGGCAAATGTGGTGGTATTGCGCCTTTGCTTAAGTAATGAAAAAAGTCATCGGTGTGCATATGCACTGATTTATCCATATCTGATTCCTTTGCGACAATTGACGCAGTTGTTGTTTTTCCTGTCCCCGGTGAGCCTGTAATCACAATAATTCTTCCTTGATTCATCTATATTTTCCCTCACAATTTGAATTTATCACTTTGTTCCTGCCTGCTCAATCATCTTCTTCGCAAACTCGTTTTCCCTGACCCTGGTTGCCCACCAAGTAAAAAAGCGGTTGGCGATTCAACCGCTTTTTTTCCTTGAACCAATTCTTCTAAATTATCATTTAAGCGATTTTCAAATTGTTTGTCAGTAAAATTGACTATATTTGCCATATTAAGCCACTTTCTCTTTATTCAAAACTTGTTTTGAATAGCGATTCATTGACCGCCAATACTCATGAACGGCTTGTAATTCTTCTAAAGAATAATCAAAAAGATTTACACGTTTTGCAAGCTTTAATTGGTTTAATAAATTGACTTCCAATAATTGAGAGTCATTTTTATTTAATTCATGATTCAAAACATAGTTTAATACTCGATTATAAACGCTTGCCGATAATTCGTTAATGATCTCTATTTCAAATGTTTTTTCATAAGTAACTGCCATTTCATTTTCACTCCTTTTAAAGTTTGTCAGGTAAATATTTCCGAATATATTCTTCTAAGGCTTTATCCATAACTTCTTTTACGTTTCCGCCATTCTTTGCTGTTTCGATTTTTATAATATGGTGCAAGTCAGCACGAACACGAACCGTCTTATCCCCCATAATATCTTTTTTTGCACTGATTGGTGTATCATTTCGTTTTGCTTTTTGTGCGCCTAAATTTCCCACAACCACTCACTTCTTTCTATTTCTTCTTACTCTTATTTTATCATCAACAATCACAAATCACAAGTGATTTGTGATTAATCACTTGTGATTTGTGATTCTATTCTTTTTCGTTTTCTAATTGAATGATTCGCTCAATTTTAACACATTCTAAATATACAGCATGAAGTATAAACTCATGCTAGGTGATTTAAAATGAGAAAAGCAAAAGAAACACAAACTTTTGATTTCAGACCTTTAGGACTGGCAATCAGAGAAGCCCGTGAGAGAGCAGGGCTTTCTCGTAATGATTTAGGCGATAAAGTGTTCTATGGAGAACGCCATATCGCAGATATTGAAAATGTTGGTTCACACCCTAGTTTTCAATTATTCCATGATTTAGTTACCATGTTCAATATATCGGTCGATGAATATTTCTATCCAGCAGAGAACGTCGTAAAAAGTACAGCTCGCCGTCAGATAGAAACCTCTCTTGATTTATTGAGTGATAACGAATTAAAAATCATTCAAGGTACGATTGACGGTATCTTGAACAGCAGGGAGAGCAAGAAGTAATCAGCTTCTTGTTTTCCCTTTTTGCTATTCTGCATTATCTATTTGCTGATCTGCTCCGCAGGTAACAAATAAGAGCCAACAATCTATAAGTCATAATAACCTACAAATTATCGGCTCTGCGTCTTTGCGTCTGGCTCTTTGATAATAGTTACTTTTCCATGCTTTATATTGATTAAAGTTTCCGTTTTGCACTTCGGACAGAACAAAGGAAAATTTATCAGTTCTGTATCTTCTCGCACTTTAGTTCGTGTCTTATTATTGCAAATAGGACATAATACCCATAATTGCTTATCCATAGCCCCCCCTTATTCTTTTAAGAAATTTAATTTTTGCTTTTTCGTAGTGATATAAACATATTTTTTCGGCGTAAAATGTCTATTTCCAAAATACCTTTTGAAATTTGCTTGCATCTCTGGGTATGTACTATTCATAAATTCTTCAATATCCGCTCGGACGTTAGCAAACAATAAACCCTCAGTCTATATGCAGATTTTAATCATTTATTTTATTGATTTAAAATTTTCAATATATAAGGAAACTTCGCCACATTTTGGACAAACTGCAACTTTAGGTTTTTCTACCGTAGTTCCAAAAACGCCTTTAGTAGTTATTCTAATACCATATCCCTGCATATCAACTTTAACATCTAAATTTTCGACCATTTCTTCATGACATCTAAGACATTTTCTCATAACAATACCTCACTAATTGTATTTTCTAGTAAAAAATGCTTTTGATAGAAGATAAGAACTGAAAGCAAGAGCTATAACTATTATAAAAGCTATGCCGATACTCAATTCAAAATTATCGACTACAAACCATAAAATAGAATTGTTAGTCACATTTGTCCAAACTGCCAATACAACAAGAATAATCACTAGAGTAAACATAACCGCAAAACCTGCATTAACTCCAAGTGAATAATTTGAAGGCAATACAAATGACAAAAATACTAAGGTTACGGCAAAAGAAGCACAAGCAATAAACATATAATAACCAAATGCAAATTGAGGGAATATAAAATATGTTATGGTATTAACAAGCAAAGCTACCCCAAAGCCAATACAAGTCATAATCAAAGCAACTATATATCTGCTTTTTACAATCGTAGTTTTTGAAACGGGTAGTGCAACAACATATTTCCCCCATTTCCATTGTTCGTCGCAAGTCGTTAAGGAAATTATCATTGTCATTATTTCAACTGGAATTAACAATAAACTAATGTAAATAGCTCCTGTCCCTTTTAAAAATAACATCAAAGCTACTATAATGAATATATCCATAATAATTCTAGTAATTCCATATTTTTTCTGAATTACTAATAAATCTTTCATCAATAAGCCTTTCATTGTAATTCCCCCTTTACGTAAAACAACATAATATTTTCAATAGTAGCAGGTTCTACAAGTGCTTTTGGAAAATCTTTTGCAATCTTGTTTCTATCACGAACAAGAACCTTATATTGATAATCTTCTTTTTGATAGGAAATAATTTCTGTCTTATCTAGCGTATCAAAGACACTTGCTCCACAACTTACAACACCATAGTTATCAATTAAGTCGTCTTTTAATGAGCAGAAAACTAACCGTCCTTTATGAATAAAAGTAATATAATCTGCTATTTTTTCTAAATCACTTGTAATATGTGATGAAAACAAAATAGAGTAATTTTCATCTTGCACAAAATCAATCAGTATATCAAGAATATCATCTCGAATAATAGGGTCCAATCCACTTGTTGCTTCATCTAATATAAGTAATTCTGCTTTATGTGAAAGAGCAACAGCGAATGCAAGTTTTACTTTCATTCCTTTAGAAAAATCTTTAATTTTCTTCTTTGCTGGTAATTCGAACTGTTTCAAATAATTACGAAATGCTATACTGTCCCAATTGGTATATATTCCCGACATATATTTTTCAATTTCTTTTGGTGTAAAAATATCTGGAAAGTGGTTTTCGTCAAATACAATTCCGATTTTATCTTTTATTTCACATTCATCAATTATGTGGTCTTTTCCAAAAATCAAAATGTTTCCACTGTTTTTCTTAATTTCGTTCAAAATACAATTTACTGTGGTCGATTTTCCAGCTCCATTTTCGCCAATAAGCCCCATAATTACACCTCTAGGAATGGAAAAACTTAAGTCATTTAATACAAAATCGCCATAATCTTTTGTAAGGTTTTTAACTTCTAAAATATTTTCAGCCATTTACTCGTCCTCCTCATATAATAATTTTAATAATCCAATCAATTTATCAAGGTTTATGCCACTTGCACGGGCTATTTCAATAGCTTCTACAAATCTATCTTCGATTTTTTTCTGTTGTTCTTCTATATAAAAATCTTGATTTTGAGCAGATACAAAACACCCTTTGCCTGCTGTTGTTTCGATAAAACCGTCTTTTTGAAGCACATCATAAGATTTTTGAACAGTCAATACACTTATATGCAATGATTTTGCAAGTCCTCTTATTGATGGTAGAGCTTCGCCAGCCTTTAATTCCCCATTTATAATCAATGCTTTTATTTGCGAAGAAATTTGTTCATAAATAGGTATGCTTGCATGATTATTGATAAAGATTTCCATTTAAACACCGCCTTGTTCTATACTGTATAGCTTATACAAGTACAGCATAATACTTAAAAATACAGTTGTCAATATTAAAAGGCTTGCAGAGCATAAAAATATGATACAAGCCTTTTACAATTATCCTACAATCTTCCAGTTACTATCCTTATGTAGCACAAGCTCATACTGCGATACTTGCGTTGCCTTTGTCTGATTATCAAGGAATTTTACAGCAACCTTAACTTTTACATTCTCCCCGTCTTTTGTAAAGATAGGGTTTACCAGTTCAGAATAAAGGTAGTCCCTGCCGATAGGTTCAAGCACATTCCCCGACACATAATAAGCAAGTTCGTTTTCTGTGGCTGTTGGGTACAACTTAAAGAATGTTTCCAGAAATGCGGTAGCGTCATTTGCAGTATCAGCGTCTACACTTGCGTCTGTTTCTGGTGTCTTTGGATCATAGTCTGATTTTTCGATTGCTGGTGCAAGAGTAGGGTTCTGAACGATTACCATATCCCCGTCAGCGTCTACATGAACTTTTACAGTATAGGTTGCTTTCACATTGCTTGTCTGTTCGCCCTCTTTTATCTGCTGATCTACTTCGTAGGTAGCAGAAAAAGTATCCGTTCCCGATTGCTCGATATGCCATACAATCACATCTGTAACTGTGGAGCTGGTCGGTATGTCGGTTCTAATGGTATCTATATTCAAGTCCTGCAATTCCTTTGTCAGATAACCGCTGATTGCCTGCGTCCTTGCTTCAATCGCTTCTTTGCTGTTATTCGATGTGTAATATGACTTCGCAAAGTTCTTCACGAAATTTTCTATCCCGTTGGTGTCCTGCAAGCGAAGCTCAATGATTTCTTTTTCATGGGTGGTGTGCTGGTCGATAGCGGTAAAATTCTTATACACCCCGAAGCTCACGCTTGCGATAAGCACCACCCACAAGGCAATCACAGTTTTCTTATGTGTGCCTACCTTGACAGTACGCACCTTTTTTTCTTTTGGTTCTTTGATAGTTTCTGTCTGTTTCTTATTTTTCTTAAACATATCTTCAAGTCCTTTCTATTGTTTTACTCGTCCTGCACCGATTAAGTGCTGTTGCCAGTAACTACTGCTTAGGTCTGCAAATCCTATCGGGTCGCCTGCATGGTACATCTGGTTATTTCCTACATAAATGCCGACGTGGGTTACATACGAACCAGCGTTATAGGTAGAATGGAAAAATACCAAGTCCCCAGCCTTTGCCTGCGAGAGTGGGAGATGTTGGGTAGCATCATACTGTGCTTGTGCCGTTCTCGGTAAGGAGATACCAGCTTTTCCATAACACCATTGTGTCAGTCCCGAACAGTCAAAGGAAGTGTTGGGATTACTACCACCATAGACGTACTTCCAGCCTTGATACTTCAACGCTTCATTCATTACCTTTTGTGCCAGCTCTCCCGACACCTGCGGAACAGTTAAATACTGATTGACTAATTCCACATAGAACATATTTCCATAGCTATACCGCCAGCCTCCATTCTTCGCAACAGCTATTGGATTGGTGTATGTTACTTTCTTTCCACCCGATTTTTCACGGGCAAAGCTCTCTGCAAGGTTGAAAGTGTGTTTATTTCCTTTTCCTGCCACATATCCCACATAACCACCGCCATAGTTATAAGACTGTATCGCTACATTCAAATCGTCCATACCTTGATTTTTGCAGGACGAAAGCAGGGACGCAAAATATTTACACCCCTGCTTGATTGAACTTTCTGTATCTAATGAATTGGGCGGTAGTCCCAGACTTTCAGAGCTTTGCATAACGTCCTCGGCTGTACCGCCACTTTCCACTTGTATGATTGCCAGCAACACATTGACATACTCGGAAATGCCGTATTCTCTGGCGTACTTTTCCACCATAGGCTGATGTTTCAAGACTTCTGCGGATAAGTTCATACCCGTAATGCCAGAAGAAAAGTTGCTGTTCTCGTCGTCGCTGTCCGCACTAATCAACACCCCAAAGAAAAGCACCAGTGAAAAGAGGATAGGAAACAGACTGCCGATAATAGCAATATGTTTCAGTTTCATTTTTTCTTCTGTCCTTTCTTCATTACAAGGTTACGGGTTTTCTCTGTGGTCTGCTGGTTTTTCTGGACGCTTTGCGTCTGCTGAACTTTTGTCCTGCGGTCTTTGGTGTCATTCTGGCGTGTTTCCTGCGATACCACTTTTTCTACATTCTGCCTATGTACTGGCTGTGTAGGCTGGCTCGTTTTCCTATCAGAAGTACCCGAAGATAAGGGACGCTCTTTGATAACCGTTGTCTTGACTGGCTCATTTGTTTTTGAAGTCGTCGCTGTGGCAGGGCGTTTGACTTCCTGCGTTTTTTCAGCACTCGGCTTTGGAATGGTTGAAGCTGTGGCTGGTCGCTCATGGGGACGGGTAGCTCCCGTTGTCGCTGATCCGTCAGCCTTTCGCTGTGCCTGCCTTGCTTCTTGTGCCTTTTGAAGCTCCATACGCTTATCGGCGATATTCTGCCTATGCTGTTCCCGTTTTTCCATACGTCCCGACTGTCTGGACTGCTGTTCCTGCACCATGCCACGCTTGAAGTCGGACACGCTGGACTTTGCCTTTTCCTTTGCGGAGTGGACGGCATAAGCGGTCTGTGTCGGCATATCCTTGATATTCTCTTTGACAGCACTTGCCTTATCTTTCACTTTATTTTTTGTATCTAAGACAGCACCCACCTTTGAACCTACACGCTGTCCCATGCTGGAAGATGTATTACCCCGACTATCTTTTGTAGCTGTGTTCCTTGTCGCTTTTCTGTTTGAAATCGTGCTACCAGCCACCGCACCAGCAACACCACCAGCAGTAACCGCACCAGCAAGCCGTCTTTCCATACGTCTAGCCCTATGTGCCAAGTATAGATATGGTCTGCGGAAAATTCTTCGTCCCATGCTTTGACTATCATTAGCGTTCAAAGAGAACATACTCATTAAGTCACCCAGCTTCATGTAGATACCAGCGAAACACACTATCTGTAAGAACGCCACCATGAAAAACGGATAGTCCGTGGATATGTTATAAAACATACTGGAAATGCTGAACGCCACCGTTACAATGAGCGTTATTCCTGCTCGTGTCATTATGGTATTAAACACCCTCACGATTGCCTGCTTTGCCATGCTTTCATAGCTCGGTATCATGGAAAGTAAAAAGCTGATAGGCAGAAACATAGCAAAGATAATAAAAAGTATCTGGCTGAATAACATCATGCCCGTAAGCAAGAATACAAATATCGTTATCCCTAAGTTGAAGAACAGTAGGAAGAACACCATACCTAAACGGTTCACGACCTGCGGTATCGTCAGATTGTTGTTGTCGTTGTCCTCGATTTCTGTTTTCACGACTTCCTCTCTGGTCTTTCCGTCCTCGTCCTCTGGGCTTGCCGATACCAGAGCTTCTACACGGTCTGCCCCGATTTCTTCTGCGTTGCTGTTCCCGAATTGTAAGAGTAACCACGGCTGTTCCACTTGAATAGAAAATAGGCTGTCCCTTATCAAGTCCACGCTGTCCTTGCCCTTGCTGTCAGAGTTTGGGAGCATGATTTTTGTTCCCAAGTCCAACGAAGCGGTACTAATATCACTTGAAAATTCATTTATCTTTTTGATGTAGTCGGGAGCGTAGGCAATAAACGAAGCGGACAGCACGAACACCACCACAAAGTTAATAACGGCATGAAGTGCCTTGCTGGTTTCCCGTTTTATCAGTCCCGTATAGGCAACATAAAGTCCCACCACTAAGATAATGAGAAGCAGGAAACCAACATAGAAGCCCGTAGAAGAAAAACCGTTCTGTGTTACGCCTGCAATGGTCTGTATGCTTTTTCCGATACTGTCTGCCATATCGTTAATGAAGTCCAGTTTATAGGCTTCCTGCACCACATAGCCCGTGGCATTGCTTAAATAAAGGCTTATCGTCCAGACAAAGTTGGTAATGCAGTAAAGCCCATACTGCACCGATTTTCCGATACCGTCCAGCCAGTTCCACGGAAGCCACGACCAGCTATTATCCACATAAAAATCAAGCTGGTAATTCGACAGCGGATATTTTGAGTAAAGATTTTCTGCATTTATGGTATCGTCCACAAGCCCCGTCGCATGAGCCACCGTCCCCAGAAGTGAAAGCAGGATAAGGGAGAGTGCCACCACGAACAGAACCATTTTGAGAAAGTGGAAAATCTTCTTTTTTGTGAACGCACCTTTTATCCTTTCTTTCATCACTCCACCTCATTTCTCTGTACGGGCGGTCTGGTATCAAAGGCGTGTAGCAGTTCTTCAAAGACGGGGTGTATCTGCACCACACCGACACGTCCGTATAAGTCCTGCAATAAGCATTGTCCGTTCTCTAAATCACGCAAGCGTTTCTGGTTGTTCTCGTCGTCCTTGTCGATACCAAAAAACTCTAAGGTCTGTTTTATCTCGTTAATGTCAGTAGAACGAAAGGCAAACTTCAAGCCGATATTGTTTTTCAGACTTTCCTTTGAAACATCATAGGCAGACTGGGTAACAAAATAAACGCCTGCCTGCATAGCTCGTCCAGCACGAACCAGCTTGTTAGAGAGCGTTTCTCCTTGTGCCACATTTAAGAACGCCCACGCTTCGTCAAGGTCTACAATCTTAAAAATACTTCTGTCCGAATGGATAAAATCAAGGGCAAAGGTACTAATCACAATCAGCATAGAAACCGATAATAATTCAATGGTCGTGTATTCCTCAAAAGTGGTATCTTTATCTGGCAGTACAAGGTCAGCTACTTGAATGATGTTGAGCTGGTTATCCAGACTGATAGCATTTTCTACCGTCCCGTCTGAAAACAGCAGATGTGCAAAGTCGTAGTCCGTGAAGCTGTCGATATGGTCTGCGATATTTCTTGATATGGGCGTATCTTCACGGCGTAGCTCGTCTATCACATGGAGCAAGCCCCGACTGTTGCTCTGGGTAACGGAGCGTACCGCTTTACGAAGTACGGGGAATTTTTCGCCGTCCCTATGTTTATTGTAATTTAAAAGTGGACCATTTTCATGGCATGTTGCCATTGAAAAAGGGACCACTTGTTTTTTTATACT
>LVZN01000016.1 GCA_001695645.1 Erysipelotrichaceae bacterium MTC7 | reverse complement strand
TTTCGAAATTGACGTTTCCTATTCAGTTTTAAAAGATCTAATCACTTCTTTTTTAGCATCAGTTTCTCAACCGTGCCTGTTAATAATACCACTCTAGCATAGCTATGTCAAACACTTTTTTCAACTTTTTGTAAGTTTTTATCGTGTTTTTCATTTGTTTCATATCACTCGCTTGAGCCTTATTGATATTACCATTTGCATTGTGCTGTGTCAACAGATTTTTCATAACTTCTTGAAGTTATTTTCAGGAACTTTTTGAACCCGATTTTCCTCTGTTTTGCCAGCAGCAACTTTGAAATAATATCATTTTGACAAAGGCATGTCAACAAGTTATTTTCACTTTCGAAAACTTTCTTACATTTCTTGAAAAAGCAGTCATTTACACCAAAAAAAGGTGCCTAAGCACCTTTTCCAACATAATCTTGACTGTCTTCTTTGCGAAGCGATCCACAAATTGGAAAGTTCGGACAAGAAGAGTTACATCCACAGTCTGCAACATTTCGTAATTCTTTTGGTACAAACGCTGTAATTTCATCATCATCATAACCTACGAGGAAGTTATCTTCGTTAATGATGATTGGGCGTTTCATCACTGAAGGGTTTTGTTGAACGAAACGAATCGTTTCCTCCATACTCATTTCATCTAAATCTTTACCAAGTTCTTGATAGGGGCGAGAACGCGTACTAATTAAATCCTCCGTTCCGTTATCACTACGACTTAGTAAGTATTTAATTTCATCAGCTTTAAGAATTGTTGCAAATAAATTTTTCTCAACAAAATCAAGGTTGCGTTCTTGTAACCAGCGCTTTGCTTTACGACAAGATGCACATCCTGGAGATGAATATAATATAATCATAATAAGTTTCCTTTCCTTATAATAGTTTCTCTACAAATATAGTATACCAAACTGTATTCAAAGTATAGAGCGAAAGAATCATAAGTTCAAGATAATTTTATAAAACTTTTCATCCTTATATACATAGCTGAATAACAAGCGATATACGCAAAGAATTCTTACGATAATTATAAAAAGATTATTTTATATTTACTTCGCCTCTTTTTTTAGTTACAATCACAACGAAGATTTTGGAGGGTATATAATGGAAAACAAAACAATGAAGAAACAGTTTGGTCTACCTACTGCAATCAGTATGATTGTTGGGATTGTGATCGGATCTGGAATTTTCTTTAAAACCGATGATATTCTACTGGACACAAACGGAAGTGTTCTCTATGGTGCAATCGCACTTGTCATTGGTGCAATCGGAATCATCTTTGGTGGACTCACACTTTCCAAGCTCTCCGAGAAAAGCGAAAAAACTGGTGGTTTAATCACCTATTGTGAAATCGCTTTTGGAAAACGCTTCGCTTACTTTGCTGGTTTTTATCAAATGGGTATCTACTTCCCCGCCTTGCTTGGAGTCATTCTCTATGTAGCTGCAAATTATACATGTATGTTATTTGAGGATGCCAACTTGAATATATGGGTGATTACCTTACTTTATTTCTTTGGCACATTTGCAATCAACTATCTTTCTGCAAGGCTTGCAAGTTATTTCCAAAACATTTCTACAGTAATTAAGATTCTTCCACTTGTCATCATCGGATATCTTGGTATTCGCTATGGACATGTGCACGCTTTGCAGTCTGACACATTTTCGATGGCTGGCGTTGTTGCATCCAGTAGTGCTATCGTTGCAGTTGCATTTTCATATGATGGATGGACCGTTGCACCTGCTGTTGCCCATGAAATTAAAAATGCGAAACGAAATCTTTCTTTGGCACTTGCCATTTCACCTATCATCATCATGATGATCTATCTCATTTACTTCGTTGGAATGTCTAGTATTCTTGGTCCCGATAAAATCATGGCACTTGGTGACAACCACGTACAGCTTGCAAGCGTTCAACTGTTCGGTGAAAACGGTAGTAAGTTTGTGTTAGTTGCAATCATCATCTCTGTCCTTGGAACCGTAAACGGTTTAACACTTGCCGCTATTCGTGTTCCCTATGCACTTGCCATTCGTAAAGAACTTCCCCACAGCGAACAATATGTAAAAGTGAATGCAAAGACCAACATTCCAACACGTTCAACAATCTTAATGATGGTGATTACCGGTGCTTGGATGTTTGCTCATTTTCTAACAACAAAAATTCCAGCATTTTCAAGTATTGATATCTCTAGTATCCCAATCTTTATGATGTATCTTATTTATCTTATTCTTTTTGTTAGTGTGATTCATAAATATATCTTAAAAGAAGTACGTGGTGTATTTCGTGGCTTGATTTGTCCAGTGTTCGCATGTATGGGAGCACTGATAGTCATCTCTGGTGCAATTCTTTCACCAATGATAAAAATTTACGTCATTGTATCGTTTCTATTTATAATAATCGGTGTTATAATATACGAGATAGCAAAGAAGCAAAGATAGTAGATATCCTGTATGACAAAAGAGATTTGCCGGTCGCTGCAAGGTAAACATCACATGATATTGAATTGGGTTTGTGGAGCTAAGCGTCAGCCGGTCATCCCGTTATCATGAAGTGATTCTATGGATCTATAGAATAAGTCGGGTGGTACCGCGTATGAAAAAAACATGCGTCCCAACATATTGTTGGGACGTTTTTATGTGATTACCAGGAGGAAAAGAAAGATTATGAAAAGATGTTTGAGTGGAATACAACCATCAGGACAATTGACATTAGGAAACTATATTGGAGCAATCCGTCAATTCGTTGAACTACAAGATACATATGAAATGTTTATCTTTATTGCAAACATGCATGCCATCACTGTGGCACAAGACCCCAAAAAATTAAAAGCAAACACGAAAGATTTGGTCGCATTATATTTGGCGTTCGGTCTTGATCCAAACAAAGTGAACTTGTTTGTCCAAAGCGATGTTGTACAACATGCAGAACTTGGCTGGATTTTAAATTGTCATACCTACATGGGTGAATTAAATCGAATGACACAATTCAAAGACAAAACCGCAAAGAAAGAAACAAATATTAGTGCAGGTCTTTATACGTATCCTTCACTTATGGCTGCAGATATATTATTGTATGATGCAGATGTTGTACCTGTAGGTGTTGACCAAAAACAACACGTGGAATTAACACGTGATTTAGCTCAACGTTTCAATAACTTATATGGAGAAACATTCGTCGTTCCTGAACCAGTGACTGCTAAAATAGGGGCAAAAATTATGTCTCTTCAAAATCCAGAAAAGAAAATGTCAAAGAGTGATGAGAACCCTAAAGCTTGTATCTACTTATTAGATGAACCAAAAGTTGCACGTAAGAAAATTATGTCAGCGGTGACAGATTCAATCGGTGTTGTACAATATGATGTAGAAAATCAACCTGGAGTCTCAAACTTACTAACCATTCAAAGTTCTCTGTCTGGTGAATCCATTGATGAACTTGTTGCTAAATTCGAAGGAAAAGGATATGGAGACTTTAAAGGATACGTCGGAGATACCGTGGAAGCATTCTTAAGTGACTTACAAGAAAAGTATCGTGCGATCCTACAAAGCGGTGAAATCGAAAACGTACTTGAACAAGGTGCTAAAAACGCTGGAACAATTGCATTCAAAAAAATGCGTAAAGTCAAAAAGAAACTTGGATTTCAATTATTTTAAGAAGAAACGTGCATTATACCAACAAAGGTATATGCACGTTTTTTACTGTCATCAAACGGATGCCTATTGCATCGATGCTAAATGTTGCTTGCCATAGCTGCAATCCTAAAGCCAACAATTCCACATACAACTCATACACTTCTTGTTTACGCTTGCTGGTGAGTCCAGGAACAAAACCAATCGCATCATAAACAAAACACGTTAGCAAAATCACCTTTTTTCCATCAAGCAATGCTTGTTTCAAATCGTGTAATTGTTTAAGCAGTCGGTCAACACCATCAAATGCAGCTTGCTTTTGCTTAGGGTATGTACTCTCTAGTTGCAAGACAACCAAAGGCATTTTTACCTCCAGGTACGTCTCATCCAAACAAAAATCAATGCGTGAATGATGCAAAACAACTTCACGCTTTAGTATTTGATAGTCAATCATGTCGCGAAATTGTCCTTGTTGTAAATAGTAATGCACCACATCGTTCATCAAACTTTGGTTGATTCCAACATATTGCCCATCAAACCAGATTGCTTCACATGTATATGCACTTTTCCTTGTCACGGTTGCATGATAGCTCACTAAACAAGGTGCACCTTCAAAGCGATAACCACCAATGCGTGTGGTTGCAGGAATATGACACAACACTTCTTGTCCATGAATGGCAATCACAAACAAAAACCGATTCTTTTTTTCGACAATCCTTGCTTCTTGCAACGGATGTTCAAATGTATACATACATCTATTTTACACAAATGAAAAAGAAAAGGACACAACGTGCCCTTTAAAATAACATGAATGCCAGGATGATGATACCAAGTACAATTCTGTAGTAGCCAAAAATTTTGAAATCGTGTTTACGAATGTAATTCAATAAGAAACGAATGGCAAAAATACTTACAATAAAAGATACAAGCGTTCCTACAATTAACATCGCAATCTGTAGACCACTGAAGGCCAACCCAATCTTCAATAACTTCAATAAACTTGCTCCCGCCATCATCGGTACAGCCAAGAAGAACGAAAATTCACTTGCTACTGAACGTGAACAACCCAATAACGTTGCTCCAATAATAGTTGATCCAGAACGACTTGTTCCAGGAACAAGCGCTAACATTTGAAAACAACCAATACCAAATGCTGTTTTGTAATCAAGATCTTCAAGTTTCGTGTATTTTGGCAAACGTTTGCGATTTTCGATAAGAATAAAGAGAATCCCATAGAAAATTAAAGCTACTGCAATTACGATGACTCCACTAAGAATATCTTCAATAATGTCATCTAAGAACACACCTGCGATTCCCCCAGGAATACAACCGATGATGATTTTTAGCCATAGGTCCCAAGTCATCTTTTTTTGTGCTTCATTCTTTTTACTTGATAATGGATTCAAGCGATTAAAATAAAGAATACACACCGCTAAAATTGAACCGAACTGGATAATCACTTTAAATAGTTCAAAGAACTTTGGATCACCAAATGGCATAATTTGTTCAAACAATATTAAGTGCCCGGTACTACTGATTGGTAACCACTCTGTAATTCCTTGAATAATTCCAAGAATGATGGCCTTTAAAATTTCAACTACTATATTCATTCTTCTTCTCCTAACATTTCATGAACGTAAACTTTAAAAAGTTCCCCACGTTCTTCATATGATTTGAATTGATCATAACTTGCACAGGCAGGTGATAACAAAATAACATCACCAGGTTTTGCAAGTGTATACGCATCACGCAATGCCTCTTCCATTGTTTGACATGCAATATTATGCGTAAAAATATCTTTAAATGCATCTTTTGTTTGTCCAAAACTAAAGCACATTTTAACACGTTCATCATAAGTCTTTAAGATATCAAATGGAAGTTTTTTATCATAACCACCAGCTAACAGAATAATATTCTTAGGAAATGCTTCTAACGCAGGTACAACCGCTTCAGGGTTGGTTGCCTTTGAATCGTTAAAGAAACGAATGTCATGTTTACTTGCTACATATTCCAAACGGTGTTCAACTCCAGTAAATGAAGTCAATACGTTTTGAATTGTTGCTGGTTGTACACCCATAAGGTAGGCCATCGTGCTAGCCACCATCGCATTGCTAATGTTATGAGCCCCCACAACTTGTAATTTTTTTGTATCAAAGAGTTGGATATCATGATAGTACACGATATCATCCTGTATGTATATGTCAGCTTTTTGATGTAATGAATAATCCAACACACGACAAGGGATATCCTTTGCATATTTGATAACATTTTCATCATCAAGATTTCGTAGAAAGAATGCATCCGGATCGGCGTTCTTAAATATACGCATCTTGCTTTCGTAATATGCATCCACACCATCCATGTAATCTAAGTGATCTGGTGTTAAATTGGTTACACAACTAACTTTTGCCTTAAAGGTATCAATACCCAAGAGTTGGAAGTTACTTAGTTCCAATGCAATGTTTGCTTTTTCATTACCATGTTGTAAGACTACCTCACTTAATGGAATTCCAATGTTACCAGCAACGTAACTGCTACCATGTGCCTTTAAAATTTCATAAAGCATGCTCACGGTTGTGGTTTTCCCATTTGTTCCTGTAATTGCTCCATAGGTAAAGGCAGGGGCTAAACGATAACCAACTTCAATTTCTGTATAGATGGGTACTTTCTTCTCTACAAAATAAGCAACAAAAGGAACATGATAAGGAATCCCAGGATTCTTTACAATAAAATCATAGGTTTCATCTTTCAAAGATTCAGGATGTCCACCATCAAATACTTTGATTCCCATTTTTTCAAGTTCCGCTTTTTTTGCAATTGTATTTTGATCGGTAATAATCACCTCGTAGTTTTCCTTGCATAAAAGTTTACTGACTGCAATACCACTACGCGCTGCACCAATAACAAGTACCTTTTTCATCTTACATCACTCCTATCACATATCCAAGAATAGCAAGTACAAGTGAAATCCCATAAAACAGCCAAACCACTTTCGTTTCGCTCATTCCACCCATCTCAAAGTGATGGTGAAGTGGTGCCATACGAAAAACCCGTTTTCCACGCGTTTTGAAGGAAATAACTTGGATGGTTACAGATAATGTTTCCATTAAGAACAATCCTCCAATAATGACAAGTAAGATTTCTTTTTGTAAGACTAGGGCAACAGCAGCCAAAAGGCCACCTAACGCCAGCGATCCCGTATCACCCATAAAAATCTTGGCCGGGTGAATATTGAAACGTAAATATCCTATCAATGCCCCAGCAACCGCCAGTAGAAAGTAGAAAACGTTTAAATTGTCTGCTTGATATGCAAAGATAATAAATGGAACTAAAGCAATCAATACAGTTCCTGCACATAAGCCATCAAGACCATCAGTTAAATTAACCGCATTGCTTTCGGCAGTGAACATTACAAATACCAACAAAAAAAAGAAAAATCCAATGTTAACATCCATATTCATAATCGGTATCCAAAGTGTATTATCACCATAGCTTTTATAAATAAAATACAACACAATGGCTAAAGCAGCTTGTAATAAAAATTTCATACGCGCTGGTAAACCATTGTTGTTTTTTTGTACAACAATAATAAAGTCATCAATAAAACCAATCAATCCATAGCCAACGTAAGCAACAAGAATTGTCACCATTTTTACATCTTGTAAAGCTCCAGGATTTAAAATCAAAAGTAGAATCACTGGAACAACGATGAAAACGATACCTCCCATCGTAGGTGTACCGGTTTTCACTTTATGAGATTCCAGCCCTTCTTCACGTTCAGACTGTGAGAATTTGATTTTATGTAAAACAGGAATAAGCAGTGGCATGATCACTAAGACCGCAACCAAACTTATACCAAGATATAAAATTGCTTCCATGATAACTCCTTTATTTTAATTCAACATCTAGATTTGCTCCTTTTACAATGGCTGTTCCCGGTGGAACAGATTGACTTGTAACATTTCCAGAATTTTTATAATTGACAACAAGACCTGTCATATTGGCAAAGACACTAACATCTCGCCTTGACCATCCACTCATGTCTGGCATCGCAATATTACTACCATCAGTAAGTAAGAATGTATTTTGTGTGTTTGTTACTTTATCTCCACCTAGTGGGAATTGTTCAATGATGGTTGATCCATCTCCAATCAATTGCTTCTTAATGTTAAATCCATCCAGTTTACGATTTACGTAATCAAGTGAATGGTTTACAAGACTAGGCATAGTATATTCTACATATTTATCGCTCACTTGTACATGATTATCTGTGGTTTGATTACTTGCATCATTATATTTATTTAAAGATTGTAGTGCTTCACGAACAATGTCTTTAAAGAAATCTGTATTGTAATTCAAGAAATTCTCACTTTGGAATGCATAATATACTAACACTTGTGGATCATCAGCCGGTGCAGCTGCAAGAATACTTGATGTATATACACTACCAGAATATGTTTTTGTCTCTTCGTCGTATACCTGTCCAGTACCCGTTTTTGCAATGATATTGACATCACTCATTTTATATTGTGATGCTGTACCACCTTGCTCTGTAACTACTCGTTCCATTAATGCTTGCATTTGTTTGGCCGTATCTGTGGAAATCACTTGATTCCCTTTTTTCTGTTCACTTTGATATGTCACTTCACCAGTAACTGAATCAGTTATTTTCTCAACAATATACGGTTCAACAATTGTCCCATCACCAACAATCGCACTTGCCGCTCGAATCAATTGGTATGCATTGATAGTACTTGCTTGTCCAAATCCAAGTGACATGATATCGAAAGGATGGTTTTCGTTAAGTTTTCCACCTCTTTCACTTAAACCATAAATATCTAAGGCATCAAACAATTCGAATTTTTTCATATAGTCAATCATTGTTTGTGGACTTATGTAATTTGTAATTAAGGAAGCAATCCCTGTGTTCAATGAGAAGATAAATCCGTGATCGAAGTCTACCATGCCTCGATCTTTACCCAAAGCATCGTTAACAACTCCAACGGCTTGTCCAGGTGAAAGATTATCATTACGTACTGGCATTCCATTTGCATCTTGCCCAATTACCGCTTTACCTGATTTGAACTGATCTGTGCCAACATATTTTCCTTCATTCATGACAGCCGCATAAACAAACGCTTTTAATACTGAACCAACTTCAAAAGGAAACTCGCTTGGTAAATTATACGCATTGGTTATATTTTCTCTAGTGTTTAAATCATAGGATGGATAGCCTGCTTGCGCTAAGATTCTACCCGTTTTAATATCCATTGCTATTGCCCATGCATATTTCGCCTTATTACTTTCCATTGTATCAGCCAATGCTTTTTCCATAGCTAATTGTGTATCATAATTGAAAGTTAACCAAACATCTTGTCCGTTTTCTGCCAATTTAACTATTTTTTGTGTATCTGGCAACCGATTGTTTTCACTATCTGTTTGATATACTACTTTCCCATTTACACCAGTTAACTCATCATTAAAGGCCGCCTCAAGACCCGTAACCCCGACAAGATTACGATCATCATCATAATTAGTATAGCCAATCAATTGACTAGCAAAATTACCTGTTGGATATGCTCTTGATACACTTTTTTCAAAATCCAATCCCGGTAATTCCAGTTCTTCAATTTGCTTTTTTTGCTCTGCTGTAAGATTCCGTGAATAACTACCAAGATTTGTTTGATAACTACCTGCTGCTTGAGCATCCTTAATCTTTGCAAGAATATCTGCATACGCCTTTTCTTGCACTTCTGCTTCAGGACTAATTACTTCTGCAAGTTTTCTTGCAGTATCCTCAGGATCAACTACATAAACAGGTTTTTTTGTTGCATTTACTCGATTTTTATCCACATACGCAATTACGTCATAACTTTCGACATCTTGTGCAATAATCTCACCGCTATAGTCACGAATGTAGCCACGGTTAGCTACTATTGTTTCAGTAGAACTCCCGCTTCCGGATTTGTGTGCCAATACATTTTCTCCACTACGTAAGTGAATTCCTGTAATCATAGTAAAAAGGACATTTGCGACAACAAGTGACACGATAATGCCCATAACGATTCCGATTCTACCTGTCGTTTTGACAGATTTTTTAAAATTTAGTACCTTCCTCTTTGCCTTCATATATATCCTTAATCTATTCGTTTTCGTTAGTAACTACAGATACAATTTGACCTTCATTTTGACGCAATTCATGCTTTTCTGCAATTTCAATGATACGATCACGATTTGCTAATTTCTTAACTTCTAATTCTAAGTTAAGCACATCGTTTTTGGTTTTTCCAATTTCCTTTTCCAATCGAGTCTCTTGCGACGCCAAAACAACATTGTGAGAGTGTAATAATGTTACTGAACAAAAATACATGAGTAACGTGATAATAAATACTAACGATACAATTCCCTCAATGCGGATTTTACGATTCTTTTTTACGATTTTCATGGTCCTACCTACCCTTTCCAAGTACTCTTAATTTCGCACTATGCGAACGATGATTCTCGTCTAATTCTTCCTTATTAGCGACAATCGGTTTTCTAGTTATAAGCGTATACGGTTTTTGCTTCACCTCTTCTGGCAATAACGGTATCCGTTTATCTGTTTTTTCTGGCTTCGCGTATTTCTGAAATATTTGTTTTACGATTCGATCTTCTAAAGAATGAAACGTAATCACACACACACGTCCTTTATCATTTAAATGTTGAATCCCTGATTCTAGAACGCTCTCTAAAGCACCCAACTCATTATTCACTTCAATTCGTAAAGCTTGGAACACCTTTTTTGCGGGGTGTCCTTTTTTGTTTAGCACCTTACTTGGTAAAGCACTTTTTATCACATCCACCAATTCAAATGTTGTTTCAATTGGTTTTTCCATTCTTCGTTGTTCAATTTTTCTTGCAATTTGTTTAGCAAATGGCTCTTCCCCATAGTTGCGAAATACATGCATCAAGTCATGAAATGAATAGTCATTAACTACTTCATATGCACTGAGTGTTTGACTTTGATCCATACGCATATCCAGTCTTGCATCATAGCGATAACTAAATCCGCGTTCTCCATCATCAAACTGTGGTGAACTAACACCGATATCCAGTAACAATCCATCAATTCCAGGAATGTTATATTCTTCAATGACTTGTTCTAATTCTTCAAAGCCTTTGTGAATGATGGTGAAATTATCACCGACTTCTAACAAACGCTTCTTTGATTCTGCAATTGCAGTTTCATCTTTATCAAATGCATATAGGTGCCCGTGAGGAATTCGTTTTAGTATTTCACTACTATGTCCTCCACGACCTAAAGTCCCATCTACATAAATTCCATCTTCTTTAATATCAAGGTATTCGATTGATTCTTCTAATAATACGGAATAGTGCTTCATTACTGTAAGAACTCCGTTAAGCCTTCAGCAACTTCTTCAAAGTCATCACTGTGTGCATCCATAAATGCATCCCAGCGTTCTTTACTCCAAATTTCAATGAGATTTCCAACTCCGGCAATCACACACTCTTTTTCTATCTTCGCTTCTTCAACAAGAACCGAAGGAATCAAAATTCTTCCTTGACTATCGATTTCGCATTCACTTGCTTTCGCCAAAATATTACGACGATAGACACGTGCTTCTCTTTTTGTGTTAGGTAAACTTGCCAATTGTTCCATTAACAATGCCCATTGTTGTTGTGTATAAATGTTTAAACATCCATCCAATCCTTTAGCAACAACGATTTTACCGCTTAATTCATCACGAAAACGAGCCGGAATGATGATACGACCTTTTTTATCAATATTGTGTGCATATTCACCGATGAAATTGGCTTGCGCTAACACATTAGTCATATAATCACCCACTTTCCTCCATTTTCCTACACTTTTTGCTACTTTCTACCACCATTATAGCGAAAAACTGGTTAAAATCATAGTACAAAACATGAAAATATGAAAAAAGTTAAAAAGAAAGATATATTATATAAGTAGTGATTTGGACCAAGATTATTCATTGCGTGCAAAAAATAAGCAAAATGTCTTGCGTGCTGCTTAGATACGAGTGATGACTTATTTTTTTATCTGATTTTTTTGACAATACGAATTCACATAAAAAAACACATGCAAGAAATTATTCTTACATGTGCTCATTTTATTATTAAAATAAAGACATTTGGTTTTCGTCTTGTAAGCCTTCAAGTGCACCAAGTTGTGCAAGTTTTTCAACAAGGGTCTTACTTAATTGTGTTCGGTTCAATAAGTCTTCTTTTGAAATGAACGGATGCGCTTCACGCGCTTCAACAATACTGATCGCAACGTTGGTTCCAAGTCCATCAACACTGGTAAAAGCTGGAAGTAAACTGTTTTCATGTTCATCATCTACAACAAATCGTGTCGCTGGTGAACGGTTGATATCCAACTTTTGAATTTTGAACCCACGTAAATACATTTCTAAGGCAAGTTCCAAGGCATCATACACATTATGTTCTTTTGCACTAACCTCATTTTTTGTTTCCGGGTTATTGCGTCTTTGATCAATGTCACTCATGCGAGCTTTGATGGTTTCTAACCCTTTGGTCATCGCATCAATATCGTAAGCATCACAACGAATTGAGAAAAACATCCCATAGTAATGCAGTGGCTTATGAACTTTAAACCATGCAATACGAACCGCCATCATTACATATGCTACCGCATGGGCTTTCGGGAACATATATTTGATTTTTTTACACGAATCGATGTAATACGGTTCTACATTATTTTCTTTCATATCTTCAATCCACTCATCACGTAATCCGCGTCCTTTACGGACACTTTCCATAATGGTGAATGCAGTCTTTGGTTTCAATCCTTTTTTCATCAAATCAACCATAATATCATCACGACACCCGATAACATCGCGTAGGGTTAATTTGTGATCAAGTCCAAGTTCTTGACGATACTTCGCTTTGTCATCATCAACTAAGTTTTTCGCGTTGTTCAACCAAACATCGGTCCCATGAGACAACCCTGAAATAGTAACAAGTTCACTAAACGTCTTTGGTTTTGTTTCCTCTAGAATTCCCCGGACAAACTTTGTCCCAAACTCAGGAATTCCAGCAGCCCCAGTTTTCTCTGTGTTTTGGGTTGTATCAATTTCAAGTGTATCTGGTTTTGAGAATATGGCCATCGTATCCGGATCGTTCATTGGAATTTTTCGAACATCAACACCACTACTTTCCTCTAATATCTTCATTGCCGTCGGATCTACGTGTCCAAGAATATCAAACTTCAAAACATTGGCTTCAATATCATGGTAATCAAGGTGGGTTGTTTTCATATCTTCATATGGGTTATTACTAGGAAATTGCACCGGTGTAAATTCATTCACACTCATATGTTGCGGGAATACAATAATCCCTCCTGGGTGTTGCCCGGTACTACGACGAACCCCATCACATTGCTCTGCAAGATAGGTCATGCGCGCATTGTTCATGGTTCCTTCTTTTCCCATTTCTTCTTGGTACCCTTTGACATATCCAAAAGCCGTTTTACTTGCAACCGTCGCAATGGTTCCTGCACGATATGCATGAGCATCACCAAAGTATTCTTGCAAGAATTTATGTGCTTTTCCTTGGTATTCTCCAGAAAAGTTCAAATCGATATCTGGAACTTTATCTCCTTCAAATCCCAAGAATGTTTCAAACGGAATATTTTGCCCATCTCCACGCATATGTGTATGACAGTGCGGACATTCTTTATCCGGTAAATCAAATCCTGAGTTGATACTTGCATCATCAACAAACTCACTATACTTACATGAAGGACATATATAGTGTGGAGCAAGCGGGTTTACCTCGGTAATATTTGCCATTGTGGCAACAAAACTACTACCTACAGACCCTCTGGAACCAACCAAATATCCATCATCTAATGAGTGTTTTACCAATAAGTGACTTACATAATAAACAACCTCGAAACCATTTCCGATAATACTGTTCAACTCTTTTTCTAATCGAGCTTCAACAATCTCTGGCAAGTTTTCACCATAAATGCCATGTGCAGTATCGTAACAAATATCTCGCAACATTTGATCACAATTCTCAATTTCTGGCGGATATAGGTCTTTTTTCACAGGATATGTGTATTCAATGCCATCGGCAATCATATTTGTGTTTTCAACAACAATTTCATAAGCGAGATTTTCACCTAAAAAAGCAAAGCAGTTTAACATCTCTTGGGTTGTACGAAAGTGTTGATTTGGAGCAGATGTCGATTGACGAATTTCCTTTTTATAAATATATAGCGGGTGACGAACTCCACCAATTCCTTGCGCATTGATGAAAATATCACGCACTTCTTTCTTTTCTTCTTCGACATAGTGGGCATCTCCAGTTGCTACCACGACTTTATCCAATTCTTTTGCAAGATCAACGATATTTGCGACAATCATTTCTACTTCTTTAATCGAATTCAAAGCTCCACGATTTACCAAGTTCATATAGTTTTCTGGTGGTTGTACTTCAATATAATCGTAAAACTTCATCAAATCACGTACAATATCATCACTTTTTGTTAGGGCAGCATCAAAAACTTCACCATTTTGACAAGCACTACCTACAAGAATATTTCCCGCTTGTTTTTTCGCTTCAATTTCACTTCGTGGAATTCGCGGCTGACAAATTGGTTTATTGTTGCTTTTACTAACCGCAGCTAAATAATCGGTATGTGAACGACTAACAAGTTCATAAACATCCTGAATACCCGCTTGATTTTTCGCTAATACAACAATGTGTTTATCACGAATCGTTCCGATTTGACTCACCTTGTTTAATGAACATACATCAAGCAAGGTCTTTTGTGACTTCATTTCTTGCAGCATGCGTAAGAACACTTCTGCCAATACTTGTGCATCATAGTCTGCCCGGTGTGCTACATCTGCATCATAGGTAATTTTAAAATGCCGTGCAACATTCCCCAATGCAAACCGTTTGGATTCCGTTAACAGTGCTTTAGCTAAATCCAACGTATCGATAACCGGATTCTGTAGTTTTTCTTTTCCCATGCGCACAAGCGCTTCATTCATGAAACCGTAGTCAAATCCTGCGTTGTGAGCAACCAAGATGCTGTCACCAATAAACGCAAGAATATCATCCATCGCTTCTTCAATGGTTTTTGCATGTTCAACTTCTTGATTGCTAATGTTTGTAAGATCCGTAATTTTCGCTGAAATTGGAACAGGTGGCTTAATAAACATTTGCATCGTTTCTTTTGGCATATTGTTTTCGATGATTTGTGCACCGAATTCGATAATGTGATCGTATTTACTTGATAAACCTGTTGTCTCTAAGTCAAACACACAATAGCGTGCATTGTGTATTTCACGATCGTTTGGATTGTAGACAATGTTTAACTCTTCATCAATCATACTCATCTCAATTCCATAGATCATTTTGAATTTTGTTTGACGATCACTGTTGATTCCATTCACAAGACGTTGTGCTGTTGGATATCCTTGTACAACATTATGATCGGTAATGGCAAAAGCATCATGTCCCCAAGCATTGGCTTGTTTTAAGTAATCACCAATTGCGCTCACTCCATCCATTTCACTTAATTTTGAATGTGCATGAAGTTCCACCCGTTTACGTGTTGCATGGTCTTGTTTTCTTACCTTTGGTACTTTCACAATGGAACGTCCACGGTTATTTGCAGAAAACACGACATCTTTTAAATATGGTGAATATTGTGCTTTTCCACTGATTTCAACCGTATCTCCTTCTTTAAAATTATCTTCTGGCAATACATCTGCTGTTTTTTCAAACCGTTGTGCAACGATACACGCATCTTTATCAACAAGGTATAACGAACGAATTTGGCGTCCATTGGAAATTTCGCGAATTTCACTTAAGAAAACATCACCGCGAATTTTCACTTCTTCCATTCCATCAACCAACTCTGAAATTGGTGTCAATGGATAGTTTTCCATTTTCACACGTGGTTGATACGTCATTGGCTTTACACTTTCTTGTGGGATTTGACGCTCTAGTGGATCATAATCAACTTTAACCACTTCGACGTTTGTATCTACCTGAAAATCTTCTACAACAAGTGGCAAGCAAATACCATAAGGTTCAAGTTCACTAGCCATCTGTTGAATTTTACTTGCGGCTTCATTTTGCGCTTCCGCACTTTCATACGAAAAGACAATGTTTTCCCCTTCAATTTTTGCAAATGACTTGGCAAATATCTCAAGGTCTTTATGCTTACTTGCAATAAAACGAATGTATTGATTCAGTGCAGTTGCACCCATTGTTTGTTTGTGGCAAGAAATACGACAATCCACTTTGCATTTAAAGTGGACAATCAATTTATTGACAAGTTGCTCATAGGTTTGCAAGTGCAAAGGTTCTTTTGTTTGAATTTCCATTGTTAATGTATTTGATTCACGATAAAAAACCGGTTTTTTTGTAAAAACCGCATCTTTAAATTCTTCAACATCCATTTCACTCACACCAATTTGTTGAGCAATTTCATATACATCTTGATTCATATTCCTACCACCGATTTCTGTCTTTCATTATAGCAAACTCACTGCGTATTTGAAAGTGGACACCGCCAAAATAAGAAAAGAAAATCCATCCGTAGATGCACTTTCTTTTAGACGTTATGTTTCTTTTGTTTCATTATATATACGATACTTCCCACAACAATTGCAAGAAGTAAAACCACAAGGTACCAATAGCTTTGTACATAGTACAAAATAAAAGCAAATACACTAAACTTTGTGGCATTTGCTGCGACTATAGGTACATGCAACGCTTCTTGTCCGGCTACTTGAACGCGCAACATCCCCATTGTTTCACCTAGTTTAATAGGCGCATCATAACGTTGCTCAATTTTATAATCAATTTCTGGTTCTTGATGATTTGCCACAAGGACCGATACCGATTCATCAACCATTAAGCCAACACGTTTCGTAAAGCTATAGCGAACATCCACTTTTTTAAAGACTTTTCCTTTTTCAAAAAGCGTTACGCGTGAATAGGTATCATCAACATATTGATACAATTGTTGACTTGCCTGCACAATTGCAGGACGATGATTTTCATCTACATGGGCAACAACCGCAATCATCATACCATCTTCACTATCATGAAAGCTTGCTAAACATACACCAGCTTCTGGTGTATATCCAGTTTTTCCACCATCGATTAACAAGTTGGTTACTTGTAGTTCATTTTCCATTTCACCAAGCGTGCTATGTAAAATTAAGTGAAGGTAATCAATCTCGTATTGCCTGGTTGACATCATGGTCTTCAGTTCTGGTATGGTACAGGCATGTGTTAGTATTTGTGCCATTTCATACACAGTACTTACATGCTTTGGATCATGCAAACCCGTTGTGTTTTCAAAGTGTGTCACTTGTAAATGAAGTTCTTTAGCTTTTGCATTCATCGCATCAACCATAGCTGCTTGACTACCATATAGACTTATGGCAAGTTGATTGGCTGCATCCGCACCACTAGGCAACAGCAAACCAGCTAATAGATCTTTATACGTGACTTGTGCTCCTACTGGAAAATTTGCCACACTTGCATTAGCTTCAACAAGTCCAGCCCAGGCTTGTTCACTCATGGTTATCATTGCTTGCATATCCTCGATTTTATCCATAGCTACGATCGCAGTCATAATTTTAGTCATGCTTGCTGGATAGATCGTTGCATCAGCTTCTTTATCATACAACGTAACTTCGTTTTCTACGTTATATACGACAGCATAATCCGCTTCAACTGACACCGGAGTTATTGTTTCCTCAAAATTAGAAATGGTAGGTACTTGTTGGTTGTTTGGTTCTTGAAAACCAAGCAAAGAAAGTAAAAGTTGGCATACAATCAATATCTTCATCTAGCGTGCGACCTTAAGAAATGCATCCTTAGCTGCCGCTTGCTCTGCTTTCTTTTTACTAGGTCCACTACCTTTACCAAGTACAATAGTATCCATGCGCACTTCCATTTCAAAATGGGGATTGTTGCTTGGACCTGTACTTTTTAATAAATGGTAGGTAACCGTTTGTCTTGTATCCGCTTGGATGCATTCTTGAAGTTTAGTTTTATAATCAACAACTTCATCTGCTTTTGGTGCATCTACATACTTGGGAATCACTTCTTGTAAGATTTTTGCTACATGAACATACCCACAATCAATATAGATTGCTCCTAAAATGGCTTCAAACAAATCACATAATAAAGAATTTCTTTCTCTACCACCTGATTTTTCCTCACCAACTCCAAGTAGTAAAAACTGATCCCACCCGAGTTCCTTTGAGTATTCTGCTAACGCTTCCTCACGAACCAATTGTGAACGAAGGGTTGTCATTTGACCTTCATTCAACATTGGTTCATGATGAAACAATAAATTTGTTGTCCACAGTTGCAACACTGCATCACCCATAAATTCCAAACGTTCATTATCTCCTGGTAATTCTGCGTGTTCATTCAAATACGATGTATGGACACATGCTTGTAAAATAATATCCTTGTTTGTATAAGGAATCTCATGATCATCAAGCCATTTAAATATTGGATTCATCGTTTTCACCTCTTTGACTCAAGTATACCCTAATCCATGGTACTTGTGTATTCTTTTTCCTCTACGTAAGCGGCGATGATTGGATACTTGTCTAAGTTCTCTAAAAGAGTCAGTGCATCTTTCTTTGCCACTTCTAATATATTCTCATCCATAATGACATCCCCAAGAATAAATCCAGGAATCCCACTTTGTCTACTTCCCAGTAAATCACCTGGTCCTCGGATCATTAAATCTTGTTTTGCGATTTCAAAGCCATCGTTACTTTCACACAGGATTTCCAGGCGTCGCAAACTGTCTGGATCTTTGCTGTTTGATAATAAATAACAATACCCTTGTCCACCAGCACGTCCAATACGACCACGAAGTTGATGAATTTGACTCAAGCCAAATCGTTCTGCATCATAAATAATCATCACGTTCGCATCTGGAACATCCACACCAACCTCAATCACACTTGTAGAAATTAGAATATCAATTTCTTTGTTTTTAAATTGTTGCATAATGTCGTCTTTTTGCTCACTACTCATTTTCCCATGCAAGTAATCCAAGCGATACGTCTTCCCTAGAACGGGCAGTAAATTATGATAAATTTCTTCTACATTACGTAATTTGAAATCGTTGTTTTTTTCAATTGCTGGACAAACAATATAACATTGATTTTTTGCATCTAACAATGCTTTTAGTTCACCCATGATACTGCGAATGCTGCTTTCCTTGATTAATGTCGTAATGGATGGTTTTCTTCCTGCTGGCATTTGCTCAATACTGCTTACATCCATATCTCCATACAGCGATGTTGCAAGCGTACGCGGAATCGGTGTTGCACTCATTAAAAGAAAATCTACATCATTTCCTTTTTCAATCAGTTTTCGACGCTGTTGCACACCAAAGCGATGTTGTTCATCCGCAATCACCAGTCCCAAGTTCTTATAGTTTACTGCTTCTTGAAACAGTGCATGCGTACCAACAAGACAATCGAGTTGACCACTTGCCATCTCGTGGATCCGTTCATTCTTTTCTTTTGATGACAGTGCGGAATACAGCAAGCCTATGCGTATCCCCAAAGGAGCAAGTACCTTTTGAATATTTGCGTAGTGTTGCTTTGCCAGTATTTCCGTTGGTGCTAATAGTGCAGCTTGTTTTCCTGCAAGTGTATTTGCATACATAGCGATGGTAGCCACAATCGTTTTCCCACTACCAACATCTCCTTGGACCAAACGATACATGATATGATTTGACTTCATATCATCTAGCACATCTGTGATTGCTTGGTTTTGATCGTCGGTTAAGTTATATGGTAAAGATGTTATAAGAGCATCAATTTCTGTTTGCTCAAATTGCTTTGCCTCTTTACTCTTTTCCATATGTTTTGATTTATAGTATTGAATCGTTAACTGAAACTTCAAGAATTCTTCATATTTTAAATAGCGCACTGCTTGCTTTACCGCATCATACGAACTAGGAAAGTGTATGTCATGAAGCGCTTTGCTTCGTGCGACCAACTGATACATTTGCTTTAAACCATCTGGAACAAACTCCGTCAACGAACACGCTTCTAATGCATGACTTAAGTATTTGCGTAAATCCTTTTGTGATAGGCCATCCTTTGTATTATACACGGGAATAATTCCCAATTGTTCCTCAATCGGTTGTGAATTATATGACATAACTAGCACTTTCCCATTACCTTCATATTTTCCTGAAACAGTAATCACATTCCCCACGCGAAAAGCTGAAATCCAAGGTCGATTAAAAAGGGATAAGCTTAGTTCTTCCTCGTCATATAGCACCTTGAAGCGTGTTACACTTCTACGTCCACCAAAATATTGAACTTTCGCTTGGTTAATAATCGTGCACGAAAAAAAGACCTTTTCTTCCAACTTCCAATCAGCAAAAGGCTTTACGTTTTGATCTTCATAACGAAACGGGTAGTGTACAAGTAACTCTTCCACACTTTCGATACCCATTTGATGTAATATTTCTTTTTTCTTAGGTGTAACTTTTATCGCTTTTAAATCCATATCTGTATTATACCATTTGCACACAAAAAAAAGTAAAGAATAGACCACTCAGTTCCAAACATATGAAAAGGGTGGAACATATTCCACCCTTTTCTCGGTAAGGATCTTTTGGCAAAGATCGGTAGGTATATAATTACATCCCTTCCCTAATAGCAAGATAACTATATCCTTAATTAAATTATAAGTTATTTCTATTGAATGTCAATATCATAATGATAATATGTTTATTTTTATATAATGATTGGTATGAATATAAAAAACCCCGTATTTCTACGGAGTTTCATCATATATAGAAGGTTATTCTTCTCCCTCTTCGAATTGTGCATTGTATAATTTTGCGTAGAATCCATCTTTTGCAAGCAGTTCATCATGGTCACCAATTTCCACGATGTCTCCTTTATCCATAACGATGATTACATCAGCGTTACGAATCGTAGATAGTCTATGCGCAATAACAAAACTTGTTCGACCTTTCATCAATTCATCCATACCTTCTTGGATCAGCACTTCCGTACGTGTATCCACATTGCTTGTTGCTTCATCAAGAATTAATATATTTGGATCTGCTAAGAAAGCTCGCGCGATGGTCAACAACTGTTTTTGACCTTGTGAGATGTTGCTTGTTTCTTCATCCAACATCGTTTCATATCCATTATCCAATGTTTTCACAAAGTGATCCACACGTGCCGCTTTACTTGCTGCGTAAACTTCTTCATCTGTTGCATCAAGTTTAGCATAGCGTAAGTTATCCATGACAGTACCACTAAACAACCAAGCATCTTGCAATACCATTCCAAACATACTTCGTAAATCTGCACGTCGATAGTCATCAATATTATGATCACCAACGTAGATTCCACCACCATTCACTTCATAGAAACGCATCAAGAGCTTCACAATGGTTGTTTTCCCTGCTCCAGTTGGACCAACGATAGCAACTTTTTGTCCGTCACCTACACGTAAACTAAAGTCATTGATAATGATTTTATCTGGTGTATATCCAAATTTTACGTTATCAAATGTTACTGTGCTTGGAATGATAATGTTTCCTTTATCATCGTAGATTTCAACTGGATTTGCAGTATCAGGTTCCATTTCTTTTTCATCTAAGAATTGGAAGACACGTTCACTAGCAGCAGCAGCAGATTGCAGTTGATTCATAATTTGCGCCATTTGACTAATTGGTTGGTTAAATGAGCGTACATACTGGATAAAGGATTGAATTCCACCAATAGAAATTCCAACACCAGTGATTGTAAGCCCCAAAATGCTGACAGTTGGATTGACACTTAAGTATCCACCAACTAAACATACAAGTACATACCCAATATTTCCAATGAATTGTGTAACTGGCATCATCAATCCACTTAGGAATTGAGATTTCCATCCAGATTTATACAATTGATCATTATACACTTTGAATTGTTCAACACTGTCTTCTTCACCGTTGAAAGCTTTCACAATCATGTGTCCACCATACATTTCTTCAACATGACCATTCAAAGCACCAAGTGATTGTTGTTGGGCGAAGAATAGTGGTTGCGAACGTTTCGTTATCAACATGATAATAATTGCTGAAAATGGTAAGACAAGTAACGCGACAATCGTCATCATCCACGAAACACTAAACATCATAATTGCGTATCCAACCACTTGAATAATTGATGTAATTAAGTTTGTGACTGATTGTTGAAGTCCTTGCGATAAGGTATCCACATCGTTTGTTACACGACTCAATACATCACCTTGGCTTGTTGTATCAAAATACGAAAGTGGTAAACGGTTGATTTTTGCTGAAATTTCATTACGTAAGTTATACGCAATTTTTTGTGTCATTCCCGTCATCATAAACCCTTGAATGTAATTACAAAGAGCACTAAACAAGTACATACCCAGTAACTTCACAATAATTTCAAGGATGCCATCAAAATCGATGCCACCTTTACCTGACATCTTGTTACCAATTCCGGTAACCAACAAGTCGGTTGCTTCTCCTAAAATCTTAGGTCCTACAATGACAAACACCATACTTAAGATCGCAAAAATCATAATGACAATTAAGCGAACTTTATACTCAGAGACATAACTAATCAACTGGCGAACAGCTTTTTTAAAGTCTTTTGCTTTTTCACCAGGTGCACCATGACCGTGTCCACCACGACCAAATCCCATTTGGGGAGCTTTTCTTTGTTTTGGTTGTTCGTTACTCATTTTCTAGCTCCTCCTTACTTAATTGTGAATAGGCAATTTCTTGATATACCTCACATGAAGCCATCAGTTCGTCATGTGTTCCTTTTGCAACAATGCGACCTTCATCAAGCACGACGATTTGATCTGCTTGCATAATTGAAGATATTCTTTGCGCAACCACAAGAATCGTACTTCCTGTTTTCTCAACAAGTTTGTTTAACGCTTCACGTACGGTTGCATCTGTCTTAAAGTCTAAGGCACTAAAACTATCATCAAAGATGTAAATCTCTGGGTTTTTTGCAACTGCTCTTGCAATTGAAATTCTTTGTTTTTGTCCTCCGGATACGTTAGTTCCACCTTGTGCGATTTCACTTTGGAATCCTTCTGGTTTTTGTGAAATGAATTCTGTAGCTTGCGCTACATCAGCAGCAAGTTGCATTTGTTCATCACTCATTTGCTCATCACTATATTTAATATTACTTTCAATGGTTCCTGAGAATAAAACTCCTTTTTGTGGAACCAATCCAATTTTTTCTCGTAAGTCTGTTTGTTTTACATCTTTAATGTTCATACCATCTACTTTAATTGAACCACTTGTGGTATCAAAGAAACGTGGAATCAAATTCACAATTGTACTTTTCCCTGATCCAGTACTACCAATAAACGCTGTTGTTTGTCTTGGCTTAGCCACAAAACTAATGTCATGTAAAACATCTTCTTCCGCACCTGGGTAACGGAATGAAACGTTTTTAAATTCGACATATCCTTTTTCATTGGTATCAAATGTTTCAGGTGTACTTGGATCTTGAATGTTCAATTTTGTATTGATAACTTCAAAGACACGATCTGCAGAAGCACTTGCTCTTGGAAGCATAATTGAAATCATCGCAATCATCATAAATGACATGATAATTTGCATAGCATATTGCATAAAGGCAATCATTTGTCCAATTTGCATGTTACCTAAATCAATTTGTTGGGCAGATACCCATACAATTAATAATGTTGATGCACTAAAGACAAATTGAACCAATGGCATAACTATGGCAATGGTACGTCCCGTAAATAATTGTACCTTCATTTGATCCCGGTTTGCTTTTTCCATTCTTGCTTCTTCATATGTTTCCGTATGGAAAGCACGAATGACCAACATTCCACTCAAATCTTCACGCATGACTAAGTTGATTTTATCGATTAACTTTTGAACAATTTTAAATTTCGGTCCAGCGATTGCGAAAGTTACAACCATGATCGCCAAGATTACGACAACAACAAGGACAATAATCCAAATGAGTCCAGAGCCATCATTTAGAACACGCATGATGGCACCAAAAGCTAAAATTGGTGAATAAATAATCATTCGCATTCCCATAACAAGAACCATTTGAATTTGTTGAATATCATTGGTTGTACGTGTAATTAAACTAGCTGTTGAAAACTTGTTAAACTCTTCGTTTGAAAAGCTTTCGACTTTTTCAAAGACATCTTGACGCATACGACGAGCAACACCATTACCAATTAGACTTGCAAAGAAGCCAACCATAATCGCACATAACACACCACCTAAAGAAATGGCTAACATTTTAATTCCCGTCGAAAAGATGTAGTTGTTTTGCACGCGTTGTGTATTTACACCCAAGCGTTCGTATTCACCTTTTACCATGGACATACTTGCAACATCACCAAGTTCTTCAAGTTTGCTTTTTTGCTCATCCACCATTTTTAAAGTTTCTTCTTTTGGTTGCATTTGCAAGGCATCGAAGATGGTCATCCCTTCTGGTAATTTGTCCATAACTTCTTGCATTTGGTTTGCTTGATCTTTAGAGATAAAACTTGTATCCCCTTGACCGATGCTTTCCATTCCATTTACCATCAAAAATGGAACATCCATCACTTTTTGTAACTGCTTAAATTTTGTTGAACTCAAATCGTTCAATACATAAATACCACTATCTTTAATGACACTTTTATTTGATAAATCAATCGCTTCTGGAAGTTCATCATTTTTAATGTCTGCAAACGGAATATACGAATAACTATCTTCCATAATTTTTGCATCTTTATCATCCATAAAAATCAAAGTATGATCATAACTATCTTTACTCATCATTTCTGGTACACTACTATTAAAACCTCCGGATTGAATCCCGTTGCTGATAATTTCACTCATATAGTCAGGTAGTGCCAATTCCGCTTGTGCTTGTCCGTATAATAAACCAACTACAAGTAACAGCATCCACCAATACTTTTTCAAGTATTTAAACGTTTTTATCATGTAAAGTTCCTTTCTCTTCTTCATCCATATATTGAACGACTTTTTCCATAATGCGCATCAATTCTTCCGTATCATGATCACCCAAATAATCAAGGATGTGGTCCAACCGTTGATTCATTTGATCTTCAATTCTACGTAGTTCCCTTTTTGTATCATCCGTCACTTGAATGTAGACACTACGTCGATCATCATCACGAATGATTCGTTCGACAAATCCACGTTCTTCAAGTCGACGTACGACTTGACTTGCCGCAGGAGCACTAAAACGAAACATTTTAGCGATTTGACTGACTTTAATCGGTTCACCTTTTCCAGCACGCATAATTCCGTTCATAAACATCATATCTTGGTGTTTAACTTTCGAACACTCATCGTGTGGTTTGAGTCGTCGCATCATATACATTAATTCCCTAAATCGTATTGCTCTATCCTTATTTGGCATAGTCACCTCCCAATTACTTAAGTTACTTAACTATTAAGTATTGCAATAATACACCTACTTAACTATGATGTCAATCTTTTTGTTTCAGATATTTTTATTATGTTTACACGGAGTTACACCTTAGCATCTATTCATATGATAAGCCTTCACATACTAATAAAACATCATGTTTTGTTAACGATGGTATAAGAAAAGTGAGGTATCAAAATGACCCTCACTCATATCTTAATTTCTTTTCGGGTAAGATTAGCCCCACCAGCCAAAACCAAAGCTTGCCATATACATGGCAAACAATACCATCATCAATACAACGGTTATCGGTCCAATACTCCAACCTTTATTCATATTGTTTTGTAATTGTATGTTTCTTTGGTTGATTGCTTTCACTTCTTTGCTAACCATCGCATCACCTCCATTTGGCAAGACTTATCAAACACTTAAGTCTTCTTTCCTTACATTTAGTATACGGCAGTTGCAAAGATTTTTCTTCTTTCTAGTAAACATTGGAAGATTTTCAAGGTGAACCGGAATTTTTGGTTAGTGTTCTTGTTCCTCTAATTCAACTGCTTCAATTTTACGAAAACGCTTTTCAATTTTCTCTGCTGTAATTAAAACAGTTTGCATGTCTTTTTGCGTGCGTTGCATGTCCGTCGCGACACTTTGATAGCGATCATGAAAGCGATCAAACTCAACAGCAAGTTTATTCAGTTCTGTTTGTATCTCTTGCATTTTTTCATTTTTTTGTTGCCCCAAATACAAAGCTTTAATTGCTGTAATGTATGCCATCAATGTCGTCGGCGAAACAAGGTATACATGTTTTTGATAAGCATAGGTTAAAACTTCATCCATATTTGCAGTTATATAAGCAAAGATCGCTTCCGCTGGAATAAACATATATGCAAATTCACTTGTTTCATCTTTAATCAAATACTTTGTATGAATGGCATCAATGTGCTTTTTAACATCGTTCTTGAATTGGTTATACACAACTTGTTTCTGTGCTTGCAACAACTCTGGATCCATCAATCGATTAAAGTTTTCCAAAGGAAATTTAGAATCTACAGGAATTTTACCTAACGCATCATTTCCATAGATAATAGCATCCACAATATGGTTGTTACTCAATTTATACTGTTTGTCATACTTTGTGTAATCCAGTCCAAATGCATTTTCTAAGATATTGTATAGTTCTACTTCCCCATACATCCCACGTGTTTTCTTGTCATTGAGAATGCTATGCAAGCTGGAAATGTCATGGGATAGCAGTGTTAATTGTTCCTGGGTTTTATCGATTTTACCGATTTGTGTCATAACTTCACGGAATACTTTTCCTGTTGATTCAAAAGAGACGTTCACTTGTTGATTCAAACTTTGTTGCATCTTAGTTAATTTATCAGTTGTGTTTTCATTTAACATATTCATATCGTTACGTACACTTTGGCTAATGGCCAATTGAAAATCGAGCAATTGTTTTTGCATGCGATCAAGTTCCTCATGGTCATCGTGTTTGTTTTGCTTCAACAATAAAAAAAGTACTGCAAGAAGCAACACAATTAACAGTGCTAGTAAAGCTATTAATAAAAATTCATTATTCATAATATCACCTGTAAAAAGTATACCACACTATCCTGTACCAAAATAGAAAACCAAGTACAAACATACTTGGCTTAGAATTCAAATAGCACGTTCATATGAAAGGAATGCATACCCCTCATGTAACTTCTTGTTGTTATTTGCGTCCAAAGAACACAAATTCTTGTTCGTTGATTTCTGGATCTGTCATTAAACGATTGACTTCATCAAACCCTTTAACTTCAATAATTTCAATTCCTTGTGCCAGCATTTCTGGATTCCAAGCAGCATAGAAATCTTCAACAGCCATCTCTTGGTTTTTTTCTGGAATCATGACCATCGAAAATGAATTGTCATCCAAATAATTCCAGCCAGCAATAAAATCTCCAGTTGGTAATGGATCTTTATACAAGATAGATAAATACTTTCCTTCCCTTCCGTTATGAATAAACGAGTGGGCAATGTAACGATTTTCTCCATCGAAGTATACCATCACTAAACTTTTGTAATTCAAATCTGGTTGTTTTTGGTATATCGTTTTTTTCATACTTTCAATTTCCCTTCCTTACATACGTAATTGTACACCTTCATTCTAACGAACTTTTACACGTTTGTCCCTTGCTTGGCTCATATTTCTAGCATAGTCTTTCAGTCACGAAAAAAAGTAGCAAATACAGCTACCATTTTTTATTGTATTATTTTCCAAAAAACATTTCATATGGGATGCGTGCTTTTGCAACTTTTTTATCGATGGTTAAATCTTTGATACCAACAGTATCGATTGCTTGAAATGCAGTATTTCCCTTTGTGCTATTGCTAGTCGCAAAACTTATCAACTTTGCCATTCCTGCAGCATCTTGTTTAATGGTTCCAGCCATAATACCTTCATCAATAAGTTTTATTGCAGTATTTGATGCATCTACACCATATACTGGAATGTTGCGATTTTCTCCAATACGATTGTAACCAACTTCTTGCAAGGCCTCAATCGCACCAGAAGCCATGTCATCGTTATTACAAATCACAAGTTCTATCATCTTACCATTGCTTTCATTGTAAGAAAGCAATGCTTCTTGTAAATACGACTTTGCAGCTGCTTTTGACCATGTTCCATCTTGGTCTACTTGATATTTATTGCTGTTTAATGAATCGTAATACAGCAATGGTTTTTTATTTGCTGCATGTAACTTTTTATCGGCTTCCTCTACTGCATATTTTGTCCGGTAGATGGCCTCTTCATTTCCCTCTTGACCTTTAAACAAAGTATATGAAATTTGCCCATCATGATTCAAATCAAATTGCTCAAAGTTTTCTAATAAGTGATCCCCGATCATTTGTCCTTGCATGATTCCTGCTTCTGCTGCATCTGTACCAATAAATGCGCAGTTTTCATATGCAGCAACAACAGCATCTGAGACTTCACGATTGAAGAAAATAACTGGTAATTGTTTTGCTTTCGCTTTTTCGATAATAGCTAATGCCGCATCGTCACTTCCGGTTTCCACAATATTCACAACAAGCACACTAGCGCCATCTTCAATTGCTCGATCTACTTGTTGTAGTTGAACTTGTTGTTCTCCTGTAGCATCATAAGCTGTAAAAGCAACCTGCTTCTTATGGAAATCCGTTTCTAGATGTTCACGCACAGTTGATACATACACATCGTTATAATCATAATAGAATACATGTACACTGGCTTCCTTGGTGGTTTCTTTCTCTTCACTTTTACATCCAACAAGCCCTATACACATGACACCAACGATCCATAAACTTAGAATGTTTTTTAATTTCATAGCTTCCCCTTGTCAATATTTGACCTACACACTGACTGAATTTAATACACAGAATTTTATATGTACACCAGTCCACGAATATTCATTATTACATATTAATTATAATAGTTATTCTTGAAAAGACAAATGAGAAACACGAATTGTATCAGCATAAGAAAAGCATCGACTACACATATAATCGATGCTTTACTATTATTTGTTTTCTTGGTTGTAGTAATCAATTTCATATTGCGAAACATTAGCTTTGTTGATACGGCGGATGCGGCCTTTGATGGGTAAATCTTGAAGCGCATCAAAGACAAGCTGTCCTTTTCCATTTAAGATTTCAACAAACGTCGAAACATCTACAATGGAAATAACACCAATATCTGTTGCAAGTATCCCTTCAATGGATGTAATCGCACCAACCACATCACCCGGACGCATCTTGGTTTTCTTACCTGCGTTGATATGCAACTTCATAATATCCTCTTTAAATGCTAAACTTTTTTCTTTAACCAATGTACGGTTTTGGCTACGTTTACTTACAAATGCTTGTTCATATGTTTTACGCATGCCTTCCGTAATGGTTGGTTGCATCGATAGGGTAATTGCTAACTCACTTTCAAGTTTGTGCAGCATTCCCATTTCGTTTGGTGTAACTAAGGTAATTGCTTTTCCTTGTTGATCTTTACGACCTGTTCGTCCAATACGATGAACATAGGTTTGTACATCACTTGGAACGTCATAGTTTATGACAAGTTCTACTTTTTCAATATCAAGACCACGAGCAGCAACATCTGTTGCCACCAAATAGCGAAAGTACCCCAGTTTAAAATCTGTGATTACTTGAATTCGATCTTTTTGATCCATCCCACCATGTAGTTTCCTTGTTGCTTCTGGATAACCAATCACTTCATTAGCCACATGGTTGACCATCTCTTGCGTATTGCAAAAGATAATGGCACTATCAGGATTTTCCTTCATTAAGACATCTTCCAACAATTGATCCTTATCACCCACAGCTTCGTATGCTTGTTGTTCAATCACATCAAAGACATTACGCTTTGAAATAACATCAATAAAAGCAGGCTGATGCATTTGCTGTTGACACAAGGTTTCAATACGTTCATCCAAAGTTGCCGACAATAAAATCGTTTGTCTTTGTTTTGGTAAACGTTCTAGAATTTTTTGCATTTCTTCTTCAAATCCCATCGTGAACATTTCATCAGCTTCATCAATCACCAAATAGGCAACTTCACTGACATCAAGCGTATGTTGGATTAAGTGATCCAATACTCTTCCTGGTGTTCCTACTACAACATGTGTACGTTGTGCTAGTTGTTTGCGTTGTCCTTCAAATGACATCTTTCCAAATACTGCTTGTACGTTCATACGCTTATATCTACCCAAATGAAACATGTCATCTTTGATTTGTAAAGCAAGTTCTCGTGTTGGTGTAAGCACCAAAACTTGTGGTGTACGGATGTTCCAATCCAACTGTTGTAAAATTGGCAAGGCAAAAGCAGCGGTTTTCCCACTACCTGTTTGCGATTTCACAATGGCGTCTTGTTGGCTAAGAATTACAGGAAACAGTTCTTCTTGTACCTTGGTAGGCTGTACATATCCAAGTTTATCAATTGCTGTTAAGATTTCTTGATCAAAGCCATAGTTTGTAAATTTATTCATTATCATTTCTTTCTTTGGTTTGCATTCAAAGTATACGCGTAAAGCAAACCTTCGTCTAGTCTTTTCAAAAGAATCAAATCACGATAAAAAAGTTAGGATGCATCAAGTGCATCCTAACTTTACTTACAGAGAGATGTAAGTGTGTGTGTATTCGTTTAGCATTCCGTCGAGATTATCCATGAAGATAGAGGAAACTTGAACGCTAAACAAGTAAAGATTGTTGGCAACACTTGTCCATGTCACCAGTATAATAAGATGTCACCATCTTTATTATTAACTTATTTGCGACCGAAGAAAATGATTTCTTGACTGGCAATACTTGGATCTTTCAACAGCGCATCAATTTCATCAAAGCCACCAATTTCAATAATTTCGATTGCATTGATTTGACTGATTGGATTATGTGCGGCAATAAAGTCATCAATTGCCACAGCTTGCGAAGGTTCAGGAACCATCACGATACGAAAGGAATGATCATCCAAATAATTCCATCCTTTCAGAAAATCACCTTCAGGAAGTGGATCTTTATAAAAGAATTGTAAGTACTTTCCATCACGTCCATGATAAATAAATGAATGTGAGAAGTAACGTTTTCCACCTTGATGAAATACCATAACCAGACTGTCGTAGTCTATCTCTGGTTGTTTTTGATAAATTACTTTTTCCATATATAGCTCAACTTTCTATAAGGAAATAAGAATCAACATAATGATTAGACCAATGCCACCAAAGATCACACGATCAAGCACTTTGACAGGAATGTTCACACGATCATATAACCCTTGAATTTTTGTAACCTGTGGTTTATCTTCACTAATTTCTACTGTTGTTTCAATGATTGTTTTTTCCATAGTTCCTCCTATTTTCGTACGAGATATTTACGCATATCAATTGCACAAGCAACTAAGATAATTAACCCTTTGATAATGTAAATCATATTTACACTTACACTTAAGAAGTTCAACCCAACGAAAATCAGTTTTAAGAGGACAACTCCAAGTACCACTCCGCGGATTTTCCCAATCCCTCCAACGAATGATACACCACCAATAACACAAGCAGCAATCGCATCTAGTTCATAGTTCAATCCTGTATTGGCAGAGTTTGATCCAATACGTGCGGCTTCAATAAATCCTGAAAATGCATACAAAGCTCCAGCTAAGGTAAATACTAGTGTAATCGTTAAGGCAACATTGACTCCAGAAACGTTTGCAGCTTCTGGGTTTGACCCAACAGCGAACATGTTCTTTCCAAACGCTGTTTTATTCCAAACAACCCACATCACACCAGTTAAAACAATGGCCATCAATACATAATTGGGTACCGGTGTTCCACCAATTTTGAATAAACTACCTTTGGTCAGCTCGGTAAATCCACTTGATAACCCGGATATGGACTGGCCGTTGTTGTCACCATTCATAAGGTACATAAGAATGACTCCATACACCATTAATTGTGTAGCTAGTGTCACAATGAATGGGTGCAATGAGAATTTAGACACACAGAAACCATTCACAAATCCAATCAGTGCTCCTAGTGCAATAACCAATAAGAAGACAATGATAATTGGAATTGCTGGCAAGTCTGGAAACATTTTGTTTGAATAATCCACTGCTTGCAACAATGAAGCAGAAATACATGCGGTTAATCCTACAATGCGTCCTGCGGATAAATCGGTTCCAGTTAGGATGATTGCTCCAGCAACCCCTAAGGCTAAAGGCATCGCCGATGCCGATAATGAAACAATATTGATAATTGACTCACGACTTAAGAATTGTGGTCTTTGAATTTGAATATAAATAATTGCAATTAGCATAAAGATCAAAAGCGAGTTGTTAATTAACGTTTCCTTAATAAAACGATTTCGATCTTTTGTATCCATCTCTTTGATTTCATTGAATCGAGATTTTATATTTTTGAAAAACATATACTTCCTCCTATAAATACTTCGCAGCTAGTTCCATGATTTTTTCTTGACTAGCTTGTTTGACTGGTAAAGAACCAGCCACACGACCATTTGACATCACCATAATCCGGTCACATACACCAAGTAGTTCCGGCATTTCTGAACTTACCATAACTACCGATTTACCTTTTGCAGCTAAATCAATAATCAATTGATAAATTTCATACTTGGCTCCAACATCAATTCCCCTTGTTGGTTCATCCAACAGGAGCACTTCTGGATCGGTCAATAACCAACGTCCAAGAATTACTTTTTGTTGGTTACCTCCAGAAAGTGAACGAATTTGCGTGTCCGCACTTGGTGTTTTGATTCGCATGGAATCAATGGACCACTCGGTATCTTTACGCATTTCATGGTCGTTTAGTAAACCCATTTTCTTGTATTTTTTTAGATTGGAAATAACAGTATTTTCCAATACGGAAAGAATTCCAAAGATTCCCGTTGCTCTTCTTTCTTCCGTTGCAAGGGCAAATCCATTTTTAATGGATTCAAGTGAACTATTGTTCTTGATTACTTTTCCATCAAGTATAATCTCCCCAGATTTTTTTGTTGCTATCCCAAATACAGTTTCCAACACTTCCGTTCTTCCTGAACCATCAAGTCCAGCGATTCCAAGAATTTCACCGCGGTGCACTTGGAATGAGACATCTTCGATATGTGAATACATACCCGTTAGATTTTTTACATCAAGTACCATCTCACCAGGTGTATTTGTCTTTTCAGGATATAAATTTGTCAGTTCACGACCAACCATCAAACGAATAATCTCGTTCATGGTTAAATCCTTTGCATCCTTTGTGGCAATGTATTGTCCATCACGCATGATGGTTACTTCATCTGAGATTCTCAAAATTTCGTCCATCTTGTGTGAAATGTACACGATTCCAACCCCTTGGTCTCGTAACATATTGATAATCTTGAATAAATGTTCTACTTCTTTATCAGTTAAGGAAGATGTAGGTTCATCAAACACAATTATTTTCGAATTGTAAGAAACAGCCTTGGCAATTTCCACCATTTGTCGTTGTGATACTGACATCGTACTCATAATGCGCTTGGGATCAACATCAACACCCATTTGTTCAAAAATCTCTTTGGTATCATGCAACATCTTTTTCTCTGATGTGAAAATGCCACCAATTTTTGGGTAACGTCCAAGCCAAATATTATCCATAACATTTTGCTTCAACGCTTGGTTTAGTTCTTGGTGCACCATGGCAACTCCCGCTTCAAGCGCGTGTTTTGAATCCTTAAATTCAACGGTTTGTCCATCCAGAATAATCTCTCCAGAATCTTTTGAATAAATCCCAAACAAACATTTCATTAACGTTGATTTTCCGGCTCCGTTTTCCCCCATAAGTGCATGAACGCTTCCTTTTTTTACTGAAAATGAGACATTGTCAAGAGCCTTCACCCCAGGAAACTCTTTATTGATATTTTTCATTTCTAAAATTACATCATTCATGTTAGTTCTCCTATCTACAATTTGAGGACGTCAATGACGTCCTCACAATGTATGTTTAAATTGCTTTCGTCTTACTCACCTGTGTAAATTTGGTAAGGGATACGTGCTTTAGCAACACCGTCGTCAACTTTAACACCTTCTACACCTGAATCATCGATTCCTTTGAATGTGTCATCACCAGCTACGTCATTTTTAACTGCTAATGCGATTACTTTTGCCATACCTTCAGCATCTTGTTTAATTGTTCCTGCCATTACGCCTTGTCCAATTAAATCAACTGCTGCTTTAGTAGCATCAACTCCGTATACAGGAATTGTTTTGTCTCCACCTTTTTTGTTGTAACCTGCTGTTTGTAATGCAGAAATTGCACCTTCAGCCATACCGTCGTTGTTACAGATAACAAGTTCAATCATGTTGTTGTTACCGTCGTTGTATTTACCTAATGCAGTTGCAAGGTAGTCTTGCGCTGCTTTTGCAGACCATGTTCCATCTTGGTCAACTTGGTATTTGTCAGAGTTTGCTGAATCGTAGTATTCTAATTTTGCTTTTCCAGCTGCTTCTAATTTTTTGTCAGCATCTTCTACAGCGTATTGTGTACGGTAGATTGCTTCGTTGTTTCCTTCTTGACCTTTAAACATTGCGTAAGAAATTTTTCCATCTTTGTTTAAGTCATATGTATCGAAGTTTGCAACCAATTCATCACCAATCATTTCCCCTTGCATGATACCTGCTTCTTTAGCATCAGTACCTACAAATGAACATTTCTCGTATGAGTTAACTACTTCGTTAGATACTTCACGGTTGAAGAATACAACTGGAACATCTTTTTCTTTTGCGGCATTGATAATTGTCATCGCTGCGTCATCTGAACCAGTTTCAACGATATTTACAACAAGCATCGTTGCCCCACTTGATAATGCAGTTTGGACTTGTTCCGTTTGTGTTTGTTGTTTACCAGCTGCATCGTAGTCAGTGTAACTAACATCCATTCCATCTAATTCTTTGTCTAATGCAGTACGTACTGTTGAAATGTACGTATCACCATAATCATAATAGAACACGTGAACGCTAGCTTCTCCATCGCCACCTGATCCGCTATCACCGCCACCACAGGCAACTAAACTAACTGCCATTAATGCGACGAATAGCATTTTCGCTAATCTCTTAATCATACACTTATTTCCTCCTCTGTGTAATTGGTAGTGTTATGTGAATTTACCATTGCAACATGAACATGTTCTCGATGAACTTTTAGCTTGTTGATGCAAAACAAGAGAATGTGAACTGTCATCTTGATAAATTTGATAAGACACTACACTTATCAAATGCTTGATAGCATGCAACCTACTTTGAAAGTAGACGTACAGGCTATCATTAACGCTAGCACTTTATGTAAGCGCTTGCTTTAACTGTCTCTATTATAGGTAACATCAGATATCAATAAAATAGAAAATTATCTTCTAGATGTGTAAAATTCTATTTTCATTGCATGTTGTGCCATAGAAAAAAACACATCTCTCAATGTGTTTTAGTCTTCAAAAGGAAAAACAAACTTTTGATTTTCATATTCGTAAAGATTGCTACGACTGACAACCAGTACTTCGGTAAACTGCTCTGGCGTAAGCGTATCTCTTTTTTCTATTTCTTTTAGTGCAGATTCAATGGCTAGGTATCCCATCGCAAAGGGGTTTTGCACAATCAAACGATCAATTTCATTGTTTTCAATCATGCCGATGCTTTCTGCATTGTTGTCAAAAGCCACAACATGAATGTCGTCTTGTCGATTCATTTCACGAATCATGTAACCAACACCAAGTGATGTGTACTCATTAAAAGCAACAATCGCATTGATGGTTGGATTTTGTTCGAGCAGTTCTTTGGTTGCATCTGCTGCTTCTGAAGCATTGGATACCGTACTTACGGAATCCATAATACGAACCGATGATTCTTTTTCCATTTGCTCCATGAAACCAGCTTCACGTTCAATTGCATTTTTTGTATGCTTTTCAAAATTCACGATACCAATGTTTAATTGTCCAGGTTCCATGGAACAAAGTTCTTTTGCTGCAATGCGACCACTTTCTTTGTTATCTGTCCCGATATGTTGACTGATTCCATCATAAGTAACGCCACTATCAATGGTAATTACAACAATTCCTTTACTCACTGCTTCTTCCAACAATTCGTTGGATTTGTTTTCATCGATAGCAGAAATCACAATCGCATCCGCATTTGCATGAATCGCCCGTTTAATTAGACTATTTTGCGTCTCATAATCTTCTTCATTTTGTGCTCCTTCAAACGTCGTACGAACACCGTATTCTGTTGCTGCTGTGTTTACACCACTGGCTACTTCACGGAAAAAACTCGATTTCCCTTGTTTGGGAATGACTGCAATATACACCTGTTCATGACTGACACTAGCTGAACAAGCCATCAATGTTATCGCTAATGAAAAGCAAGCCATAACAAGCCATAATTTCTTACTTTTCAAACAAGTCATCCTCCTCTCCTTTAAAGGCAGGGAAACGAATGGTTACCTTCGTTCCTTCATCCAATTCACTTTCTACATATACACCATACGAATCACCAAAATAGATTTTAATTCGATCGTTTACATTTTTTAAACCGATTCCATTTTTTCCATGTTGATCTTTACTAAGAATCGAAACAATTTGTTCCTGACTCATCCCCAGTCCATTATCAATCACTTCGATGACAATCGTTTCCTCTTCCAAACGTACGTTTACTTGTATATGCCCTTCATCAATCATGCGATCAATCCCGTGATAAATTGCATTTTCTAAAATCGGTTGAATCGTAATTTTGTTTGTGTAGTAATCAAGTGCTTGCTCATCAATATCAAAATCATACGTAAACTGATCACGATATCGATATTTTTGAATTATCAAATAATGCATGGCATGATCAATTTCTTCACGAATGGGAATCAGTTGTTTTCCTTTATTGATACTAATTCTAAAGAGTTTAGCTAAAGCACCAACCATATCCACAGCCTCATCCATTTTCCCTTGTTCACACATCCATTGAATGGAATCCAAGGTGTTGTATAAAAAGTGTGGATTGATTTGTGACTCCAATGCCTTCATTTCCGTTTTTCTTAAAGTTACTTCTTCTTCTTTTGCTTGCTTGATTAAGTTTCGAATGATAATTACCATTTTAGAGAATGATGTTGATAAACTTTTAATTTCCACAACTCCACCTTGTGGTTCATAACTATATGAATCGACGTTGCTTTCAAAGTCTTTCATCGCGTGAACCAAACGTTTGATTGGACCAGAAACCTTAGTTGCAACAATCATACTTAAGATGATGGAAATTAAAATTGAAACAAAGGCAACAATCGATACATAAAGTTGAAAATCTTTTACTTGCTCTGCAATTAGTTCATTTACATAACTTACACCAACAATATTCCACTGTCCATTATCAACAGCTTCTTTTACATAAATCGTACCATCCACAATACCTTCATTTCCTTCAAGCTTACTAATTGTTGACGTATTTTCTTTTACTACACCACTGTTAATCATTCTCTGTTTCGGGTGATATACTATATTATTATTATCATCAACGACAAAACAATAACCGCGTTGTCCAACCCCGATATTATCAACATAACTAGAAATCCCTGAGAACTTATAGTCAATCACCAAATACCGTGAATTTGCTATAGCATCACTATCCAAACGAATACCTAGGGTTACCACCCATGGATAATAGTTTTCAAAGATACTTTCTACATGGGGCCGCATGATGGCAATTCCGTTTTGACTATTCACGAATAGAACATCATCAAAGGACAGATTTTCAACCATATTTGTCTTCAAGTTTTTCCCATTGTCGCCATGCAGCAAAACATCACCACTATCATCATAAATGAAGACACCTTCAACATCATCTTCCAAATCATTGAAGATATTGAGATAGTGCTGAATCTCCTCTTGGTTTTGCATATGTTCAATTTCACTGCGCACCTTTTTTACACGTGATTCCATTTGCGCTTTGATTTGATCAATGGAGGTTGCTGTTTGCATCACAACTTGCTGCGAGTTACGTAAAGCACCCTCTTCAATATTCTCAATGTGTGCGTTTATAAAGAACGTTGATAAAGACACAATAATCGCAAAAGAAAGTCCAATCATCACAGCAGTGATAACCATTTGCAAACTAATGCCCGACCATTTAAACCTAAGCCTTTTCATGTTGTTCTTCCCTTTGTTTTTCACGAATTTTATTTGGTGAGTCACCAAAATAACGTTTCACACAATAACTAAAGTAATGTGTATCACTGTATCCACACTTGTTGGCAATTTCCATGATTTTAGCTGAGGTAGAAAGCAACAGTTCTTTTGCACTTTCCATTCGTTTTTCTGTTAATAACGTACCAAAGGTACTGTTGGTATTCTTTTTAATAATGGCACTTAGATAGCTCGAACTCACGTGCAACAATTGACTTGCTTTAGCAATGGACATATCTTCATCTGCATATTGATTACGAATTAAATCCAGTGCGTTTTGACACAACAGTTCACTTGTTTCTTTTCTTTGGCCGGCAATGATATCCAATGCTTCATGTGCAATTTTTCTAATCTTCTCTTTTGTGGTCTCCAAATGCCCACTCGCACTTTCGATATTCCACCCATATACATGGTTTAAAAACTTCGTTATTTCCTCTTTTGAAGCAATCGCAGTTACCGCTTCACTGACATTGGCAAATACATGAATCATAAACATATCCAACGTGTTGCTATATTGAAACTCCGGTTGTTTAAATACTTCGTTCAAAAACGCATCGATTTTTTCATGTGTTTCCGTTTTGATTAAATGTTCAAGTTGATCAACAAACTGACCAATCACATCAAAGTCATGTTTTGTACTTTTTGAGATATCTGATGCATATTGCACCGGCTCATCCAGTTTTGTAAAACGAATTGCGGCAAGGGCTTCATCATAAGATACAGGTAGTTGCAACCAATTGTTATAGGTGTGGCTCACACCCATCATACAATCGTACTTTAAAATACGCTTGGCGCTTTGCACACATTCTGTGGCAATTATTGGTAAGCATCGTTCCAATTCTTTTTTTGTTCCACTAACAACCACAATGATTTTCTTACGCGAGTAAAAGGCACCATGCAACAAGTATTTTTTTACAATGGTATTGGCGAACTTTACATGTTTTTCTTCTGTTTGATTATGTCCTGCATCATCCATAAACGTTAACACCAACGTTTGATAATAATTATCGACACTCATTGTATCGATGATATTCAAGGCCAACGCATCTTTTTTTATCGCTTCTTCATCATCACGTTTTTCAAATGCAACATTCTGATCAAGCAATTGTGACATTAAAAACTCATTAACTTTTAAACTTTGAATTTTCTCATTTTGATCTTCTTGTAAAGATCCACTTAGTTGCGCAAATCGATCATCTATTTTATGTCGTATATTTACCAATTCTGCTTCCAGTTCACTTGATGAAAGTGGCTTTAATAGATAACTGATAATGTTGTATTGAATCGCTTGTTGTGCATATGAAAAATCATCGTATCCACTAATAAACACGATGTTCATGTACGGTCGAATGTTTCTTGCTTGTCGAGCTAGCTCAATCCCCGAAATAAAAGGCATTTGAATATCTGTAATTAATAAGTCTGGTTGCAACAATTCAACAAGTTCAAGTGCAACTGCACCATTCTCCGCTTCCCCTACAACTTCAAACCCCAAACCATTCCAATCGATGGTATGAATTAAGGCTTTTCGTAATTCGTATTCATCATCCGCAATGACAACAGTGTACATATCAATACCCCCAACTTCTATATTGCCATTATACTTTCTGGAAACTAGTAATGCAATGTAACCCTTTACAAAATATAAAAATCAGCAATTGTAAATTAACGAGAAAACGTTATATATTCTTTTACAATTGCTGATTCAATTTTTCCATTTTGTTGCTTCTAGTCTATTTTTGATACCGTACATTCTATACCGTGAAAGTTATCTGGACCAGCTGCCCAACTGTTTCGATTTTATCTCTTATGCTAGTTTGTTATAACTTTCTACGTACTGATAGATGATTAGTGCTACTCCATTCACGATGAACATGAAAATCGAAAATAATATGATAAACTGCAATGAAAACATATCAAAGCTATCCACCAGAGAAGAAAATATTTTAGGTACATTTAAAAATTCCCAGGAGTTGAGCCGCAAGAATCTACCCATGTAGATCCCAAAACTAATAATTATAGACAAAACCGGTAGTGCATAGAGATATATTTTCTTACCGACAATCTTTCGAAAATCAAGGAGGCTTATGCAACCATAGATAACACCAAGTTGTACACACGCATACATATTAAATAAGTTTAACCAGAATGTAATATTGTTTGTATCACTTACTTGCATATAACTAGTCTGACTTATCACATTTGGTGATAAGTGAATGAAATCAGTTACCATATAAAACGTATTCGGTATAAAAACAATCCAAATGATTATCAATATAACGTTAATTTTAGAATGTGTTTTCCTAACATGTCCAGAAATAAGCACTGGTATGGAAGCAAGTATTAGATTCCATATTAACGCGATATTTATCATATATCCGTTGATAAAAAATGTAATAAATGAAAGAATGGACATTCCTACGGTTATCAAAATTATTAATGTATCTCGTTTTTTCATCATTTCTCCCCTATAAGTTTAACCGGTAGTGTCAAAAATAGGTCATTTTTGCACTACTTTCACTTTTTATCTGTTCAGCCTGTTTGACTGTAACATTTTATTCACTTTCCACACTTTTTTGTATCAAAAAAGGTGAAATACCTGTATCGTATAGTTTGCGACAAACGAAAGGATATTCCACCAATGCAAACTATAACACATACTGTCGAAAACTTAAACAATCTAAATTCAACTTTATTCATTTTATCCGGTTACTTAGATGCTTTTACTCTACTAAATGAACAACCAAAAGAACTAAAAGATTTCTTATCCTCTTATTCTTTTCAAAGATCTTTAGAGAAAGCATCGTCTAGTGTAAACGAATTGAACGAACTACTAAAACCAATACTTCCTGCTCTAAAGAAAACATTGAGCAAGCAAAAGTCAAAACAAGAACGCATGATTCCTTATGCCGACTTCATGGTGGAAGAACTTCCACCTATCATCAAGGCTAAAGAAATTGAGCCAGTGCAACTTTCTTTCACTGACATCTACCAACAAATGGCTGATGAAGGTAAAGAGCTTACTCTTGTGCATAACCGCCCAATGCTAGCTTACAA
>LVZN01000015.1 GCA_001695645.1 Erysipelotrichaceae bacterium MTC7 | reverse complement strand
TTAATTTTAAAGGGGTTCGAAAATAGACACACTTAATTTTATAGCTTAGCCACAGCCACACGATATTTTAGAGCGCCTAAGAAAAAAGGCAATCACATGTGGTTGCCTTTTCATGAATGTGAAATGAAATAACCAATATATAAATATGGAATACCAAGTTTATTGACTTTTGAATTACATATAATCTATAATACAAGATAATATCACGTGTGAATGTATATCATGGAATAGTTGTAAAGCTTAGGGGGATATCATATGTTTGATAATCTTTTTAGCAGTCTGCAAAGAATGGGTCGGAGCTTTATGTTGCCAATCGCAATATTACCCATTGCAGGTTTGTTTTTAGGAGTCGGGGAAGCACTGACAAATACAGCAATGATTGAAGCGTACCATTTAGAAAACATCTTAGGGAATGGTACATTTTTGAATGTGCTTTTTATTGTACTTCAAAAATCAGGAAAGGTTGTTTTTAATAATTTATCTATCATTTTTGCAATAGGAGTGGCAATTGGTATGGCAAAAAGAGAAAAAGCAGTAGCCGCATTATCAGCAGCCATTGCTTTTTTCATTATGCATCAAACCATATCGACAATGCTAGAACTACATGGATACATTGTGAATGATGCTGTTGTGGACACGGTGAAAGCAGGAACCATTGCATCGGTTTGTGGAATTATGTCATTGGAACTAGGAGTCTTTGGTGGAATGTTAGTTGGACTAGGTGTTGCCACATTACACAATCGGTTTTATAAAATAAAATTACCGGCAGCTTTATCGTTCTTTAGTGGTACTCATTTTGTGCCAATCGTATGCTCTGTTGCGTTTTTGGGTGTTGGCTTTATGCTTTATTATATTTGGCCAACGATTCAAAATGCCATTTATCCACTTGGTGATATCATTCAAAAAAGTGGATATTTTGGAACATTGCTTTTTGGTTGGATCAAACGTGCACTAATTCCTTTTGGGTTACATCATGTTTTCTATTTACCGTTTTGGCATACGGGACTTGGTGGTAGTATGATGATTGATGGACAGTTAATCCAAGGTGCGCAAAATATTTTCTTTGCACAGTTTGCTTCACCAAGCACATTACAGTTTGATGAAAATGCTTTACGGTTTTTCTCTGGAGAGTTTTTATATATGATCTTTGGTTTACCTGGTGCAGCTTTAGCAATGTATCGTTGCGCGAGTCCAAAGAAACGAAAATTAGTTGGTGGATTGCTTTTTTCAGCAGCTTTAACATCCGTGTTAACGGGAATTACAGAACCTATTGAATTTACTTTCTTATTTGCGGCACCGATGCTATTTGTTGTACATGTTTTTTATGCAGGATGCTCCTATTTAATTGCACAACTGTTACATATCACAGTAGGTTTAACTTTCTCTGCAGGAGCAATCGACTTGTTTTTGTTTGGTATCTTACAAGGAAATGAGAAAACCAATTGGATTTTGATTCCGCTTGTTGGTATATTATATTTTTGTTTATACTACTTTACGTTTACATTACTCATTAAAAAGTTTGATTTAAAAACACCAGGACGTGAAGGTAGTGAAGCTACTGTTTATGTTAAGCAAGCAAGTACCAGTGAACAAGAAGTCAAAGAACAAACGGAACGTGAACGTGTTTTGGGTGTTGATGATTTATCGTTCGATATTGCACAAGCGCTTGGTGGAGCGTCCAATATTTTGGATATCGATTGTTGTACATCACGACTGAGAGCAACGCTAGTTGATGTTACGATGATTGATGAAAAGAAAATCAAAGAAACTGGATCATCAGGTATTTTTAAACGAGGCAAAGGGATTCAAATTACCTATGGTCCGCAAGTATTAATTATTAAATCCAATTTAGAAGATTATTTAGAAAAAGTTGCAGCGATATAAAGTGTTATACGAAAGGGGAGACAATCATGCACCACGAAGGAATCTATACCGTAGTGAAAGCATTGAATCACAGTGCTGTATTGGCGAGAACCCAACAAAATGAAGAAGTGATTTTGTTGGGGAAGGGAATTGGCTTTGGATTAAGTCCTGAGCAAAAACTTGCAAATGTTGATAAAAAAGTTAAGTGTTATTATTTAGAGAATACAAATGGTTCGATCCATGAAATTATCAATGATACGGATCCTGTGTTCTTAGAAATTACAAATGAAATCATCACGGAAGCAGAAAAAGTGTTCAACAGTTTTGATTCGAATATTTTACTACCTTTAGCTGACCACATTGCGTTTTCAATTGAACGAATTAAAAATGATACGAGTATCAACAATCCGTTAACTGATGATATCAAATTGTTGTTTAAAGACGAGTATGCAGTTGCTAGCAAAGCGCGACAGATTATCAAAGATAAGATTGGTTTTACTATTAGTGACGATGAAATTGGTTACATTTCGCTGCACATTCACTGTGGTCTCACAAACGAAAAACCAATCCAATCCATGCAGTTAACGCAAATTGTGCATAAAACTTTATCGACGGTCGAACAAGCTTATGACATTGCAATTGATGTTGATTCTATTTCTTATATGCGTCTATTGAACCATATTAAGTTTTTACTTGTACGTTTGGAACGAAATGAAAACGTAATGGTAAGTATCAATGATTTCTCTGCGCAAAGTTTTCCTGAAGCTTTTGCGCTATCCGATGAAATTTGTACGTATATTTCATCGCTATTACGAACTGAAATCTCAGAAGAAGAACGTGGTTACTTAGCACTTCATATTGAAAAGGTTCGGGTGAGTCATGAAGTCTAAAACTTTTATAAAAACATCATAAAAAAGTAATTATTATATTTCGTATTGACTTAGTATTAGCTAAATGCTAACATTAAACCAACAAAAAAATATTACACAAGTGTGTTATTGTAAACGTAGTTTTTTACAAGCGTAACTTTGTAGATAAAATGTCAAAAGACATTTTTATGTGCATCGTTACGCTTTTTTTGTTGTTTAGAATGGATAAAAAATACAAGGGATCCATGACGAAGTATTGATATGGCTGAATTTTGGTGGGATGCATGCAAAGAAATTAGAAATTCAGTTACAGTTTATTACGTAAGTATGGATCTATGTATTTCTTATAAACTACATGAGAAAGGAAGGAATATATAATGGTAGGAATAATCCTAGCGTCACATGGTGATTTAGCGCAAGGTGCATTAAACTCTGGTGAAATGATATTTGGAAAACAAGAGAATATCAAAGCCGTGTCTCTAACGCCAAGTGAAGGACCTGAGGATATCAGGAAAAAAATGGAAGCAGCAGTGCAAACCTTTGAAAATCAAGAAGAGGTGTTAATTCTTGTTGATCTATGGGGAGGTACGCCGTTTAATCAGGCAAATGCATTAATTCAAGATCATGCAACATGGTGTATTGTAACAGGCTTGAACTTGCCGATGTTAATTGAAACGTTTGCTTCAAGAATGTCAATGGACAAAGCTGTCGAGATTGCAAAGCATATTTCTAAGACGGCAAAAGAAGGCGTGCAAATCGCACCAAAGTCACTTGAAGAAAAAGAAGCAACAGCACATGCAAAAAAAGCAACACTTGCAGAAGGAACGGTTGTTGGTGATGGAAAAATCAAATATGTATTAGCACGCATTGATTCTCGTTTATTACACGGGCAAGTTGCAACAGCATGGACAAAAGAAGTGCAACCAACACGCATTATCGTTGTTTCGGATGCAGTGGCAAAAGACGAACTTAGAAAAACATTGATTGAACAAGCGGCTCCTCCAGGAGTAAAAGCAAATGTTGTGCCTGTAGATAAAATGATTCAAGTCGCAAAAAATCCACGCTTTGGAAATACCAAAGCGATGTTACTGTTTGAAAACCCACAAGATGTACTTCGTGCAGTTGAAGGTGGTGTCGATCTACATGTTGTAAATGTTGGGTCCATGGCACACTCACTTGGGAAAGTGGCAGTAAACAAAGTCATTTCTTTGAGTGAAGATGATATTCAAACATTTGATGCCTTGAAAAAAGATGGAATTCAGTTTGATGTGCGTAAAGTACCAGCGGATTCCAAAGAAAACATGGATGAAATAATCAATAAAGCAAAAAAATCTTTTACTGAAGTATAAGATGAAGGGAGAATACACATGTCGATTATTACAGTTATATTAGTAGTTATAGTTGCATTTCTAGCTGGTATGGGTGGAGTGCTTGACGCATTTCAATTTCACCAACCGCTAGTTGCATGTACGTTAATAGGTTTGGTTTCAGGGCAACTAGAAGCAGGAATCATACTTGGTGGTTCATTACAAATGATTGCTTTAGGATGGGCAAACATTGGAGCTGCGATTGCTCCAGATGCGGCGCTTGCATCAGTTGCTTCAGCGATTATCTTAGTTTTAGGAGGACAAGGCGTTGATGGAGTGAGTACAGCGATTACCGTTGCCATTCCTTTGGCAGTTGCTGGATTATTCTTAACGATGATTGCACGTACAATTGCGGTTCCAATCGTACACCGTATGGACGCAGCGGCCGAAAAAGGTGATTTCAAGAAAATTGAAATGTGGCAAATTCTAGCAATTGGAATGCAAGGTTTACGTATTGCTATTCCAGCAGCAGCATTATTATTTATTCCTGCTGAAACTGTCGCAAATTTCTTAAACTCGATGCCAGCATGGTTAACTGATGGAATGGCAATTGGTGGAGGAATGGTTGTCGCGGTTGGTTATGCAATGGTTATCAACATGATGGCAACACGTGAAGTTTGGCCATTCTTTGCAATTGGATTTTGTTTAGCAGCTGTAAATCAATTAACGCTTATGGCATTAGGTGCAATTGCTGTTGCACTTGCATTTGTATACTTAGACTTATCAAGTAAAGGTGGGTCTTCGAATGGTGGTGGAAACATCGGTGATCCACTAGATGACATATTAAATGATTACTAAAAAGGAGGGACTATAACGTGGCTGAAAGAATTAATTTAAGTAAAAAAGATAGAGTATCTGTCGCATGGCGTTCCACATGGATTCAAGGTTCTTGGAACTATGAACGTATGCAAAATGGTGGATGGTGTTATGCAATGATCCCTGCAATCAAACGATTGTATACAACAAAAGAAGAGCAAGTTGATGCTTTAAAACGTCACTTGGAATTCTTCAATACCCATCCATACGTAGCAGCACCAATCCTTGGAGTAACACTTGCACTTGAAGAAGACCGTGCCAATGGTGCACCGATTGATGATGCTGCAATCCAAGGGGTTAAAGTTGGAATGATGGGACCACTTGCTGGAGTGGGAGACCCAGTCTTCTGGTTTACACTTCGTCCAATGCTTGGAGCATTGGGAGCATCATTAGCATTATCTGGAAACATTCTTGGACCATTAATTTTCTTTATTGCGTGGAATGTTATCCGTTTAGGTTTTATATGGTACACACAAGAATTCGGTTATACAGCAGGAACTAAAATCACGCAAGACTTGTCAGGTGGATTGTTACAAAAGGTAACACAAGGGGCTTCGATTTTAGGTATGTTTGTGCTTGGCTCTTTGGTCCAACGTTGGGTATCGATTAGTTTTACACCAACGGTATCGACCGTAAAACTAAGTGAAGGTGCGTATATCGAATGGGATAAACTACCTGCAGGAGCTGAAGGTATTCGTGAAGCATTGACACAGTTTGCTTCTGGTCTATCTTTATCACCAGAAAAAGTAACAACGTTACAAGACAACTTGAATACGTTAATTCCAGGGCTAGCTGCCTTATTGTTGACGTTGTTATGTATGAAATTATTGAAAAAGAAAGTATCGCCAATCGTGATTATCATTGGATTATTCCTTGTTGGTATTGGTGGACACGTCATCGGATTGTTATAAAAATAACAGAAAGGGGCATATACATATGATTCAATCAATCAACACAAGAGCGGATCTTGTCATCGATGCTACTTCATATATGGGAGTTGCAAGTTATGGAAAATTGATGCTGGGAGATAAAGGTTTTGAATACTTTGATAATCGAGATAAAAAACACTACATCCAAATTCCGTGGGATGAAATCGAACTCGTGATAGCATCGGTTATGTTTAAAGGGAAATGGATTCCTCGTTATGCAATCCAAACAAAAGCGAATGGGACATTTAGTTTTTCCTCGAAAGAACCGAAGAAGATTCTTCGTGCCATCAATCAATATGTTGATTCGAAACAAATGGTTCGCTCCCTTGGTTTCTTTGCCGTGCTCAAACGCGGACTAAAGGCAAAGTTTAAAAAAGCCGATACACTTTCAAATAAATAAAAAATTATAAGTGACTCGTCGAATAATTTGTTGTAGAAACAAACTGCCTGTTGTGGTGGAAAAATGACGCGATAAACAAGCTTATGTAAAAAAACCGGAGATGGTAAACATCACCGGTTTTTTTAGAATAATGGTTTTCCGTCGGATATATTGATATCCAGTTCCTTGGCATAGGTTGTCTGCTTGAATGGATTCACCTTTTCAATTTGACCATCTTTTTTAAAGATCGAACCCGTGTTTTTAAACCAAAATGTCTTGCCAGCATCCTGACACTGTTTGCGTATGTCTAAGACCCACTGATAGTCACATACTCGTGCATCTTTACTGGTTTCACCACCAACGGAAACATGATCAATGCCGTGTATATATTTGCTTAGATCAATGGCTTCCAAAAGTGGTGCGCAGGCAACAAACCGACGTTTGATTGGATACGATAAAAACAAGGGCAATCGTTCATCCGCTGCTTTTTGGTTTTCAACAGTGCAACCAATATTTACATTATCGTATCCATCACCCCAGTCTTCAGGTAAAGACTCGTAAAAACGCTCGATGCGTTTGGTTAAAATTAAGAAATCGATATCTTGTCTTTCTTTAATCATTGCCCAGACTTCTTTTCGCATCAGATCTGCTTCTGGCAAAAAGAAATCAGTCGCAAAGCAAGTCGCAAGTATTTTATCTCCCTTAATATTGTATTCACCGTTTTTCTTTTTCCGGATCGGCCAATCAAATTTGTCAGTTTTTATGATTTCATTTTGCCCATAGCGTTTCGCATTTGGTCCATAGAAATAACAGTTGTTACATCCTTCGCTGTGTGGATAACACCCTGTCCAAGGTTCCCAGTTCATAAACTCTCCTTTTCGTATCGTTGCACTTCTTCTTGTAGTGTAACTAACCATTCCATAATGGTTGTGGTTAGTTGTTTTTGTTGTTTCAATACCTCAACTCCGACAAGTGGGATTTGCTTATCCATCTCTTTAGTTCGTAAGTTTTGATCAATTTCGGATTGCAGGTCTAATAACTGCGTTTTGATGTGATTCAAATACATCAAACGTAGTGGAGGTGTTATGTTCATCAAATTTACAATGACTGCATTAAAATCAAGAAAGAAATGAACCGGTTGTTTTGCGGTTTCCTCCATTAAGTTAAGAAATGTTATTTCGCCCGCTTCCGTTATATGGTAAATTACCTTTTCCACCTTTCCTTCCTTGTGTGTCGCTCCTTGAATCAATCCCTTTTTTTCCAATTGAAGCACTTTTTTATAAATGGATGGTGTGCTAATTTTTACCCATTTTGAAATATTTCGATATTCTACTAACTTTTGGATGTCGTATGCACTCATTGCTTCTTGCTTAATCATACCAAGCACAATTAAATCGATGGTTGCCATGTCTTTCTCCTTTTGATAACTACTATAAATTATAGTAGTGCGTGATGCGATTATACTATAATTTATAGTAATATAAATTGTGAGTATAGTCAAGGAGGAGGAAATATAGAAAATGAAAAGAGATAGAAGTCAAAGGTTAGGGAAAATGCCCGTATCTAAAACATTACTTGCCATGGGGATTTCCATGATGGTAGGTATGATGGTTAATGCTATCTACAACCTAGTGGATGCTTATTTTGTGGGCGGACTGGGGACCAGTCAAATGGGCGCAATTGCTGTTGTCTTTCCATTTGGTCAAGCCATTGTTGGAATCGGTTTACTTTTTGGTAATGGAGCGAGTTCATACATTTCACGCTTACTGGGGGGACAAGATCAAAAAAAGGGCAATCAGGTTGCATGTACAGCCTTGTACAGCAGTTTAGTTGTGGGAGTCATCATGATTGCTTGTGTGCTGTTGTTTATGGAAGACATCCTTTATGGATTAGGGGCAACGAAAAGTATTTTACCTTATGCAAAAACCTATGCAACCATCTACGTTGCTTCATGTTTTTTTAATATTTTTAATGTCACGATGAACAATATTGTAACCAGTGAAGGTTCACCACGTATTGCGATGTTTGCATTGTTACTTGGAGCAGTCATGAATGTCGTTCTTGACCCGATTTGCATTTATAGCTTGAACTTTGGTGTTGCAGGAGCAGCTATTGCTACAGCGATTGCACAAATGGGATCGACTTGTGTATATCTGTTCTACATTTATAAAAAAAGTAGTGTATTTAGTTATCGACTTAAGGATGTTGTACCATCCAAAGCTATGTATGCAGAAATTATGAAGATTGGGATACCAACGCTTGCATTTCAGTTATTTACCAGTTTAGCAATTGGTCTCGTGAATGTGAAAGCAAAAATCTATGGGGACTCCATTATTGCAGCCCTTGGTGCAACAACACGAATCATTTCCATGGGGAGTTTGGTTGTTTTTGGGTTTTTGAAGGGATTTCAACCCATTGCTGGATATAGTTTTGGTGCAAAAAACTGGGACCGTTTGCAATCATCCATTAAGTTGTCTTGTATCTATGCAACTGGATTTTGTATCTTGTTTGGGTTGTTGACAAGTGTGTTTGCAAATACTATCATCATGCAGTTTGCAAATGGTGATGCCAAACTGATTCAAGTGGGCGTCCATGCCCTGCAATTGAATGGTTTATCCTTCATGCTATTTGGCTATTACACTGTATATTCTTCCTTGTATTTAGCGCTAGGAAAAGGTTTACTAGGGTTTATTCTAGGTGCTTGTCGCCAGGGTCTTTGTTTTATTCCATTGATTTTGGTTTTGCCAGGTGTACTTGGTGTCGATGGCATCGTGTTTGCCCAACCAGCAGCAGATGTACTTTCGTTTTTCGTAGCCCTTATCATGTCGGTTTACTTGCACCATCAACTTGGAAAACTAGAAAAAACGAAACTTGCATGATGTGATATTCATCCATTTGTAGTATGATGAAGTGAATGTAACGGAGGAAGTGTGATGCATAAACAAAACGAAATACTGGGACATGGGCTGGCTTTATTAAGCATTGTGATTTGGGGAACGACTTACGTATCGACCAAGGTGCTACTTGCTTATTTTTCACCTGTTGAAATCTTGTTTATTCGTTTTGTTATCGCCTTTGTCCTGTTGTATTTGCTGTATCCAAAACCAATCAAAGTGGATCGCAAAGACCAGTGGCTTTTTATGGGTGCAGGCTTTAGTGGAATTACCTTATATTATTTGTTAGAAAACATTGCCCTTACTTATACCAGTGCTTCCAATGTAGGTATTATCATTACAGTAGCTCCGTTTTTTACAAGCATTTTGGCTGTTTTCTTTCTTAAAGAGAAACGCCCCAACCTGAATTATTATATTGGGTTTGTCGCGGCGATGATTGGCATTGGTTTCATCAGTTTACCAGGAGCGAAGGTATCGCTACATCCCGTTGGTGATCTGCTAGCAATGCTTGCAGCACTCGCTTGGGCTGTATATTCCATTTGTATTAGAAAACTTGGTCAGCTTTCACTTCATCCCATTCAAATGACACGACACATTTTCATGTATGGGTTGGTATTTATGTTCCCATTTCTTTGGTTTATGGACTTCGATGTGCAAATGCAAGATTTTCAAAGTCCGCTTGTGCTTTCAAATTTAGCTTTTCTTAGTGTGGGTGCCTCTGCGTTATGTTTTGTTGCTTGGAATCATGCTGTGTCCATGCTTGGCGTCATAAGAAGTAGTGTCTACATTTATCTGGTTCCTGTGGTCACGTTGCTATCTGCCGCTTGGATTCTAGCAGAACCACTGACTCCAAGCTTATTATTTGGTGCGTGTTTGACACTGGTTGGATTGTATTTGTCACAAACGAACAAGTAAAAGGCACTAGTTTTAGCGGTTCGTAAATTTATTCTATGTTTTCCGTAAATGTTTTTACTTCTTCTATTGTATCTCGTGAGTTAGACAAGTATAATGGGGAAAGATTTTAAGGTGATAATATGAATAAAAAACGAAACGATATGCTTGAAATGAAACCGATGAAAGTGATTTTCTATTTCACAATACCAATTTTTCTTGGCGGTTTATTTCAACAATTTTATAACTTAGCAGATACGCTGATCGTCGGTCAGTTTGTTGGTCATGAGGCACTTGCTGCTGTCGGCTCTTGTGGGAACATTGTCTTTTTAATCCTTGGTTTTTTGACCGGATTAACTAGTGGCTTTGGTGTTGTTGTCGCAAACTATTATGGTTCAAACAATGCGGAAGGTGTCAAAAAAGCATTTGCGATGGCTTGCGTGATATCGATTGTGATATCCGTTGTGGCAACGTTTGCTAGTTTGTGGTTTTTACATGATATTTTACACTTGATGAACACGCCGAAAGATATGTATCCGGATGCTTATGGTTATATGTTTTTTATTTGCATTGGAATCGTTTTTCAAGTTTTATACAATTTGTTGGCTGGGGTCCTGCGGGCCATTGGCGATAGTAAACGTCCCTTATATTTTTTAGTATTAGCTGCTATTTTGAATATCGGTTTGGATTTATTGTTTATTATTGTCTTTCACATGCGCGCCGATGGTGCAGCATTAGCGACGATTATTTCGCAAGGTATTTCAGGTTTGCTTTGCTTACTTTATATTTTTAAACGTGTCCCCGAGTTTCATACAAAAAAATCACATTGGGCTTTGGACCGCACCTTAATTGCTAAAGAGTTGAAGATTGGCTTACCTATGGCATTACAGTTTTCGATTACCGCAATTGGAACAATTACAGTACAAAGTGCGATCAATGCACTTGGTAGTATTCCGGCAGCTGGCTTTGCTGCTGCGGTGAAAATTGAACAAGTTGCAACACAAATGTTAGTTTCCATTGGAACAACCATGGCGACTTTTTGTGCGCAAAACATGGGGGCAAATCGTCTGGATCGCATCAAAGAGGGTTTTAGGGCTGCCAATATCTATGGAATCAGCTACTCTATCGTTGTGGGAATCCTACTTGTATTCTTTGGAAAATACATTACCTATTTATTTGTAAGTGATCGGATTGGTGAAATCTTACCTTATGTTGAGACCTACTTATGGTGTGTTGGTTTGATGTTTATTCCTTTGCATTGTATTTTTACCTATCGCAGTGGGATTCAAGGTATGGGATTTGCCTTTCTGCCCATGTGTGCAGGTATTGTAGAACTAGTTGCACGGTTACTTGTAAGCTTCATAGGTGCTGGTATGAGCAGTTATGTAGTGATTTGTTTGGCCTCACCTGCAGCTTGGATTTCGGCAGGAGCATTTCTGGTTGTCGTCTACCTTTACATTATGTCTCGCTACAAACGTAACAACAATCAGTGGATATAACCCACAAATTGAGCACAAAAAGTATAAAATTTGTTGTGCTGATAAAATTTTTGTTGACAAACATCGTGGCTAAGCGTAGAATGTACTCAAATACAAGCAAAGAGGCTTTGTAAGTTTATTACTTATGAAGCCTCTTTTGTGTTTTTGCTTGTGTTTGAACCAACACAAAGGTGTGTACTGGTCTTCAGTATGCGCTTTTTTTGTTTAGTAGAGGGAGGTAATGTGTATGGGTTCATTTTCTGGTCTTGATACCTTATGGGTGCTATTGGGAGCGACACTTGTATTTTTTATGCAAGCTGGATTCGCTATGGTAGAAACAGGTTTTACAAGAGCTAAGAATGCGGGAAACATCATTATGAAAAACTTGATGGACTTCGCGTTAGGAACAATTGTTTTTTGGTTTATTGGATTTGGTTTAATGCAAGGAGAAGATATCGGTGGATTTATTGGAAAACTAGATTTTTTTATTCAAGGAAATTATGACAGCAATGTACCAACGTATGTCTTTGTCATATTCCAAACAGTCTTCTGTGCAACAGCTGCAACGATTGTTTCTGGAGCGATGGCAGAAAGAACAAAATTCTCAAGTTACTGTTTGTATTCAATTATGATTAGTATGGTTGTATACCCAATTTCAGGTCACTGGATTTGGGGAGGCGGATGGTTAGCTGAAATGGGCTTCCATGATTTCGCTGGATCAACTGCTGTACATATGGTTGGTGGTGTTGCTGCCTTGGTAGGAGCAAAAATTCTTGGACCACGTATTGGAAAATATGGTAAAGATGGAAGTGTTAAAGCCATTCCAGGTCACTCATTAACGTTAGGTGCATTAGGGGTTTTCATTCTTTGGTTCTGTTGGTTTGGATTTAACGGAACTTCAACCTTATCATTAAGTAGTCCTGAAGCGATGCTTAGTGCTGGAAATATCTTCGTGAATACAAACTTAGCAGCTGCTTGTGCAACTATTGTCGTCATGGTCTTTACTTGGGTAAAATACAAAAAACCGGATGTATCGATGACCTTGAATGGTTCGCTAGCAGGGCTTGTTGCCATTACTGCTGGATGTGATGTCGTGGATCCATTTGGAGCAGCTATCATTGGTAGTCTTGCTGGATTCGTGATGATTTTCGTTGTTTGGTTTATGGATTATAAAGCAAAAATTGATGATCCAGTTGGTGCAATTGCAGTACACGGCGGATGTGGGGCTTTTGGAACCATCATGGTTGGATTATTTGCAGTTGAAGGTGGACTATTCTACGGCGGTGGACTAGACTACTTCATGACACAATGTATTGGTGTAATAAGTGTTATTGCATGGGTTGTATGTACGATGACAATTGTCTTCTTAGTGATTAAGAAAACGATTGGTTTGCGAGTTTCACGTCATGAAGAAATCGTTGGTCTTGACTTGGAAGAACACGGACTTGTTTCTTCTTATGCAGGATTTACTTTTGATGGCGAAAGTGAGAATGAAGAAGATGATAAATCATACACACCTACACCAATTAACACAACAAGCATGAGTGAAGTGAGCGGTGGACTATATAAAGTTGTTGTTATTTGTCAGCCAGAACGCTTCGAGCGTTTAAAAGATGCAATGAGTGCGATTGGCGTTATGGGATTGACGGTAACCGATGTCTTGGGTTGTGGAACCCAAAAAGGGCAAACCGAATATTATCGTGGTGCTAAAGTGGATACGCAATTGTTGCCTAAAATTAAGTGTGAAGTTGTCGTTGCCAAAGTGCCAGTTGATGTTGTTGTAGATACAGCAAAACGTGTACTTTACACAGGAAACATCGGGGATGGAAAAATTTTCGTATACGAAGTATTGGATGCAATCAAAATTAGAACCGGTGAACAAGGTGTCGATGCTCTTCAATATGAAGATTAATATATATAACATTCGATGAGTTCCCCAAACAATTGAAAAATATGACTGATGAACGAGTGTCGAAAGCAAAAGGCTGGTTATTCAATAACTAGCCTTTTGCTTTTTGTAACGATGTCTAAATTTATTACCAATTGTGCAAAAGATTGGAATCACTTTTTTTGTTTGACATTTATATAATTATTGTGACCATAATTGTATAGAGTTAGTAGTATTCACTAGTTTTAACAATGCTTTATAATTTGTGTATGAAGTATTAAACATTGTTGGTGATATAAGAGAGGGGAAATAGGGTATGCAAAAAGAGGTAGAAACAAGGAAATTACAAATAGAACAATTAGTCAAAGAAATTAAGAAATTTCCGGATATAACAGATGAAAAAACACGAGCTAATTTTTATGCAATTGTGTTAGAGCAGACTATGGTTGATGTAGAGGATGAACAAGAATTGTATAATTTAACACAAAAGTTACCAGAACTTAAACCGTATTTACTGGAAGTAGTGGATGCGATTACAGATGTTTTTAAAATGGAGGAGTATGGACATCAGAATATTTTTTGGGTTGATAGTGAAATAATGGCTGGTAGTATTATCGCGAGTAGATTAGCACTTGATTGTGAACAGTATGTACCAGTATTCACAAAATATATGAATCATTGTAAGATGGATTCTGCAGGCATAGAAATATATGAAGCATTAGTAGCAATTTTGAAGAAATGGGGCTTTAGTAAAGAAACATGTAAAATGCTAGTTAGCTATATACTACAAGGTGATGGATGGATTGAATGGGATGATGAAGAATTTTCTTTTAAAGAGATAATGAAAGATCAAGAAAATAGGAATATTTTCTTAAATGAAATTCTTACATGGTGGAATAGCTCTGTACCAGCAGCACAATTTACTCGTAAAGGATTTATATATGATGATAATGGATTACAAATTGAGCAACTTACAAATGCCTTTGAAATTATATTGAATATTGATGAAGAAGAAGCAGAGGAGGAGGCTGAAAAACTTATATTAGAATACACAGATTCCATAAAAGAAGCTATGTATAGTAAAGAACCAAATGTTATTTTTTAAAAGAATTTTAATGAGAAAGTGATTGCTAGTAAAGAAAAGGTATTGTTACATTTTTATCATGAGGATGCAGAATCAGATGAAAGAGAAAGATTGATAAGTGATATAACTAAGTTACGTTCAGATATCAAAATATACAAAGTGTATATTCAAAGAGAATTTGATATTGCATATGACCATTTCGATGAAAACAAGAAGTCTCCTGCTATTGTTGTGTATAACAATGGACAAAATATAGGACATCTTCCAAGAAGAAAAGTCACGTTAGAAGAAATTCTTGATTTACTTGATGTTGCATAATGAGATTCATGTGAAAATCGCAAGTATTTAGGTTGTTAAAACATCATCTAAAAATTTAGGAAAAATATCTGATAAAATTCTAACTAAGGAACAAAATGAAAAGTTATTGGAAGAATTAGTAGGACCACAAAAAATCCTAAAACACAAGAGAAAGAAGTGAAATGCAGATTAGTTTGTATACGTTTCTGTTATAGCTTCTTTTTTATTAATTCTTGAAAAAAATAAACTTTTTTGTCAGTAAGCGTAAAATAAACGGCGGATGTTCATCGTATATTTTAAATGTTAAGGTATCTCTATAAACAGGAGGTACCTTATTTTGAAAGAATCGACAATGATATAATGGCAAGAAATCATCAGCGAATGTGAATCAAGTGGTTTAAGGAATAGTGAGTATTTTGCATTACACAAGATTCAACCAAGCCAGTACTACAAATATCGTCGACTGCTTAGTAAGGATGAAAAGGAAACGTTTGAAGAAATGCAAGTGGTTGTTGATCAACCAACTGCTGTTGCCTTGAAAATACGTGGCGTGCCTATCGAAGTAGATACTGACCAATTGAGAACTTTGATAGAGGCCTTACAATGATTGATATAAATAAAGTTGAACATGTTTATATTGCAAAAGGTGCAACTGATTTAAGGAAAGGCTTTGATGGTTATGCAAACTTAGTAAGCAGCGAATTTAAGCAGAATGCCTTTTCGAATTCTTTGTTTATCTTCTGTAATAGCACTAAGGACAAAATTAGAGTTCTCTATTGGGGTCTGAACGAATTTTGGTTATTTTCAAATACTTCAAAGATGTTTACGAAAGCAAAGCTGTTGCATTTTGGCGGAAATAAGCTATAATATCATATAATACATATATCACATGTATGTGAACGATATTATACAAGGGAGGATATCCTATGTGTTGTAGAAAGCAAAGACAGTAAAATAATAAACAACTATATATACAATTGTGAAGGAAGAGCCGGTAATGGCAAGGAGAATGAAAATGAAACAATTACATGAACACATCGTAGAATTAATCGGAAATACACCACTCGTAAAAGTGAATCGCTTAAATGAAAAAGGACAGGCAGATATTTACGCAAAACTTGAGTATTTAAATCCAGGAGGAAGTGTAAAGGACCGCATTGCTTACAATATGATTAAAGATGCACTAGAAAGTGGAACTATCACAAAAGACTCTGTACTAGTTGAACCAACAAGTGGAAACACGGGAATTGGTTTATCGATGGTGGCAGCATCCTTAGGGATGAAAATCATCATCGTTATGCCAGAAACAATGAGTATGGAACGTCGTAAAATGATTCAAGGATACGGAGCAGAGTTGATTTTGACAAGCGCTGCAGGTGGTATGCGTGAATCAATTGAGACTGCAGATAAACTAGTTGCTGAACATGACAACTATTTCTTGTTGCAACAATTTGAAAACAACGCAAATCCAGATGCACACTATCAACACACGGCTGAAGAAATCTGGCGTGATACTGATGGTACAGTTGATGTGGTTGTATCAGCAGTTGGTACTGGTGGTACCATTTCTGGAATCGGTAAGAAATTAAAAGAAAAAAATCCTACGTTAAAGATGATTGCCGTTGAGGCAGCAGCTTCACCTGTATTGTCAGGTGGTAAACCAGGTCCACATAAAATCCAAGGAATTAGTGCAGGTTTCATTCCTGATGTTTATGCATCTAATGTCGTGGATCGAATTGTTCAAGTTACAGACGATGATGCTTTACAAACGGCACGCTTGATGATGCAAAAAGAAGGAATTCCTGTAGGAATTAGTTCAGGTGCTGCAATGAGTGCAGCCTTACAGCTATCACAAGAAGATGCATTCAAAGGAAAGACAATCGTTGTGATTCAAGCAGATAACGCGGAACGTTACTTATCAACTGCATTGTTTGCTGACTAGTTTGCGAAACCTAAATATAAAGATAGGAGAAGGGCATGAAGTTTTCAAATAAATCAAAGTATGGACTATCGGCAATGATTTTGCTTGCAGTCTATGAAGAATCAAACACCTTAAAGTCACTAATCTCCTTATCGGAAGAATTAGACATTTCCAAGATCTATCTGGAACAGGTTTTTTCCCAGCTGAAAGCCAACGACCTTGTCGTGTCCATAAAAGGACCAAAAGGTGGATACAAACTAGCTAGAAAAGCAAAAGATATATCGGTCTATCATATTCTTGAAGCAACCGAGAAAACATTGTTTGAGGTTGAAGAAAGTGGTGCTCGTAACATTGATAAAGTCATTTCATCGTCGATATGCGAGCCATTTCAAGACAAGATACATACGTTTTTTAGCTCCATCTCATTGGTGGAACTAAAAGAGCAGTATGAAGGTTTAAACTTTAATGATAGTTTTATGTATTATCTATAAAAGTATAAAAGTTCAGTTATCAAAACTGAACTTTTTTTTGCTATTTATTCGCTATTACAATATCTGTATATTGTTCATAGTGTTTAAGTGTTTCTCCACTTATGTTTTTATCGGTAATAAGCGTATCAAAATCGTGTAACTTATAGTATACATAAAAATCTTCTCGATTGAATTTCTTATAATCAGCAAGTAGATATTTGTTACGCGAATTGTTTAGTGCAATTGCTTGTGCTTCGCCTTCTTCCAATGAATAGGTGGTAATCTCATTGTTGCAAATACCATTGCAACCGATAAATGCTTTCGTATATTTAAATTTAAATAGTATAGAATTCGTGATAGGTCCAACAAAAGCTCCGGTATTGCTGCGATATTCACCACCGGTAAGGATCACTTCCGTCGGCTTGTGATTAATCAAGGTTTCAAATACGGGATAACTATTGGTAATCACACGAATGTTTCTTCCTTTAACTTTATCAGCCAACATTTCAATTGTTGTTCCGGGACCAAGAAAAATAGTCTCACCTTCTTGGATTATAGAATTTGCATAGCGAACAATCTGCTGCTTTTCGATAAATTGAACAGTTGTTTTCTCTAAATGAGAAAGTTCGTGATCAAGAGAAAAAGTAAGACTTTGTGCACCTCCATGAATTCGTAAGAGCTTCCCAGCTTTTTCAAGTTCATCTAAATCTCTGCGGACTGTCATATCCGATACGTGTAGTTCTTCCATAATATCTGTTACAGTTACAATGCCTTGTTCATTTACAATATTAGTAATTTTCAATAAGCGTTCTCTTTTTAACATAATGAATGACCTCGCTATTATTTCTTGCTTGTTACTTTGAATATACATGCATAGATGCAAATAGTCAACAATAATCAAACAAAAACAAACAATAATTAAGTTACATAAATCGAAATCGAACAATTTTATGAAAACTTTCCATTTTTTTTGACTATTAGTGTTTGGAAATGTTGACACGTGTTTTGTTAGCGTTTACAATTTGGGTGTACAAGGAATCAAACTTTTGCTTGATAGGGGAAATATATATGAAGAAAGTAAATGTTGGCTCTTACGTTTACAGGAATCATATATATGAAAGAGCTTCTATTGTTTGAAAAGAATTATCGATCTATTGTATTTAAAAGTTAGGAGAAATAATCGATGGAAAAAAACGAATTGATTATGGTAGGTTTTGAGATTGTAGCCTACGCAGGTGATGCAAGAAGTACACTTCTAGAATTGTTAAAAGACATAAGAAAAGGGAATTTTGACAATGTTGAAGAACGTCTGCGCGATGCGGATGAAAATCTTCATCTTGCACACCAAGCACAAACAAAGATTTTAGCTGAAGAAGCAGCAGGTCAAGACATGGAACTTGGTTTTATATTTATACATTCACAAGACCATTTAATGACAACGATTTTATTACGGGATATCATTACTGATTTTATTGAACTTTATAAACACAAGGAGGAGAAGTAAGTATGGGGGGAATTATTCGCCAAATCGAAAAAGCGAAACCATTTTTTGATAAGTTAGCACAAAACATTTATTTAGGGGCAATTAGAGATGGATTTTTAACGGCTATGCCTGCAATTCTATTCTCTAGTGTATTTATTCTAGCAGCTGCAATTCCAGAAATTTTTGGTTTTGCTTGGCCGGATGAAGTATCTACATGGTTATGGAAAGTTTATGGATATACGATGGGAGTTGTTGGTTTATTAGTTACAGCAACAACCGCACGTTGTTTAGCAGAATCAATGAACCGCAAAATGCCACAAAACAAGAAAATCAATCCAGTATCTGTTATGTTGGCAAGTATTTGTGGATTCTTATTCTTGAGTGTAGCGCAAGTTGATGGAAATTTCTCAACTGCGTTTATGGGAACCAAAGGATTAATTGCAAGTTTCATTGCAGCATTTATTACATGTTGGGTATATCGTTTCTGTGTAAAGAAAGATATTACGATTCGCATGCCTAAAGAAGTTCCTGGAACCATCTCGCAAATGTTTAGAGATATCTTTCCATTCTCATTTGCTGTACTTATATGTGTCATCATTGATGTAATTACAACTTACACAGTAGGAACTACATTTGCAGAAGCAGTAATTACATTGTTACAACCGTTATTTAGTGCTGCAGATGGATACTTAGGAATTTGTATAATTTGGGGAGCTATGGCGTTATTCTGGTTTGTTGGGGTTCACGGACCATCCATTGTAGAACCTGCAATAGCTGCAATCATTTATGCAAACGTTGAAACAAATTTACAGTTATTTAAAGCGGGAGAACACGCATCTAATGTATTGACTGTTGGATTAGGAAACTTCGTAGGAACTATGGGTGGTACTGGAGCTACACTTGTTGTACCTTTCCTATTCATGTTGTTTGCTCGATCAAAACAACTCAAAGCCGTTGGTAAAGCATCGTTTGTACCAGTATGTTTTGCAGTAAACGAGCCATTGTTATTTGCTACACCAATCGTATTAAATCCATACTTTTTCGTTCCATTCTTACTAGCACCAATGGTGAATGTTAGTATCTTTAAATTCTTTGTTGATGTACTTCAAATGGATTCGTTTATGTATGTATTGCCGTGGGCAACTCCAGCACCAGTTGGATTAATTTTAGGTACAGGAGTAAGTATTCTTGCAATTGTTTTAGCTGTTGTTTTAATTGTTGTAGATTCTATCATCTACCTACCATTCATCAAGGCGTATGATGATAGTTTATTAATTGAAGAAGCACAAACAGCAAAAGACTTAGAATCTACAGATTCTTCTAAAAGTGAGAATCAAGAAATTAAAAAAACACGTAAGGAACTAACGGATAACGTAAATGTTTTAGTCTTATGTGTTGGTGCAGGAACAAGTGCAATGTTTGCAAACGCAATTGAAGATGGGGCAGCACAAACAGGAACGCCTATGACTGCACAAGCAGGGGCGTATGGTTCGCACTATGATATTCTAAAAAACTTTGATGTCGTTGTGCTATCGCCACAAGTACAATCGCATTTAGATGAAGTGCAAGATGCGGCAAAAGAATTTGGTATTAAAGTTGTAGCAACAAAAGGTGTACAATACATTGCCCTAACAAAAGATCCAAAAGGGGCAGTGGACTTTATTTTGGACGTATTAGAAAAGTAAAAAAATAGAAAAGTAACATTACTTTGTTACTTTTCTACTAATTAAAAAAAGAGAAATTTGGAGGTAAACATGAAATTTGCAGAAGATTTTATTTTTGGTGGAGCCACGGCTGCATATCAATGTGAAGGTAGTACACGCGCATATGGAAAAGGAGTTATTTCTTGGGATGAATTTCTAGAAACGAAAGGAAGATTTCAAGCAGATCCTGCAAGTGATTTCTATCATCAATATCCTATTGATCTTAAATTATGTAAGATGTTTGGAATTAATGGGATTCGGATTTCGATCTCGTGGGCAAGAATCTTTCCTAAAGGTAGTGGAGAAATCAATCAAGAAGGCATTGATTTTTACCATAATCTATTTAAAGAGTGTCGAAAAAACGATGTAGACCCATTTGTTACATTACATCACTTTGATACACCAATTGGATTGTACAAAGATGGGGATTTCTTAAACGAACATACCATCAATGCCTTTGTAAAATATGCAGAATTTTGTTTTGAGGAGTTCAAAGATGAAGTCACATATTGGTTTACTTTCAATGAAATATGGGCGGTTGCAACAAATCAATACATTGAAGGAACATTTCCTTATGGGGAAAAATATAATGTGACAAAAGCATTCCAAGCGATGCACAACATGATGCTTGCTCATGCAAAAGCAGTCATTCTCTACAAAGAAAAAGGCTACAATGGAAAGATTGGAGTTGTACAGTCCTTAGAGTATAAGTATCCGTATAACGAGTTAAAAGTTGAAGATATTCATGCTGCGAAAAATGAAGATGTGCTACAAAATCAATTTTTGCTTGATGCAACATTCTTGGGTGAATATAGTTGCGAAACCTTACAGGTTGCAAATAAATTAGCAAGTTTGCAAGGAGGCGTTATTACCATTAAAGAAGAAGATTTGAAAATCATGCGAAAAGCTGCAGAACTTAACGATTTTATGGGAATGAATTATTACCAAAGTCGTTTCATTCAAGCATATGATGGAGAAAATGATATTTTTCATAATGGAACTGGAGAGAAAGGCACTTCACGTTTTGGCTTACAAGGTGTTGGAGAACGTATGGAGAAGGATGGGATTGATCGAACTGATTGGGATTGGTTAATTCACCCTGAAAGCATGTTTGATATGTTGATGCGTATCAAAATGCAATATCCAAACTACAAGGAAATCTACATTACGGAAAACGGAATGGGATATAAAGATGATTTTGAGAATGGAGTAATTGATGACTCACCAAGAATTGATTTTGTAAGAAGACATTTACATTATTTATTAAAAGCAGTTGAAGCTGGAGTAAATGTGAAAGGATACTTTATCTGGTCACTAATGGACATGTTCTCATGGACAAATGGATACAACAAGCGATATGGTTTATTCTATATTGACTATGAAACTCAAAAACGCTACCCTAAAGCATCAGCTTATTGGTACAAACGTATTTCAGAAACAAAGGAGTTAGAATGAAGTTAGATTATAAAGCCGTCATTTTTGATTTTAATGGAACTTTATTTTTTGATAATGATAAACACATCAAAGCTTGGGGAGAAATCTCAAAGAGACTTCGAGGAACAGAACTTCAAGAAACTGAGTTATTGGAACATATCAATGGCGTACCAAACAACAAGGTAATCCAATATATGTTAGATGGAAAAGCTACAGATGAGCAAATGAATCAGTACTCTTTACTTAAGGAAAAAATATATAGAGATTTTTGTAAGAAAGATGAATCTACATTTCATTTGGTAAAAGGAAGTTCTGCCTATTTTGATCAACTAAAGAAAAAAAACATTCCATTTACCATAGCAAGCGCGTCAATTAAACCAAATATAGATTTCTTTGTCGAGTCATTTTGCTTAGATGATTGGATTCAACCATCTGATATCGTCTATGATGATGGAACATATAAAAACAAAATTGCGATGTTTAAAAATGCAGCAGATAAATTGCATACACCAATTGAAGATATTTTAGTTATCGAAGATTCGATTAGTGGTATTAAAAATGCAGCGGAGGCAGGATGCAAAAATATTGTGGTAGTTGATTCAGCAAAGCAATTTGATATATATAAGAAACTACCATATGTGAAAAAAGTAATTCATGATTTTACAGAATTACTAGAAAATAATTAAAACTATATTGTGTAAAAAGGGGTTAAGATGAAACGAATTTATAAAAAAGTTACCATTTTATTGATGGGTGTTTTCATTGCGCTTATGAGTGTAACTAACATGACATCTTTAAGAAAAGAAGAAATAACTGAGGAAGTAAGTATTCAAAAAGTTGATAATTTAGAAAATGATTTTATCCTTGGGACAGATGCATCGAGTGTTATTGCAGTAGAAGAAAGCGGTGGGAAATACTACGATTTCGACGGTCAAGAAAAAGATGTATTTGCCATTATGGCAGATGCCGGAGTAAATTACATTCGTGTAAAAGTTTGGAATGATCCATACGATGAACATGGCAATGGTTATGGTGGAGGAAACTCTGATTTAGCAAAAGCTATAGCGATTGGTAAGCGCGCAACAGCTAAAGGCATGAAGTTATTGGTTGATTTCCATTATTCAGATTTTTGGGCTGATCCAGGACGCCAAAATGCACCAAAGGCATGGGAGAAACTTTCAGCAGATCAAAAAGCTAGTGAAATCTATGAATACACCAAGGAAAGTTTAGTTGCATTGCACGATGCAGGCGTTGATGTTGGAATGGTGCAAGTAGGGAATGAAACAACAGGTCAAGGTATCTGTGGCGAAACAAAGTTAGAGAATAAACTAAAACTATTTAAAGCGGGAAGCAAAGCCATTCGCGATGTAAGTAAAAACATAAAAGTTGCTGTGCATTTTACAAACCCAGAAAAGGGAAATCCATATACATATACAAAAGAATTGTATGATGGCGGAGTTGATTTTGACGTTGTTGCAACTTCGTATTATCCAGTTTGGCATGGAACACTAAGTCAGCTATCTACCCAATTAAATAAAATAGTAGATGACTTTGATAAAGAAGTAATGGTTGCAGAGACAGCATATCCATACACTTTGGAAGACGGTGATGATCAAGCAAATCTCATCAAAAATAAAAGTCAGCTGAAAGGTTATGATGCAAGCGTTGATGGGCAGGCAAATATGTTCAGAGATGTCGTTGATACGGTAAACAATGGTGTAAAAAACAGCAAAGGAATTGGTGTCTTTTATTGGGAAAATACATGGATTCCAGTAAATCAAGGTAATGGGACACGAGCAGACAATGAACCTTTATGGGAAACATATGGATCTGGATGGGCGACCAAAGCGGCAACGACTTATGACAAAAGTCCAACGGGAAGTGGGATTGCAACTATGTCTAATTACGGAGGGACTGAAGTAGATAATCAAGCAATGTTTGATTTTGCGGGACATGCATTGCCTTCGTTACGTGTCTTTACATATGTATTTACTGGTTATAATGAAAAAACTGAACCAGAATTAGTAAATGTTCTTAAAAATCCTGGTTTTGAAGAAGAAGATATGAGTATATTTGAAATTTCGAAACCGTACGTTTCACGGAAAACGGATGACCCATTTTCCGGAGCGTATAGTGTTCACTTTTATAGTGAGGAAGAAATTGATTTTAATGTATCACAAGAGGTCACGTTACCAGCAGGAACTCATAAATTCTCACTACATATACAAGGTGGTGCAAATGTAGATACTTCTGATATTTATGCATATGTTGCTATAGGAAACCAAGTGATTCAAAAACAGCTTATCCAATTGGACGGGTGGTGCAACTGGAAAGAACCAACCATTACATTTAGTATAGATGAAGAAACTACACTAAGCGTTGGATTACATGTACAAGCAGAAGCCTTTAGTTGGGGAACTACAGATGACTGGAAACTTGTGACAAAAGAATTAAAGCATGTGGTTGATAAATCACAACTACAGGCAATCGTCGCTGGAGCAATTGCAATTGATGCTGCAGATGCATATACAGCTTCAACATGGAATGTATATCTACGTGCGCTAGAGCAAGCAAAATCTGTTTTAGAAGATGAAATGGCAAGTCAAAATGTGGTTGATGAAGCATGTACAGCATTATTACAAGCAATTGAACAACTAAAAAAAGTGAATGTGGAAACTGGAAATGCCGACAATGAGAATTCGGATACTGGAAATAAAACTGAAGAGTCTACAGATTCTAAAAATGTTGATAACAAGAATTCAGAAGTTGGAAATCAAACGGTCAAGTCTTCAAGTTCTAAAAGTAACAATACCACTGCACATGCAAGCGTAGCGACAAGTGATACAAGTCATACGGTGTATTGGTTATCTTTAAGTACTTTAATGTTGCTTGTTGGGCTGCATATAAGAAATAGGAAGAAAAAATCTTTGAATCAATAAAAAACCAATCTTTTTATAAAATCTCTATAGAAAAGATCGATTGAGCTCGATCTTTTCTTATATTGTCATGGTAAACGTTATCTGTTTATATTGTTACTTATTTACGAACGTTTGAAAATAATTTACGAATGTATTGACGTATTTATAGAAAACGTTTACTATGACAATAATAGGAGGTGAGGTTTATCAAAACAACAATTCATGATGTAGCAAAAAAAGCTGGTGTGTCAGTCGCGACAGTCTCACGTGTAGTGAATGGGAATTATCCAGTAAATGTGAAAACAAAGGAAAGAGTAAATGCAGCAATTCAAGAGTTAAACTTTGTACCAAATGTACAAGCCCAAGAAATTAAACTTGGTGCTTCAAAGACCATTGGTGTGATTGTTCCTAGCATTGACAACATGTTTTTCTCTGAGGTTGTTAACGGTATTGAACGAGCATTAAATGAAAAGAGCTATTCTTTGTTGATTACCTTTTCAAAAAACGATCAAGAGAGTGAACTTGCATGTGTTCGAAATCTAGTTGCTCGAAACGTTGCTGGAATTATTATTGCAGACCCAGTCACAGAAAATATGGATAAGCAAAATTTTTCAAAGATTGTTGGAAATGTACCTATCGTTTTTATCAATGGAGATCCTAGTCACAGTGAATTTTCCTTTGTATTAAGTGATGAGGCAAAAGGAATCAGTGAAGCACTTGCTTATTTTTGGCAACAAGGACGTCACGATATTTTATTTGTGCGTGGAGCGGATAGTTACTCTTACGATATCAAAGAAGAGGTGTTCAAACAGTTTTGTGATAGGCATAATCTACATGCAACTGCACGGATGATTTATAGTGGTGAAGGAAACAGTGCACAAATCATTGAACAAACAAAAGATATCTTAGTACCAATCTTACAAGAGCATGTGTATGATGCTATCTTTTGTTGCAACGAATTGATGGCGATGGGTGTCATTGATGCATGTCAACAATTGCAATTATCCATACCTGATGATGTTGCCTTAATTGGTTTTGATAATACCTTACTTAGCAAATACAGCAATCCCAAGTTAACAACAGTAGATCAACACATGCATCTACTTGGTTACAATGCGGGGGGACTTGTACTTGAAAATATTGAAACGGGACAACGTGGGAAACGTATTGTTCTTAACACAAGCCTGATTGTTCGAGATTCGACAACAAATATGTAAAGGAGAAAAAACATGGCAATGATTCAAACACTTATTGAAGAAATTCAAACAGGAAAACACGATGCAGATTTATTGAAATTATATGTTGATGCATCCATGATTGAAAAACAAAAAGAACGTTACGTGCTTGCACTTGAAACGTTCAAAGACCATTTTGGTGAGAAAGAAGTACGTGTGTATTCTGCACCAGGAAGAAGTGAAGTTGGAGGAAACCATACGGACCATCAGCACGGACGTGTGTTAGCTGCAGGGGTCAACTTAGATACGATTGCAATTGTCGCAAAACGTGAGGATGATGTCATTATCGTAGACTCAGAAGGATTTAATATCAAACCAGTCAATGCTGCAACGTTAGTTGCAAGTGAAAAAGAAGCGGGAACATCAGAAGCAATTATCCGTGGAGTTGCTGCAGGTATTAAAAATCGCGGTGGTAACATCGGTGGATTTGAAGCCTATATGACAAGTGATGTACTTGAAGGGGCAGGTTTATCAAGTAGCGCTGCATTTGAAACTTTGCTTGGAACGATTCTTTCACACGAATACAACGAAGGTGCAATCGATGCTGTTGAAATAGCTAAAATTGGTCAATATGCAGAAAATGAATTCTTTATGAAACCTTGTGGATTGATGGATCAAATGGCAAGTTCTGTTGGTAGTTTTATTACCATTGATTTTAAAGATCCAAGCAATCCTATTGTTGAAAAATTAGACTTTGATTTTGATTCTTCTAATCATAGTCTATGCATCGTGGATACAAAGGGAAGTCATGCTGACTTAACCGATGAATATGCAGCTGTGCCTGCAGATATGCGTAAAGTTGCGAATTACTTTGGTAAAGATTTCTTGCGTGAAATTGAGCCAACACTGTTCTATCAAAACGTTGGTGAACTTAGAAATACATTAGGTGATCGACCAGTCTTACGAGCATATCATTTCTTTGGGGAGAATGCACGTGTTCTTGATGAAGTTGCTGCACTAAAAGCAAATGATTTCGATCAATTTAAAACACTGGTAAAAGCAAGTGGAGATAGTTCATATAAATACTTACAAAATGTCTACTCTAACAAAGATGTAAACGAACAAAACATTTCCACGGGACTTGCAATGAGTGAGTACTTACTACAAGGAAAAGGTGTATGTCGTGTCCACGGTGGTGGGTTTGCTGGAACCATTCAAGCATTTGTGCCAAATGAAATGCTTGATAGCTACAAAACAGGAATCGAAGCGGTTTTTGATGAAGGAAGTTGTTATGTACTTAAAGTACGTCCATTTGGTGGATATAAAGTTTTTGCATAAAGGTAAAGAAAGAAGGAACAGAACATGAAAGCACTAGTATTAGGTGGGGCTGGTTACATTGGTTCACACACAGTTTATACATTAATTGAGCGTGGGTATGAAGTGGTTATTGTTGATAACTTACAAACAGGATTTGAATGTTTGATTCACCCAGAAGCTACATTTTACAAAGGTGATTTACGCGATAAGGCATTTTTAACGGATGTTTTTGCCAGAGAAAACATTGATGGTGTCATTCATTTTGCGGCAAACTCTCTAGTTGGTGAAAGTATGCAAAAACCATTGAAATATTATGACAATAACGTTTATGGTACACAAGTCTTACTTGAAGTGATGCAGGAAGCAGGCGTTAAGGATATCGTATTTTCATCAACTGCAGCAACTTATGGTGATGCAAAGAAAATGCCAATTGAAGAAGGAGATGTTACAGCACCAACCAATACCTATGGAGAAACCAAGTTAACCATGGAAAAAATGATGAAATGGTGTGATGTTGCCTATGGCATGAAATATGTTGCTTTACGTTACTTCAATGCGTGTGGGGCGCATCCAAACGGATTGATTGGGGAAATGCACAATCCAGAAACGCATTTAATTCCGCTTGTTTTACAAGTTCCACTTGGAAAACGCGAGTATATTTCTGTTTTTGGTGATGATTATGATACGCCAGATGGAACTTGTATTCGTGATTACATCCATGTGCTTGATTTAGCAGATGCACACATTCGTGCACTTGAATATTTAAAAGCAGGTAATGAAAGCAATGTCTTTAACTTAGGAAATGGTGTTGGTTTTTCAGTCTTGGAAATCATTGATGCTGCTAGTGATGTTGTTGGTACACCAATCCACAAGAAAATGGAAGCACGTCGTGTAGGAGATCCTGCTCGCTTGATTGCATCAAATGTAAAAGCAAAAGAAGTGCTTGGTTGGGATCCAACATGGACAGATGTAAAAGCAATTATTGAAAGTGCATGGAACTTTCATAAAGGACAAAAGTAATGAATTACCTAGTAAGTGAATTGTTGGCATATGGGGTGAATAAACAACTTATTGGTGAGGAAGAAGTTGTTTATAGTGCAAATTTAATTTTAGATTTACTAGGTCTTGAAGTATTTGAGATGTGTGAAGTTACACAAGAAAGAGAATTGGTTCACATTCTCGATGACATTCAGATGCATCAGTTGCAAGCAGGTAAGTTAGAAGACTTGCAAGCAACAAAAGAGATCTTTCGGGCAAAACTAATGAACACAATGGTTCCACGACCATATACCGTGATTGAAACGTTTTATGTAAATTATGAACAGGAACCAAAAAAAGCAAGTGAAGCATATTACAAATTTTCCATTGATACAAATTACATTCAAAAAGATCGAATGGGACTAAACAAGCAGTGGAAAACAAATACACCATATGGTGATATAGATATTACGATCAATCTGGCAAAACCAGAAAAAGATCCTAAAGATATTGCAGCTGCGAAGCATGTAAAATCAACAGGCTATCCAAAATGCTTACTTTGCAAGGAAAATGAGGGGTATGCAGGAAATTTAAGTCATCCAGCACGCAGCAACCATCGGATTATTCCTCTGCAATTAAACAACCAAGGATACTTTATGCAATATTCGCCATATGTGTACTACAATGAACATTGTATTATTTTCAATCAAGAACACAAACCAATGGCAATTGATCACAATGCATTTCAAGCCTTGTGTGATTTTGTAGATTTCTTACCACATTATTTCATTGGTAGTAATGCAGATTTACCAATTGTTGGTGGAAGTATTTTAAGTCATGATCATTTCCAAGGTGGACATTACACCTTTGCGATGGCAAAAGCAGAAGTTATCGATGATTATACAAGCGAAAACTTTGCAGATTTGCATTATGGGCGACTACATTGGCCAATGTCTGTGATTCGTGTAACCAGTAAAGACAAACAAGAACTCATCACGTTTGCAGATGAAGTATTGGCTAAATGGATAGCATATTCCGATGAAAGTGTTGGCATTTATGCAAATACACAAGGAGAGAGACACAATACGATTACACCAATCGTTCGTAAAAAGGGAGAACTTTACGAAATGGATTTGGTTTTACGTAACAATCGTACAAGTGAAAAGCATCCAGATGGAATCTATCATCCGCACACGGAGTATCACAACATTAAAAAAGAAAACATTGGTTTAATTGAAGTTATGGGTCTAGCAGTTTTACCAGCTCGACTAGTTGAAGAGTTAGATATAATCAAAACGTGCTGGTTGGCTAACCAACAAACATTGCCGACTAAAGCAAGCATTCATCAACAATGGTATGATATGTTGCTACAAACATATCCTGCAATGGATGAAGCCAAAATAGATGCGGTATTAGAAAATGAAGTCGGAACCGTGTTTTTACATGTCTTGGAAAATGCAGGTGTTTACAAGCAAGACGAAGTAGGACAAGAAGCGTTTATCAAGTTTATCAAAACCTTGTAAAAAGCAATCAATGTTCAAGAAAGGAACCTTATGAATATCACAAAGGAAAAAGTAGTTGGACTTAACGATGTCTATCTTTATACACTAACAACAAAAAAACTCACAGTGAAACTAACCAATCTAGGAGCTACGGTTGTGTCGGTGATATATCCTGATGGGACAGATGTAGTTTTGGGTTATGATGATATCTCTATGTATCAAGATAATCCTAATTATTTTGGTGCAACCATTGGTCGCTGTGCAAACCGGATTGCCAATGGACAATTTGAGCTAGATGGAAAAACGTATCACATCAATCGTGGCAATCAAAAACATGCGTTGCATGGTGGAGAAGAAGGCTTCAATAAAAAAATATTTCGTGTGAAAGAAATAGAAAATGGTTTAACAATGTCCTATGTCAGCCTAGATTTGGAAGAAGGCTTTCCTGGCAATCTTTCACTCGATGTAACCTTCCGTTTAATTGAAGATCGCCTAGAAATTCACTATGATGCATGCAGTGATAAAGACACGCTTATCAATTTAACAAACCATATGTACTTTGCCTTACAAGGGGCAGGAAATGGTGAAATTGAGAATTTAGAAGTGCAAACACCAGTGTCAAAGGTAATGGAAAATGATGCAGATCATTTAGCGACAGGAAATATCTTTCGTGTGGACAATCGAGCACACGATTTTCGAACATCACGTAAAGTAGTGCAAGCGCTAAAACAAACTGACGATGTACAAATAGCGACTTGTGAAGGATTTGATAACTTCTTTATCTTTGATGAAGATGAGTCAAAGAAAGTTGTCTTGGTTGATGAAAAAACAAAAAACAAATTGGTTGTGACAACCGATTTGCCAGGCTTTCATATGTATGTACCTAACTATGAACCCCCGGTTTTGGGAAAAGGAAACAAGGCATACCAAGGAAACTGTGCAATCTGTATCGAAACAAGCTTCGCACCTGATGCGATTCATAACCAAGCACAGCCTGATGTTGTCTATAAAGCAAATGAACCGTTTCGTTCAACTACCGTTTATACTTTTACAAAAGTGTATGGCTAAAAAAAGTATATAAGATTAGCGTCTTTACATAAAGTAGAGACGTTTTTTTGTGTCTTGTTGTGGGCAAAAAGCAAGATAATCAAGGAAAACGAAGAAGTTGGAAAAGGTAAAAAAGCACAATATATGGTGAACAAAGTTGATAAGTTGTCAATATCTCGAAACAAATGCAAATTTTTCGGAGATCGTATTCAATTAACACACTGTGATGTAAATGTTAAATATGTAATAAACTGAATGTTTTGAATTGTTTCATAAAATCATGTACTCTATATGTAAGGATTGGAGTGCTTATGAACATAAATAAAACGAATTTAAATGATACGGAAAATTTAATTATGAATACGATCTGGAAACATATTGATAAAAATGAAAAGGTCAATGTTTCACAGATTGCTGAAGAGTGTTTTGTCTCAAATGCAACCATTATCAAGTTAAGTAAAAAACTTGGCTATAGTGGGTACAGTGAAATGTATTATATGATGTTAGCTAGTAAAAAAAGTCGGTATTCACCCGAAGTTTTTGCTGTGAGTTCATTAGAAAAAGATGGTTCAAATTCAGAGTTTATTCCTATGATTGCTGAGTTGTTGAACTACTATAGTGATGGTAAAGTTCTTGTTGATTCCCTTGGATATGTAGATGCCGCAAGAGACTATATTATTCAAAAGCTACTTGTGTTCAATTTTAATGCGACATTTTGTTATCATTATGAAGCATTTGCAAACCCAACATTTAAGAAAGGACTATACATTGTTATGTCCAAATCAGGAGCAAGAGGTGAAGTACTTGAGCGAATTCGCGAAGCCAAAGAAAATGGTTTTAATGTTATTGCATTTACTTCTGATTTGGAATCACCTGCAGGAAAACTAGCACATACGAGTATTCAAATAGATTCAATTAGTAGTTCTAAATCCAGTTATAAAGCAGATTTTTTCACTGCGAAGATTATCGTATTCTTTGAAATGGTACTTGAGGAATACTCGAAAAAATATCTAGAAAATAATGAATAGTCGATAAAGTCATCCAAGTTGGGTGGCTTTTTTAGTAACAATTATCATAAAGTAGTAACAATTTTCACTCATCACTTGCTTCTATTGTTTCTTGCTTCTTGCTCATTTATACTGAGTTTGTACAGAGGTCGACACAATGTATATAGCAATTAATATTAAAAAAAAGGGAGTTTCAAATGAAAGAAAAATTTATAAAAATTATGAATAAGTTTTCTAGATCAATGACAGGAATCGTAATGTTCTTAGCGATTATGGGTACTGTAATTGCTTTAGCAACGATTCTCAAGTTAGAGTTTATGCCTGCACCGGTTGCAGCTTTTGGTGGGTTAATTTCTTCTATGATGGATGCTATGTTGAACAATTTATCCTTGATTTTCTGTATCGGATTGACAACAACAATGGCAAAAAACAAAAAAGTGGATGCTGCTTTAGTAGCTGCAATTTCATTCTTAATGTTCTTAGCAGTCAATAATGCTTGGCTAACATCACAAAATATGTTAGCGGAACCTGGAGAAATGGGTTTGTTTGGTACTGGACAAGCAATGGTTCTTGGATTTCAAGTTAGTGATATGGGTGTATTTCTAGGGATGATCTTAGGATGTATAACGGCATTCGTTTTTAATAAATTCGCAAATGTCGAGTTTAATGACATGTTTAAAATATACGGAGGTTCTCGACTTGCTTTTGCTGTAATGATACCAGTAGTTTTAATCTTAGGTGTTGGGGTTACGTATATTTGGCCAACTGTAAATGAAGGGATTAGCGCAACAACTGAATTTATGAAAGATGCAGGTCCGTTAGGGGTATTTGCTTATGCATTTGGAAATCGTTTCTTAATTCCGACAGGATTGCATCATATGATTTGGATGCCATTTTGCTTTACTGGTTTTGGTGGAGTTGTTGAAATTTCCGGAAATGTATATTCCGGAGCAGCAAACATCTTCTATGCTGAAATGGCAAATCCAGGAGCAATTACGGCTATTCATGAATCTGTAAGATTTGCGACATTTGGTTTTGCGAAAGCTTTTGGTGTATTGGGTGCATTCCTTGCATTTATTAAAACTGCAAAACCAGAAAGAAGAAAACAAGTAATCAGTATGTTACTACCAAGTGTATTTGTTGCAATGGTTGCAGGGATTACCGAACCATTTGATTTCATGTTTTTGTTTGCTTCACCATTGCTTTGGTTAGCACATGGTTTATTAACTGGATTGTTTGAGATGCTTTTATGGGTATTAGGTTCAAGGACCTATATGATTTATGGTTTACTTGATATGGTTATTTGTAACTTGCCTTTAGATATCGGACTAACAAAAATCCATATATTTTTAATCGTCGGTGTTATAGCAGTAGGAGTATGGTTTGTTGTTTTCCAAGTTATGATCAAAAAATTAGATTTAAAAACACCAGGACGTGAATTAGTTACGGTTGAAGGTCCTACCCAAGCAAACTCCTCTTCTGATTGGGATCAAGATATTCAAGTGTTCATTGAAGCTGTTGGTGGTATTGATAATATCGAAACAATTGAAAATTGTTTTACAAGATTACGCATTGATGTAAAAGATGTGAGTAAAGTAAACGAATCGCTTGTTGAAAAAACACAGGCAACGGGTTCTATTGTAAAAGGTAATAATGTACAAATTATTATTGGAATGAAAGTTCAGGAAGTATGTGAAATTTTTAAAACAGCTACGGGCTGGGAGGAGTAAGAAAATGAGAAAATATTCGATTTGTATCGTTGGTGGAGGAAGTCGTTACACTCCAGATATGCTAACAATGTTATGCAATCAAAAAGATCGTTTCCCTTTAAAGAAAATTATCTTTTATGATAATGAAGAGGAACGTCAAGAATTGGTGGGGAAATATGCAGAAATTCTATTTAGTGAATACTACCCTGGAGTTGAAGTTGTTTATACAACTGATCCAAAAATTGCATATACAGATATCGATTTTGCGTTGATGCAAATTCGTGCAGGACGTTTGGAAATGCGTGAGTCTGATGAAAAAATTGCGATTAAGCATGGTTGCTTAGGGCAAGAAACCTGTGGAGCAGGAGGCTTTGCTTACGGAATGCGTAGTGTTCCAGCTGTTATTGATATTATTAAGGATATTCGCAAATATGCACCAGATGCATGGATTCTAAATTATTCAAATCCTGCTGCGATCGTTGCACAAGCTACGCAACAAGTATTCCCAGATGATTATAAAATTATTAATATCTGTGATATGCCAATTGCGATTATGGATATGTATGCAAACATATTAGGAAAAAAACGTAAAGATTTTGAGCCACGTTACTTCGGATTGAATCACTTTGGGTGGTTTACAAACATTTATGATGTAAAAACGGGTCATGATTATTTGCCAGAACTACGTGAAATGTTGCGCACACCAAAGGATTTCAAAACGGAAAAACTATTTGAAGAACCTTCATGGAAAGCAACTTTCCAATTTATGAGTACGATGATTGATAACTATGATGAGTATCTACCTAATACGTATTTACAATATTACTTATATCCAAAGAAAATGTTTGAAAAGCAAAATCCAAACTATACTCGTGCAAATGAAGTAATGGATGGAAATGAAATTGAAGTATACGATACTTTGCGTGAAGTTGTGAAACTCGGTAAAATCAAAGGCACGCAATATGAACCAGAAGAAGATGCAGGTTGTCATGCAGAATATATTGTAGACTTAGCAACTGCACTGGCGAATAATACAAATGAGATTTTCTTAATTATGACAAAGAACAATGGAACGTGTTCAAACTTAGATCCTGAAATGATGGTCGAAGTTCCTTGTCGTGTTGGGGTTCATGGAGTTGAAGCAATAAGTGTTGGTGAAGTACCAACTTTCTACAAAGGGTTGATTGAGAACCAACATGCATATGAAAAATTAACAGCTGAGGCAGCACTTGAAGGAAACTACATGAAAGCGATGAAAGCATTGGTATTAAATCGTACAGTTGTTAATACAGATGTTGCGAAAGCGTTGTTGGATGACTATATTGTTGCTAACAAAGGCTATTGGACGGAGTTGAAATAATGGCTTTTTTCAAGAAAAAAGCAAAGTTTATCATGCCTTGTGAAGGTGAGATTATTGATCTTGCTTCTGTAAATGATGCAGTGTTTTCTTCGGGAACAATGGGGCCAGGTTTTGCAATCACACCAATAAAGGGTATACTTTATGCACCAGCCAATGCTAGTATTGATGCTATCTTCCCAACAAAACACGCAATAGGTATGACGTTACAAGATGGAGTTGAAGTTCTCCTTCATATTGGTATTGATACCGTAAATTTGAAAGGTGAAGGATTTTCTAGCTATGTACATAATGGGAGTAAGGTGAAACAAGGAGATAAACTGGTTGAATTTGATTTACCATTTCTTTTATCGAAGGATATCGACCCTACAATTATGGTACTATTCACAAACAAGAAACAGGTAGAAGTTCAAAACAATTCCTATAACGAAAAAAGTGAAATCAACATAAATATTCAATAGAAAAAGAGGCTGTCAATGGATAGCCTCTTCATTTATAGTACATTAAAATATCTTCGCAATTCTGAATCTCCATTTTTGATAATGATCAATCCATATCGAGAGTCGGAGAATAGAAAGTTAATCATACCAATATGATTGTTGCCAATTTGAATTGGTTCAAAAAGATTGAAGACAAAATAGCGTTTTTGAATTTCCTGATCAGTAAAAAGATTGATGATTTTTATTTCTTCTTGTTTGCCATAAAGTCCATCATAAATTTGTTGGTGAAGAATCTCTTTAAAGGTTACAGGATCGTCAATTGCTAACCCATAGTCATAGAAGGTATTCATGATTCTTTCTTCAATTGGAATTTCTTGGGTTTCGACATTAATGATAACTGCATCTTCACGGTATGGATCGAAGATCCGAATTTTTCTTTTTTTGGAAACAACTTTGTTCCAGATACTTTCGCGACTTAGCGATGTTTGAATCGTTGCATCATTGGTGACAAAAATTGGGATATCAATATTGTTGCTATCAATTTCAATGGATTCATCAACTACCAAAGCATCAAGATTGTATGAATCCAATTCATCTAATTGATATTGATGGATATTTAGTATTTCAATGGATTGAATTTGATGCACTGGTAGTGATGATAATAAGCGACTTCCAATAACTTTATATCCGTTGTAGCCAATTTTTGAGGTTATGCCAAAACGCATAGGTAAATATTCATTTTGTGCATCATGGGCTATTGCATCGATTGAAGCAATTAAATCAAAGAAGGAATAGGAGTGTGCTTGTTTTCTTTCTTCCTCTGTTGAAAGAAAATAAAAAATATAATTTGCTAATGAATAGGATGCGATTTGTTTTCTAAAGCGAATCTTTTGTTCTTTGGGGTAGGAAAAATCTAAAATTTTATAGTGTCGCTTTAAAAGGTGTAGATAGATAAATTTATGTAGGAAACCATCAAGATTGTCCCAAGAATGTAAATCCAAACCACTAATAGCTTTAACCCCATTTTCGATAGTTGTTAACACCTGGTGGATTAGGAAATCTTTATAGGGGATATAACTTTGTTTGATTGACGCATAATCCATATTACATAACACAAAAGTGGAGAAATAGTTAAGTTCAATCGAACTGCATTGTTTACCTAAAACACATTTACTAAATTCTAAAATTTCTTGATCTACAGGAATTAGTAATTCATTAGAATTGTTATCTGAATGTGTTGTGAAGTTTTGATTTTTGTATAGGAGCACATAAAGTAAAATTCGATAAAAGCCCAAACTCGTTAGATACAGTTTGTGTTGGTGAATGTGTTGTTTTAAATGTTCAATGCTTTCATTGAATTGGTAATGACTTATATGAAAATCATCAAGAAACGTTTGTGGTAATACATCACGTTCTTCATAATTGTATAAATCGCATGTATCAATCATACAACTACGGATTGCGCAAGGTGGTCCCACGACTTGCATTCCTTTATAGGGGATTGATTGTATTTCGATGTTGTATGCTGAAAATATGTTTCTAACAATACGTAAATCTTTGTTTAATGTTGCCAGACTAATATAAAGTTTTTGTGCAATATCAATAGCCTTCGCACTATCTTCCAATTGCAAGAAATAACGAATCAACCACAAGACTCGCCTATTTCCCATAAATCTTTGGTTTACACTGAGTGAACTGTACGATATGCAATGATTTAGTAGTTTCTGAATGTAGGCATGTTGTTGTGTATCGAAGGGTATAGTGGATTCAATACGATACCCTTGTGAATGATGGTTTTTAACATGAAAGAATATATTGGCATCTTGAAATGCGATATTGATTTCTTTTATTTCACCAATACATGTATTGTGAGAGATTTTTAATTTTTTAGTTAATGAATCAATACGTGTAAATTCTTGTGAAAGCAAATTTCCTAATATGAGAATTTGTCTTGATGTAATGTTTAGCATAATAGTGTCCTTTCGAAATGCTTGCTATAGAACCATTATAACTACCCATAGATTTTTGGTCAATATTCAATCAATTTTATCATAGTAATTAATAGGTATATTTTAGGTCATAAAACGAAGTTGTTTAATCAAAAAAGTAGTGTAAAGTAAAGACATAAGAAAGAGGAGGAATTATAATGAGCTTACTACAAGCAATTCTATTGGCGTTATGGGCAGGATTTTGTTCGTTCGATGATCAAGGTCCACAAATGTTTAGACGTCCATTACTTATTGGTCCTATTGCAGGACTTATTCTAGGTGACTTACAATCAGCACTAATAATGTCAGCTACATTAGAACTTATGTGGATGGGGTTAGGAAACATGGCAGGTTATGTTACCCCAGATATGATTATAGGAACCATCGTCGGTGTTGTCGTTACTGTACAAACAGGAGAAGGTACTAGTGATGCTTCAATCGCGGCTGGTGTAGCTGCTGCAACAACCGTTGCCGTACTGGTTCAACAATTAATGGTAATATTCAACAATTTGGTAAAACAATTATTTGCACCTTGGGCGGATCGATTAGCATTGTCTGGAAATTTTGATTCAATTATGAAAATTAACATTGTTGCTTCTTTAGCACAATTTGCGATTCGTGCAGTTCCAACATTTCTTGTAGTGTATTTCTCAACATCAATTGTTGATTCTGCATTAAATGCAATTCCAACAAACGTATTAAATGGATTAAGTGTTGCTTCTGGTATATTGCCTGCGGTTGGGTTATCAATTTTAATGACAATGATGATGAAGGGTATTTTCTGGCCATTTCTCATTTCTGGATTTGTGCTAGCGACATATATGGGACAATCGGTATTATCCGTTACGTTATTCTCATTATTTATTGCTATCATCTATGACATGATTATGGAAATAAAAGCAAAACAAGATGAAATGCCAAAGGTATCAACTGTGGCAGGTGTAGTTGAAGAAGAGGAGTATGATCTATGAGCGCACAAGTAAATACTATGTCAGATGACAAAATGAACGCAAAAGGTTCCTATACAAAACTAACAAAATCAGATATTAATAAAGTATATTGGCGCTTACAAATCTTTGGTTTAGGGATTACAGCAACAAGTGTAGGAATGCAAGCAATTGGATTTTACACTGCAATGGTTCCTGTACTAAAAAGACTATATAAAGATGCACCAAAAGAAGCACGAGTGAAAGCGATGCAAAGACACTTAACGTACTTCCTATCACAAAACACTGCGACAGGTATGATTCTTGGTATTTCTTCGGCAATTGAAGAATCAACAAATGAAGATGAAAAAGAAGCAGTTGTTGCAGTAAAAGCTGGAATGATGGGACCACTTGCTGGTATTGGTGATAGTGTATTCAAAATCACAATTCAGGCGATTGCAGGTTCAATTGGAGCTGTTTATGCGATGGATGGAAACATTCTTGGTCCAATTCTTATGTTCATAATCTATAATGGAATAAACATTGCAGTAAAATACTATGGTCTAAAAATGGGGTATGAAAAAGGTGTTGAATTCATCAACAGTGGTGAGCAAGCAAAATTAATGCAAAAGATTATTAACATTGCCACAATGGTTGGGGTTATTGTTATGGGAGCATTGATTGGAAATTATGTAAAGATTAATGTTGGTACAGTTATTACAATTGATGAAACCGTCGTAAACATTCAAGAATTATTGGATGGTATCTTGCCGAAATTACTACCATTCGTGTTTACTATTATTCTCTATCGAGTGAATTTAAAACTACCAAGAAAATATATGATTTTCCTGATTTTTGGAATTCTAATTGTTGGAACAATATTAGCTATGAATGGGGTGTTGGTATAAATGGAAATTCATATTATAGTATCAAGTCATGGTTTGTTCGCACAAGAAGCACGGAATACTGCAGAGATGATTATTGGTCACAAACAAGAAAATGTTGATGTGGTTAGTGTAACAGAGGGACGTTCCTTTGATGAATGTCTTGAAGAAATGAGTGCGAAAGTGGATAGTAGTAAAGAAAAATATGAGGGAACGTTAATTTTAACGGATATATTTGGTGGAACACCATCAAATATAGCTAGTCATATGGTTCTTATAAAAGAAAATGTTCAAGTCTACAGCGGATTAAGTATTCCCATTCTTCTTGAATTATTGCTTACAAAACCACAAACATTAGCGGAAGCGAAAACAGTCGTTGAAAATGCATATGCAAATTCATTAACAGACATAACAAAAGGACTAAAGGAGGTGAATGAAAATGCCAATTGTATCGACTCGTATTGATGATCGTTTAATTCATGGACAAGTTGCTAGTTCATGGTTGGGATTTGTTGGTGCTCCACAAATAATTTGCGTAAGTGATAACGCAGCAGCAAATCCTGTACAAGGTCAAGTATTAAAAATGGCAGCACCAGGGTATACGGTACATTTATTTAGTGTAGATAAGTTTATCGATGTATTCAGTAAGAACCCCATTAAAAAAGATACATTTCTTTTAACCGATAGCACGTATAGTGTACTGCGCATGGTTGAAAGTGGAGTTCCAATTAAGGAAGTTAATTTTGGCGGAATGCGAAAAAGGGCAGAGCGCACAATTCAATATGAACCGTATCTACATTTTACTGAAGAAGAGTTTGCAGCAATTGATAAATTGTTTGCTATGGGAGTACAAGTGAATTATCAAGTAGCAGCTTATGATTCACCAAAAGATATTCGTAAATACATTGCTGAACTTAAAGGTAATGGATAATGGCGAATATAGAATTAATTGAAGTATTTTTCATTGATGATACAAAAAATCAATTACATATACATACCAATGATGAACTAACTATGTATAAATTGTATTGGACGTTTGAAAATGATGTTCACACAACCAATAAAGAATACCTATTAACCAGCAATGAAAAAGATCTGATTTTTGATTTTCAATACAGTAAAGAAAAGAGAACCTATTTCATATTCGAATACGAAAATGCATCATTGTTATTTTCTTACCGTATTCTGCCAGTTGATGGTTTGTACAACCTAAGAGATATTGGTGGATATAAAACAAGTGATGGGAAACGAATTAAATGGGGAGTTGGTTTTCGATCAGACTACTTAATTCAAGTGCAAGAAAGTAGTATGGAGTATATTAAAAATTTGAAAATTAAAACAATTATCGATTACCGAAGTCCTGATGAAATTGAACAATCACCAAACAAAAATATTGGAGAAAATGAAACTTTTGTTTGCAACCCAAATGCAAGTATTGCCGAAATGGCAGGAGCTTTGCAGTCTGGTGAGAGTGCAGATGGTTCAAGAGAACATATGGTAGATCATGCAAGAAAGCAAATCGCCAATGGGATTGAGAACGGTGATGAGAATATGGTTCGCCAACAGTTATCATTTGTTAGTGAGCCAAGAGCACAAGAAGCATTTAGTAAAGCATTAAGTGTCCTTGCGAATGAAAGTCATGCACCAAGTTTGCAACACTGTAGGGGTGGTAAAGATCGAACGGGATTTGGCTTAATGCTTCTTGAAGGAATTCTTGGAGTATCAGAAAATGACATGGTTTACGATTATCTACTCACAAGAAAAGCAAGAGAAGAGAAATCAAAACGTTACTATGAAAATTTCTTAAAAATGGCTGAAGGTGACATAAAAGTTGCAGATTATATGTTTTCATTGTTTGATACAAAGGATATTTATATCCAAGCATCAATGAAACGAATTAAAAATGATTACGGTTCTATCTGTGCATATGCTAAAGATGTTTTGCATATTGATGATGAACAGATTGAAGTGTTGAAAAGCATCTATTTAGAAGACACCGAAATATAAAAATGTAAGGAGAAGATATATGAATTACGCAATGATACTATTTATAGGTTTGGTTGGAATTACAATTTTGATGAAAATTGTGCAAATGATCTATATACGAAGAAAATCGATTCAACTTGTTGATTATGTCGTAAATAATCAATTTGATGACTTCGATCAACAAGCTAGCAACAAAATCGTTTTGTTTATCTTCCCTAGATTTAATTTAGACTATTTAATGCTAAGTTCTTATTTGATGAGAAATGATGAGGTTCGTATTGACGAGCAATTTGCAAAGATGTTTCAAAAGCGATTAACAACCAATCAACAAGAAGATCTTTGTTTAAAAGCCATTAATTATTATGTCAGTATCGAGAATAAAGAAAAATCACAACAGGTTTTGGATTATATTCGTAATAATAGAAATGAGAAAATTATGAATGAAGCACAATGCATCTACAAGATATTTATGGAAAATGATTTTTCTTATATTGATGAAATGGAGCAACAAATTGAGCTTCAAGATGATTATGCTAAAGCAAGTATTGAATATTTACTAGCAAAGCAATATGAAAATAAGGGTGATGAAATAAAGGCGAGTTATTTCTTTGAACAATCTAATATTCATATGACAGGTTCAAATTAAAAGAAAAGGGGCTGTGACACTTAGTACAGCTTCAAATCATAAAAATAACGCCTAAACTCGTAAGAGAATAGGCGTTATTTTTGGTATAATTTATTTGTGAAA